>NZ_JBEYZJ010000002.1:0-990356 GCF_040645995.1 Nocardia sp. NPDC046473
AATGACCCGATAGTGCTGAGCACGTCAGGTGGGGTCCCCGGCTTTCTCTTCCGCAGCCTGTGATGGGCAACGCTCGAGTTCCAGCGTGAGGACTGACTGTGGCCCGGTTGAAAGAAGCTGGGGAAAACAAGCGGAGTCGAACGATCATTGGTGCCGTTGAGTCGAGTCAAAAGGTCGTCGGTGCTATCGAGTCGAGTCATTTGGTCGCTGTTGAAGATCGTTTAACGACCATACGACTCGACTCGATGAGGTCATCCGCGCAGGCTGCCGGGGTAGAGGTACTCGTCCGGTGGTGGGGTGTTTTGGTCGAGCCAGGCGTCGAAGAAGGGGGTCAGGTTTGTCGGGGACTTGGACTGGATGAAGGTGCGGAACTCGGGCATGGACGCGTTGCTGTATGCGTGGCCTGCGTTGAATTCTTTTACCGCCGCGAAGAATACGTCGTCGCCGAGCTGCCTGCGCAGCGCGTGCAGGAACAGCGGACCACGGTAGTAGACCGACGTGAATTCCTTTCCGGCGCCGGGGTTTGCCAGCGGGATCTCCCAGAACTCACTGTTGCCCTGGTACTTCTGGATGGTCTGCCGGTACTGCTGGTCGACGTCCTTGCCTTCCTTGTGCTCCGGCCACAGATAGTCGGCGGTGTAGCTGGCGAAGCATTCGTTGAGGCAGACGTCGGACCACTGCCGCACCGACACCGAATCGCCCCACCACTGGTGGGTGATCTCGTGCACCGCGGTCGGCAGGTCGGTCCATGGCGCGTAGATCGGGCGGGTCTGGGTTTCCAGCGAGAACATGATGTCGGCGTCCACGTAGATGCCGCCGGACGACTCGAACGGGTAAGGGCCGTAGAGGCTTTCGATGAAGTCCAGGATCTCCGGCAGGCGCTGCTCGGTCTCCCGGTTGCGTTCCGCCTGCGGGGCGAAGGCACTGATCAGCGGGGTGCCATTGGCGCGCCGCTGTTCCAGGAAGCTGAACTTGTCGATCGCGATGGTGGTCAGGTAGCCGATCACCGGCTGATTGGCCGCCCAGCTGACGGTCCGCCGCTCGCCCTGTACCTCGTCCTGGGTGCGCAGGCCGTTCGAGACGACCTCCCATTCCGCGGGAACGGTCGCGTGCAACGCGAAAGTCGCCTTGTCCAACGGGGTGTCGTTGAGCGGGTACCAACTGGTCGCGGAGTGCGGCTCGCCCGCGGCGAAGGCGCCGCCGCTCGGCGCGTACGTCCAGCCGTTGCCCTCGGTGTTCTCGGCGATGCCCGCGTAGTCCACGGTGACCGTGAACGGAAGTCCGGGCAGCAACGGCAGCGTCGGCGTCACGGTGAGTTCGTGCTCGCCGTTGCGGTTGAACCCGGCGGGCATGTTGTTCACCGATACCGTGCGCACCGCGGGCCCGGCGAAGTCCAGGTTGAACGCGCGCAGCGCCTGGGTCGAGACGGCGTCGATGCGGGTGGTCCCGGTGAGCTGGTGGCTCGCCGGGTCATAGTCGATGGTGACGTCGTAGTGGCGGGCGTCGTAGCCGCCGTTACCGTCCTCCGGGTAATACGGGTCGCCGAGTCCGGACGATCCGGTGAACGGATCGGGCGGCGGGTCGGCCGCCGCGAGCCCCGTCGCGGTGACCAGCGCGCCGACCACCGCGGCACACATCCAGCCGGACAGCCTCATTCGACAACCACCCCTTTTCGCCCCCCACTTTTCGGTACGGCCGTACCGACTTCGATAGATGCTAGTCGGTTCAGTCGGTGCTTCCGGTCAGCGCCACCGAGGCGCCGAGCCCGAAGATCATCATCCCGCCTGCCCCGCCGACCGCCGCCAGCCTGCGCGGCGAGCGGGCGAACCAGGTGCGCGCCGAGGACGCGACCAGCGCCCAAGCACTGTCCGAGACCATCGCGACGGCCAGGAAGATCGAGCCGAGGATCAGGAATTGCAGCGGCAGTGACCCGGCGGCGGGATCGGCGAAATGCGGCAGGATCGCGGCGAAGAAAATGATCGCCTTCGGGTTGGTCAGCCCGACGAGCACGCTCTGGCGCAGCACCTTGGCATCCGGTGCGGGCGCGATGTCGGCGCCGAGCGCGTCGAGCAGCGATTTGCGTTCGCGAAAAGCCTGGACCCCGATGTACATCAGATACAGCGCGCCGGCGAACTTGATCACGGTCAGCGCGAGCGACGAGGCCATCAGCAACGTGCCGAGCCCCACCGCGACGAGCAGCAGCGCGACGAACACGCCCACACAGTGCCCGGCCACCGACAGCAATGCGGCCCGCCTACCGAGCGTGAGCGCGCGACCGATGGTGAACAAGACACCGGGTCCGGGCACGATGATGAGCACGGTCGCCGCGGCGAGAAACGCCAGCAGGTTTGACGTCGGAACCATCTTCGGAGTCTATGCGGCGGCGCAACTCCAATAAGGCAAGATCGCTGCCGATCTCAGGAGCCGAGATCGCCGGGCAGCTGGTGCGGGTCGAGCAGTAGTCGCTTGGCGGGCGCGCGCCGGACCTTGTCGGTGAGCGCGAGATTGTCGGTGAGCAAACGCCATTCGGCATCGCTGATGGTGTTCCTGGCTCGGTCGATGACCGACGCGTCCGTGGTGCCCCACGCGATCGGCATGGCACTGACCGACTGCCAGCGCTCGCCGACCTGCCGCGGCGCCCGGTCGGTGCGCACCGCGACCGAGGGCACCCGCTCCCCCGCCGCCATCGCGTGGCCGGGCAGGGCGCGAACCCGCCGAATCACCAGCGCGTAGCGCGAATCGGTGGCACCCGGCTTGGCCACGTCGACCAGGGCGAGCAGCACCACGCTCGACGGATAGGTCTCCGAGACCACCGCGGGCACGAGCTCGCCGTTGGTGTACAGCTTGTCGATGCTGGCATGCCGCGCGGTCCAGAACGCCACCCACAGCGCCACCACAGCGCCGAGGATGAAGGCGATGGTCAGCAGGTAGGCCCACGGGTGGTCGAGATAGATCAAAAACGCCGCACCCGCGGCCGCGATGATCGCGGCCGCGATAGCCATGATGCGTAGTCGACGCTGGTCGGCGAAGACTTCGTTGACCGCGCGGGCATGCTTGCGGTCGACCGGGAATTCGAAGCGTCGCACGTCCCTATTCCTAGCACAGTTTGCGGAGAAGATGCCTCCACTTATCCGATGGGCGGACCGAGCAGGTCGTCGGCGTCCATGATGCGGTAGGCATACCCCTGTTCGGCCAAAAAACGCTGACGGTGCGCGGCGTATTCCGCGTCGAGGGTGTCCCGGGCCACCACCGAGTAGAAATGGGCTTGGCCGCCATCGTGTTTCGGCCGCAGCAGCCTGCCGAGGCGCTGCGCCTCCTCCTGACGGGAGCCGAAGGTCCCCGAAACCTGCACCGCGACCGATGCTTCCGGCAGGTCGATGGAGAAGTTCGCCACCTTGCTCACCACCAGCACCGGGATCTCGCCCTGCCGGAACGCCTCGAAGAGTTCTTCGCGCTCTTTGGTTTTCGTCGAACCCTGGATGATCGGGGCGTTCAGCGCGGCGCCCAGCTCGTCCAACTGGTCGAGGTAGGCGCCGATCACCAGGGTCGGCGCGTCGGTGTGCTTGGCCAGGATCGACTGCACCACGGGGATTTTCGTGCGCGCGGTGGAGCACAGCTTGTAGCGCTCCTCGGGCTCGGCCGTCGCGTAGGCCATCCGCTCGGCATCGGTGAGCGTGACCCGCACCTCGATGCACTCGGCGGGCGCGATCCAGCCCTGCGCCTCGATGTCCTTCCACGGCGCGTCGTAGCGCTTCGGGCCGATCAGCGAGAACACGTCGCCCTCGCGGCCGTCCTCGCGGACCAGCGTCGCGGTGAGGCCGAGGCGGCGGCGCGACTGCAGGTCGGCGGTCATCCGGAAGACCGGCGCGGGCAGTAGGTGCACCTCGTCGTAGATGACCAGGCCCCAGTCGCGGCTGTCGAACAGCTCGAGATGCTTGTATTCGCCCTTGGTGCGGCGGGTGATCACCTGGTAGGTCGCGATGGTGACCGGGCGGATCTCCTTGCGTTCGCCAGAATATTCGCCGATCTCCTCCTCGGTCAGCGAGGTGCGCGCCAGCAGTTCGCGCCGCCACTGCCGACCCGCGACGGTGTTGGTGACCAGGATCAACGTGGTCGCCTTGGCCTTGGCCATCGCGGCGGCACCGACCATCGTCTTGCCCGCGCCACACGGCAGCACCACCACACCGGAGCCGCCCGCCCAGAACGAGTCGGCGGCCATCTCCTGATAGTCGCGCAGGTGCCACTTGTCGTCGGTGTAGTCCAGTTCGATCGGATGCGCCTCGCCGTCGACGTACCCGGCCAGGTCCTCGGCGGGCCAGCCGATCTTCAACAGCATCTGCTTGATCCGGCCGCGCTCGGAGCCGTGCACGATCACCGTGTCGTCGTCGAGCCTGGCCCCGAACATCGGCGCCAGCTTCTTGTGCCGCAGCACTTCCTCGAGCACCGCGCGGTCCAGGCTGACCAGCACCAGACCGTGCGCCGGGTGCTTGACCAGCTGCAACCGCCCGTACCGCGCCATCGTGTCGACGATGTCCACCAGCAACGGCTGCGGCACCGCGTAGCGGGAGAAGCTGACCAGCGCGTCGACCACCTGCTCGGCGTCGTGCCCCGCCGCCCGCGCGTTCCACAGCGCCAACGGCGTCACTCGATAGGTGTGCACATGCTCGGGCGCGCGCTCCAACTCGGCGAACGGCGCGATGGCCTGCCGCGCCGCATCGGCCAACTCGTGGTCGACCTCCAACAGCAGCGTCTTGTCGCTCTGCACAATCAGCGGACCGTCCGTCACAGCCCCTCCTCGCATCGATTCCGGACCATTCTCCCTGAGACCCCCGACAGCCCGGCACGGCCGGTCCCCTGACCACGACAATTGCCGCGCGGTCGGGGCGGACTCAGCGGCGTTCGGGTGCTCGTTGCAGCGCGCGGTCGAACTCGGCGGGCCAGCCCGCGGCGGGGCCGGGCGGGTCGGTGGGGAGGCGGGCGGCCAGCCAGTGGTCACGGCGCCGGCCGCGCTGCAGGCTGCCCTGGCGGGCCAGGCCCTCGTAGTAGAAGCCGGCCCGGCGGGCCACCGCGGCGGAGGGGTAGTTACCGACGAAGGCGCGCCAGCTGATGCGCCGCAGCGCCAAGCCATCGGGCCGGAAGCCGTAGTCGCAGACCAGGTTTACCGCCTGGGTCATCAGGCCGCGGGAGCGCTCGCTCGGGGCGAGCCAGAAGCCGATCTCGGCCGAGGATTCGTCGCGTTCGCCGAGGCTGACCATGCCGACCACCGGGCCGCCCTCGTGCAGCCGCAGCGCCCAGGTCGGGCTGTGCCCCGCCCAGCCGGGGCCGACGATGTCGTCGACGAAGGTCTGGGCGTTGTCGCGGGTGTAGGGCACCGGGATGGTCACCCACTCGCCGATGGACGGGTCCTGGCAACACTGGGTGATCGCGTCGATGTCCGAGGCGGTGGGGATCGACAGCCAGACCGTTCCGTTCGACAGCGCATGTGCGTCCATCGAGTCATGTTGTCACGAATCACCCGGCCCGAGCATCGGGTTTCCCGCGCGTCGCCACGGCGGCACCGCGGTAAACCGACCGGCCGGGAGATCGTAGAATGTCCCTGATGGTTGCCGCTCTGCTTGCCGGATTGTTCGAATCACATCGAGCGCATCTGCTCTCGGTCGCGTATCGGCTGACGGGCAGCGTCGGCGACGCCGAGGACGCGGTGCAGGAGAGCTGGCTGCGGCTGGCCGGCGCCCACCAATCCGAGATCGACGACCCGCGCGCCTGGCTGACGACGGTGGTGAGCCGAATCTGCCTGGACCGCTTGCGCAGTGCCGCGGTACGCCGGGAAACCTATGTGGGGCAATGGCTACCGGAGCCGGTGGTGACCGATCGCACGCCGTCGAGCACGCCGGATCCGTTGGCGGTGGTGGTCCGCAAGCAGGAGTACCGGCTCGCGGCGATGGTGGTGCTGGACAGCCTGACCCCGCCGCAGCGGGTGGCTTTCGTACTGCACGACGGGCTTTCGGTGCCGTTCGACGAGATCGCCGAGATCCTCGACGTGTCGGTCGAGGCCGCGCGGCAGCTCGCGGTGCGGGCGCGCAAGGCCGTGGCGGACACCCCGCCGCCGGTGCCGGACGCCGAGCACGAGGTCGCGGTGCAGCGCTTCCTGGCCGCACTGCGGTCCGGTGACGTGCAGGCGGTTACCGCTGCGCTGCACCCGGATTCGGTGGTGATCGGCGATGCCGATGGGACCACGTCCACCACGGTGAACGTGCTGCGCGGGGCCGACCGGATCGCGCGCTTCTACGTGGGTCTCGTGCGCAAGTACGGGCTGGACGGCACCGACGTGGACCCGGCCTACAACTACGAATTCGCTTCGGTCAACGGACAACTGGGCCTCGTGGTCACCGCGGGCTACGGACATCCGCCCAGGGTCATGGGTTTCACCATCCGCGACGGACTGGTTTGGGGCACATACGATCTCGCGAATCCGGCCAAGCTGACCGGCATCCGACTGGGCTGAGCTCGCCGGGCCCCATCGCTCGGCCCGGCGGGCCGGTCATCAAGGGGTAGCCGAGCCGAAGCCCGATATCAATCCGTCCATGACGTGTCGAACAGGCCGAGTGCGGATCCGGCGAGCTCCGACGTGGCCGGATTCACAACAGGAATGCTGGGCTAGTCTCCGACTATGCCTTCGCAACCCGCCACCGTTGCTCGCCTACGGCCCTTTGCCTCCACGATCTTCGCGGAGATGACCGAACTCGCCGTCCGGTTCGACGCGGTCAATTTAGGCCAGGGATTTCCCGACACCGACGGCCCCGCCGGCATGCTCGAGGTCGCCAGGCAGGCCATCGCCGACGGCCTCAACCAGTACCCGCCCGGGCGCGGCATGCCGGTGCTGCGCCGCGCCATCGCCGACGACCGGGCCCGCCGCTACGGCACCCACTACGATCCCGACACCCAGGTGCTGGTGACCGTCGGGGCGACCGAGGCGATCGCCGCCGCCATCCTCGGCCTGGTCGAGCCGGGCTCCGAGGTCGTGCTGATCGAGCCGTACTACGACTCCTATTCCGCCGCAGTCGCTTTGGCCGGGGCGCAGCGGCGTACCGCGCGACTGGTCGCCGACGGCGATCGCTTCGTGCTCGACCTGGACAGCCTGCGCGCCGCGATCACCCCGGCGACCAGGATGCTGGTCGTCAACTCCCCGCACAACCCGACCGGCACCGTGCTGGGCCGCGCCGATCTGCAGGCCATCGCCGAGATCGCCTGCGAGCACGACATTCTGGTGCTCACCGACGAGGTCTACGAACACCTCGTCTACGACGGCACCGAGCACATCAGCCTCGCCACGCTGCCCGGCATGGCCGAGCGCACCGTCGTGGTGTCCAGTGCGGCAAAGACATTCAGCGTCACCGGCTGGAAGACCGGCTGGGCGTGCGGCCCGGCGGAGTTGATCGACGGCGTGCTCGCCGCCAAGCAGTTCCTGACCTTCGTCGCCGGTGGCCCGTTCCAGCCCGCGGTCGCGCACGCGTTGAACCACGAGCTCGAATGGGTGGCCGGACTGCGGGATACGTTGTCCGACAGGCGGCTTCGACTCGCCGCCGCACTGGCCGACACCGGATTCGGGGTGAAGTCCAGTCCGGGCGGCTACTTCGTGTGTGGCGACATCACTCCGCTCGGCGCGTCCGACGGCCTCGCGTTCTGCCGGGAACTGCCGAAGCGACTCGGTGTCGCCGCCGTCCCGGTCAGCGTCTTCGCCGACGACGCTGCGGCCTGGAATCACCTGGTGCGCTTCACCTTCTGCAAGCGCGACGAGACGCTCGACGAAGGCGTGCGCAGGCTCCGCTCGGGCGCGCGATAACACTGCTGCCGCGGCGGGTCAGGACCGGCGTGGGAGCGTCGGATCGGTCGGCGGCTTGATCCGTGGGTACCGACGGGCTTGCGGCGCATGCCAGCCGAAGCGGAGCGCGAGCAGGCGGAAGGCGATCGCGCCGAGGGCGGCCAGCGCGCCGGTCCAGGCCTGATAGACGCCGAAGTGCAGCAGCGTCGCCGTGGCGACGGCGCCGACCAGAGCGGGCACCGCGTAGATCTGGTCGGGCCGAAGCACATTCGGCGTCTGCCCGCCGAGCAGGTCCCGGATCACGCCACCACCGATCGCGGTGACCAGGCCGAGCAGCGCCGCCGACGGCGCGCCGAGCCCGCGCGAGTAGGCGATGACCGTCCCGGTCACGCAGAACAATCCGAGCCCGAAAGCGTCGGCGACCTCGAGCGGTCCCCGGGTCAGCCGCCGGGACGGATGCCAGAAGAAGATCACCGCGGCGGCGAGCACGGCGGTCCACAGATAGCTGAGGTCGACGAACGCCGCGGGTGGCGTGCGGCCGATCAGCAGATCCCGGATGATGCCGCCACCGAGCGCGGTGGCGCAGGCGAGCACCACGATGCCGAAGATGTCGAAATCGCGCCGCACGGCCAGCAGCGCCCCCGAACTCGCGAACGCGAACACCCCGAACAACTCCCCGACGTGCTGCGCCGCCTCGACCGCCGAGCCGAAGTGCGCGGCCGACACGGCCGCACCGAAATCCACCATGCCGCTCACCGTGTCACACCCCGCCGCGCGCACACCGCCGACAGGCCCCAGGCGTGGTGTCAGGCCGGCATGGGGCGGGCGCGGTCGGTGGCGACGAGGACCGCGATGGCGCCGAGCATGGTGCCCATGAAGTAGCGCTGGGCACGCAGCCAGAGCGGCCGGCCGGTGAGGAACGTCGAGATGCCTGCCGCGCCGAGCACGATCATCGCGTCGATGCTCAGCCCCACCGCGATCTGCACCGAGCCGAGCACCAGGCTCTGCAACCAGACCTGTCCGTGCTCGGGCGCTACGAACTGCGGGATCAGCGCCATGTACAGGATCGCGATCTTGGGATTCAGCAGGTTCGTCAGAAACCCCATCATGAACAGCTTTCGCGACGGATCCTCCGGCAAGGTCGTCGGCTCGAAAACCGAAGTGCCGCCGGGCCGCAGCGCCTGCCAGGCCAGCCACAGCAGGTAGGCCGCACCGGCCAGCTTCACCGCCAGATACAACCCGGGCACCACCGCGAACACCGCGGTGATCCCCACGGTGGCCGCGATCAGATACACCCCGAACCCGGCCGCGACACCGCCCAGCGACACCAACCCGGCGCGTCGCCCCTGCGACACCGTCCGGGAAACCAAATACATCATGTTCGGCCCCGGCGTCAGCACCAATCCCAACGCCACGGCCGCAACTCCGAGAACTGCCGCCATTTCGATCACGCTGTCGATCCTCGCCGACGGGCGGGCGCGCGTCTCGGTCCACTTGAAAGTCGCTGGTCCGGTGCCGTTCCGACGAACCGGCGGTCAGCTTCCCGCCCGGGACATCGCGCAGGAAGCTGAAACCCGCTCGGCAGTCAGGGATTACGGCGCCGCGCGACCGCGTCGGCCAGCCGATCGAGCTGCACGGCGGTGGTGTCCCAATCGAGGCAGGCGTCGGTGATGGACTGGCCGTAGGTGAGCTCGTCGGCGTGGCCGAGGGTGAGATCCTGCCGACCGGCGACGAGGAAGCTCTCCAGCATCACGCCGACCACGCCGGGTTCGCCGGCGGCCAGTCGGCCCGCGATGTCGGTGACCACGTCGACCTGCTTGTTGTGGTCCTTGTTGCTGTTGCCGTGGCTGGCGTCGACCACCAAACGCTGTGGCAGCCCGGCCTTTTCCAGCCGCACGCAGGCCTCGGCGACCGATGCCGCGTCGTAGTTCGTGCCGGAGGTGCCGCCGCGCAGGATGACGTGGCAGTCGGGATTGCCGGTGGTGCGGATCAGCGCGGCGCGCCCGTCCAGGTCGGTACCGGGGAACACATGGCTGGCTCCGGCGGCGCGGACGCCGTCGACGGCCACCTGCACGTCGCCGTCGGTGCCGTTCTTGATGCCGACCGGCATGGACAGCGCGCTGCTCAGCTGGCGGTGCACCTGGCTGGCCGCGGTGCGGGCGCCGATCGCGCCGTAGGAGACCAGGTCGGCGATGTACTGCGGGGTGATCGGGTCGAGGAACTCGCACGCCACCGGCAGGCCGAGCCCGGAGATGTCGACCAGCAGCTTGCGGCCGAAGCCGAGGCCGGTGTTCACGTCGAAGGTGCCGTCCAGGTGCGGATCGTTGATCAGCCCCTTCCAGCCGAGGGTGGTGCGCGGCTTCTCGAAGTACACCCGCATCACCACGTGCAGCCGGTCGTCCAGCTCGGCGGCCTTGGCGGACAGGCGGCGCGCGTAGTCGAGGGCGGCGGCGGGATCGTGCACCGAGCACGGGCCGACGATCACCATCAGTCGGTCGTCCACGCCGTTCAGCACGTCGACGGTCGCGGTACGTCCCTTGCGAACCGTGTCCGCGAGGTCGTCGGTGATCCGGTGTACCTGGCGAACTTCGGCGGGCGAGCGCAATGGACTGACGCTCAGCGTGCGTTGGTCGTCCAGGTCGGAATGCCGTGGATCGACGTCAACAGCGGTAGTCATGTGGGTTCCTTTTCTTCGGCCGACCCACGGACGCGAAACCCCCGTCGAGCCGGTCTTCCGGCTCGGGGTGGAATGTCGTCAGCGCAAGTGGTTGCCGCAGACCAGCCCACCCGGGGCCGGCTTGCTAAACCAGAAATACACGCGCTGCACGTCAGGGACTGTACCAGGCACAGATCGATGGATGAATCGACCGTGCCGCATGCCACAGGAGTAGTTCGTCCGACATCTCGCGCAACGAGAACGCCACGTCGGTCACCCGGCGTGGCGTTCGGCGCGCCGCTGACGGCAGCTCGAGCTCAGCCCCACTGGCCGGGCTGGTAATCGCCGGCCGGCGTGCGCGCGATGACGTTCAACCGGTTCCAGGCGTTGATCATCGCGATGGCGGAGATCAGCGCGGCGATCTGGTCGTCGTCGTAGTGCTTGCGCACGTCCTGCCACACCTCGTCGCTGACGCCGCGGCTGTCGGCGATCCGGGTGGCCTCCTCGGTCAGCGCGAGCGCGGCCCGCTCGGCCTCGGTGAACACGGTGGCCTCGCGCCAGGCGGCGACCAGGTTCAGCCGCACCGAGGTCTCACCGTTGTGCGCGGCGTCCTTGGTGTGCATGTCGGTGCAGTAACCGCAACCGTTGATCTGGCTGGCCCGGATCTTGACCAGCTCGTGGGTGGCGGCGGGCAGGGCGGAGTCGCTGATGATCCGGGCGGCGTTGGTGAGTCGCTTGATGAAGCTGCCGGCGACCTGGTTGCCGAAGAGATTGATGCGGGCGTCCATGATGTTGCCTTCCTTCGTGGTTGTGCTGCGTCTTCACAGAGAGGACGACACGGGTCGGCGCTGTGTGACATCAATAAGGAGGGTGACCTGAGTCACTCCTCATTTCGATTCATCGTCGCAGCTCAGAGCGCGGCGTGTCCACGGGTGACATCCCCCGGGCGCCAGTAATGTGCGACAGCTACCGGTGCTGGATCACTGCGCGAAATCGTAAGTTACGCCGGTCAATTTCTCCGACAGCTCCCACAGGCCGCGGGCGACGGCCTCGTCGTGCGACGCCTTGGACGAACCGGAGCGGCCGGGGTAGCCGCGTAGGCCGCGGAAGCCGGTCGGCCCGTAGTAGCCGCCGGGCTTTACGTCCGTCGTCGCGGCGTAAAGCGTTGGCAGCGCGCCCATCTCGGCGCTCTGCGCGAGCAGCAGGTTGCCGAGCCACATCACCGCGTCCTGGATCGACTCGGTATGTGACATCAGCTCGGTCGCGGCGTAACCGGGGTGCGCGGCGACCGATATCTTCGACGAGCCCGCCGCGGTGAGCCTGCGGTGCAGTTCGCGGGCGAACATCAGATTGGCCAGCTTGGCCTGTCCGTAGGCCGGCCACCGCTGGTACTTACGGTGTTCCCAGTTCAGGTCGTCCAGATCGATCTTCCCGATGATGTGCGCCCCGCTGCCGACCGTGACGATCCGCTCCGAAATCTTGTCCAGCAGCAGCCCGGTGAGCGCGAAGTGGCCGAGATGGTTTGTGCCGACCTGCATTTCGAATCCGTCGGCGGTCCGCAGCTCCGGCAGCGCCATCACCCCGGCATTGTTGATCAGCACATCGGCCCGATCGGTCGCCTCGGCGAACGCCCGCACCGATGCCAGATCCGCGAGATCCAGCTGCCGCACCACCGCGCGATCTCCCAGCGGCGCGGCCACCTGCTCCGCCTTGGCCACGTTCCGGCAGGCGAGCACGACGTTCGCCCCGGCCCCGGCCAGCGCCCGCACGGTGGCCGCCCCCAACCCGCTGTTCGCGCCGGTCACAATGAAGGTGCGGCCGGTCTGATCGGGCAAATCCGAGGTATCCCACCTGCTCATATCGGGGAGTTTAAACCGGGACTCGGTGTCACACCTGGGCCAGCACCTCGTCGTCACTCATCGCCGCGACCTCCAGGTAGAGCCCGGCCACCGTGTCGAGCCGACCGGAGATTCCCTGCTGGGATTCACGTTCGAGCATCCTGGCGGCCAGACCCGCGACGGTGCGGGCGGTGAAGAGGTCCGCGACGATGACATCCGGCGCGTCGAGCCATTCGCGGACCTGAGCGATCACAGCGGTGGCCAGCACGGAGTCGCCGCCGAGGGCGAAGAAGTCGGCGGTCGCGCCGACGCGCTCGGCCCCGAGAACGGTGCTGACGATAGCGGCCAGCGCGCGCTCCGGATTCGTTCGCGGAGCGACGAATTCAGCAGTATCGCCGACCTGTGCCAGCAGGCCGTGGATAACCTTGCGGTCCGGCTTCGCGTTCGAGGTGAGCGGCAGGTCCGCGAGGACTTCCAGCTGAGCGGGAATCATGTAGGCGGGCAACTGATCCGCGACGGTGGCCAGCACGGTGTCGGCGCTCGGTGCCGCCACGGGATCGACGACGATGGCGGCGGCCAGTTTCGGCGCGGCGACGCCGACCACGGTGGCGATGGCGTGCCGGACACCGGGCACCGCACGCAACGCGCTCTCCACCTCACCCAACTCCACCCGGTAGCCGCGGATCTTGACCTGATGGTCGGCGCGACCGAGGAACTCCAGGCAACCGTCCGGGAGATAGCGGGCCAGGTCACCGGTGCGGTACCAGCGCATGCCTTCGTGGATCACGAAACGCTCGGCGGTGCGCTCCGGGTCGCCGCGATAGCCGGCGGCGACACCGTCACCGCCGATCCACAATTCACCGGTCACCCAGTCGGGGCAGTCCTGGCCGGTGGGGCCGACCACCCGGCACCGCACGTTGCGCAGCGGGGTGCCGTACGGGACGGCGGACCAGGCCGCAGGCACGTCGGCATCGACCACCTCGCAGATCGTCGAGTGGATGGCGGTCTCGGTGGCACCGCCCAGCGCGACGAACCGGCATTCCGGCGCGACACCGGCCAGGCGGGCGGGCAGGCCGACGTCGACCCAATCGCCGCCGAGCAGCACGGTGCGCAACCAGGTGAGCAGCTCCCCCGCGGCGGCGGTGATCAACATGTCGAGCAGGCTCGGCACACAGTTGACGAGCGAGACTTGATGGCGTCGAACGAGTTCCACCCAGCGGGCGGGCTCGCCACGCTGCTCGTCATCGATGACCACCACCGCGCCGCCCGCGCTGAGCAGTCCGAAGATGTCATAGACCGACAGATCGAATTCGAGCGCGGACAGCGCGAGCGCCCGATCCGCCGGTCCGATGCCGAAGCGCTCGTTCAGGTCTTCGACAGTGTTCATGGCGGCCCGATGCGGTACCTGCACGCCCTTGGGCTCGCCGGTCGAGCCGGAGGTGAACAGCACGTAGGCGATGGTTTCCGGCTCACCGAAGAGTGGACGTGCCAATGGTTTCGTATACGTACGGGCCTGTGTCAGTCCGAGCGTCCGTACCTCCGGTATGTCCACGCCGTCGACAGTGAGTGCCGCGACAACCTCACCGGTACGAAGGATCTGGGCTCGCCGCGCGGCGGGCTGATCGAATCCGATCGGCACGTACGCCGCGGCTGCGGCGAGCACTCCGAGTGTCGCCACTATCTGATCCGGGCCTTTCGGCAGCTGCACGGCGACCGAATCACCGGGCAACACACCGGCATCGCGTAGCGCTGCGGCGACGGCGAGCGCTTCCTCGGCAAGACGACAGTAGGACATCGTCCCGCCGGGCTCCCAGATCAGCGCGGGCGCATCCGGATTCGCTATCGCGTTCGCGAAGAACCCGGTGTGCAGCAGTCTTTCGCTCGCCGGTCCCGATGTCGCGTTGACCCGGGCGCGAGTTGCCGCCTGCGCCACCGGAATCCGCAAGGTGGCCTCGGCATTCCAGCCCGCGTCCGACCCGCGTCCACTCTCCTTCGCCGCGCCATCCCCGGCGAGACGGGCGATGGCGTCGATATAGCGAGCGAACATCGCATCGATCACACCCTCGGGGAAGGCGGATTCGCGCACATCCCAGTTCAGCAGCAACCCGCCACGAACCTCGGTGATCTGCGCGTCCAGGAGAACCTGTGGGCCCTGCGAGATGATCCAGACCGCGTCGCCAAAGGTGTCGGTGACGGCGTCGGCGAACAGTTCGCCCAGGTTGAGCGCGCTGGTGTAGACGATCGGCGCGAGCACCGGCTCACCGCGGTGGCGACCGAGATCGCGCAGCACCTCCAGCCCCGAATACGCGGCATGCGCGCCGACGGCATGCAGACTCGCCTGCAGCGCACGCGCGCGCTCGGTGACGGTAGCCGGCTCGGTCACATCGACCTCGAGCAGCACCGACGAGGTGAAATCGCCGACCACCCCGTCCACCTCCGGATGCACCGGTTCCCGGTGGAAGAGCGGCAGATTCAGCAGGAACCGCCGCTGCGCCGACCACCCGCCGACGGTCTCGGCGAATACCGAGGCCAGCGCCATGGCCGGGGTGACACCGCGGGCATGCGCGGCATCGAACACGCGCGCCTTGGCCTCGGGCGTCAACCATCGGTGATAACGCACGGTCCTGCTGACACCGGAGATGCCTTGCGCCTGCGGTAGTTCGGGTGCGCCGGCCAGTTCCGGGAGCCGCTGTTGCCACCATTGACGATCCCGCTCGTGTTCCGCGGTGCTCGCGTTCGACTGCTCGGCGAGGTAGCGCCGGAATGTGTAGGTCTGCGGCGGCAGCGTCTCACCGCGGTACAGCCTTGCTAGGTCGCCGATCAGGATGCGGTAGCTCATCGCGTCGGCGGCGAGCATGTCGACATCGAGGTGCAGCCGGGTTCGCCCATCGGCGAGCATGGTCAGCGCGATATCGATGACCTGCCCGTCCTCGACCGCCATGCGCTGATGAGTCTTTTTGTCGCGTAACGATTCCAATGCCGCATCGGCCGCATCGGCGGACAACTCGCGTAGATCGGTCAGCGACCACACCGGCCTACCCGGGCTGGCCAAGGTCTGCTGGGTGCCGTCGGGCAAGAAACGAGTGCGCAGCATGGGATGCCGTTGCACAAGTGCCTCTACCGCGGCCGCCAAGCGGACGGGATCCACGCCGCTGCCGTCGAATTCTACGTACAGGTGGGCCGCGACATCGCCGAGTTCCTGTGCCGCCGAACGACCGATCCAATACGCGTGCTGCATCGGAGCGAGCGGGAAGGGGGCATCGTCGTCCGACGACGGCTGGGCGTTCGTCGTCGACGCATCTTCGGCGACCGGCGTTTCCGCGGGTTCCGTTGCACCGCCGAGCAATTGATGCCAGCTGTCCACCGTCGGGTGCGCGGCGAGCTTGGCGAAGTTCACATCGACGCCCCGCTTACGCCAACCACCGGCCAGCTTCATAGTTCGGATGGAGTCCAAGCCCAGCTGGATGAGGTCAGCGCCGTCGTCGATCGAGTCGGCGGGCACGTCGAGGTGGCCGGCGATGGCGGCGCGAATATCCGCGCGGGTAATCCCCGGTCCCCGTGCCGCGCTTTCCTTACTGTCCGCCCCGGTCCCCGGTCGCTGTACTGGCTCCATCTGGCCCTGTCACTCCTTGGTCGCCGCCGTGTCCGGCGGATCGAGACTGCTCGATCCAGACTAACCCATTGAGATAGGGTTGCCTTACCTATGTTCGCCGAGCAGTGCTCGGGTTAGCCGTGAGGTAGACCGTGACTTCGACATCCACTCCGCATCGCGATGGTTATGTGCCCTTCCCCACCGAGGTCGGTGCGGAGTATCGGGCGGCCGGGTATTGGGCCGGGCGTGACCTGGGCAATCTGCTACGGGAGACGGCGCGGCGGCATCCGCACCGGACCGCGCTGCTCGCGACCGAGGGTGCGCGCAGTTATGCCTGGTTGGACTCGGAGTCAGATCGGATGGCGCACGGGCTGCTTGCACTCGGGATCGCGCCGGGCGATCGGGTGGTGGTGCAGCTGCCGAATGTGCCGGAGTTCCTGACCGTGCTGTTCGGGTTACTGCGGGCGGGGATCATTCCGGTGCTGACGCTGCCCGCGCACCGGCGGGCCGAAATCGAGCATCTGGCGGCGCTTTCCGAGGCCGTCGGCTACATCGTCGTCGACCGGCTCGGCGATTTCGACTATCGGGAACTGGCCGCCACCGTGCAGGCGGCGGTGCCGTCGCTGCGGCACGTGCTGGTCCTCGGCGAGGCCACCGTCGGCACCGACTTGAGTTCGATACCGCGCGAGGGTGATTCGCTGCCGGCGATCGACCCGAACGATATCGCGCTGATGCTGGTCTCCGGCGGCACCACGGGTCTGCCGAAGCTGATCGCCCGCACGCACGACGACTACGTCTACAACGCCACCGCCAGCGCCGAGGTCTGCGCGCTCACCGAGGACGACGTCTACCTCGCGACCTTGCCTGCGGCACACAACTTTCCGCTGGCCTGCCCGGGCATCCTCGGCACCGTGAGCGTCGGCGGCGCGGTCGCCTTCGTCACCGATCCCAGCCCGGAGAACGCCTTCGCCGCCATCGAGCGGCATCAGGTCACGGTCACCGCCGTCGTGCCGCCGCTGGCCCAGCTGTGGTGTGCCGCAACCGAATGGGAGGAAGCCGAACTGAGCTCGTTGCGGCTGCTCCAGGTCGGCGGCGCCCGGTTGGCCGAGGTCAACGCCCGCGAGGTGACACCCGCGCTCGGCGCCACCCTGCAGCAGGTGTTCGGCATGGCCGAGGGGTTGCTCAACTACACCCGGCTCGACGATGCCGCCGAACTGCTGCACACCACGCAGGGCCGGGCACTGTCCCCGGCCGACGAGATCCGGGTGGTAGACGCGGACGGCAACGACGTCGCGCCGGGTGCGGAGGGCGAGCTGCTCACCAAGGGCCCGTACACCATTCGCGGCTACTACCGCGCCCCCGAACACAACGCCCGCGCCTTCACCCCCGACGGCTATTACCGCAGTGGCGATCTGGTGCGCAGGCTGCCGAGCGGACATCTGGTGGTGTCCGGCCGGATCAAGGACGTCATCAACCGCGGCGGCGAGAACATCTCGTGCGACGAGTTGGAGGAGCACCTGCTCGCCCACCCGTCCGTCCGGCACGCGGCCGCCGTCGGGTTGCTCGACGCGACGCTCGGCGAAAGGGTCTGCGCCGTACTGGTTGTCGATGGTGAGATGCCGACGCTGGCCGAGATCAAGACCTTCCTCACAGCTCGCGGTCTCGCGACGTACAAGCTCCCCGACGTGCTGCGCCGCGCGGACCGGCTACCGATCACGGCCGTCGGAAAGATCGACAAGAAGGCACTGCGCGCCGTAGCAAGCTAGCGGCTGATCGTGGGAATAACAAGGGGCAGCGCATCTTTCGATGCGCTGCCCATTGTTTCCGGCAAGCCGCTACTGCGCCTGCACCACGTAAGGCGCGATGCTACCGAGCTTTTCGCAGGTCTCCTCGAATTCCCGCTCCGGACGGGACTGCCCGACGATGCCGGCACCGGCGCGCAGCCAGGCACCCTCGGTCGTCTGATAGATCGCGCGCAGCACCAGCGTCGCCTCCAGCGCGCCGGTCGGCGAAACCGTCACCACCGCACCGGAGTACAAGCCGCGCGGGTCGAGATCGAGCCGGAAGACCGAATCGATGCCGGCCCGCTTGGGGATGCCGGACGCCGTGACCGAGGGGAACAGCACCTCGAGCGCGTCCCAGCTGGACCGGCCCGCGGCCAGCGTGCCGCGCACAGTGGAGGCGATGTGCTGCACGCTGCCGCGCTCGCGCACGGCCATGAAGTCGGTGACCGCGACGGTGCCCGCATCGGCCACCGAGGCGATCTCGGCGAACGAGGTCTGCACCGAGATCGCGTGCTCCACGATCTCTTTGGGGTCGGCGAGCAGGTCGGATCGAGCCGCCGCATCGATGTCCGCGCCGCGCCCGAAGGCCCGGGTGCCCGCGACCGGTTCGGTGGTCACGATCCGGTTCTCGTCGATCGAGGCAACCAGCTCCGGGCTGAACCCGGCCGCTTCGAGCCCGCCGAGCCGCAGCAGGAACGACCGCGCCGGGGTGTTGTGCGCGCGCCCGAGCCGATAGGTAGCCGGAATGTCCACCACGAAGGGCAGATCGACCTTCCGGGACAGGATGACCTTCTGATACCGGTTCGCCTGGATCTCGCCCACCGCTTCGGCCACCCGGGACGTGTAGCCGGTCGGATCGAGCCGTACATCCGCCGGATGCGGCTGCGGCAGTTCGGATTCCTGCGATGCGGTGATGAGGTCGTGGATGTCACCGGTCTCCGTGGGAGTGGCGCCGGACACCCGGATCCCGTACGCGCCGATCCGCACCTCGATGCGCGGAATCATCAACTGCGCCAAGGTGGTCCGCGGGTCCAGGTGCTCGGTCGCCTCGTACGCCCACGCGCAGAACTCGAAACCGAGCCAGCCGTAGGCATTCCGGCCGTCGAGCGGCAACGCGCGCAGCGCCTGATCGACCACGCTCGCCGGGCGACCCTGCCATCGGGTGGCGGTGGTCCGGCCGTCCCAGCTGACCCGCAGCTCCTCGACATCCAGCTCGATGCCGCCGATCGGATCGGCCGCGAATACCCACTCGCCCGGCCGCTCGTACATCACGTACTCACCGAACCGATCGGCCCCCGCCAGCCGGGACATCGCTGCCGCCGGATCGGTCACATACTGCACCCGCAAGCGTTCGTCCGTGGTCGACAACGATCCTCCAAAGCTCAAATCTGGCCCAACTTTGAAGGTAAGGTTAGCATTACCTGACTAGATTGAGACTGTGCCTGCAAACACACCGGACGACCATCGAACGATCACTTCGGCGGGACCGCCAGCGCCGAACGCTCGACGCTCAGCAAACTCTCCGCGCTGTGTTCGGCGTGGTACGCGGCGGCGCCACCGCGCAGCCCGAACAGCCGCTTCGAGTAGAGCAGCCAGACCACCGCCGCGATGTTGACCAGCAGCGCGCCGATCCGCAGCACGGTCACCTTCTCGGTCAACTCGTAGATCTCCAGCGGCAGAAACAGACTCGTCGCGACGACCGCGAAGTACTCGCCCCAGCGCTTCATCAGCCACAGCCCGAGCGCCTCGATCCCCTGCAGCCCCGCGTACCCGAAGATGCCCACCGCGACCCACAGCAGCGTCGTATTCGACAGCGAGAACGCCTGTTCCACCAGATGCACGATCTTCGATCGGTCGACATCCCAGCCGAGTTGGTCGGCCAGCGGGCGCAGCAGCGGCAGATCCCGGTCGAACGCGGCCCGCATCGTCTCCCGCGACGTCCGGAACTTCAACACGCCGAACGCCGCGCCGATCAACACCAACCCGCGCAACAACCGCTCGATCGCCAGAGCCCGCATCAACCATCGATCGCGCAGCAGCCGTCCGCGCGGCACCTCGGGCGCGTGATCGGCCGGACCGGTCCCGACCGGGTCGCCCGGCACGAATGTCCCGCAGCGCAGGCAGCGCCAGGCCACCCCGGCCACGGTGTCGACATGCAGCCGGTCCGCCAGGTCCGCCTCGTCCGGTGCGTAGGTGTAGTGGCCGTGCCAGCCACACGCGCGTAGGGCCCAATCCATATGCGCAGCGTAATTCGACAGACGGGCACAGCGCCGGATCTCTGCCGCGACGCAACAACTGATTACCCAAGGACATAGGTAACTCGCCGGGGACGGGCCAACGAAATCCGGCACTTACCTCCGGCCGCCAACGCGGCTGCCGTGGCACCCTGGTCTGGCCCGAATTCACGGAGAGGCGCAACAGCCTGCGCAGAAACGGCCCGAGGGGATTCAATGGGGAGATCGTCAGTCGGAGGGACAGGGCATGATCGAGCACCGTGGCGGATCGCCCGCGGATATTGAGCGAGCGGCGGCACCGGGGTCGGTGGTGGCGCTGGTCGACGCGGCCTCGCCGGTGGAGCGCGAACTCATCGGCGCCTGGCTGACCGAGGGCGGGATCGCCAAGGAATTCGGCACCGACACGCCGATCACCCAGTTGGATCTGGACGCGGGCGCGGTGGCCGGCCGGCTGGTCGGCAGGCACGACGATCCGCTCGTGGTGCCGGTCCGGGTGCTCTGGCGACCGCCGGAGCGCGACGGCGTCCGCCGGATCACGTTCGCGGACATGGCGTTGCTGACCAACCCGCGCAAACCGAATCGGCTGGCGCAGCGCAAGCTGGCCGACCAGCCGAACCGGCACGTGGTGCTGGCCGGCCAGCCCGCGCTGCTCAGCGAATTGCGCACGAACAACCCGGAGGCCGCCGCGCTGGCCACCAAGGGCACGGCCGAGCCGTTCGCCCGCGCCATCGTGCGCGCCGCGGTGGTGGCGCTGGAGCGGGCCGAGCGCACCATCATCGGCGACCGCTACAAGGTGCCCAGGCTGGTGGCCGAGGAGATCCTCGACTCCCCCGACTTCGTGCGCAGGCTCGAGCTCATCGCCGACCAGATCGGCGCAGGCCCGCACGAGGTGTACCGCCGCGCGGAGAAGGCACTGAACGAACTCGTCGCCGCGCAAAGCAGATTGGTCTCCGATCTGTTCACCCAGGCGATGCGGCCGATCCACGCGTCGACCTGGAAGGTGGACTCCGACGACTCCGGACTGGCCGCGCTGCGCGACCTCAACCGGCGCTACCCGCTGGTCTTCCTGCCCTCGCATCGCTCCTATGTCGACGCGTTCGTGCTCGGTGATGTGCTGGCCCGCAACGACTTCCCGCCGAACCATGTGATCGGCGGCGCGAACCTCAGCTTCTGGCCGATGGGCCCGATCGCCCGGCGCACCGGAACCGTGTTCATCCGGCGCAGTTTCGGCGACGACGAGGTGTACAAGGCGGTCGTCGAGGAGTACTTCGCCTACCTGCTGGCCAAGCGATTCAACCTGGAGTGGTACTTCGAGGGCGGTCGTTCGCGCACCGGCAAGCTGCGCCCGCCGCGCTACGGACTGCTGAATTACCTTGCCGCGGCGGTACGTGCGGACCGGGTCGAGGACGTCATGCTGGTGCCGGTGTCGATCACCTACGAGCGGCTCAACGAGCTCGGCGCGATCTCGACCGAGCAGGTCGGCGGCAAGAAGAAGCCGGAGGGGCTGGCCTGGCTGGCGCGTTATGTTCGGAGCCAACAGCATTCGGCCGGGCACGTGTATGTGCGGTTCGGCGCGCCGCTTTCGGCGCGCGACCGGCTCACGGCGCACGGCGATCCGCTCACCACGCCGCCGCTGACCATCCCGCTGCACCGCACCGAACCGGCGCCCGCCGGACTCACCGAGACCGGGCAGGGTGCGCCCGACACACCAGAGATCGCCGAGCTGGAGCGTAAAGCCGTGCAGCGGTTGGCGTTCGAGATCGCCGTCGGCATCAACGCGGTCACGCCGGTGACGGTCAACGCGCTGGTCACCCTCGCGCTGCTCGGCGTGCACGAGCGCGCCCTCACGCTGGGTGAGGTGCGCACGGTGCTCGGCCCGGTGCTCGGCTACATCGAGAAGCGCGATCTGCCGCACGGTGAGCTGGCCGCGCTGCGAGACGATCAGGGTCTTGCCGTTGTGCTGGAACAACTCTCGCTGGCCAAGGTCGTCACGGTCTACCGTGGCGGGCTGGAGCCGGTGTACTCGATCGAGGCGGGCGCACACCTCGAGGCCGCGTTCTACCGCAACAGCGCGGTGCACTGGTTCGTCAACCGCGCCATCCTCGAACTGTCCATCCTGGCCGCGCTGGACAGCGACGGCGCCGACCAGCTGACCACCGGGTGGGACGAGGCGTTCCAGCTGCGCGATTTGTTGAAGTTCGAGTTCTTCTTCCCCGAGCGGGCCGAGTTCGCCGAACAGATGACGGCCGAGATGCTACTGCTCGATCCCGACTGGCACAGCCACACCAGGGACAACACGCTCGGCTCCGCGGTGATGGCCGAGCTCACCGGCTCCGGATTCATGATGGCGCACCGCGTGCTTCGCTCGTTCTTCGACGCGCAGCTGGTGGTGGCCGAGCGGCTGGCCGCCCGTGATCCCGCGACCGAGCTCGACCGCAAGCAGTTCATCGCCGAGTGCGTCGCGGTCGGCAAGCAGATGATGCTGCAGCAGCGGCTGCACAGCCCGGAATCGGTCTCCACCGAATTGTTCACCAGCGCACTGAAACTCGCCGACAACTATGGACTGCTCGAAGGGGTGTCGCATGATTCGGCCAAGCGCAGGGCGGACTTGACCGAGCGTCGCGTGGAATTCGCGGATCGGCTGCGCACCATCGGTGCCCGCATCTCGCAGGCGGCCGCGCTCGATCCGTCCAACCGGGAGACACGGTGAGTGCCGAGCTCGACGGGGTGCTCGCCGCGATCCGGTCCGGGCCACAGGGGGCGCAGGTGGCCGCGGTCTTCGACTTCGGCGGTACCGTCGTCGACGGATTCCCACGGAAAGGCCCGTTTCGGCGCTTGTTCCGGCGGCCCAGCACCGAGGACGTGCTGCTCCGCGGCATCCGTAACGGTACGACCGACGGTGAGTACGGGCGGTTGCTGAACCAGCTCACCGAGGTGCTCGCGGGCAAAACCGAGGACGAGCTGAACGCACTCGGCGAACGGCTGTTCCGGAGCAAGGTCTATGGGCACCTGTATCCCGAAGCGTGGCAACTGATCCGGACACATCAGGCCGCCGGGCACACGGTGGTGCTGACCAGCTCGCTGACCCGCTTCCAGGTGGCGCCCGCGGCGGCCGAGCTCGGCATCGAGCACGTGCTGACCACCCCGATGGCGGCCCAGGACGGCATCCTCACCGGCTACCCGGACGGGAAGACGTTGTGGCGCAACGGCAAAGCCGAGGC
This sequence comes from Nocardia sp. NPDC046473, assembly GCF_040645995.1. Classification (NCBI taxonomy): domain Bacteria; kingdom Bacillati; phylum Actinomycetota; class Actinomycetes; order Mycobacteriales; family Nocardiaceae; genus Nocardia; species Nocardia sp. NPDC046473. The sequence continues at coordinate 23,148 of NZ_JBEYZJ010000002.1, forward strand.
AGTCCGTGAATTCGCCGCCGACGGCGTCGATCTCACGCGCAGTTACGCCTATGCCGACAGCACCGCCGATCTGCCGCTGCTGTCGCTGGTCGGCCATCCGGTGGCGGTGAATCCCGACGAACAGCTCACCGCCGTCGCCGCCGAACATGATTGGCCGACGCTGCGGTTCCGGCCGCGCCGGGCCGCACGTCCAGTCGACTATGTCCGCACAACAGCGGGATTCGCCGGACTGCTCGGCGGGGCGTTCTACGGTGTCGCGGCCAAGTCACCGACCAGAGACCACCGGCAGATGGCCGATGGCCTGCTGAAGCATGCGGCGGGGAACACGTTGAGCATCGCGGGCGTGCACCTTCGGGTGACCGGCGCCGCGAACGCGCGCGCACCGCGGCCCGCGGTGTTCCTGTTCAACCATCAGAGCCAGTTCGACATCATCATCGTCCCCGAGGTGCTGCACGGCGGGGTGACCGGCATCGGGAAAAAGGAGCTGACCCACAACCCGATCTTCGGCCCGTTGATGCGGTTCGTCGGCGTGACCTTCATCGATCGGTCGAGCACGGACAAGGCCAAGGCCGCGCTCGCACCGGTGGCCGACACGCTGCGCGGCGGCCTGTCGATCGCCGTCGCCCCCGAGGGCACCCGCTCCTACACTCCGGAGGTCGGGCCGTTCAAGAAGGGCGCGTTCCACATCGCCATCCAGGCGGGCGTACCGATCATCCCCATCGTGATCCGCAATGCGGGCGAAATCTGTTGGCGCAACTCGATGGTCGCGCGCCCGGGCACCGTGGATGTCGCGATCCTCGACCCCATCGACGTCAGCGCCTGGGATCCGAACGACATGGACGACAAGGTGGCGGCGGTCCGTCAGCTGTATCTGGACACGTTGCTGAACTGGCCGAAGCCCGACTGATTCACGCGAACCTCCGCGTGCCGCACCGAATTCCATTGCGGCAGTTGTCTGCCCGGTGAAACAGCCCACAGCGCCTCGGCTTGACCTAAATGCACCTGGTGCCGGCACCGGTGCTCGACGGTACGACTCATTTCGCGAACACACGGGTAACTCACCGGTACCGCGACGCACCCCGCTCCGCACCGTCAGCCGCCAACGGCGCTGAAGCGCACCTCAGTCCGGCCTAGCGTCGCGGAGAGGCGGACGAGCCGAAGAGGAGCTTCCACGGCATCAGCGCCGACTCCAGCTGCACCTTCAGGCTCATCTTGGACGCGCCCAGGGTGCGCTCCTCGAAACGGATCGGCACCTCGGCGATCGCGATGCCCTTCTTGACCGTCCGGTAGTTCATCTCGACCTGGAACGAGTAGCCGTTGCTGCGGATCGAGGCGACGTCGATCGCGCGCAGCGTGTCCGCCTTCCACGCCTTGAACCCGGCCGTGGCATCTTTCACGCCGAGCCGCAGGATCAGGTTCACGTAGAAGTTGGCCCACGCGGACAGCGCCTTGCGGTGCCACTTCCACTCGTCGGCGGTGGAGCCGCCAGGCACGTAGCGGGAGCCGAGCACGACACCGGCGTCGGTGGTCGTCAGCTTCTCCAGCATGGCCGGAATCACCTCGGCCGGGTGCGACAGGTCGGCATCCATCTGGATCACCACGTCGGCGCCTTCGTCCAGCGCCCGGGTGATGCCCGCGATGTAGGCCCGGCCGAGGCCGTCCTTCTCGGTGCGGTGCAGCACGCCGACCACGTTCGGCAGCTCCGCGGCCAGTTTGTCGGCGACGTCACCGGTGCCGTCCGGCGAACTGTCGTCGACCACCAGCACGTGCAGGTCGGGCACCGGCAGCGCGGTCAGCCGCTCCACCGCAACCGGCAGATTCTCCCGCTCGTTGTAGGTCGGCACAACAACGGTAACCCTCAAGGGTCGCCCTCCCTGCTGATCCTGGTCCAGCTCGCAGCCCACGTCAGGGCCACAGAGCATTCGTTTGAGTTCGGAGAAACCGTACTTGATCGAACTGAAGAGGGCCTGAGTGGATCTACCTGGCCGCCGATTTCGGGCGCGCATCGTCGCACGTCACAAGATCAGTTTTGCCGCGCGTTTTCCGTCCCGCGCACGCCGTCGCGGTCAGATCACTTGTCGCACACCGGACTACCGGCGAGCGTCAATCCGCGTCTCCCGCGTCGGCCTGGGCATTGCGCGCCTTGACGATCTCCAATGCCCGTTCCGCGGTCGCCTGATCCGGATACGGGCCCATCCGGTCCTGGAACCAGCACTGCCGGCCTTTCTCGGCCCGCTTGTGCTTCAAGCAGTAGTACCAGCGCTCAGCCATGCCCTCAGCATTCCACCGCCGTCGCCCTTATAACGCCATTTCCAAGATCATCGGCCGGGCGTGCGGCACACGATTCGCCGCAGCCATGCGCCACACACGCAGGGATTACCAGAGGTGGCGGAAGTGGATGACGGCATCGACCACCAGGACTGTGCCGAAGAGCACGAAGAGGACCCGTAATGCGCGCGGGACGTATCGAGTGAGGATCCGCACGACCGTGCGATAGACGCGCCGCGCCCGCGCGGTCCGACGCAGTGAGAGGAGCAGCACCAGCAATGGCGGCAACAGCGCGAGCGCGCAATAGGCGACCACGATCAGCGGCCACAGCGTCGGCAGCGGATCCTGCGCGGAGATCATCGCCAGCCCCGCCAGATACGGAACCGCCGTCGGCGCCTGCACGAGCCCGATCGCCATCCCGACGAATCCGAACAACCACGGCCGCCGCCGCACCGCCGCAGCCCACGCCGGCGGCTCGGTCTTCCTGGCCACCGGAATTCGACTGAGCGCGATCAACACCACGCCCAACCCCAACTCACCCCAATACCGCACCGCGGGCGTGAGTTCGAACTCCACCAGCCCGGTAAGAAAGTTCAGCCCGAGCACCGTACAGATGCCGAACGCAGTGGTAACCGCGAAAACCCCCGCGATAAAACTCACCCCACCCGCCACCGGCGACCGCCGCCCGACCCGACTGTCCGCCACCACCGCCGTGGTAACCCCCACCAACAGCACATCCAACGAATCCAGAAACGCGAAACCCGCGAGCGCTAGCAGAAGGGCCATCATGACCCGGCCAGCCTACGGGAGCGTTGTCCCGGCCCAGATCGGTGAACGGCCCTCCCACACCAACCCTTCAACGGCCACCCAGCGACGAGCGGGTCATGGTGGCGGCGCTGATTCGCGTTTGTCGCCGCTGTATCCCGGCCGGGGTGGGTCAGGGAGTGGGTGGGCCTGTTTGGGGGCCGACGAGGGGTTCGAAGGTTGCGGTGTAGGTGGCGAAGCGGGTGTTCCAGTCGCCGGGCTCGAGGCCGGCGAGGCGGTCGAGGCACCCGTCCCAGCCGGCGGCGTTGCGAGCCGCGGCATCGGCGGGCAGCTCGTCGGTCAAGACGAGGTGGGTTCCGCTTCCGTGTGGCGCCAGTTCGAACCGCAACCGTTCTTCGCCCCAGCTGAACGCCAGGAGCTTTGGCTCGTCGACGGCGAATACCTCACCGGTGAGCGTCATTCCGCCCATCTCGGCGCCGAAGTCGAACGCGATTGTCGCCCCGACCTCCCATACACCGCCGGCCACCGACACGTCGCACGGGAACCACGCCCGCAGCTGTTCCCGCTCGGTGATCGCCTGCCACACCACCGCCGGCGGATCCGCCAACTTCCGTTCCAGCCGCACGGCGGGCCGCGCCCCATCGGTACGAAGTTCTGCCTGAGTCATTCCTGCCTCCGTCGCTCGAGATGTGCTGCCAATAGATCGAGATGGGTGTTCCACAGCTCGCGATACGGCGCCAACCAATCATCAACCTCCACAAGCGGTTCCGTCCGAATCCGATACAGCCGCCGCTGCGCGTCAACCCGAACCGCAACCAGCCCAGCCTCCTTCAACACCCGCAGATGCTTGGAAACCGCAGGCTGACTAATCCCCAATCGCCCCACCAACTCCCCAACAGGCCGCTCCCCCTCCCGCAAAACCTCGAGAATCGCCAACCTGCTCGGCTCCCCCAACACCTGAAAAACGCTAGCCGTGGTCACTCACCCAATAATTCCACCTCAGTTATATAACCGTCAAGACATATTAAGGACCGAGAAGCGCCGACGTCGGCAAGGAGGCAAGGAGGCAAGGAGGCAAGGAGGCAAGGAGGCAAGGAGGCAAGGAGGCAACCAAAGGGCCAGACCGAGTCCGCAGCCAACCCACCCGAAATGACCACAGCCGCAGGCGTACCGCGGAGGGGGCCCGGGGGCGAAGCCCGCCGGGCGGGGTGTGGGGGTTGCACCCCCACAAGAAACGAACGAAACGAGCCCTGCACGCGCATTCTGCGTGCAGGGCTCGCCTACGAGTTTCGTGGCCAGGGCCGGGATCGAACCGGCGACCTTCCGCTTTTCAGGCGGACGCTCGTACCAACTGAGCTACCTGGCCGCAGGCACCCGTGTTGAATGCCCTACGCGAAACGCCGGATTGCTCCGGCGCCTCCTCTTGCGACCCTGACGGGACTCGAACCCGCGACCTCCGCCGTGACAGGGCGGCGCGCTAACCAACTGCGCCACAGGGCCTTGCGTGCTTCCAACAGTCCGAAGACCGTACCCCCTACGGGATTCGAACCCGCGCTACCGCCTTGAAAGGGCGGCGTCCTAGGCCGCTAGACGAAGGGGGCTCGCCTCCGGATTTCTCCGGAACCGGCTTCAACGGCTGTCCGTTGGGAGCCCGGTTAGCTTATGACAGACCGGACTCGATTCCCAAATCGGCTGTTCAGAGTCCCAAACTGAGCTCTTCGAGGCGCGCGTGGGTGCGCCAGCCGTCGTTACGGAACTTCTCGACCCACTCGGAAGTGGACATGGATTCGACGACCACCTCGAGTGCTTCCTGGAAGCGGGCGCGCAGATCGATGCCGGTGCCGGTGCTGTGCGCGTCGACCATGTAGCGCTGGCCGGCCAGCGCGGCGGTCAATGTGCGGGTGAACCGGTCGGCGTCCGCGTCGGCGCGCAACTGCCCCTGGTCGATGGCGCGGACCGCGAGCGCACGGATGGCGCGCCCGAGTATTCGCCCACCGCCGGTTTGCACGTCCCGGTAGAAGTCGGGTTCGATGATCAACCGGTATTCGGCCTGCACGATGATGTCGTGTTCGAGCCGCAATGCCATCTCGTCGATCATGCCGTGCATGATGTCCAGTGGTCCGAGATCCGTTCGGCCGAGCCAACGCTCGGCCGATGCGCGATAGCGTTCGACCGCCGTCTCCAGTACGGCGCGCGCCAGATCTTCCTTGGAATCGAAATGGAAGTACATGGCGCCCTTGGTGGCACGCGACCCTTCCAATATGCGGTTGAGCGATGCAGCGGCATAGCCGCTCTTCCCGAACTCAACGGCGGCGGACCTGATAATCGCCGCACGTGTCCGGCGGGCCCGCTCTTGCTGCCGTGCCATGCTCGAAACGCCTCCGAAGCCTACTCGCCGCCAAACAGCCACCCCCAAAGGAACGGGCCCTTGGCGCGAAGTTATGAGTTTTATCAATACTTCAAACCGGGTTTTCGCCCAGTTTCAAACTTTCGGTACGAAAACTTGCGAAAAACCTGAAACACACCAGCTGGTATAGTTTTCCTGCCCGGGTGCGCCGCAGGGGGTGCGCACCCGGGTATTTCTTCGTCTCGGATCTGCCTCCTGCGGCGTTGTGTTCAGGGAAGCCACGATCGGCCGGACCGCTCGCGACACGTTCGGGCACATCAACGATAAGCCGAATTCCGAATCGCCGGACGAGTAGGCGATTCTTCCGGAATTCATCAAGTCGTCACCGTACCCGGAAACCCCATCCGACACGCGGCAAACCGACGAGTCAGGTAACTGACCGGCTCCGTTTACTGTTACAGCAAACATTGCGCAACCAAGCTTGCCTGCGTACCTGTTCCCCCAATTCGACAGCGTCCCAGCAACGTTCACCCGAGAAGACCGGACGCCCGGAACACCCGACGGCGGCAGCATGCCTGCCCGCTCACCCCGCTCGCCGGTACACCCGAGCTCAGGACCCTCACCCCCCGCAAATCCAAAGACATTGCTAGCCAACATGATTGGATGGTAGCCAATTCTCGGCACAATGAACAAAGTTGGGTACCAAATGTTTACCGGCAAGATCGTGTGCCACACATCCCGCGTTACTAGGCGCACAACAAGTCTCGGCGTCAGATTGCCACTATCCGCCGACGCCCGCGCTCCGAGCCGCCGCGCGCCCTCGACACGTCCCACTCCCCCATTTGGGCCATCGCGCCGCGCCCACTACACTGGCCCACCGCGCCCCTATAGCTCAGTTGGTAGAGCTACGGACTTTTAATCCGCAGGTCGTAGGTTCGAGCCCTACTGGGGGCACTCGTCGGGCGCCCGGTTCCTACCGGGCGCCCGCTCTCGTTTCACAAGGCCTGTCGTCAGGGCCACAAGGAGTGCTTGCGAGCGCGGATGCGCGAGGCCACACTGACAACGCGCCTCGGCGCGCGGGTTCGAAAGACCACACTCCATCCGGGCATTCCCCTACTGTGAGCGCGACACGGGCGATCCCGGGTCATCCCTCGACAAGGCGGAGCTGATGACTTCCTTCGATGATTTGCTCTCCCAGGTACCCATCGCCCAGATCGCCGCGAAGCTCGGCGTCGACGAAAGCACCGCGACGAACGCGGTCAAGGCGGCACTGCCCACGCTCCTCGGCGGCCTGCAGGCCAACGCGACCGAGCCGGAAGGCGCGGCCTCCCTGGTCGGCGCGCTGGACAACCACGGCGACCTGGTCGAGGGCGACGGTCAGGTCGACATCGACAAGGTCGACGTGGCCGACGGCTCGAAGATCGTGCAGAACGTTTTCGGCGCAGAGAAGAACACAGTGATCAGCACCCTCGGCGCGACCGAAGGCACCGGCGGCAACGACCTGATCGCCAAGCTGATGCCCATCCTCGCGCCGATCGTGCTCGCCTACCTGGCCAAGCAGCTGACCGGTGGCGGCGGCAACGCCGCGCCGCAGACCCAGCCGCAGGCGGGCAACGGCGGCATCGGCGATGTGCTCGGCGGACTGCTCGGCGGCAGCAGCAAGAGCGGTGGCATCGGTGGCGCGATCGGCGAGGCGCTGGCCAAGAACGCCGGTGGCGCGCTGGGGAACGTTCTCGGTGGCCTGTTCGGCGGGAAGCGCTGAGCGGGGCGGCCTATGCAATTCGCCTCGGCGTGTGCAGTACAGCACGCCGGGCTAACACTCCTCGGCCCGTAGCGATAGACCCCTAGCTGCGGGCCGAGGCAATACACTCGACAGTGGTCGCCGAACGCCAACGACGGCGTATGACGTGCATCACGGGGCATCAACAGGCATTCGGATGCGTTTCGCATCACACCTACGGTGCCGTAAGGTATGGCCGCACGGCATCGGTCTACCTTGGGGGGATGACCTGCACGACCGGACGCACAGACTGAAGGGTTCATACATGGCAAGGGATCTGACTCAACTCGAGCTTCTTACGGAGTTGGAGCCGGTTGCCGCAGAAAACGTCAACCGGCACTTCTCTTTGGCAAAGGAATGGCATCCGCACGACTACGTCCCGTGGGATGAAGGCCGCAATTTCGCCGCACTCGGGGGCATCGACTGGGATCCTGAGCAGTCCCGGCTGAGCGAGGTCGCGAAAGCCGCCATGGTCACCAACCTGCTCACCGAGGACAATCTCCCCTCTTACCACCGCGAGATCGCCGAGAACTTCTCCCAGGACGGCGCGTGGGGCACCTGGGTCGGCCGCTGGACCGCCGAGGAAAACCGGCACGGCATCGTGATGCGGGACTACCTGGTGGTCACCCGCGGCGTCGACCCGGTCGCCCTCGAAGAGGCGCGGATGATCCACATGACCAACGGCTTCGCGTCGCCGACCGAGGCCGACGCAGGCTTCCTGCACTCCGTCGCGTACGTGACCTTCCAGGAGCTGGCCACTCGCGTCAGCCACCGCAACACCGGCAAGGTCTGTGACGACCCGATCGCCGACCGCATGCTCCAGCGCGTCGCCGCGGACGAGAACCTGCACATGATCTTCTACCGCAACATGTGCGCCGCCGCGCTCGACCTGTCCCCGGACCAGGCGATCGAGGCCATCACGCTGATCCTGGAGAACTTCCAGATGCCCGGCGCCGGTATGCCCAACTTCCGCCGCAACGGCGTGCTGATGGCCAAGCACGGCATCTACGACCTGCGCCAGCACATGGAAGAGGTGGTGCAGCCGGTGCTCAAGAAGTGGAGCATCTTCGAGCGCGAGGACTTCACCGGCCGCGGCGAAGCCTGCCGCGAGCGGCTCGCCGCCTACCTCGACAAGCTCGGCAAGGACGTCGTGAAGTTCGAAGAGCAGCGCGACCGCATGCTCGCCCGCGAGGCCGCCAAGGCCGAACGCCAGATGGCGAGCAGCAACGCGAGCTGAGCTCGCACCCCGATCGACATCGAGCCGCCGCCCGGATTACCGGGCGGCGGCTCGCGTATGTCCGGCTAACACCGAGTCCAGCTATTACAGACTTTCGAAGGTTTATTGCGTCGAAGATCGCTTCGACGCAATAAACCTTCAAAACGTTGCGCTTACCGCAATAGGCGCGATTACTTCACCGGAAGTGCGCCGTCGATTCCACCGACATCGGAGATCTTCCAATCGGCGTTCTTGTCCAGCGTGACGTTGTAGGTCGCGACGGTCTGCATGCCGTCCGGATTCTGCGCGGTCGTACTGCTCACGTTCACGAACACATTCACCTTGTAGATGTCGCCCTGTTCGGAAACAACCTTCGCGCTGACCGGTGTCGCGGTCGAGGTCCACTTCAACGGAACCAGAATCTGTTCGAGCTTGGCGCCCACCGCGTCGTACTTGTTCGCCAACTGCGGGGTGGTATTCGTCTTCAGCCGGTTCACCCAACCATTGATGTCCTGGTAGTTCAGTGTCGCGGCGCCGACCGCGTAATCGGTCGATATCCGCTCGGCCTGCTGCTCGTCGGCCGCCCGTGCGTTTCGGTCGGCGATATCGCTGCGGGCCGACCAGAGAAACCCGGCGAGCACGCAGACGGCCAGCACCAGCGCGGCGATCACGGCGGTTTGCAGCACCGTGGATACCCGGATCGATACGGTTCCCGGGCGTTCGACCGGCGGCTCGTCGGGCGCTTTCCGGGATTTCGTTTCCGTGCGGTCGCTCGGCTCCGGCGGGGCGCCGGTGCTGTTGTCGTCGGTGCCCGTTTCGGCGTCTTCGATCCGTTCTGCCATTCGACCTCTTTCGATGGTGCCGGTGTCGGTTCGAGGCTAGGCGAGAGCGCTGCGGTCATCGGATTCGGGCGGCTCGGTCCTACCCACCGGACCTGGTCGTTTCTACGGTGAGGGCACGACGATGGAGTCGGCTGGGCGAAGGGACGGGCGAACATGGCAAGGCACCGCTCACGGTGGATGGATGCGGAGATGGACGCGCTGGCCGAGCTGTCGCGCGACTTCTTCGGCAAGGAGTGCGCACCGAACGAGGAGCGGTGGGGACAGCAGCAGCACATCGACCGCGAGGTCTGGTTGCGCGCGGGCGAGCTCGGCCTGCTGTGCCCCAGCATCCCGGAGGAATTCGGCGGCGGGGGCGGCGACTTCCGGCACGACGCGGTGATCACCATCGAGCAGGTGCGCGCGCTGGCGCCCAGCTTCGGCGGGCCGGTGCACAGCACGATCGTCGCGCACTACATCGCCGGCTACGGAACGGACGAGCAGAAGAAGACCTGGCTGCCCAAGCTGGCCTCCGGGGAGATCGTCGCGGCGATCGCGATGACCGAGCCGGGCACCGGATCGGACCTGCAGGCGATCCGCACCACCGCGACCGTGCAGGGCGACGAGTATGTGGTCAACGGCGCGAAGACGTTCATTTCCAACGGCTTTCTGGCCGACCTGGTGCTGGTGGTCGCCAAGACCAACGAGCAGGGCGGCGCGGGCGGGCTCTCGCTCGTCGCGGTCGAGACGAGCCGCGAGGGCTTCCGGCGCGGGCGCAATCTGCACAAGATCGGCCAGCACGGACAGGACACCTGCGAGCTGTTCTTCGACGAGGTGCGGGTACCACGCGCGAACCTGATCGGCGAGGCCGAGAACATGGGCTTCATCCAGCTGATGCAGCAGCTCGCGCAGGAACGGTTGATCATCGCCGTCACCGCGATGGCGACGATGGAGAAGACCGTCGAGCTGACCCTGGCCTACACCAAGGAGCGATCCGCCTTCGGCAAGCCGCTTTTCGCGTTCCAGAACACCAAATTCACCCTGGCCGAATGCGATACGGCGGTCACCGTGGGCTGGAGCTTCCTCGACGACTGCGTCGAGAAGCACGTCACCGGCGATCTGGACATCCCGACGGCGGCGAAGGCCAAGCTGTGGCTGTCCGAGCAGCAGAACGTGCTGGCCGACCGCTGTCTGCAACTGTTCGGCGGTTATGGCTACATGGCCGAGTATCCGATCGCGCGGATCTTCACCGACTCACGGATCCAGAAAATCTACGGCGGCACCAACGAGATCATGAAGGAAATCATCGCGCGCGGGCTCTGAGCGCGTCGGTCCCGCTGCGCCACTTCGTGATTGCCGAATCCGCCGACTATCCGTCCCCGAACGCCGACACTGGGGATATCGCGCCGCACCGGTCGACCGGGTGACCGCCGACCGGTGCGTAGTCGATCGGATCACCAATCAGGAAGGCCGACAACATGACCAGTGCACCGAACGGCGATGGCCCGCTCACCGGCAAGGTCGTCGCGATCACCGGCGGGGCCCGCGGCATCGGCCGAGCCACGGCGGAAGCGTTTCTCGGGGCGGGCGCCACGGTCGCGATCGGCGACATCGATGTGGAGCTGGTCGCCAAGACGGCGGTGGAGCTCGGCGCGGACCCGGCCACCAAGATCATCGGCTTGCCGCTGAACGTCACCGACCGAGCGTCGTTCGCCACGTTCCTCGATCAGCTCGAGCAGGAGCTCGGTCCGCTGGACGTGCTCGTCAACAATGCGGGCATCATGCCGACCGGGCTGTTCGCCGACGAGGACGAGGCGATGACCGATCGGATCGTCGACATCAACCTGCGCGGGGTGATCCACGGGTCGAGGCTGGCCACCAAGCGCTTCCTGGCGCGCGGCAGCGGACATCTGATCAATATCGCGTCCCTCGCTGGGACGCAAGGCTTTCCGGGTCTGGCCACCTACTGCGCCACCAAGCACGCGGTGGTCGGCTTCACCTCGGCGCTGCACCTGGAGATGAAGGAGCACGGCGTGCAGGTCTCGGCGGTGCTGCCGGGCATCGTGCGCACCGAGCTGTCGGCCGGCGCGAACATGCCGAGCTGGATCGAGCCGATGACGACGGTGGATCCCGAGGATGTCGCGCAGGCGATCGTGCGGACGGTGGTCAAGGGGAAGCCGCTGGTGACGGTACCGCGCAGACTGGCCGCGATCATCAAGACCGCGCAGCTGCTGCCGTATCGGGCGCAGCTGGTTGTCGCGCGATTCACCGGGGCGACAACGGCTTACGCACAACCCGACGCGGAGATCAGGGAGAAGTATCACCGTCGCCTGCGCGATCAGTAAGAGCCTGAAGGAGATTCAGCCCGCGACCGGCGGGGAACCACGATAGGAGCCTGGCGGGCTGCCGGTCCAGCGGCGGAACGCGCGCCGGAACGCGCTCGGTTCGGAGAAGCCGAGCCGGGCCGAGAGCGCCTCGACCGTCTCGTCGCCGCGCACCAGGCTGGCCACCGCCGCGTCGCGCAGGATGTCCTCGCGGATCTGGGTGATCGAGGTGCCCTCCTCACCGAGCTTGCGGCGCACGGTCTGTGGGCTCATGGCCAGCCGCTTGGCCACCTCGTCCGCAGTGGGCCAGTGCTCGCCCGCCCCGCCGGCTCCGCCGGCTGCCGTCCCCCTGCGCTCACCCACCCCGCCGGCTCCGCCGGCTGCCGTCCCCCTGCGCTCACCCACCCCGCCGGCTCCGCCGGCTGCCGTCCCCCTGTCACCACGCAGTCCGCGGGTAAGGATCTTGCGCACCTGTTCGGCGAGCGAGGTGCCGTAGTCGCGCCGGGACAGCACGTCGACGGGCGCGTTGCGGGCCCAGTCGATGAGGTCTTCCTCGGTCCGGGTGAGCGGGGCGCTCAGTAGCTCGCTGTCGAAGGTGATGGCCGCGGTGGCGGCGTCGAAGACGAGCGGGGCGCCGAAGACGAGGTCGTAGTCGGCGATATTGCCAGGCCGCGGATACGGAAACTCGACCTGGCGCAAGGGAACTCGGCGGCCGATGCCCCAGGAGATCATCCGGTGCACCGCCGCGAGCAGGAAGACGGTGAGCAGCTCCTCGCCCGCGGCGAGCACGCTGGTGTCGAGGGTGTATCGGGTGCGCTCGCCGTCGGTGGTCACCGCCATCGGCGGCAGGCCGGGCAGTAGTCGCTGGTATTCGCCGAACCGTTCGATCGCCGAACCCAGATCGCGGCAGGCGACCAGGCCGAAGCCGACCAGCCGGGTCGACCCGCGCGGCACCGGCGCCGGACCCAGCCCGAACAGTTCGTCGTCGGTGATCCGCCACAGCTGACGCATGGTCGCGGCCACCTGATCGACGGTCACCCGGGCCCGGTCCTGGGCGAGCAGTTCGGGCGCGACCCCCACGCTGCCGAGCAACTGCTCGATATCGACGCCTTGCCGCTGGGCGGTGGCGACGGCGGAGCGCACAAAGTCGATCGGCACCGTCCTCGCCGTCACCGGAACCTCCTCACCGACGCGAACCTACCAGCCCGGATGCGCTGAGCGCGGCGGTCACCGAACGTGCGCCGCGCGGTCATCCCGGCCGCGGCCGCCGATTCCTAGCGTTGCGGTATGGGTAACGACGCGTCGACCGGTGAGGCGGCAGTGACGGACGGGACGACCTTCAACCTGGAGCGGTTGGGCAACTGGGGTGCGCGCGACACCTTCGAGGTGGATCGGGAGCGCACCATCGCCTACGCCGCCGCGACGAACGATCCGCTCGAACACCATCGCACCGGGATATACGCGCCACCGGTTTTCGCGGTGGTGCCGATCACGGTGATGATGGCCGACGCGGCGATGTCGGTGGTGCCCGACGATCTGATGCTGCGGATCCTGCACGGCGAGCACGACTTCCGGTTCCATCGACCGATCGAGCCCGGCGAGACGCTGGAGGTGCGCGCCAGGCCGATCGGGATCGAGGGCAAATCGTCGGGGGTGGTTGTCACCTCGCACATCGAGACCTACAGCGTCGGCGGCGGCGACCTCGTCAACGAGCAGTACTTCGTCGGCTTCTTCCGCGGTGGCCACTTCGACGGCGTCCGCGGCGAGCCGAGCCCGGCGCACGCCTTCGACGAGAACCTGCGGGCCCGCGAGCCGGATTTCCTCGCGCCGCAGACCTTCGACGCGGACCAGACCTTCCGCTATGCCGAAGCCGCGGGCGATCCGATGCCGATCCACCTGGTGGACGAGTTCGCCAAGGCGATGGGGCTGCCCGGCATCATCATCCACGGCTTGTGCACCATCGCGTTCATCTCGCACGCGCTGATCACCCGGATCAGCCCGGGCGACCCGACGCGCCTGAAAAGGCTTGCTGTGCGGTTGAGTTCGCCCGCGTTCCCGGCGCAGACCATCACCACCGCGGCGTGGGCGACCGGCCGCCAGGACGGGCGCGACCGCTACGCGTTCGAAACCTGTTCCGACAGCGACCAATTCGTCATCCAGGACGGGCTCGCGGAGTTCGAGCCCGCAATCGGCAAGGAAACACTATGAGTAACAGGGTTTTTGTCATCGGTGTCGGCATGACCAAGTTCGAGAAGCCGGGCCGCCGCGCAGGCTGGGACTACCCGGCCATGGCAAAGGAGTCCGCCAGCAAGGCACTCACCGACGCGGGCATCCGCTACGACCAGGTGCAGGAGGGGTATGTCGGCTACGTCTACGGCGATTCGACCAGCGGGCAGCGCGCCATCTACGAGCTCGGGCTGACCGGGCTGCCGGTGGTCAACGTGAACAACAACTGCTCCACCGGCTCCACGGCGCTGTACCTGGCGGCCAGAGCGATTCGCGGCGGGCTCGCCGACTGCGCGCTGGCGCTCGGCTTCGAGAAGATGCAGTCCGGATCGCTGGAGGCGGGCTACACCGACCGCGAGCAGCCGCTGCTGCGCCACATCGAGGCGCTGGCCCAGCTGCGCGAGTTCGCAATGCCGGTGGCGCCCTGGATGTTCGGCGCGGCCGGGGTCGAGCACATGGAGCAATACGGCTCCACCCGTGCGCATTTCGCCAAGATCGCGGAGAAGAACCACCGGCACTCGGCGAACAACCCGTACGCCCAGTTCCAGGATGTCTACACCCTCGACGAGATCACCAGCGCCAAAATGGTTTACGAGCCGCTCGGGCTGACCCGGCTGCAATGCTCGCCCACCTCCGACGGTTCGGGCGCGGCGGTGCTGGCCAGTGAGCGCTTCGTCGACGAGCACGGCCTGAGCGAGCGGGCCGTGGAGATCGTCGGCCAGGCCATGGTGACCGACCTCGAATCCACCTTCGCCAGTAAGACGGCGCGCTCACTGGTCGGCGTCGACATGACCGCCGCCGCGGCGCGAAAGGTGTACGAGCAGGCCGACATCGGCCCCGACGACCTCGACGTGATCGAGCTGCACGACTGCTTCTCCCCCAACGAGCTGCTCACCTATGAGGCGCTCGGCCTGTGCGGCGTGGGCGAGGGACACAAGCTGATCGACGCCGAGGACACCACCTACGGCGGGCGCTGGGTGGTCAACCCGTCCGGCGGCCTGATCTCCAAGGGACATCCGCTCGGCGCCACCGGCCTGGCCCAGTGCGCCGAGCTGACCTGGCAGCTGCGCGGCGAGGCCGACGCCCGCCAGGTCGGCGACGCGAAAGTCGCGCTCGCCCACAACATCGGCCTCGGTGGCGCCGCCATCGTCACCGCTTACCGACCCGCGAATCGCTGATTCGGCAGTACGCCAATCGTTTTATCGAAGTAGAGGAGAACCGCCATGGCACAGGCCAAGGTTTCCAAGGAGTTTGCCGCCGGGCAGGAGAAGGTGTGGGCGGTGCTGTCCGACCCGAACCGTTTCGAGGAGTGGCTGACCGTGCACACCAAGTGGAAGGAGCTGCCGCCCGCGCAGCTGTCCGCCGGGGCCACCATGACCGAGGTGCTCACCATCATGGGGATGGCGAACACCATCACCTTCACCGTGGACGACTACGACGCCCCGAACTCGACGAAGTTCTCCGGCATCGGCCTGGCCGGGGCACAGATCAGCTTCACGCTCACCGTACAGGCCAAGGGCGACAACGCTTCTCTGGTCACCATCGACGCGGAGTTCATCAGTCAGATGATGGTCGGCGCGATCGGCGGCGCGATCGAACGCGCGTCCACCAAGGAACTCGAAGCCTCCCTCGTCAACCTCGCCGGTCTGCTCGCCTGACCGCGCGGCCTCGCACATCCGCGCTCGCAAGCGCTTCGAACACTCCGCAATCGAAAGGAACACCATGGGTTCGCTGGACGGACGCGTCGCCATTGTCACCGGCGCAGGCCGCGGCATCGGCCGGGCACACGCGCTACTGCTCGCCGCCGAAGGAGCCGCCGTCGTGGTCAACGACCTCGGCGGCAACAACGAGGGCGTCGGCGCCGACGCCGGACCCGCCCAGCAGGTGGTCGACGAGATCGTCGCGGCCGGCGGGCGCGCGGTGGCCGACACCGCGAACATCGCCGACTGGTCGGGCGCGAAAGCCCTTGTCGAGCAGGCGATCACCGCCTTCGGTGGGCTGGACATCCTGGTCAACAACGCGGGCATCCTGCGCGACGCGTTCATCGCCGCGATGGACGAGGCGCAGTGGGACGCGGTGATCGCGGTACACCTCAAGGGCCACTTCGCGGTCCTGCACCACGCCGCCGCGTACTGGAAGGCACAGTCGAAGGCCGGCCAGCAGGTCGCCGCCTCGGTGATCAACACCGCCTCCGCCTCGGGCACCTTCATGCCCAACCCCGGCCAAGCCAACTACGGCGCCGCCAAGGCGGGCATCGCCGCCCTCACCCAGGTCGCCGCGCTCGAACTGGAGCGATACGGCGTGCGCGCCAACGCCATCGCCCCCGTCGCCCGCACCCGCCTCACCCTGGCCACCCCCGGCATGGGCGCGATGTTCGCCGAGGAAGTCCCCGAAGGCGAGTTCGACGCCTTCGCCCCGGAGAACATCTCCCCCATCGTCGCCTACCTGGCCCAGGAGAAGTGCCCCATCACCGGCAAGGTCTTCGCGGTCCAGGGCGGCGCGATCTCCGCACTCAACGGCTGGACCGCCACCCAAACCATCGAAACCGACGGCCCGTGGCAGCTCGCCGATCTGGCAGACCGACTGCCGGACATCGCCTAGTGAGATAAGGCACACCCGACGGCCGTCGCGCCTGTTCCACGCGGCGGCCGTGGTGGCGCAACCGGCCGCTCTGGGCCCGCACAGGCCCCTAACGTGCGGAAATGAGACACTGGACGGCGTGACGATGACTACCGGGGCGAAGAGTGCGCTGCGGATCGGGCCGTATCCGGTCGATCCGGCGGTGGTGCTCGCGCCGATGGCGGGCATCACGAATCTGGCGTTTCGCAAGCTGTGCCGCGAGTTCGGTAGCCCTACCTCTATCTATGTCTGCGAGATGATCACCGCGCGGGCGGTGGTCGAGCGCAACGAGAAGACCCTCGAAATGATGTCGTTCGACGCGGACGAGTCGCCGCGGTCGATGCAGCTCTACGGTGTCGACCCGGCCACCCTCGGCGAGGCGGTGCGGATCATCGTCGGCGAGGGCTGGGCCGATCACATCGACATGAACTTCGGCTGCCCGGTGCCCAAGGTCACCCGGCTCGGCGGCGGCGCCGCGCTGCCGTACAAGCGGGCGCTGTTCAGCCAGATCGTGCGCGCGATGGTGCGCGCCGCCGAACCGGCGGGCGTCCCGATCACGGTGAAGTTCCGGATCGGCATCGACGACGAACACCAGACTCATCTCGACGCGGGCCGCATCGCGGAAGCCGAAGGCGCGCAAGCGGTTGCGCTGCACGCCAGGACCGCCGCGCAGCGCTACTCCGGGCAGGCCGACTGGTCGGCCATCGCACGGCTCAAGGAAGCCGTCAGCACGATTCCGGTGCTCGGCAACGGCGATATCTTCTCGGCCGCCGACGCGGTCCGGATGATGGCCGAAACCGGCTGCGACGGCGTCGTGGTCGGCCGCGGCTGCCTCGGCCGACCGTGGCTGTTCGCCGAACTCCAGGCGGCGCTGCGCGGCGAGGAGCTGCCCGAGCCGCCGAACCTCGGCCGGGTCGGCGAGGTGCTGTACCGGCACGCGGCGCTGCTGTCCGACCTGCTCGGCGAGGACAAGGCCATGCGCGATCTACGCAAGCACATGGCCTGGTACCTGATGGGCTTCCCGGTCGGCGCCGACCTGCGGCGTTCGTTCGCCATGGTGTCCCGCCTCACCGAGCTGGAAGACCTTGTCGGACAGCTTGATCCGACGGTTCCGTTCCCCAGGGACGCCGAGGGTCCGCGCGGAAGACAAGGCTCCCCAGGCAAAGTCGCGCTGCCGCACGGCTGGCTGGACGACCCGCAGGACCCCTCGGTCCCGCACGGCGCCGACGTAATGCACAGCGGCGGCTGAAATCCGGGCGATCACGGACGGCTGATACCCGAGCGAAGCGATCGCGAATCGGGTATCCAAACCAGACTGTGGCCAATTCGATTTCGCACTCAGGTGGCTCGCCGTGGCGGAATCGTTATCATTGCGGAATCGGTCATGCCGGTCGAGTACGGCCCGAGGCGGCGACGTAGACGAAAAGCGAGGTTCGTTGGTGGGTGACGATCGGCACGGGCGTTCGCCTCGGCCCGGAGATCGCGCCCCGTGGGAGCGCTATCCCACGGAGGACAACACCGATCGAGACGACTCTCGATCGGCCCGGCGATCCCGCCACACCGATGCCGACGCGGGCAACGCACCGCTGACCGTGCAGGACCTGGTCCAGAAGGTCGACAACGAACGCTCCGGCCGCCGCGGCCGCCGCGCCGCAGCGGCCCCCGAGACCGGCGCCGCGCCCCCTCGAGGCGCGCGCCAACCGGGACCGGAACCACGCCCGGCCGAGCCGACCCAGCGGCGCCAGGCCGAGCCGCCGCGCCGCCAGGGCGACGCGCCGCGCCAACCGGATCCCGCCGCCCGCCGCCAAGGTGACGCATCGCGCCCACCCGACCAGGCCGCTCGCCGTCAAGGCGATCCGGCCGCACGGCGCCAAGCACCGGCTCGCCCGACCGAGCAAACCCCCCGGCGCACCGCCGACGGCCCGCCACCGCGCACGGCCGGTTCACCGGTCGTCCAGGACATCGCGGGCACGCCCGCCGCCCGGACCCCCAACCGGCGCGGCCCGGCCGAGGACAGCAGGAAAGCCGCCGCACCGGCCCGGGCGAAGGAAACGGCCGAAGAGGTCACCGACATCCTGCCGCCGCTCGAGGAGACAACTCGCGCCAAGCGCAAGAAGACCGAGTGGCCGACCAACGACGAAACCGGTGCCGCACAACCCAAGTCCGTCGGCGCCGCGCCGCTGTCCCGGCTGGCCGCCAGCAAGCAGCGCCGCAACAAGCGGCTGCGCCTGGCCGGGCGCACCGCCCTGACGATGTTCGCGGTGCTCTGTCTGCTCACCACCGGCGGCGGCTGGAGCTACCTGCGGACCACCGGCAACAACTTCACCCAGATCTCGGCGATCGTCGACAACAACGACGACGTCGTCGACTCCGACGCGCAGCTGGGTGACGAGAACTATCTGCTCGTCGGCACCGACACCCGGGCAGGGGTGAACAGTCAGGTCGGTGCGGGCACGCTCGACGACGCCGAGGGTTCCCGCGCGGACACCGTGATGCTGGTGAACATCCCGAAGAACCGTTCGCGCGTCGTGGTCGTCTCGTTCCCGCGCGACCTCGACGTCACCAGGCCGCAGTGCAACGGCTGGGACAACGACAAGGCCCAATACACCAGTGAGACCTTCCCGTCCGCGATCGGCGACAAGCTCAACGCCGTCTACGCGCTCGGCGGACCCAAGTGCCTGTTCACCACGATTCAGCGGATGACCGGTAGCGCGATCAATCACTTCATCGCGGTCGACTTCGCGGGCTTCGAGGCCATGGTCGATCAGATCGGCGGCGTCGAGGTATGCGCGCCGAAGCCGATCAACGACGAGGTCCTCGGCACCGTGCTGGAGAACCCGGGCAAGCAGAAGGTCAACGGCGCGACCGCACTGAACTACGTGCGCGCCAGGCACGTCTACGGCGAGGAGCGCAGCGACTACGACCGGATCAACCGGCAGCAACGCTTCATGGCCTCGCTGTTGCGCGGAGCGCTCTCCGGCCGGGTGCTCTTCGATCCCGGCAAGCTGAACGGCTTCATCAACGCGTTCACCACCCACACCTCGGTCGACCGGGTCACGCCCCAGGACCTGCTCACGCTCGGCCGTTCGCTGCAGAAGCTGGACGCGGGCACCGTCACCTTCCTGACCATCCCGACCGCGGGCACCACCTCCTACGGCAACGAGATCCCACGCGAGCAGGACATCAAGGCGATCTTCAAGGCGATCCGCGACGACCAGCCGCTGCCCGGCGAGAAGAAGATCACCCCGGCGCCCGGCTCCATCCCGTCGGCGCCACCCACCCCGCCGAAGCTGACCGCGGTCGATCCGAGCACGGTGTCGCTGCTGGTCTCCAATGGCTCGGGCACCTCGGGGCTGGCGCAGCGGGCGGCGACCAAGCTCGGCAACCAGGGCTTCGGGATCTTCAATATCGGCAACTACTCCGGCGGTAGCGAGGTCACCTCCAAGGTCCGCTACGGGGCCGGGCAGGAGGCCGCCGCGGCCACGGTGGCCAGCTCGATCCCCGGCGCGCTGATGGAATCGGCGAACGATCTCGGCGGCATCGTCGAGGTGGTCATCGGCGGCGATTTCAACGGCACGGTGAAAGCGCCGACACCGGTCGGCGATCCCATCTCGAACATGCCCGCGATGGCGCCTGCGACGCCGGTCACCCTGCCGTCCGACCTGGAGCATGTGAACGCGGCGGACGAGACCTGTAAATAGGTGAGGCGCGACCTGCGGCAACACCGCCGCTAACGGTCGGCACCGGGCATTCACCCTCCGTTCGTGACATGGTCAGCGCCGGGAACTAATGTCTGGTTTTATGCGTGTCATCTACAACGAGCAAATGGCCGACCTCGCCCACCTGTTGGGCGAGATGGCCGGTCTGGCGGGTTCGGCCATGGACCGGGCCACCCAGTCACTGCTCCAGGCCGACCTCGCTCTGGCAGAGCAGGTGATCACCGAGTCCGACCGAATCGCCGAGCTGATCCAGGATGCCGAGGAGCGGGCGTTCGCGCTGCTCGCGCTGCAGGCGCCGGTCGCGGGTGACCTGCGACAGGTGGTGAGCGCGATCCAGATCGTGGCCGACGTCAACCGGATGGGCGCGCTCGCGCTGCACGTGGCCAAGGTGGCCCGGCGGCGCCACCCCAATCACGCGCTGCCCGAGGCGGTCAACGGCTACTTCGCCGAGATGGGCCGCATCGCCGTCAACATGGGCGCCGGCGCCAAAGAGGTGCTCGAGACGCGTGATCCGGAGCGCGCCGCGCAGCTCAACGAGGACGACGAGGCGATGGACGACCTGCACCGTCACCTGTTCACGCTGCTGATGGACCGGGACTGGAAGTACGGTGTCGCCGCCGCCGTCGACGTCACCCTGCTCGGCCGCTACTACGAGCGCTTCGCCGACCACGCCGTCGAGATCGGCCGCCGCGTCATCTTCCTCGTCACCGGCGTTCTCCCGCCGGACCCGGACGTCGAGGCCTGAGTTACTCCGGGCCGCAGCTGATTTCGCGAGGGCACGGACCACTCGTCCCTGCCACTCCCGAGATCAGCTGCGACACAACATCTTCGAATACACGAAAAGGCCCGCACCATGAGGTGCGGGCCTTTTCGCGCGTTGCTTAACCGAACCGACCGGAGATGTAGTCTTCCGTCGCCTTCTGGCCGGGGTTGGAGAAGATCTTCTCGGTGTCGTCGATCTCGATCAGCCGACCCGGCTTGCCCTGGGCCTCCAGGTTGAAGAAGCCGGTCTGGTCACTCACGCGGGCAGCCTGCTGCATGTTGTGGGTGACGATGACGATGGTGAATTCCTTCTTCAGCTCGGTGATCAGGTCCTCGATCGCCAGCGTGGAGATCGGGTCCAGGGCCGAACAGGGCTCGTCCATCAGCAGCACATCGGGCGACACCGCGATCGCGCGGGCGATGCACAGCCGCTGCTGCTGACCGCCGGACAGGCCGCCGCCCGGCTTGTCCAGGCGGTCCTTCACCTCGTTCCAGAGGTTGGCGCCGCGCAGCGAGCGCTCGGCGACCTCGTCGAGTTCCTTCTTGCTGCGCACGCCCTGCAGCTTCAGCCCGGCCACCACGTTGTCGCGAATCGACATGGTGGGGAACGGGTTCGGACGCTGGAACACCATGCCGATGGTGCGGCGCACGCCCACCGGGTCGACCTGCGAGCCGTAGATGTCCTCGCCGTCGAGCAGCACCGCGCCCTCGACGCGGGCGTTCGGGGTCACCTCGTGCATGCGGTTGAGCGACCGCAGCACGGTGGACTTACCGCAACCCGACGGGCCGATGAAGGCGGTGACACTGCGCGGCAGCACGGTCAGGTCCACATCGGCGACCGCGTGGAATTTCCCGTAGAAGATATTGAGGTCTTTGACGTCGATCCGCTTGGCCATCTGAACTTCCTATCGATTCCGCGTGAGCAGCTTGTTGACGACCGCGGCCGCCGCGTACAGCAGCGCGATGAGCAGGATCAGCGTCAGCGCCGCACCCCACACCCTGGCCCGGCCCGCGGGCTCCGGGTTCGACAGCTCCTGGTAGATCAGCAGCGGCAGCGAGGCCATGTTGCCGTCGAAGAGATTGCTGTTGATCGACTTGCTGTAACCGACGAGCACCAGCACCGGCGCGGTCTCGCCCATGACACGGGCGAGCGCGAGCAGGATGCCGCTGATCATGCCGGGCAGCGCGGTCGGTACCACGATCCGCGCGATGGTCTTCCACTTCGGGATGCCGAGCGCGTAGGACGCCTCACGCAGTTCGTCCGGTACCAGCTTCAGCATTTCCTCGGAGCTGCGCACCACCACCGGCAGCATCAGCAGCACCAGCGCCAGCGACACCGCGAACGCGCTCTGCGGTGCGCCGAGGGTGGCGATCCACAGCGCGAAGATGAACAGCGCCGCGACGATGGACGGCACACCCGCGAGGATGTCGACCATGAACGTAGTGGTTTTGGCCAGCCAGCCGCGGCCGTATTCGACCAGGTAGACGGCGGCCATGATGCCCAGCGGCACCGCGATCACCGCGGCGACCGCGGACTGCACGATGGTGCCGTAGATGGCGTGGTACACACCGCCACCGGACTGATCGGGCAGGATGCCCTTCTGCGACTTCTGCCACCAGTCAAGGGAGACAACCGATTCGAAGCCCTTACTCACCACCATGATGAGCACCCAGGCCAGCGGAACCAGCGCGATCGCGAAGCACAACCAGACCACGCCGGTCGCGAGGTTGTTGCGGATCTTGCGGCTGGTGCTGACGTCACGGAACGTCGGCGCCTTGATCGGCTTGTCGAGCGTTGTCGTTGTCATCACCCGTTCACCCTTCCGCCCGCGGCGAGCCGCGCCAGCGCGTTGACGACGAAGGTCAGCGCGAACAGCACGAAGCCTGCCGCGATGTAGGCGCCGGTCGGCAGCGGCGAACTGAATTCCGAAGCCGCGGAAGCGATCTTGGACGCGAACGTGTAACCACCGTCGAATACCGACCAGTGTCCGGCCTGCGCCGAGGTCCGCAGCACGACCAGCACCGCGATGGTCTCGCCGAGCGCGCGGCCGAGGCCGAGCATGGAGCCGGCGATCACACCGCTGCGACCGTAGGGCAGCACCGTCATCCGCACCATCTCCCACTTCGTGGCACCCAGCGCGTGGGCGGCCTCGATGTGCGCGGGCGGGGTGAGATTGAAGACCTCACGGGAAACCGAGGTGATGATCGGCAGGATCATCACCGCGAGCACCACGCCCGCGGTGAAGATGGTGCCGCCACCGGCGATCGAGACATTGCCGTCGGAGAAAAGGAAGAACCAGCCGAGCTTGTCGTTCAAGAACGTCTGCACCGGTTCGATCTTCGGCGCGAGCACCAGGAAGCCCCACAGGCCGAACACGATCGACGGCACTGCGGCGAGCAGGTCGACGAGCATCGCGAACGGGCGCGCCAGCACCTTCGGCGCGTAGTGGGTCAGGAACAGCGCGATACCGACGCCGATCGGCACCGCGATCACCAGCGCGAAGATCGCGCTCAGCACCGTCACCATGAACAGGTCGCGGATGCCGAACCGCAGGTGATCGGCGTTGGTGGTGTTGAACTCGGTACTGGTGAAGAAGTTCGCGTCGTTCGCCATGACCGACGGCACCGCGCGGATCAACAGGAATAGCGCGATGAGCGCGATGGCGGCGACGATGGTCGCGCCCGAAGCGGTGGCCAGAGACCGGAAGATGATCTCGGCTCGATTGCTGTGGGCGGGGCGAACCTTTTTGGCAGGCTCGGTGCTCGGATCACTCGACATGGGGGCAATGTCTCCGGCCGCCCGCGGGCCCGTCGAATCCGACGAGCCCGCGGCGGTCACCTCGGGGTGCACGGTCATTACTACTGTGCGATCAGGAGATGGCGTTGATTGCGGTGGTCAGGCGGGTCTTGAACTTGTCCGGGATCGGGACGTACCCGGCCTC
The DNA here is from genome assembly GCF_040645995.1 of Nocardia sp. NPDC046473. Lineage (NCBI taxonomy): Bacteria > Bacillati > Actinomycetota > Actinomycetes > Mycobacteriales > Nocardiaceae > Nocardia > Nocardia sp. NPDC046473. Next base: position 46,934 of record NZ_JBEYZJ010000002.1, read on the forward strand.
GTCGAGACCCTTCTGGCCGTTGGTGGTCGCCGAGGTCAGGAACGCCTTGACCGCCTTGGCGGTGTCCGCGTCGCTGTACTTCGAGCAGACGATCTCGTAGGTGGCCAGCATGATCGGGTACGCACCGGCCTCGGTGGGCTTGTAGAACGAGCTGGTGTCGAGCACCAGGTCGTTGCCCTCGCCCTTGACCTTCACGCCGTCGATGGCCTTGCCCGCCGAGGCCGCGGTCAGCTTGACCGGGTCCTTGCTCGCCGAGGTGACGATCTGCGCGATGGCCAGGTTCTGCGACTTCGCGAACGACCACTCGTTGTAGGTGATCGCGTTCTTGGTGCTCTTGATGGCGGCCGAGGTGCCCTCGTTGCCCTTCGCACCCTCACCGACACCGCCGGCGAACGCCTTGCCCGCACCCTTGCCCCAGGCGCCGTCCGACGCCGCGTCCAGGTAGAGCTGGAAGTTGTCGGTGGTGCCCGACTCGTCGCTGCGGAAGATCACCGCGATCTTGTCCGAGGGCAGCTTGGCGCTCGGGTTCAGTGCCTTGATCTCGGGGGCGTCCCAGGTGGCGATGGTGCCGTTGAACACCTTGGCGGCGGTCGGGCCGTCCAGCACGAGGTCGGAGACGCCGTCGATGTTGTAGGTGATCGCGATCGGACCGAACACGGTCGGCAGGTTCCAGGCCGGGGCGCCGCAGCGGTCCTGGGCCTTGGTGGTCTCACCCTTCGACGCGCTCAGCGGCGAGTCGGAGCCACCGAAATCGGTCTGGCTGCCGATGAACTCGTTGACGCCGGCGCCGGAGCCGCTCGAGGTGTAGTTCAGCGTGCTGCCGTCGCAGTTGGCCTCGTAGGCCGCGACGAAGCGGTCCATCGCGTTCTTCTGCGCGGAGGAGCCGCTCGACTTGAGCGCCTTCTTGCCACCGCAGGCGATGTCCGACTTGGCAGTGGTGCCGCCGTTGTTGCCGGTGCTGGTGTTGTCGTCGCTGCCACAGGCGGCGAGCGTCATGGCACCAACGGCCAGCACACCAACGAGGGCGCTGCTGCGCTTGAGATTCACTATTCCTCCGGAAAGGCGTCCAACTCGCCCGGTCCCTCACCGGCCCGGACGGGTGATGTGGTGCTGTTCGCGGGGAACTTGCGCACCAGGCAGCCGTGGGCTGCCCACCAATCAACGTAAAGTCACGGGGTTGACAGTTGGACCGAACTGAGTGAACTACAGGTGAACAGGCAAGCGCGATTGAGCCCGTTATGTGTGACATTTGCCGCAGTTTTACTCAGACACCCCCGAAGGGGCACCCGCTATTCAGCTGAGGCCGCCGAATAGGCGACGTCGATGTGCGCGGGAGTGAACCCGAGCCGGGTGTAAGTGTGCACGGCGGCGGTGTTGTCGGCCTCGGTGTAGAGCAGTACTTCGGCGAGGCCGCGATCGCGCAGATGATGCAGGCCGACCAGGGTCAGCAGGCGGCCGAGTCCGCGCCCCTGCGCGGCCGGGTCGATGCCTACTACGTAGACCTCGCCGACGGCCGGGTTCTCGTCGTAATGCACCTTGGTCCAATGGAATCCGAGGACGCGGCCGGGCTCGGCGGTGTCGGTCGCGAGGAACAGACCCTTCGGGTCGAACCACGACTCGGCCCGGCGCGCCTCGATGTCGCGTTCGGTCCAGCCACCCTGCTCCGGGTGCCAGGCGAAAGCGGCGTTGTTCACCCGCAGCAATTCGGCGTCGTCGGAGGGCCCGGCGTAGGTGCGGATTGTCACTCGGCCACGCGCGGCAATTTCCGGTAGCTCAGGCGTTGCCAGAGCGCGGCGCATCTGCCAGAGCTCGCGCGCGGTGCTCAGGCCGAGCCGCTCGGAAACCGCCTTGGCGGCAGGAAGATTTCCGTGCGCCCACACCCGGGTGCCCGCGCCGCCCTCGGCGAGTGCCGCGGCGACCAAGCCGGTGCCGATACCCTGCCCACGCTCGGGCGGATCGACCACGACCTCGGCCATCGCCGGATGTTCGCCGTGCGCCGGAACCAGGTTCGCGTAGCCCGCGATCACGTCGTCGCGCATGGCGATCAGGTGCCGCACCGCGGGGTCATCGCCCGCGCTCAGCGACAGAACCGCCTGTTCGGAGATGGGGGCGACACCGTCGGCGCCGATCGCGCGTTCGAGCAGTTGCCGAACATCAGCGGCCGCAGCCGAATCCAGCCGCTCGGTCCACTGTGTTGCCACGCCGTTCATCGGGCTCCATTCCTCGCGCTGCGCGGCATCCCGAGCGGGATACCTACCCGGACAACGTCATTGCGTAGCCCTGCATTTCGCGACAGCGGCAGGCCGAGATGCGGCCCCGTCGCTGCGCTTCGAACACCGTGCCGGTCGCGCTGAACGCGACGCGAACACATAATGACGTGCTGGTGTTTCGGATTGGGCGGCAGGGCCACCGAGCTCACTGCAGGGAGCCGTTGACCGGAGCGAGCGGCGCGTCGTCCGTGCCCTCCGGCTCGTCCTCCGATGCCTGGACCGAGTCACCCTTGGCCGCCGTTCTGGACGGCCGCACCGCCTTGTAGCCGACGTTGCGCACGGTGCCGATGAGCGATTCGTACTCAGTGCCGAGCTTGGCGCGCAGTCGACGAACGTGCACATCGACGGTGCGGGTGCCACCGAAGAAGTCGTAGCCCCACACCTCTTGCAGCAGCTGGGCCCTGGTGAACACCCGGCCCGCATGCTGCGCGAGGTATTTGAGCAGCTCGAATTCCTTGTAGGTCAGGTCGAGCGGGCGCCCGCGCAGGCGGGCGGTGTAGGTGCCCTCGTCGATCACCAACTCGCCGAGGGTGATCTTGCCGGAGTTCTCCGGGCTGGCCACGCCGCCGTTGCGGCCGACGAGCAGTCGCAGCCTGGCGTCGAGTTCGGCCGGACCGGTGCCGGGCAGCAGGATGTCGTCGAGTCCCCAGTCGGCGTTCACCGCGACCAGGCCACCCTCGGTGAGCACGGCGACCACCGGCACCGATGACCCGGTGCTGCCGAGCAGGCGGCACAGGCCGCGCGCGGCGGCCAGGTCGGTGCGCGCGTCGACCAGTGCGACGTCCGCGGTACCCGCTTCCAGCAGCGAAGAGACCTCGGTCGGCGCCGGACGCACGTTGTGCGCCAGCAACGACAGCGAGGGCAACACCGCGTCGGGATTGGGGTCGGAGGTCAGCAGGAGCAGCTCCACAAGCTCTCCTCCCATCTCGTAGCTCCGAGGACAACAGCCGCACTGCCGGGGGCCACGTCGCTGATCACAGGTAATTCGGATGCAAGATTAGCGCGTCAACCCCGATGACCTCGCCATCCGGGTAGCCGAGTCCGGCCGAGTGATATGTCTGATACCAGAAATGCACCGTAGCGCCCCGTCCCGATGCAACCTCGCGCATTCGCGACTCGCGAGCGCTCTGTAAGGTTCAGCAATGCGCAAGCTCATCATCGGGCTGCTGATTCTCGCGGGACTGGCAGTAGTCATTGATTTCAGCGTCGCGGCCTATTCGGAATATCGGGTCTCGCGCGCGCTGCGCCAGGGCGCCGATCTACCCGCCGATCCGTCGGTGGCCATCCGCGGGGTTTCGTTCCTCGGCCAGGCGGTCGGCGGACGCTACGACGACGTCTGGATCAGAGCGAGTGGCAACTTCCCGCATACGCCCGGGGAATACGAATTCGAGGCGAATCTGACCGGTGTGCGGATACCCCTGCACGATCTGGTCGACGGCAGCCTGCGCAACGTGCCCGCGGAGCAGGTGGCGAGCTCGCTGCGGATCGGACCGACCGAGCTCGGCAGGCTGTTCAGCATCCCCGACCTGCAGGTACGCGGCCCACAGCAGGACAAGTCCGACGGCACCGGCGGTTCGGGCGGATCCGGGATGACCTCGACCGGCGACGAGCCGCTGTGCCTGCTCGGGAGCCTGCCGGAATTGCCGGCCACCCAGTACGGCAGTAGCAAGGTCTTCGTGCAGGCCGACCTGTCGGTCGACGGGGACCAGGTGAAGGTCGTCGCGACGGGCTTCTGCGCACAGCCGGGCAACGAGAAGACGATCCCGGAGGACGCCATCCCCGAGGCCATTCGTCCCGCGGTGCTCGCGCGATTCACCCGTACTATCGACATCAAGGAATTGCCGTTCGGTGTCCATCCCACCAAGGTGCGCGCCGACGGCGGGTGGATCGTGGCGGAGGGCAAGGGTGTGAACGTGACGATCGACCTCGACCGATTGCAGCAACCATGATCGAAATCACAATCCTCGCAGTGATGTTGCTGGCCGCGCTGGCGGTCGGCCTGGTGCTGCGCGGCCGCGACGGCAAGGTCCGCGTCGCCGATGTCGTCGAAACCCAGTCCGTGCGGGCCGATCTGCTCGCGTCGGTCGGGGTGACCGGATCCGGTCCGGCCGTGCTGCATTTCTCCGCCGACTGGTGCGGCCCCTGCGCCGCGGTGCGCCGCGTCGTCGCCGATGTCACCGGACAGCTGGCCGAGTCGCCGCAGCCACCGCTGGACATCGAGGTGGACATCGACGCCGAGCCGGTGCTCGCCAAGGAACTGAACGTGCTCTCGTTGCCGACCACGTTCGTCTTCGATAGTGAAGGCCGCGAACGCTTTCGGATCTCCGGCGTGCCGAAGGTGACCGATCTGCGTTCCGCGCTCGAGCCGCTGACCATCGCCGCTTAGCGGCCTTGACAGGTTCCCCGGAAAGCTGTGATCGACCCGGGGTCCTTTTCTCCCGCCCGATTAGGTAAACTGCATTCGTGCTTTACAACCACGAGCTGATGCTCACCCGACGCCGCACAGTTGACCTGTGCCGCCTCGGTGGTTGTTGCTGCCTGTGCCGCTGAGCGGTCGGCTTTCTCAGATTTCCTGACGCCGACCTGTGTCCGCCGTGCGAGTGATCTCGTTGATCCCCCGGCGAACTGGCAATTTTCCAGCCACCAGTCGCATCCAGCGCAGGAGTACGCACAATGTCCACTGAAATCCGTAATACTTCGCAGAATCAGCCAATTGTCAACGGGCAGGTCGATGTTCGTGGACCCCGCTTCGCCGCGTGGGTCACCACCGCCGTCCTCGTGCTGGTACTGATCGCCGCCATCTTCTCCCCCGTCGCCGCCGCGGTGCTCATCGCCGTCCAGGCCGTCGTCTTCGCGGTCGGCGCCGCCTACGGTCCGCGCAAGCACCCGTACGGCCGCCTCTACGCGAAATTCGTCGCGCCGCGGGTGGCCCCGACCACCGAGACCGAACCCGTGCCGCCGCTGAAGTTCGCGCAGCTGCTCGGCCTGGTCTTCGCCGTGGTCAGCCTGCTGGGCTTCGCGCTCGGCTCCACAGTTGTCGGCGCGGTCTTCGCCGGCTTTGCCCTGTTCGCCGCGTTCTTGAACGCGGCGTTCGGGATCTGCCTGGGTTGCCAGATCTATCCCCTGGTCGCCCGTTTCCGCCGGACTGCTGCTCCTACTGGCGGTGTTCACGGCCCCTCCGTGGTTACGCAAGCTACCGCCTCCGGGGCTGACGTTCACACCGCCGGGTCCCCGGCGCCGAACTGATCCGCAAGTCATCTCTGAAAGGAACAACATGGCTCGCTCCGATGTCCTGGTCTCCGTGGACTGGGCCGAAGAGAACCTCAACGCCCCCGGCATCGTCTTCGTCGAGGTCGACGAGGACACCTCCGCCTATGACGGTGGCCACATCGAAGGTGCCGTCCGGCTCGACTGGAAGAAGGACCTGCAGGATCAAGTTCGTCGTGACTTCGTGAACCAGGAGCAGTTCTCCGACCTGCTCTCGGCGCGCGGCATCGCGAACGACGACGAGGTAGTCCTGTACGGCGGCAACAACAACTGGTTCGCCGCGTACGCCTACTGGTACTTCAAGCTGTACGGCCACAACAACGTCAAGCTGCTCGACGGTGGCCGCAAGAAGTGGGAGCTCGACGGCCGTCCGCTGTCCACCGACGGCGTCAGCCGCCCGGCCACCCAGTACAAGGCCGCCGCCCCCGACGTGACCATCCGCGCGTTCCGCGACGAGGTCATCGCCGCCATCGGTACCAAGAACCTGGTCGACGTCCGTTCGCCCGACGAGTTCTCCGGCAAGATCCTGGCGCCCGCGCACCTGCCGCAGGAGCAGAGCCAGCGTCCCGGCCACATCCCCACCGCCATCAACGTGCCGTGGAGCAAGGCCGCGAACGAGGACGGCACCTTCAAGTCCGACGCCGAGCTCACCGAGATCTACAAAGAAGCGGGCTTGGACGGCAAGAAGGAGACCATCGCCTACTGCCGCATCGGTGAGCGTTCCTCGCACACCTGGTTCGTGCTGCAGGAACTGCTCGGCCACAGCAATGTCAAGAACTACGACGGGAGCTGGACCGAATACGGCTCCCTCGTCGGTGCACCGATCGAGTTGGGAGCGTAAACAACATGTGCGCAGCACCTACCCAGGGTCAGGCCATTCCCGCCGGCGTCGATGTGGAGAAGGAGACGGTCATCACCGGCCGCGTCCTGAGCACCGACGGTCAGCCGGTCGGCGGCGCGTTCGTGCGCCTGCTCGACGGCAACGGTGACTTCACCGCCGAGGTCGTCGCCTCCGGCACCGGTGACTTCCGCTTCTTCGCCGCGCCGGGTGCGTGGACGCTGCGGGCGCTCTCCTCGGCCGGTAACGGCTCGGCGGAGGTTCGTCCGGAAGGCGCGGGTATTCATCCCGTGGATGTCGCGGTCGCCAAGTAAGACAACCGTACGCAGCTAACGGCCCCGGGCTTCCCCAGTATGACGGGAAGCACCGGGGTCGTCTGCATATCCGGCGGTGGTTGTCGTTAGACTCCAAATGTGGTCCTCTTCTTCGAGATTCTGCTGGTGGCCGTCGCCATCCTCATCGGCTGGTTCGGCCTGTACGTCTTCTACCGGCTGTTCACCGAATCATGAGTGATCTCGCGAGCGAAGGTTCCAATCCGGCCGAGCAAGCGAGTGAACAACTGAACGGGAACGGCTCCGCCGAATCGGCTGGTCGCCGAAGCGGCGATCAGGCCGTGTCCGAGGCCGTCGAGCGGGCGAAGTCGACCGGTGCCCGCAACATTCCGGTGCTGCCCGATCTGCCGCTGCCCGAGGACACCGCGAACCTGCGACTCGGGCCGGATCTGAGTTCCTCCATGCTCGCGCTGCTGCCCATGGTCGGCGTGTGGCGCGGCGAGGGCGAGGGCAATCACCCCGAGACCGGCGACTACCGGTTCGGTCAGCAGATCATCGTGGCGCACGACGGCGGCGACTACCTGTCCTGGGAGTCCCGCTCCTGGGTGCTCGACAGCGAGGGCGCCTACAACGGCCCCGATCTGCGCGAGAGCGGCTTCTGGCGGGTCGGCATCGACGGCAACGACGAGGTCATCGAGCTGCTGCTCACGCACAGCACCGGCATCGTCGAGCTGTTCTACGGCCAGGCCCTCACTCAGTCCTCCTGGGAGCTCGCCACCGACGTGGTCATCCGCAGCCAGTCCGGCATCGTCGTCGGCGGCGCGAAACGTCTCTACGGCATCGTCGAGGGCGGCGACCTGGCCTACGTCGAGGAGCGTGTGGTGGCCGACGGCCCCCTCGAACCCCGCCTCTCGGCCCGCCTCCAGCGCTACATCGGCTAAATCGAACCCGCCCGCTGATCTCGCGAGAACATGGGTAACTCACCGGGTACGGGCTAGCTCCCCCAGCACCTCACCGCCGGTCGCCAACGCAACTATCGCGGCACACGAGTCTGGCCTGAATACGCGGAGAGGCGGAACAAGAACGGCCCCCGAGCCTTACCGGTGCGGGGTTAGTGCACGGGTCCCGTTCGGACTCAAACGGGGGCTCGGGGGCCGGGTGACTGCGTGGAATTCGCTAACGCTCGCGCGGCGAATCACCTGCAGCGGTGGCGCTAGCGCGCAGCCACCTCACGAGTCCTTTGAACATACATTCGTCGAACCACCTCCTTCCTTGTGTACTGACGAATTTAGCGAGGAGTCAGCGGGTCGGCAACGGAATTTCGCGGTGGGCGGAAGTGGGGACCGAGTGATCCACGAAATCGGCCTTCACCTGCGCTGATGCGTCGACTCGGACGATCACGTCGGCGCGATTGTCCGGCGGCAGTTGATGTGTGACGACGACCACAGTTCGATCGGGTGCGACCAAGCCGCTGTCGAGATCGAGCAAGTCGCACAGTAGCTGTGCGCCCGCCTCGGCCTCGAGATGTTCGGTCGGTTCGTCGAGCAGCAACACCCGAGCCGGTGAGACGAGCGCTCGGGCGAGCAGGATGCGGCGGCGTTGCCCGCCGGAAACAGCGGCGGCGCCACCGACCAGGTCGGTGTGTACACCCTTCGGCAGCGAGTCCAGCCAGTCGCCGAGACCTACTGTGCGCAGGGCAGTTTCGGCCTCTTCCGCGGTGACGTCGCCGCGCGCGACGCGCAGATTCTCCAGCACCGAGGTGCCGAACAGGTGGGCGTCTTCGGCAAAGAAGGTGGCGCCGGTTCGGGGGGTATCGAACAGGCCCGCCCACATCATCAGCAGGGTGGTCTTCCCGGCGCCGCTCGGGCCGACGACCGCGATCCGACGGCCCGGCGGAATCTCCGGAAGCTGTTGGGACAGTTGCACTTCGAGGGCATCGTCACCTGCTCGACCGCCGACGGTCCCATCGCCGTCCACCCGAGTGCCGCCGTCGAGCCGGACCAGCCGATGCAGAGCGGCCCGAGCGGTGGTCAGCGACTGCGCCGCGGCGGGAAGCGGGGCGACCGCCTCGAAGGCCGAAAGTGGCAGCAGCACAAGCACGGTGAGCGCCATCGGTGTCATCGCCCCCGGCGCACCGCCGGACGGGCCGTACAGGGTGATGCCGATCAGCAAGGCTCCCAGCACGCTGGCGCCGATCGAGAGCGGGGTGGCCGCCGCCGACCACGCGCTGCGGGCAGCCGCGCTGTCCTCCGCCTCGACCGCCTGTCGAGATGCCTTGGTAGCCGCGGCGAGTGCCGCGTCCAGCCGACCCGCGACCCGCAATTCGGCCGCATGATCGAGCACGGTGAGGGCCTGCGCGGTGAATTCCGCCCGGTCCGCGCGCACGGCCCGCTCCGCCTCGCGCGCGGCCTGTGCCGACAGCCAAGGGGCGAGCATCCCGGAAAGCGCCAGTGCCCCCGCCAGAATCGCGGCCGCGGCCACCGAGATCGTCGCGAGCAGGCCGGTCGCGATCGCGGACAACACGACGGCGACCGCGACCGGAACGAATACGCGAACCACGACAGCGCCGAGATCGTCTATGTCGCTGCCGATTCGGACAAGCAGGTCGCCGCGCCGCAGCGGCCCGGTATCGCCGGACCGCCGCGCAGCCGACCGCGGACCGGATGGCCTGCGCAGCCAGAAGTCGGATCCGGCCAGTGTCCGATACACCGTGGTGCGCGCCGTCGCCATCGCCCGCAGCGCGACATCGTGGGTGGCCAGCCGTTCCAGATACCGGGCCAGGCCACGCGAAATCCCCAGCGCCCGCACGGTCACCACGGCAATGCTCAGATCCAGCACCGGCGGCATCTGCCACGCCCGGGCAATCAGCCACGCGGCGAGCGCAGCCAGCCCGAGCCCACTGCCGAGGGCCAGTACTCCCCACGCGATCGCCACCGCAACCCGCAACCGGGACAGCTCCAGCAGCCCCCACATTCGCCGCAGATCGCCGAACAGTGATGGGCGGTCGCCGCTGATCGGCGGCGTGCCACGATCCTGCGCACCGCTTGTCGCACGAATGCCATATGTCGTGCTCATCGACCCGCCTCCGCCAGCTCGTCGGCGGCCGCGCGCACCTGAACCACATGGTCGCCCGCGGCGAGAACCGTTGGGCGGTGGCCGATCACGATCACGGTGGCGCCGTCTCGGGCGCGCTGTCGGAGGGCCGCGAGGACCGCGGTTTCGCTGTCGGCGTCGAGGTGGGCGGTCGGCTCGTCGAGGAGCAGGATGGGGCGGTCGGCGGCCAAGACTCTGGTGAGTGCGAGTCGCTGGCGTTGGCCGAGGGACAGGCCGACACCACCGGAGCCGACGACGGTGTCCCAGCGGTCGGGCAACTCGTCCAGCACCGTGTCGAATCCGGTAGCCGCGCAGGCGGCTTCGAGGTCGTCGACGACCCGGGTGGGGCCGTGGGCGGCCGGCGACTCGGCCTGTGCGCCGAACAGTTCCAGGTTTTCGCGCAATGTGCCGGGCACCAGGACCGGTCGCTGTGGCAGCCACGCCACGTGTGCCCACCAGTCGTCCTGATCCAGGTCACGCAGGTCGACGCCGTCGACGGTCACCGACCCGCGGTCCGGCACGATCAGGCCGAGGATCGCTTGTGCCGCCGTCGACTTCCCGCTGCCGTTCGGTCCGGCGAGCACCGTCACCGCACCAGGACGCAGTTCCGCCGACAACCCAACAGGTGCAAAGCCGTTGCGCGCCGCAATGGCAAGGTCGCGCAGCCGGACGACTCCGGCACAGCGCCACGGCTCGGTGGCATCGCCGGTTCGGGCGCGGGAATCTGTTGATTCCGGCACGGATTCGAGAACGGCGAAGGCCTTGTCGGCGGCCGCCATTCCGTCCTGTGCGGCATGGAACCGCTCCCCCACCATCCGCAGTGGCAGATACACCTCCGGAGCCAGCACAAGGGCAACCAGGCCCGCGTACAGGCTCATCTCGCCGTACACCAGCCGCAGGCCGATGGACACCGCGATCAGCGCCACGCTCAGCGTCGCGAGCAGCTCCAGCACCATCGAGGACAGAAACGCGATCCGCAGCGCCCGCATGGTCCGCTGCCGCAACGCATCGCCGAGCTCGCGCACGCGATGCGCCATCGTGCCGGCCCGCATCGCCGACGAATCATCATCGCCCGGTGCCGAACTCCCGTCGGTGCCACTGTCCGGTCTCGAATCCCGCTCGTGCAACACCGATTCGCCGCGCTCTCGCCCGAGGGCCCGTAGCGTCGGCATACCGGCGAACAGATCGAGCAGTTGATCCGACAGCCGAGTGGTGGCGGCCAATGTCGCCTCGGCCCGCCCCTGGGTCAGCAGCCCGATCAGGATCATGAAGACCGGAATCAGTGGCAACGTGACCACCACGATCAGACCTGAGATCGGATCATGAATCGCGATGACCGCCAGCACGATCGGCGGCACCAGAACCGCAAGCAGCAGGGCGGGAACGTATCCGATCAGATACCCGCGCAGCCCGGACAATCCGGTGCCCACCACCACCGCGAGTTCGGTTCTGCGGCTTTCGAGTTCCCGCGGTGGCAGCCGAGCACCCGCGGTGAGCACGGCGGTTTCGAGCTCCGCCACCACGCCGGCCCCCGCCCGATGCGCCAGCCGCGATTGCAGCCAAGTGGCAAGCACCCGGCAGACGATGGCCAGCGCGAGCACGAGCAGTTCCGTCGTCCACGCGGCCAGCGTGCGCCGGCTGGGATCAGTGACGACCCCGGCCAGCACTCGAGCCAGCATGATCGCCGCGACCACGATCGATCCCGTGATCAGCGCGGACAGTGCGACACTCAGCGCGAGGTAGCGGCGGGCCGAGCGGGCATATCGCCACAGGCGCGGATCGATCGGCGGGCGGGCCATAGCTCAGTCCTTCACGGGTCCTAGCGGCAAGCCGACCGGCGCGGGAATCTGGTCGACGGTGATCCGCTTGCGGAACACCCAGTACGTCCAGCCCTGGTAGACCAGCACAACCGGCGTGACGAGCACCGCCGCCCAGCTCATCACCCTCAGCGTGTACGGGGTGGACGACGCGTTGTGGATGGTCAGGTTGAACGCCGCATCGATGGTGGAAGGCAACACATTCGGGAACAACGACCCGAACAGCAGCGTGGTCGCCGCCGCCACCGTGACGGTGGTGCCGAGGAAGGCCCACCCGTCTCGGTCGGCGAACACCGAGACCGCGGCGGCGACGAGCCCGATCACCGCGAGCGCCAACGGAATCCACGTCCATCCGGTGCCGTAGGCCAGCTGCGTCCAGAACCCGAACACACCGACGACCACGACCGTCGGCACCAGCAGCAGCTTCGCCGTGCGCTGCGCGTCGTCGCGCACCTCGCCACCGGTCTTCAGGCCGAGGAAGACCGCTCCGTGCAGGGCGAACAGCAGCGCGGTGGTGAGCCCGCCGAGCAGGGCGTACGGCCCGAGCAGGTCCCACACCGAACCGGCGAACTGTTTCTTCTCGTTCAACGGCACCCCGCGCACGATATTGGCGAAGACCCAGCCCCACGCGAGTGCCGGTATCCAGGAACCGATTCCGATGCCGAGGTCGCAGCGGGCCCGCCAGCGCGGATCGTTGATCTTGCCGCGGTATTCGATGGCGCAGATGCGCAAGATCAGCGCGACGAGCAGCAACAGCAGTGCCAGGTAGAAGCCGGAGAACATGCTCGCGTACCACTCGGGGAACGCCGCGAACATGGCGCCACCGGCGGTGATCACCCACACCTCGTTGCCGTCCCACACCGGACCGATCGTGTTGAGCACCACCCGCCTTCGGGTATCGGAACCCCGCCCGAGGATCGGCATCAGCATCCCGACCCCGAAGTCGAAGCCCTCCAGCACGAAGTACCCGGTGAACAGCACCCCGATCAGCACGAACCAGAACTCTTGCAGACTCATCGTCGGCTCCCTAGTACGCGAACGAAAGTTGTTCGACGGCAGGCTCTTCAGTGCGAGGCCTACCGGGGCCACCGGTGTCGCCGGGCCCATCGGCGACCACCGCCGCCGGATCAGGGCCGTGGATCACGTAGCGCCGCATCAGGTAGAACCAGACGACCGCCAGTGAGCCGTACAGCAGTGTGAAGACGATCAGCGAGAACAGCACCACGCCGGCCGAATGGTTCGAGACGCCCTGCTGCACCATCAGCCGCAGGTTCAGATCGCCCGTCGGGTTGGGCGCGACAACCCAAGGTTGGCGGCCCATTTCGGTGAACACCCAGCCCGCGCTGTTGGCCAGGAACGGCGTCGGAATCATCAGCACGCTGAGCCAGGAGAACCAGCGCTGGTTCGGCACCCGGCCGCGGCGGGTCAGCCACAGCCCGGCCAGGGCAAGCAGGGCCGAGCCCGCCGCCAGGCCGATCATGGCGCGGAACGACCAGTAGGTGACGAACAGGTTCGGCCGGTAGTCGCCGACGCCGTACTTGTCGTTGTATTCCTTCTGCAGGTCGACCACGCCGGGCAGGGTGACGTTGCTGAACTGGCCCTTGGCCAGGAACGGCAGCACCACCGGCACCTCGAGCACGTGCGTGACGCTGTCGCAGTTGTTGTGCGTGCCAACGGTCAGAATGGAGAAGTCGGGATCGGTTTCGGTGTGGCACAACGATTCCGCCGAGGCCATCTTCATCGGCTGCTGCTCGAACATCAGCTTGCCCTGCGTGTCACCGGTGAAGAACAAGCCGACCAGCGACACCAGCATCACCCAGGTGCCGACCAGCGCCACCGGCCGCCACATGGTGCGCGCCTCCGTCAACTGAGCGGCATCGCCGCTGCGTGCCTTGCGCACCATCCACCAGCCCGCGATGCCGGCCACGAAAGTGCCTGCCGTGACAAAGGATCCGGCGACCACGTGCGGAAAGGCCGCCAGCAGTGTGTTGTTCGTGAGCACCGCGACAATGCTGTCGAGCTCGGCCCGTCCGGTCGCCGGGTTGAACCGTGCCCCGACCGGATGCTGCATGAACGAGTTCGCGGCGACGATGAAGTACGCCGACGCGTTCACGCCGATCGCGACCATCCAAATCGTCGCCAGGTGCGCGAGTTTCGGCAATCGGGACCAGCCGAAGATCCACAACCCGAGGAAGGTCGACTCCATGAAGAAGGCGACCAGACCTTCCAGCGCGAGTGGCGCGCCGAACACATCACCGACGAAGCGCGAGTACTCGCTCCAGTTCATCCCGAACTGGAACTCCTGCACGATGCCGGTGGCCACACCGAGCGCGAAGTTGATGAGAAAAAGCTTGCCGAAGAACTTGGTCAGTCGAAGCCAATGATCCTTGCCGGTGATCACCCAGGCGGTCTGCATGGCGGCGACCAAAGGAGCAAGTCCAATAGTCAGCGGCACCAACAAAAAGTGGTAGACCGTCGTGATGCCGAACTGCCATCGAGAGATGTCCAGGGCGTCCAACACGACCTCCTCGCCGTCTACGACATGACGTAGTAATAGTACGTCGGAGGAGATCAGGAACAATGAGTCCTTGGCCACGACACACCGGGACTTTCGGCCTCAAAACGGCGGTTTTCCGAGCTCGTCCCCCTACAAAAGGTCATGCGAGTAGGACGCACATCACGCCGGGCGTACTCCCCGCCAGCGCCGGTGCGGGCAGTCACCGGTCGCCTGAGGGACAGTCACCAATCGCCGATAGCGCCCGCCCGCTCGATACCGCGATCAACCAGATCGATGATTTCCTGCGCGTTGTCCGGCGCCGACATCCGCAGCCCGTCCAACGAATTCACCCGCGCCGCCAACGAGATGCTGGACATCATCCACACGCTGTCACAGGTGAGCAGGTCGGCGGTGAACAGCGACTTGTAGACGCACTCCCACCCGGCCTTCTCCGCCTCGGCGAACAACGCGCGCTGAGTGACGCCCGGCAGCACACCGTTCTTCGCGGGCGGGGTGATCAGCTGCTTGTCCCGCGCGATCACCACCGACGAGCGCGGACCTTCCAGCACCCGGTTCTCGGTGCTGGTGAAGATCGCATCGTCGGCGCCCATCCGCGCCGCGAACCGCAGCGCCGCCATGTTCGACGCATAGGACAGCGTCTTCGCGCCGAGCAACTGCCACGGCGCGGCCTGCGCCAGGTCGATCGAGATACCGCGGGACAGGGTCACCACCGAGACACCCTCGGTGCGCGCCTTCTGCACCCGATCCGGCACCGGCAGCACGAGCACATACGCGGTGGGCACCGGCACGGCGGCGGCCAGATCGCCGCTCGTCACCTTCTCGGCCACGCCGGATAGCTCGCTGTCGCGTCCGCGGGTGAGTACCAGCCGCATCACGCCTTCGCGGTCGGTTCCCCACTCCTTCGCGGCCCGCTCGACGGCCTCGCGCCACCGCCCGATCTCGGGCTCGGGCAGATCGAGCGCCTGCGCGGAGCGGCGCAGCCTGCCTAGATGAAATTCGATCGCGCACGCGCTGCCCGCGCGCACCAGCACCGTTTCGAAAATACCGTCGCCACGCAATACGCCGATATCGTCCGCATACAACAACGGCGCGTCCGCATCCCGGACCGCGCCGTCGAGAGAGACAAGAACCCGATCTACCATGCGTCGAGACTAGGCGGTGTTGCAATGTCTCGCCTAGGTCACGGCAGACTTCGCGGCATCTTTTACAACCTGCCGCTTCAGGTTCACTAACACGACTCGAGCACGGCTTCACGAACCGCTCCCAGCGGCCCCGGGTCCGCGCGTTCGCAAGTGCGCCCAACAGCCCCGGTTCCGGCACCCCGCGCCGACCCCGCCTACAGTGGAAACGTGTCCGTGGTCGTTGCGCCCAGCCCTATCCTCGCTGTTTCGGGAGCCGTCGCGGGAGCGCCGGGTTCCCCCGATGCCGCCGTCGCGTGGCACTACGGCGATCCACTCGGTGAACAACGCGCCGCGGTAGATCGCGCGGCAATCATCGATCGCTCGCATCGTTTCGTCATCCAGATCACCGGCGCCGAGCGGCTGACCTGGCTGCACACCATCAGCAGCCAGCACATCGCCGCCCTGGGCGACGGGCAGTCGGCGGAGAACCTCGACCTCGACCTCAACGGCCGGGTGCTGAACCACTTCGTGCTCACCGAGTTGGACAGCACGGTGTGGATCGACACCGAGGGCGATCGCGGCCCCGCACTGCTGGACTTCCTGAAGAAGATGGTCTTCTGGGCCGACGCCCAACCGACCGAGGCCGAGTACGCGGTAGTGAGCCTGCTCGGCGCGAAGGCCGCCGAGGTCATCGCGGCCATCGGCGTCGCGACCCTGCCCGGTACCTACGAGGCGGTCGCACTGCCCGGCGGCGGATTCCTGCGCCGGATGCCGTGGCCGACCGCCGACGCCTTCGATCTGCTCATCCCCCGCGCCCAACTCGCCGAGTGGTGGACCCGCCTGACCGAGGCCGGTGCCGAACCGGCGGGCATGTGGACATTCGAAGCGCTGCGGGTCGCCGCCGTGCGGCCGCGAATCGGTCTGGACACCGACGACCGCACCATCCCGCACGAGGCCCGTTGGATCGGCGGGGTCGCCGAATTCGGCGCCGTGCATCTGGACAAGGGCTGCTACCGCGGCCAGGAGACCGTGGCGCGGGTGCACAACCTCGGCAAGCCACCGCGGCACCTGGTGCTGCTGCACCTGGACGGTTCGGCCGACGAGCGCCCCGAGATCGGTGCGGACATCACCGCGGGCGGCCGCACGATCGGCCGCCTCGGCACCGTCATCGACCACTACGAACTCGGCCCGATCGCACTCGCGCTGATCAAACGCACCGTCCCCGCCGATACCGCGCTGACCGCCGGGCCGGTCGCCGCCGCCATCGACCCGGACTCGGTGCCCTCGGACGACGCACCCCAGGCGGGCAGGCTCGCCGTCGATCGGCTCCGCGGACGCTGACCCGCGGCCATGAGCACCGAATACCGAAGGGGCACCGGCCTCGCGTTCAGCGACGCACCCGCCCTCCCCGAATTCCCGGCCGGCGTGGCCCGACTACGTGACGAGAGGAGGGACTCCGATGCGAATTGATGATTCCGGCCAGGTGCTGGCCGTGTGTGTGGTGCACGCCGAGCTCGATGTACCGGGCCGGGTCGGCAAGACCGCCATCGACAAGCGCCCGATGCCGGGCCGGGTACCGGTGCGCGCGCTCGGCCTCGACGGCGATCACGTGTGCGACACCGAGCATCACGGCGGCGTGCACCAGGCCGTCTACGCCTTCGCCGACGAGGACGCCCGGCGCTGGGGCAGCGAGCTCGATCGGGAGTTGCCCGTCGGCTGGTTCGGCGAGAACCTGCGCATCGCGGGCTTACCGGTCAGCGACGCGGTGCTCGGCGCCCGCTGGGCCATCGGCGACACGCTGCTCGAGGTGAGCGCACCGCGGGTACCGTGCGCCACCTTCCAGCACTGGAGCGGAGAAGCCCAGTGGGTCAAGCGATTCACCAGGCAGGGCGACACCGGCGCCTACCTGCGCGTGCTCACCGAGGGCACGATCGGCGCGGGTGACACGGTGTCGGTGGTGCACGTCCCCGACCACGGCATCACCGTCCGCGACCTGTTCACCGGCGACGACCCGGACCTGCTCGCGATCCTGCTCGCCGCCGAGCCGACCCTGTCCGACGACGCGCGCAGGCAGATCGAACGCCATGCCCGCAGGCACGCCAACGCCGACCGCGCCGCCGCGCGCCGCGCCGACGAACCAGCAAATCAGGCCACGCGACGTGGCGCCGAACTCGACACGGGAGCGCAACTGTGAGTGTGGAACTGGTCGAAGTAGTCCGCTCCGGCTTCCGCGAGTGCGTGCACCGCGGCTCGGCCGTCGTCCTCGACCCGACCGGCGAGCCGACGCTCGCCCTCGGCGAGGTGCATCTGCCGATCTTCCCTCGCTCGACCAACAAGCCGATGCAGGCGATCACCTTGCTGCGCCACGGGTTCGAGCCGGTAGACGACGCCGAACTGGCCATCGCGACCGCCTCGCACTACGGCGAGCCGGACCATGTCGCGCTGGTGCGCAGGCTGCTCGACCGCTTCGGCTTCGACGAGAAGTCGCTCGAGTGCCCGCCGGATCTGCCGGTCGACGACAAGGCGCGCGCGGCCGTGCTTTCGGGTTCGCACGAACCGCGCCGCATCTACATGAACTGCTCGGGCAAGCACGCCGCGATGCTGGCGACCTGTGCGATCAACGGCTGGCCGACCGAGGGCTATCTCGACGAGGCGCATCCGCTGCAGCAGGCGGTCATCGCCACCGTCGCCGACCTGACCGGTGAACCCGAGACCGATCTCGGCATCGATGGCTGCGGCCTGCCGATCATTCCGGTGTCGCTGGTGAACCTGGCCCGAGTGTTCGCCACCATGGCGACCGCGGATTCCGACGCGCCGGAGCGCCGGGTCGCCGACGCCATCCGCGCCCATCCGCGAGTGATTTCCGGCACCAACGCACCCGATCTGCTGACCATGCAGGCCACCCCCGGACTGGTCTGCAAGATCGGCGCGGACGGGGTGCACGCGGGCGCGCTGCCCGACGGAACGGCATTCGCATACAAGATCGAAGACGGCAGCGACCGTGCTCGAATCCCCCTGACGCTGGCTATTTTGCGCCGGATCGGCGTCGACTGGACCGACGCGCACACCGCGCTCGCGGCCCCCGCGGTGCTCGGCGGCGGGGCCAGGGTCGGCGTGATTCGGGCGATCCCCGGGGTGCTCTGACCGCGCGGACCGAGGGCGACAAACGGGCAAACGGAACCACTTCGGAGGTTCTTCACCCACTCCTGGAAGCGGGACGGCCGGACACACGCTAAAGTGTCTGTCAGGAAGAGTATTAATTCGAACGGGGCCGCCAACCAAACCCCAGGCCGCCCCGCAGTGACGCGAGGGGGTCAGCCATGGGCCGTGGCCGGGCTAAGGCAAAGCAGACCAAAGTCGCACGCGAGCTGAAGTACAGCAGCCCGCCGAGCGATTTCGCGAGCCTTCAGCGCGAGCTTTCGGGTAGCCCCCACTCCCAACGGAGTGGTGTGCTGTCCGATGAGCACGACGCGGACAAGTCCTCTACCCAATTTGAAGAGGACGACTACGACGACTGGCGCCGCTGACTCGAAGCAACGTTCGAAAGGGGAGGTCAGCGTGCCTCCTCTTTCTCGCGTTGCCGCGCGTTGACGGATAACGCCGAAAAGTCTTACAACACACCAGCGTCCCGCATCTAAGCGATGCGGGACGCTGGTTTGCGTTTGTGTAGTGGTCTCAGAACCGCGGGTGTTCGCCCACTAGAACGGCACGCAGGGCGTCGGAATCCTTGGCCTTCTTCACGGTGCCCAGGGTCCAGCACTCGATGTGCCGCGCGGTCAGCACGGCCAGTGCCCGGTCGACGTCCTCGGGGGCGACGATGGCGACCATGCCGACGCCCATGTTGAACGTTTTCTCCATCTCGACCCGCTCGACCCGGCCGCGCTGGGCGATCATCTTGAACACCGGCGCCGGGTTCCAGGTGCCGCGATCCAGCTCGGCCACCATGCCCGCGGGCAGCACCCGAGCCAGGTTGGCGGCCAGTCCGCCGCCGGTGACGTGCGCGAAGGTGCGCACATCGGTCTCGGCGATCAGCGCGAGGCAGTCCTTGGCGTAGATCCGGGTCGGCTCGAGCAGTTCCTCGCCGAGCGTGCGGCCGAACTCCTCGATGTGCCCGGTGAGCGACATGCGGTCGATGTCGAGCAGCACCTTGCGGGCCAGGCTGTAGCCGTTGGAGTGCAGCCCGGACGAGCCCATCGCGATGACCACGTCACCGGGGCGCACCCGGTCCGGGCCGAGCACCGCGTCGGCCTCGACCACGCCGACACCGGTCGCGGACAGGTCGTAATCGTCGGGGTCCATCAGGCCGGGATGTTCGGCGGTCTCGCCGCCGAGCAGCGCGCAGCCGGCCCGCACACAGCCCTCGGCGATGCCGGAGACCAGTTCGGCGACCTTCTCCGGGACGACCTTGCCGATGGCGATGTAGTCCTGCAGGAACAGCGGCTCAGCGCCGCACACGACGAGATCGTCGACGACCATGGCGACCAGGTCGAGGCCGACGGTGTCGTGCTTGTCCATCGCCTGTGCGACCGCGATCTTGGTGCCGACCCCGTCGGTGGACGCGGCGAGTAGTGGTTCGCGGTAGCCGCCCTTCAGCGCGAACAACCCGGCGAACCCGCCGAGGCCGCCCTGAACCTCGGGTCGGCTCGCCTTCTTCGCCAATGGCCCGAACAACTCGACTGCGCGGTCACCTGCCTCGATATCCACGCCTGCCGCGGCGTAAGAGGCACCACCACTGGGGGTCTGTTCAGTCATTTTCGGGGAGAGCTCCAAACCGAATCGGCGGATAGATGCCTGCTCACGCTACCGGAACCCGATAACGCTGTTGCAGCTGTCCCGCCACTCCGCGCCTTTTGCCGAACGTCAGAGCCGCGAGACTTGTCAACCGGGCTACCGGTTAGGTAACCCGCCAGGTTCTGGGCGCACCTGACGAGTTACCCATGTACTCACGAAATCAGTTGTCGCGTCATCCGACCTGCGTTGCGAACAACGCCGCGGTCTCCGCGCGGCGTCTGCGCTGCTCCACCGGATCGGGCACCGGTACGGCGGCCACCAAGCGCTGCGTGTACTCCTCGGTCGGCGCCCGCAAGATGCGATCACGATCGCCCTGCTCGACCACCGCGCCGTTGCGCAGCACCACGATCCGGTCGGCCAGCTGGTCGACCACCGCGAGATCGTGGCTGATGAACAGGCAGGCCCAACCACATTCGCGTTGCAGCTGCCCGAACAGCTCGAGCACCGCCGCCTGCACGGAGACATCGAGCGCGCTGGTCGGCTCGTCGGCGACCAGCAGATCCGGGTCCAGGACCAGGGCCCTGGCCAGGCTCGCGCGCTGACGCTGACCACCGGACAGCTCGTGCGGATACCGCCGCTCGGTGCCTGCGGGCAGTTGCACATCGTCGAGCAGTTTGCGCACCCGCGCCTTGATCTCCGCGCCGCTGCCCATCTTGTGCACGAGCAGCGGCTCGGCCACGCACTCGCCGACGGTGAGCCGCGGATTCAGCGAACTGGCCGGGTCCTGGAACACGAACCCGAAGCGCCGCCGGATCGGCTTCATCTTGCGCCCGGACATGCCCGCGATGTCCTGCCCGCGGATCTTCACCACGCCTGAGGTCGGGCGTTGCAGCGCGGCGACGCAGCGACCGATGGTCGACTTGCCCGAGCCGGACTCGCCGACCAGGCCGAGGGTTTCACCGGGCCCGATGCAGAGATTCACATCGTCGACCGCGCGGAACGCGGGCCGTCCGAACGAGCCGGGGAACTCGACGACAAGATCGCACACCTCGAGCACCGGCTCGGCGGTCGGCGCGATCTCTTCGGCCGGACCGTGTGCCAACTGCTCGGTGCCGAGGTGTGGCACGGCCGCGAGCAGCGCCCTGGTGTAGTCCTCCTTGGGA
Source organism: Nocardia sp. NPDC046473 (assembly GCF_040645995.1). Taxonomy (NCBI): domain Bacteria; kingdom Bacillati; phylum Actinomycetota; class Actinomycetes; order Mycobacteriales; family Nocardiaceae; genus Nocardia; species Nocardia sp. NPDC046473. Next base: position 68,024 of record NZ_JBEYZJ010000002.1, read on the forward strand.
CTGGCGAACAGTTCGTCCACCGGAGCCTGCTCGACCACCTTGCCGTTGCGCATCACCACGACGCGGTCGGCCAGGTCGGCCACCACGCCCATGTTGTGCGTGATCAACACGATGGCACTGCCGATCCGGTCGCGCAGATCACGCAGCAGCTCCAGGATTTCCGCCTGCACCGTTACGTCGAGCGCCGTGGTCGGCTCGTCGGCGATGATCACCTTCGGCTCGCAGGCGATGGCGATGGCGATCACCACGCGCTGCTTCTGCCCGCCGGAGAGCTGGTGCGGGTAGTAGTCCACCCGATGCTCGGGGTCGGGCAGGCCCACCATGCGCAGGAGTTCTATCGCGCGCGCTTTCGCGTCCTTCTTGCTCATCTTCGAATGCGCGCGCAGCGCCTCGCCGATCTGGAAGCCGACGGTGAACAGCGGGTCGAGCGCGAGGCCCGGCTCCTGGAACACCATCGAGATCGCGCCGCCACGCAGTGCGGTGAGCTGTCGCTCGTTCATCGAGGTGATGGCCTCGGTGCCGAGGGTGACCAGCCCGCGCACCCGCGCGGTCAGCGGCAACAGGCCCATCGCGGTGCGCGAACTCACCGACTTGCCCGAGCCGGACTCGCCGACGATGGCGAGCACCTCGCCGGGGAACACCTCGTAGGAGACGTCGGTGACCGCGTAGACAGGTCCGGCGTCGGTGGCGAAGGTGACCGACAGCGATTCGATGGACAGCGCCGGTTTGCTGCGGTCGGTGACCACTGGTGCGTTACTCATGGTGTCTCCTTCCCGGCGGTGCGGTCCTTGACCAGATCGACGTCGTCGCCAACGGCTTTCGCGCCGTCGGGCTCGACTTCCCCTGTGTCGCTCGCACTTTCGAGCTCGTTCGGGTCGGCGACCTCGACGCCCGCGACGGTGATCGCATCGCCCGGCGCCGAGGCGACCGCACGGCGGGTACGCAGCACCGGGTTGAGCACCTCGTTGAGGCTCTCACCCACCAGCGTCATGCCGAGCACCACCAGCACGATGGCGACACCCGGGAAGATGCCGGTCCACCAAATGCCGTTGGAGACATCGGACAACGCCTTGTTCAGGTCGTAGCCCCACTCGGCGGCCTGGGTCGGCTCGATACCGAACCCGAGGAAGCCCAGCCCGGCGAGGGTAAGGATGGCTTCGGACCCGTTGAGGGTCACGATCACCGGCAGCGACTGGGTGACGTTGGCGAAGATGTGCCGGAACAGGATTCGCGCGGTGGACGCGCCGGTGACCCGGGCGGCATCCACGTACGGCTCGTTCTTCACCGAGACGGTCGCGTTGCGCACCACCCGAAAATATTGCGGCACAAAGACGGCCGTGATGGCCACCGCCGCGGAGAGCACGCCGCCCAGACTGGTCGACCGGCCGCCCGCGACCACGATGGACACCACGATCGCCAGCAGCAGCGTCGGGAAGGCATACATCGCGTCCATGAACAGCACCAGCACCCGGTCGAACCAGCGACCGAGGTAGCCGGACAGCAGGCCGAGCGGCACGCCGACGAACAGCGAGAGCACCAGCGAGATCACGATGACGAACAGCGCGGTGCGCGCGCCCCAGATCACCCGGGAGAACACGTCCTCGCCGCGCACCGAGGTACCGAACCAGTGGTCGGCCGACGGTGCCTGCTGGCGCACGAAATCGACGCCGTCGGCGGCGCTTTGCGCGAAACCGTAGGGCGCGAGCAGTGGCGCGAAGATCGCCGCGAGGGCGAAGAGCGCGACCAGGCTCAAACCCAGGATCAGCGTCGCACGCTGCAATCCGGCGGTCATCGAGAACAGCCGAAGGCCGGGTATGCCGCGCTTTGCCGACGGCGGCACCGCAGGCGTGATCACGGGATCGTTCAACAATTCCGGTGCGGTCATCAGAACCTCACCCTCGGATCAATCAGTGCCACCAGGGCATCCACCAGGAAGCTCATCAGCGCGACGAAGATCGCGATGAACGCGACGATGCCCTGCACCGCGACGAAGTCACGGGCCGAGAGGTACTGCGCGAGTTGATAACCGAGGCCCTTCCACTCGAAAGTGGTCTCGGTGAGCACCGCGCCGCCGAGCATCATCGCGATCTGCATGCCCATCACGGTGACGATCGGAATCATCGCGTTGCGGAACGCGTGTCGTCCGGTAACCACCCGCTGGGACAGACCACGCGCCCGCGCGGCGTCCACGTAATCCGAACGCAGCGTCTGGATCAGGTTGATCCGCACCAGCCGCAGGAAGATGCCCGCGGTGAGCAGCCCGAGCGCGATCGCGGGCAGCACAGCGTGTTTCAGCACATCGATGATATAACCGGTGTCGCCATAGAGGAAGCCGTCGATCAACATGACGTTGGTCTTCGGCGAGACGTGCTGCAGCTGCAGCTCGACATTGGTGCTGGCCCGGCCCGCCACCGGCAGCCAGCCCAGCTTCACCGCGAAGACCAGCTTGAGCAGCAGACCCACGAAGAACACCGGCGCCGCGTAGGCCAGGATGGCGAACAGCCGCAGACCGGTATCGGACAGTGAATCACGGTGTGTCGCCGCATATCTGCCCAACGGGATGCCGATCGCGAAGGCCACGATGAGCGCCCAGAACATCAGCTCCGCCGACGCGGCACCGTAGGTGGTGATCACGTCGCTGATCTGCCGATTGTCCTGTGATTTACCGAAATCGCCTTGCAACAGACCGGAGATGTAGTCCCAGTACTGGGACAGGATCGGCCGGTTCAGTCCCGCCGCCGTTTTACGAATCTCGATCTGCTCCTGGGTCATTCGCCCACCCATGGCCGCACTGATCGGGTCGCCCGCCACGCGCATCAGGAAGAACACGACGGTGGCCAGGATCCAGGCGGTCACCGGGATCAGCAGCAGCCGCACGCCCAGATAGCGCAGCAGTGCGAGCTGGCGCGAATCGCCGCCGCCCTTCCGTAGTCCTGGCACGCCGAAGCGCCGGGCCCGGGCCGGCGCTGGCTTCGTTTCTGGAGCAGCTATCGTCCCGGGCCCGGCTTCGCCGGATGTCACTTGCTCAGCACCGTGTAACGGAACTTGAAGGACGCGTCGAGAGTCTGCTCAACGCCCTGCACGTTCTTACCGGAGACGGCGATCTGCTTGCCGGACAACAGCGGAAGGATCGGCACGAAGTTCTGCGCCAGGTCCGTCTGCAGTCCCTTGAGGATCTGGAGCCGCTTGTCCTTGTCGGTCGTCGTGGTCTCCGCGAGCAGCTGGGCGGTGACGCCCGGGTTCTCGAAGTGCGACTGCAGGAAGTTGTTCGGCGCGAAGAACGGGGTCAGGTAGTTGTCCGGGTCCGGAAAGTCCGGGAACCAGCCGAATTGGTAGAGCGGGTACGAGTCGCGGGCGCGCTCACGCTGGTAGCTCACCCATTCGGTGGACTGCAGGTTCACCCGGAACAGGCCGCTGGCCTCGAGCTGCGACTTGATCGCCGCGTATTCCTCGGAGCTGCTCGAACCGTAGTGGTCGGGGTTGTACTGCAGGTTCAGCTCGACCGGGGTCGCGACGCCGGCGTCGGCGAGGAACTTCGTCGCCTTTTCCTTGCTCGGGCCCGCGCCGTAGATGTCCTTGTACGGTTCCGTCGCGCTCAGCACGCCTTGCGGGATCGACGAATACGCGGGCGTGTAGGTGCCCTTGTAGACGCCCTCGGCCAGTGCGGCGCGGTCGACGGTGGACGCCAGCGCCTTGCGCACGGCCAGCTTCTGCTCCGGCGTGCCGCCCGGCATGGTGTTCATGTTGAACACGATGTAGCGCAGTTCACCACCGGGGCCCTCGTGCACCGCGACCTTGCTGTCGCCGCGCAGCGAGCCGATGTCGGTCGGCGTGAAGGACCGGTAGCCGACGTCGAGCGACCCGTTCTGCAGGTCGAGCTTCATGTTGTCGGTGGTCGCGTAGTACTTGGTCGACACCGTCTTGGTCTTCGGCGTGCCGAGGACCCCGTTGTAGTCCGGGAACGCGGTGTACTCGACCAGCTTGTTCTTGTCGTAGCTGGCGATGGTGTACGGGCCGGAGTAGCCCTTGTTCTTCACCACGTCCTCGTCGGCCATCACCTTGTCCGGCGAGTAAACCTTCTCGTCGACGATCGGACCGGCCTGGGTCGGCAGGATCGCCGGGAAGGTCTGGTCGTTGGCGACCTTCAGGGTGAAATTGACCGTGCGGTCGTCCGGCGCGTCGGTCTTCTCCAGGTTGCCGAGCAGCGACGCGGGACCGTTCGGGTCGTTGATCTTGAGCATCCGGTCGAACGAGAACTTGACGCTCTTGGCGGTCAACGGGTTGCCGTTGGCGAACTTCAGGCCCGCCTTCATGGTGCAGCTGTACACCGTGGGGGAGGTGAAGTCGCACTTCTCCGCGGCGTCCGGCTTCGGCGTGGTGTCGCCGGGCGCGGTGTTCAGCACGTACTGGTAAAACTGCGTTTCCGCGACCAGGGAGCCGTTGTCGTAGGCGGCCGCCGGGTCGAGCGAGAAGATTTTGTCTGTGGTGCCGGCTACCAAGCCACCACCGCCACCAGCATCACCGGTCCGGCCGGAACCGCAGCCGGCCAAGGCAGACGCAACCAGCGTCGCCAGGCCGACGGCCGCGATTGTTCGCGTCCGGGTCCGGCCCCCAGGTGTTCTAGAAACCAACATCAGGGCCCCACTTCTCGAGCGTCGCACCGCGTTGTCCTGGATCGCAGGACAGGTACGGACGCAATGAACTTCCGATCTGACGGGCACCGTACCCACGAACCATTTCCGGCACGTTGCGTTTTCACAGAAAAAATTGCCAGGGTGTTAGCGCGCGTTGCGCATAGCGCACCGCAGGGGCCAGATCACCGGACGAATGTCCAGGAACGTGCTTCATCTGCGATTCTGGTGTCTCGAATACGCCACGGCATGTCCATGGACAAAACACCTCGGCTGCCCGCGACGCGCGTGATCGACCCGCCGTGCGCACGCCATGTTTTGGGCATGGCTCAGGGCGCTGACCGGTGGTCACCGAGGAGAGAAAAGGCGGTCGAAATCGAGACAGCGATGTGCTCGAAAACGCGACGGCGATGTGCTGGGAAACGAGACAGCTATGTGTCGGGATTACCGACATAAGACGGGCGGCAGCACGGCCGCCCCTGGATCACGGACGACTCAGCGCGCTCGCATTCGCGTTGTCGCCCAACAGCAAGGCCTCCGACTGCCCGGTGAGCATGCCCTCGAGCAGGTTCTTGCCGATGGCCGCCTCGGAGGGCAGCTCGATCGGATAGGTGCCGTCGAAGCAGGCACAGCACAGCCGCGAGCGCGGCTGTTCGGTGGCGGCGATCATGCCCTCGGTGGAGATGTAGCCGAGGGTGTCGGCGCCGATCGAGCGGCGCACGCCCTCCACCATCTCCTCGAAGCTGCCTTCCGCTCCGGATCCGTTGGCGATCAGTTCGGCGGGCGAGGCGAAGTCGATGCCGTAGAAGCAAGGCCACTTCACCGGCGGCGAGGCGATCCGGACATGGATCTCCAGCGCACCCGCCTCGCGCAGCATCCGGATGAGCGCGCGCTGGGTGTTGCCGCGCACGATCGAGTCGTCCACCACGATGAGCCGCTTGCCGCGGATGACCTCGCGCAGCGGGTTGAGCTTGAGCCGGATGCCGAGCTGACGAATGGTCTGGCTCGGCTGGATGAAGGTGCGCCCGACGTAGGCGTTCTTCATCAAGCCCTGGCCGTAGGGCACGCCCGAGCCTTGCGCGTAGCCAACGGCGGCCGGGGTGCCGGATTCCGGGACCGGGATCACCAGATCCGCGTCGACCGGATGTTCGTTGGCCAGCAGGCGACCGATTTCCACCCGGGTGGCATGCACCGAGCGGCCGGAGATGGTGCTGTCCGGCCTGGCCAGATAGACGAATTCGAAGACGCAGCCCTTGGGCTCGGGGTTGGCGAAGCGCATCGAGCGCACGCCGTCGGCATCGATCGCCAGCAGTTCGCCGGGCTCGATCTCGCGGACGAACGCGGCGCCGACGATGTCCAGTGCAGCGGTTTCGCTGGCAACAACCCAGCCGCGGTCCAGCCTGCCGAGGCACAGCGGGCGGACACCGTGCGGATCGCGCGCGGCGTAGAGGGTGTGCTCGTCCATGAAGGTCAGGCAGAACGCGCCACGCAAGGTGGGCAGCAGCTCCATCGCGGCCTGCTCGATGCTGGAGTCGGCGGAGGCGTGCGCCAGCAGCGCGGTGATCACGTCGGAGTCGGAGGTCGCGGCGATCGGCTGCGGGCGGCCGTTGGCCACCGTCGCGCCGATGAGCCCGAACTCCCTTGCCCGGCCCGCCAATTCGGCGGTGTTGACCAGATTGCCGTTGTGACCCAAGGCAAGTCCGGAGCCGACCGAGGTGGTCCGGAAGATGGGCTGGGCGTTTTCCCAGGTCACGCCGCCGGTGGTGGAGTAGCGGCAGTGGCCGACGGCGATATGGCCCGGCATGGCCGCGAGGGTCTGTTCGTCGAATACCTGACTGACCAGGCCGAGATCCTTGAAGACCAGGATCTGTGAACCGTCGGATACCGCGATGCCCGCCGCCTCCTGCCCACGGTGTTGCAGCGCGTACAAGCCGTAGTACGTGAGCTTCGCCACGTCCTCGCTCGGCGCCCAGACTCCGAACACGCCACACTCTTCGCGTGGCTCGTTCTCGACCTGATCGGGGGTGGCGGAAAGAGCGTCAACCGGCAGTTCGGCCTTGGTCACCGTTTGCTCCCTGTTCGGGCGGGCTGGGGGCACGGTCCAGTCTACGGGTGAATGTTCGATAACGATCACCCCCACCGCGTACGAGCAGCAATCGGCGTGGCGCGCGGGCCGGGGAGTTCGGACTCGGCAGCTGTTACGGTGCGAGCCGTGACGACTACCGACAGCGCGGATTCAGGCAGCGGGGCGGGATCGACCACCGGGGCCACGCCGCCGCAGCGCAGGCCGTGGGCACGCATGGTGCTGTTTCCCATCGCGGTGCTCACGCTGCTGACCGCGCTGCTCGGCATCATGTATCTGGATTACGTCGTCGATCCGGAGAAGAATCTGCACGATTTCCCGATCGCGCTGGTGAACCAAGATGTGGGCGATGTCATCAAAACGGCGGACCGCCAGCAGCAGGTGAACTTCGGTAACCAGATCACCGACGCACTGGCCAAGGGTGTGCCGTCGGACAAGGTCGACCTGCGGGTGATCAGCATCAGCGAGGCCGAGCGGCAGATGCAGTCCGGCGAGGTCTACGGCGCGCTCGTCATCCCTGGCGACTTCAGCAAGCGCCTCGGCATCCTCGGCGTCGGCAGCGTGATTCCCGGTGAGATGGAACGCCCGATCATCACCATGCAGACCAATCCGCGCACCGGCGCGTTCGGCACCCAGATCGTGCTGCGGGTCGGCAATCAGGCGCTGACCGAGGTGAACAAGCAGGTCGGCAAGCAGCTCACCGACCAGGTGACCGAGCAGCTGAAACCGCAACCCGGCGCGCCGCCCGCGCCCGAACTGTCCGGCGCGGCGCGGGTCGCGCTCGCCGATCCGGTGAAAGTTGTTGTCCAGCAGTATCACCCGTTGCCCGACGGTACCGGCCAAGGGCTCAGCGCATTCTTCTACGCACTGCTGTTGCTGCTGGCCGGAGTGGTCGGCGCCATGGTCATCCACACGATGATCGACGCCCAGCTCGGTTTCATCCCCACCGAATACGGGCCGTGGTTCGTGCACTACCCGCCGACGCCGATCTCCCGCTTCCGCACCCTGCTGATCAAGTGGGGCGTGATGGTGGTGACCGCGAACATCGTCTCGGCGGTCTTCCTCATCGTCGGCAAGATCCTGGATATGCCGATCGATCATCCGCTGGCGCTGTTCCTCTACAGCGCGCTGGCGATCATCGCCGTCGGCGTCACCGGCCTGTCCTCGCTGGCCGCTATCGGGTCGGCGGGCCTGCTGGTGAACCTGATCCTGTTCATCATTCTCGGCCTGCCGTCCTCCGGCGGCACCGTCCCGATCGAGGCGACTCCGCAGTACTTCGGCTGGCTGGCCTCGTTCGAACCGATGCACCAGGTCTTCCTCGGCATCCGCGCCATCCTCTACTTCGACGCCAGCTTCGAAGCGGGCCTGTCCCGCGGCGTCTGGATGGCCATCCTCGGCCTTGCCATCGGCCTGATCTTCGGCGCCGTCATCACCCGCTTCTACGACCGCAAGGGGCTACACCGCACCAGCAACAAACAACCCGTCGCCGCCTGATCCACATCCGAACCAGCGCCCCAACTTCCGGCCGAGGCGGCGCTGGGGTCAGCGGGTGATGGGGAGCCAGTAGGCGACTTCGGATGCGCGGCTACCGGACGCGGTGAGGGCGCCGGAGTCGAGGGCAGTGGCGAAATCCAGTAGGCCGGTGGCCAGTAGGAGCCAGGTGCGCGGGTCGGTCTCGACGACGTTCGGCGGGGTGCCTCGCGTATGTCGCGGGCCCTCGATGCACTGCACCGCGACGAACGGAGGCACGCGGACCTCCACCGAATGACCGGGGGCCGAGGCCGCGAGGGTGCGTGCGGTCGTGCGAACGGCCGCCGCGAGCTCGGTGCGCGCAGGCGCGTCCACCGAGTCGTCGCGCAGCCATTCACGCACCGCATCCACCGCAGACCGGAGCTCGGCCGGACTCACCGATTGTCGCGCCACCTCGCCGAGATTACCGACCTCGGCCGACAGTGATTCGCGCCGCCGCGCGTTCGGCCGACAATGCCGATCGGGCCGGCGACGAGTTGTCGGTCGATCAGTTCGGACGCGGCGGACAGTGGGGCGGCACGCGACGCTGCCCTGATCGCGGACACGGCGGCTGCGCGCATGCCGAAAGGGCCGGGTGGTGGCCCGGCCCAGTGGCGTTCGTGGATCAGTTGGCGGTCGCCGCATCCTTCGGAGTGGCGCGCATGCCGACGTAGCATGCCTCGGTGCCATCGGTGAGGGTGGCGAACACGACCGGCATGTAGTCCTCGCTGAAGGAGGGACCCGCGCCGGAGGCGGCGAACACCGTTGCCGAGACCGGGGTGAGGTCCATGCTCAGCGGCGGCGACATGTCCTTCATCTCGTCGACGAATTCGTACAGCATGTGGGCGGAACCGTCCTCACGCTTGCTTACCGTGATGACGACGCCCGCGCGGCGGTAGGTGCCGACGAACGGATCGATGGCGACCTGAACCGGCGGATCGGTAGGCCCGAACGGATCGGGCATCTGCACTCCGGCCAGCTCGGCGAGCAGTTCGCGGAACAGCGCCGCGTAAAGCTGGCGCGCGCCACCACCATTGGTGAGCAGGGCGACCGCGACCCCGGCTTCGGGGATGGCCCGCAGGTAGGCGTACTGGCCGATCGCGGCGCCGTCATGACCGAAGCCCCTGATGCCGTTCCAGTCGTAGAGGGTCCAGCCCAGGCCCCACCCGTCCGCGCTGACGCTCCACCGGTCGGGCACGTCGACCTCCCAATTCTGCATCGCCGCAACAGCTTCGGTCGAGAGCACGGCGGTTCCGTCGGCGGCGCGACCACCGTCGAGATGCATCTTGGCGAACCGAACCATGTCACCCGCCGAGGTGATGACCCGCCCCGCGGGCGCGACCGAGCGCGGCATGAGATCCCACTCCGGCGCCGGATCCGGGTCCTGCCCCGGCGCACCGAGGTGGCTCATCGCGGTGCGGAACCGCAGCGCCTGCTCGGGCAGCGTCACCAGCCGGTCCAGGCCGAGCGGGGTGGCGAGCAGGTCTTGCACGGCCTGGTCCCAGGTCTGGCCGGTCAGCACCTCGATGATGCGACCGAGCACCATGTAGCCGAGGCCGCCGTAGGACATCGCCGTCCCCGGCTTGCAGTCCAGCGCGACTTCCCGTGCGGCCCGGACGTATTCGGCCAGGCAGTTGTCGCCGCGGCCGCCGTCGAAGTTGAAGTCGTTGGTCACGCCGCCGGTGTGGCTGAGCAGCTGACGGACGGTGATCGCCTCGGTGGCCTCCGCATCCGGCGTCGCGAACTCGGGCAGCACGTCGACAACGGGCGCGTCGAGATCGAGCTTGCCCTGGTCGACCAGCCGCATGATCATCGTGGCGGTGTAGGTCTTGGCGATCGAGCCGCACAGGAACACCGAGTCGGTGGTGACCGGAACGCCGGTGCCGCGATGCAGTACGCCGCTGGCGATCTCGTAGACCTTGCCGTCGACCAGGATCGCCAGCGACGCGCCCGGCACGTGGTGGGCGGCGCGAAGTTCGTCGAGCCGCTGCTGCCAGTGCGCGGGCGAGAATTTCCGGCCGGCCGAGTCGGCGCTGCCCCACTCGCCCTGCACCTTCCAGTCACCCTTGGCGCTCCAGCTCACGTTGTTCGACATGGTCTTCTCCTGATCTCGATCTCCGGCGCGTACGCCGTTCTCCTGTTGCGAACACTGTACGCATAACGGAACGTTGTGCGCAAGTGCGCATGACGTACCTACCTGTTTTGCCTGATGGGAGGGGTTCTCGGCGCGAGATATCGACGACGCTGGATGCGTTGCTACGAGAAAAGTGGACTACCGCAGGTCTGTGCGGACGGCACGGACACCCATGCCGGACCGAGCCGGTCTAGATTCGGGCAGCCCCGATGAGCCTGGCGAGACGAGGCGCGAGAGCGCCACCCACATTGATGGCCGAGTGGAGCAGGGCCGGGGCGGTGACGCTTCCGGTACGACGGCGCAGCCAGCCGAGCGCGACGCCGCCCGCGGCCGTGGCGGCAATCGCGACCGGGACGCTGTCGCCCGCGGCGCGAGCCGGGTGGATGTGCCAGAGGCCGAAGGTCAGTACGCCGCACACCGACCCGACGCGAGAGCCGAACTTGTTGTCCAGCAACGGGTCCAGGGTGGCGCGAAAGATCATCTCTTCGCTGTACACGGTGCCGATCGGGATATGCACCGCGATCCATTCGGCGGTGGATACCCCCGGCCCGCGATCGTCGAACTCGCGCAACCTCTTCCGCACCGACGGAATCGCCAGGGCCACACCATAACCGGCGGCAACGAGGGAGGCCGAGACAGCGCCGTACCAGAACCCCTTCGCAGAGCGCCAATTCGGCACGCCATGGAAAGCGAGGGCGTAGGCCGTTGCGAATGCGGCATTCGCGGCGGTCCTGCCGCGCACACCGAGCCCGAGTCCCGGCAACACCGAGTTGCCCCAAACCAATGGAATGCCAATGGCAGCAACGGTTTCCGGGACTCTACTCATTTCGTCTTCCGCTCGAAATCCTCGGCGGCCTCGACCTCGGCCCTGATCCGGTCCGACATCCCGGCGCTCCACTCCGGCGGCGCGGCAATGGCCGCCCACCCGTCGAGCACGAGACTCCCGTAGCGATGCCCATGTCCATCGGTGACGCCCTGGGCATTGGTGAGGTCCGCGGCGACCTGCCAGAAGGTGACGAACGGCCACCAGCGCATCTGCGAGGACACGTCCGCGCCGCGCGGCTCGGACAGCCAATCCGGTTGCGAGAAAATGAGATCCGTCGACCACCAGACGATCGGGTCGGACGCGTGCTGCAGGTAGGCGATCCGCGGCGGTCGCCACTCGGTGGACGGGCGCGCGAGATCGGCACTGTCCGAGGCGAATCGCACGACCAGACCGTCGGCGTACACCGGCTCGATCTCCCGCGAGCCGGGATCACGCCGCGAAACGAACTGTTCCCATAGTCGATTCGAGTTCGGCGGCCCGACCCACAGCGCGCCGTCCACCTTCGTCCGCAGGTCGGCCAGTCCATCGAAGGCGGCCTCGGAACCCTGCGAGCCCAGGCTCTCTCCGTACACCAACAGCTTCGGCCGCTGCTCGGACGGCCGCGCGCTCCAGTGCCGATAGACCGCGTCGAACATGGCCCGGCCCGCGGTCGTCGCCTTGCCACGGTCCGCGAGGAACGACAGCACGCTGGGCAGATACGAATACTGTGAGGCGACGATCGCGCTGTCGCCGCCATACATGTACTCGAGCGCCGCGGCCGCCATGCCGTTCACCCAGCCGGTCCCGGTGGTGGTCACCACCACCAGCACCTTCCGGTCGAAGGCGCCGGTGCGCTCCAGCTCCGCGGCGGCCAGTTCCGCCGGATCCTGGTCTGCCGCAGCCGATTCCAACCCCACGTAGGCGCGGATCGGCTCGCGCGCCTGCTTGCCGGTCACCTCGCCGATCTTGCTCGCGGTCGGCCCGTGCGAAACGAACCAGCGCCCCTCGTAGCCGAGGGTCTCCCACTTCGCCAGCGAGGCCGGGCTGCCGGAACGCTCGGGCTGCACCGGCTGGATCGCGTTCGCCGAGGTGTGGTCGTTGCGCACGCTGAACGCCGAGTTCGCGACGGCGAAGAAGGCGCGCGAGGCGACGCCGTTGAAAATGGTCACGGCCAGCACGACCAGCACGAGGAACCCAGCGGCGGGCGCCAATTCGCGCGGCACCCGCACCCACTTGTTGAGCAGACGGGCAAAGAACCGGATGATCTCGCGCGCCGTCCGATACACCGCGACGACCGCCATACCGACGGACAAACTCAGCAACCCGGTGCGCAAGTACGCGGGCGTCGTGGTGCCCGCCATACCCATCAACGCGGTGATCTCCCGCTGCCAGCGCGCCGACTGGACCAGCATCAGCGCCGCACCGAGCGCCGCGGTGATCAAGATCGCGGACTTCACCGCGTAGCGCACCCAGGTGGGCGGCGGCGGAATCTTCGTCAGCCGCGGCCGCACCCATAGTCGGAACAACCACTCCAGCACACAGCCGACGCCGTAACCGAGCGCGGCGTTGATACCGCTGATCAGGCCCTGGAATAGCCAGTCGCGCGGTAGCAGTGACGGCGTCACCGACAACGCGAAGAACACCGTCGCGAAGACCAGCCCGACATAGTTCAGATCGATGATGTCCTCCGCGCGCCGCACGACGACGACACCGCGCGCACGCAGCTTCGTCAGGGTAGAGGCGGACTCGAGCACCCGAACAGTATGGCGGGCCGGTAGGGCCTGCGGGCCGCAGCCCGCGCCGCTATCCCCCACATGGCCCCCGGAAAATACTGGCACGAACTGCAGACCGACTCGGTGCTTGTCGCCTTCGTTCCTTCGTCCTCTGAAAGAGGCGTCCCCGGCAGGAGCGGCCTGTCCCGTAGTCTGCAAACGCGTGCCGCAGTTGGGGCGTCATCGACTTGACCGGCAACTACGCAGATTGCTCGAGTAGTTGTACACGGTTGCGCGCGTGCACATGTCGGCAAAATTCTTACCCATGAGCACACCCAACGCCCAGTCGAAAACCACTTCGGCCTTCATCGCGCAAGCCGCGATCGCGTTCGGCATCAGCTTCTGCGGAGTCGGCGTCGGCATCTGCTATCTCCCACTGGACATGTGGCAGCGCGGGTTCCTCGCGATGTCCCTGCTGTTCCTGGTGACCAGCACCTTCACCCTGGCGAAGGTGGTGCGTGACCAGCACGAGGCCGCGACCGTACACGGTCGCATCGATCAGGCACGGTTGGAAAAGCTGCTCGCCGAGCACGATCCGTTCAATTCCGTGTCCTGACGCACCTGGGCGGGCCTGGTACACGAGGGGTCCTGGCCCGCCCAGGTCCGCGTCCTACTCATTCACTTGAGCGAGCGTTCCCGAACCGCGGACGCTTCCAAGTAATTTCGGATCCGATCCGACAGGTCCGCCGACCAGTCCGGTGGCTCGGCGAGCGCGGCCCAGGCATCGAGCACCAGCGTGCCGTAGCGGTGGCCGTGCCCGTCGGTGACCCCCTGCGCATTGGGCAGATCCGCCGCGACCTGCCAGAACGTGACGATCGGATACCACGCCATGGTCGGCGACACGTCCGATCCGCGCGGCTCGCGCAGCCAATCCGGTTCGTTGAACAGCAGATCCGGCGACCACCAGACCACCGGATCGGACGCGTGCTGCAGATAGGCGATGCGCGGGGTGAGCCAGGCGCCCGACGGCTGCCACAGGTCGCCGCGGCCGTCGGCAAACCGCACCACCAGTCCGTCCGCGTAGGTCGGCAGCACCTCGGGCGAGCCGGGATCGCGGCGGGCGACGAATTCGCCCCACAGCCGGTTCGAGTTGGGCGGCCCGACCCACAGCACCCCGTCGGCCTTGGTGCGCAGGTCGGTCAGGCCGTTGAACGCGCCCTCCGAGCCTTGCGAGCCGAGGCTCTCACCATAGACGAGCAGCTTCGGACGCGACTGTGCCGGACGTGCCGACCAGTGCTCATACACCTTGTCGAACACCAGCTTTCCCATCCGCGTCGCCTTCGCCTTGTCCGAGAGGAACGACAGCACGCTGGGCAGATACGAGTACTGGGTGGCGACGATCGCGGTGTCGCCGCCGTACATCATCTCGACGGATTCGGCACTGGTCGAGTCGACCCAGCCGGTGCCCGTCGTGGTCACCACCACCAGGGCCTTGCGTTCGAAGGCGCCGGTGCGCTCGAGCTCGGCGGCGGCCAGCTCGGCCTGCGCCTCCGGACCGTCCGCCGATTCCAGACCGGTGTAGACCCGGATGGGCTCGCGCGCGGGTTTGCCGGTGACCCTGGCGATGTCGTCGGCGGTCGGCACGTAGGAGACGAACCAGCGGCCCTCCGAGCCGAGCGTCTCCCACTTCGCCAGCGAGTTCGGGCTGCCGGAGCGCTCCGCCAGCTGCGGCTGGGTGGCATTGGCCGAGGTGTGGCTGTTGCGCACGCTGAACGCCGAATTCGCCACCGCGAAAAAGCCTTTGGCGAGCACCCCGTTGAACAGTGTGACGGCGATGATGGTGACGATCAGAAAGCCGATGGGCAGCGCGAACTTACGCGGGATATGCACCCGCTCGGTCAGCTCGCCGGCCACCCACCGGACCAGCCACCGGACGGCCCGGAACACCCCGATCACCAGCGCGATCACGGCGGCGCTCAGCGCGCCGGTGCGCAGGAAGCCGGTCGTCGTGGTGTCGGTCATGCCCATCAGCTCGGTGATCTCGCGCTGCCATCGCGCCGACTGCACCAGCATCACGATCGCGACGACCACGCAGGCGACCACCACGATCGCCCTGAGCACGCCGGGAACCCAGCCGGGCAGATCGGCGAAAACCTTTGTCACGGAGGCGGGTAGCCGCGGCCGGACCCAACTGCGGAACGCCCACTCCAGCAGGCAGCCGACGCCGTAGCCGATGGCCGCGTTGACCCCGCCGATGAGCCCTTCGAACAGCCAATCCCGCGGCAGCAGTGAGGGTGTCAGCGAGAGGGCGAAGAACAGCGTGGCGACAGCCACCCCGAACGGCGAAAAGGACAACTGATTTCGCACGAACATGGGTAACTCGCCGGGAACCAGCTGACTCAGCCGACCCCCAGCCGCCGGACGCCCCTGTCCGTCTCCCCGCACCTAGGTCTGGCCTAAATACGCGGAGAGGCGGGGGAGCAGTGAGACCGCTTCAGCCTCAGGCGTCATCAGACTGCGCTTGCCCCGAACAACTTCGGCAGCGTGCCCTCGTGCGCGGCACGCAACTCGTCCATGGGGACGGAGAACTGTCCTTGCACCTCAATGGAATCCGTGCCCTGATCGACCACGCCGATGCGTGTCCACGGCAGGCCACGGGCGGTGCACATCTTGGTGAACCGGGTCTCCTCCGAGCGCGGCACGGCGACGAGCACGCGACCGGCGGACTCGGAGAACAACGTGACGAACGGGTCGGCATCCTCGGGCAGCAGCACGCGGCAACCGGTTTCGCCGGCCAGCGCGGCCTCGACGACGGTCTGGATCAGCCCGCCCTCCGAAAGATCGTGCGCGGCACTGATCATGCCGTCGCGCGAACCCGCGGTGAGCACCTCGGCGAGCAGCTGCTCACGCGCGAAGTCGACCACGGGCGGCACGCCACCGAGATGGTCGTGCACGACCTGGGACCAGATGGAGCCGCCGAACTCGTCGCGGGTGTCGCCGAGCAGGATCAGCGTCTCGCCCGGCTCCAGGCCGAGCCCGGTCGGGATGCGCCGGTGCACGTCGTCGATCACGCCGAGCACGCCGACCACCGGGGTCGGCAGGATCGCGGTCTGCCCGGTCTGGTTGTAGAAGCTGACGTTGCCGCCGGTGACCGGAATGCCAAGGGCCACACAGCCGTCGGCGAGACCGCGGACCGCCTGCTGGAACTGCCACATCACGCCGGGATCTTCGGGCGAGCCGAAGTTGAGGCAGTTGGTGACGGCCTTCGGGGTGGCGCCGGTGGTGGCGACATTGCGGTAGGCCTCGGCCAGCGCGAGCTGCGCGCCGGTGTACGGATCGAGCTTGGTGTAGCGGCCGGACGCGTCGGTGGCCAGCGCGATGCCGAGGCCGGTCTCCTCGTCGATCCGGATGACGCCCGCGTCGGCGTGTTCGGCGAGCACGGTGTTGCCGCGCACGTAGCGGTCGTACTGCTCGGTGATCCACTTGCGGCTGCACAGTTGTGGGCTGGCCAGCATCCGCAGCAGCGTCGCCCGGAGTTCGTCGCCGGTCTTCGGGCGGGTCAGCTTGTCGGTGCTGTCGGCGATCAGCGCGTCCTGCTCGTCGGGACGCTGCACCGGGCGCTCGTACACCGGGCCCTCGTGCGCGACGGTGCGCGGCGGCACGTCGACCACGGTCTCGCCGTGCCAGGTGATGACCAGCCGGTCACCGTCGGTGACCTCGCCGATCACCGTGGCGAGAGTGTCCCACTTGCGGCACACCGCCATGAACGCGTCCACGTTCTCCGGGGTGACCACCGCGCACATGCGTTCCTGCGATTCGCTGGAAAGCACCTCGGCCGGGGACATGCCGGTCGCGCGCATCGGCACCTGGTCCAGGTCGATGTGCATGCCACCGTCGCCGGCCGCCGCGAGTTCGGAAGTGGCACAGGACAACCCGGCGCCGCCGAGGTCCTGGATGCCGACCACCAGCTTGGCCGCGTACAGCTCGAGACAGCACTCGATGAGCACTTTCTCGGTGAACGGGTCGCCGACCTGCACGCTGGGCAGCTTCTTACGGCCGGTGCCCGACTCGTCACCGGAGAAGGTGTCCGAGGCCAGCACGGAGACGCCGCCGATGCCGTCGAGGCCGGTGCGCGCGCCGAACAGAATGATCTTGTTGCCGGTGCCGGAGGCAAAGGCCAGGTGCAGGTCCTCGACCCGCATCACGCCCGCGCACAGCGCGTTCACCAGCGGATTGCCCTGGTAGGACGGGTCGAACACGGTCTCGCCGCCGATATTCGGCAGGCCGAGCGAGTTGCCGTAACCGCCGACGCCGCGCACCACACCGTCGACCACGCGCCGGGTGTCGGCCGCGTCCGCCGCGCCGAAGCGCAGCTGGTCCATCACCGCGATCGGCCGGGCGCCCATCGCCATGATGTCGCGCACGATGCCGCCGACGCCGGTCGCCGCGCCCTGATACGGCTCGACGTAGGACGGGTGGTTGTGGCTTTCCACCTTGAAGGTGACCGCCCAGCCGTCGCCGATATCGACGACGCCCGCGTTCTCACCGATGCCCGCGAGCATCGAGGCCCGCATCTCATCGGTGGTCGTCTGGCCGAAGTAGCGCAGGTGCACCTTCGACGACTTGTAGGAGCAGTGCTCGCTCCACATCACCGAGTACATCGCCAGTTCGGCGTCGGTCGGCCGACGGCCGAGAATTTCCTTGATGCGGGCGTACTCGTCGTCCTTCAGACCCAGCTCTTTATAGGGTTGCGGCACGTCGGGAGTTGCTGCGGCTGCGCTGACGGTGTCGACCTGCGAAGTCACGGGATACAGCGTCCTTTCGACATGATCGGGCGCGCTGCGTGGTTACGCTGCGCTACCGCCTCCGCGCTTGACCCGACCATGTCAGGGGTCCTTTCGGGCCGGGAGCGCGAAGCTGGGGATTCGCCTGGAAGTTTAGCCGTGACCTTTGGTGGGCAGCGGGCCGCATCTCCCGTCCGCCCGGTTCGCCGCATTCAGCGTGCGCCAGGTCACAGGCCGCAACCGGGACCGCGCGCGCCGACGGGGGTCACACCACCGGTCACAGATACTCTGAGCCCGTGAACGAACGATCGGGGGTTGCGGATTCCGCTGAGCCGGTTGCCTCGAAGAACCTGAATGGCAGTGCGCCCGCCGAGCCGACCAGCTCTGCGCGCGTGCCATTGTCGCGCGAGCAGCGGCGCTGGCTGCTGGCCGCGATCGGCCTGTTCGCCGCGTCCGCGGCGCTGTCGCTACTGGTCCACTGGTGGTCCGGCTACATCGATCTGCAGGTGTACCGCAACGGCGCCCGGGTCTGGCTCGACGACGGCGAGCTCTACGGGCCGATGCCGCCGGTCGCCGGAATCGGGTTGCCGTTCACCTATCCCCCGCTCGCCGCGCTGTTCTTCGCGCCGCTCGCGCTGATCCCGTTGCCGGTGGCCGAGGTGCTGGTCGTGGTCACCTCGCTGGCCAGCCTCGGCGCCACCCTGTGGGTGGTGCTCGCGCGGATCCGGCCCGAGCTGCCCCGGGTCACCACGGCGACGATCGTCATCGGCGCGGTCGCGCTGCTGCAGACCTTCGAACCGTTGCGCCAGACCTTCGGCTTCGGCCAGATCAACCTGGTCCTGATGGCCGCGATCACGCTGGACTGCCTGGTGCGCAAGCCATTCTGGCCGCGCGGCATGCTGATCGGCATCGCGGTGTCAGTGAAGCTGATTCCCGGCGGGTACCTGCTGTACTTCCTGCTGCGCAAGGATTGGAAGGCGGCGGGCACGCTGGTCGTCTCCGCGATCGGGGCGATCGGCCTGGGTTTCCTGCTGTTCCCGAGTGATTCGGCCGAGTACTGGTTCCACACGCTCGCCGACACCGGCCGGATCGGGCCGCCGTACTTCGCGGGCAATCAGTCGATCAAGGGCATGGTGTTCCGGCTCGGCGTCGCGGACTCGGTGGCCACTCTGCTCTGGATCGCGTTGTCGCTGGTGGCGGTCGCCTTGGCCGCCGTCTGGATGCACCGGCTGATCGACGCGGGTGCGAACGTGGCCGCGCTGCTGGTGAATGCCGCGGTGGTGCTGCTGGTTTCGCCGATCTCCTGGTCACACCACTGGGTGTGGATCGCGCCCGCGCTGGTGGTGACGGCGGACGCGATCGTGCGCGGCCGACGCAGCCCGCTGTTCCTGGGCTCCGTCGGCGTGCTGACCGTCATGTTCATCATCGGACCGCAGTGGCTGCTGCCGCACTCCGAGGACAAGGAGCTCGGCTGGGCCTGGTGGCAGCAGCTCATCGGCAGCAGTTATGTGCTCGCCACCCTCGCGGTGTTCGTTGTCGCGGTGGCGACCTATCACCCGGTAACGGCAGGCGTCAGGAAGGCGGCCAGCGCCGCGGCGTAGGCCGGAATGTCGGCCGCGCCCATGATTTCGCGCGCCGAATGCATGGCCAGCTGGGCCGCGCCCACGTCGACCGTCGTCATGCCGGTGCCCGCGGCCGTCATCGGACCGATGGTGGAGCCGCACGGCAGATCGGCGCGATGCACGTAGCGCTGCAACGGAACTCCGGCCTGCGCGCACGCCAGCGCGAACGCGCCGGCCCCGACGGCGTCGGTGGCGTAACGCAGGTTCTGGTTGACCTTGAGCACCGGGCCGCCGTTCACCTGGATCCGGTGTGCGGGCTCGTGCCGCTCGGGATAGTTGGGGTGCGTCGCGTGCGCCATGTCGCCGGAGGCGCAGACCGAAGCGGCCAGGGCGGCAAAGAATTCGGAGCGATCGCCGCCGCGCGACAACACGATCCGTTCCAGCACCGTCGGCAGCAGATCGGACTGGGCGCCGCGATCGGACTGGCTGCCGACCTCCTCGTGGTCGAACGTGGCGAACACGGGAATGGCCGCGCCCGGCTCTTCGGCCGCGGCGAGGAAGGCCTGCAGGCCCGCGTAGCAGGTGACCTGGTTGTCCAGTCTGGGCGCGCTGACCAGATCCTGGTCGCGCCCGACGATGCGGCTCGGCGCCAGGTCGTGCGTCATCAGTTCCCAGCCGAGCACCGAGGCCGGGTCGAGGTCCGCGTGCTCGGCGACGAAGGCCAGGAACGAACGCGGCTCACCGCCGACGCCCCACACCGCGTTGACGTGCCGCTGCGGATCCAGCGTGACGCCCTTGCGGTCGTCGGACAGGTGAATGGCCAGCTGCGGCACCCGCAGGATCGGCTCGTCGATGCGAACCAGCCGCTCGCGCACCGCATCTCCGTCACGGGCGGTGAGCCGCCCCGAGATGCCGAGCTCGCGGTCGAGCCAGGAATTGAGCCACGCGCCGCCGTAAGGCTCCAGGGCGACCAGCTGCCAGCCCGCCGACGCCAGATCGGGATGCTGTTTGACGCGCAGGTTCGGGCTGTCGGTGTGCGCTCCGACCACTCGGAACGGTGTCACCCCCGCGGCGTCCGCCGTGGCCCAGGCGATCAGTGAGGCGCCGCGCACCACGTAGTGCTTGCTCGGGCCGTCCGATGGCCACGGTGCCGATTCGTCGAGCCGGGTGAAACCGTTCGCGTCCAGTTCGGCTGCCAGCGTCCGGCAGACGTGGAAGGGCGAGGGCGACTCATCGATGAACGCGCACAACCCGGTGGCCGTGGCTGCGGTGGTGGATACGGGCATGCCTGCGATCCTAGGGGCCGGTGATCTTGTACACCGGAAGTGCTGATCAGGGCAGGGCCGGTGGCGTTCCCGCCGGGCGCGAACGCCGACCTGCCCACCTACTATCTGCTAAGTCATCCGCTAAGTCATCGCGCTGCTGCTCGGTACTGCTGGGGGGAGCTGAACTACTTGGCGTACGTGTCGCAGGTCGCGCCGACGCGGCTCATCTTGGCGCCGAGGTCCGGGCTCTCGCCCAGCGCCTGGTCCAGGCCGTTGGTCACCTTCTGGCCGACCAGCTGCTGCAGCGTGTTCGCCCGCATTTCCGGCGCGACCTCGTAGGCCATCTTCAGCATGCCCTTCTGCATCGGCGAGGCATCCAGGCGCGCGGCCATCTCCGGCAGTTCCGTGTGGATCGCGCCGTCAATTTGCGTGAAGGAGCACTGCGAGGTGAGCAGCGGCGACAGATCGCCGATCATGTCCGCGGACGCAATTCCCGTTCCGAACAACGATGCACCTGCGGCGATCCCGCTGATGGCGAGAGTGGCGAAGGCGTAACGCGGGTTGAGCATCTTCATGAATTCACCCTTCGGAGAGCTCGATCGGATGTTCGGGGCTGAATACCCCGGCGGTGATCGTACCCAAGGAATTATGCAGACCACCTACCGAGTCCGGTCAGTGCACGTTTATGCCGCATTTGCCGAGCGTGCTTTGCCTGCCGGACATGGGCGAATCGCCGTGAATATTTCCGAACGGACCCTTCCGGAGGTGTTGGCGCGTCGAACATCGTTGCGCCGCATGGCGGCAACGGATAGCGCCGCATGTCAACTGACCAGTTCGTAAGCCGTTCTACGTAATTCGGACATTACATCGTGTCGCCGCACGAACAGTACGAGCGACGTGCTAAAAGCTTGTCCTATGAATTGGAGCGTAAACGCAGAAGCGCACAACTCCCGCAGATCACGTTCCGTAGCCACCATCGCGGCGTCCGGACTGATCGCCTGCGCTATGACAACATTGGGGGTATCGGCGGCCACGGCCGATCCGGCCGCCGACGCGAAACTGGTAACCACCTCGGTTACTTCACCGGATGGCTCGCGGATAACCGACACCGAGTCCATCGACAATCGCAATATCCGACTTCAGGTTTATTCCGCGGCAATGGACAAGACTTTTCCGGTCGAGATCCAGCGCCCCGCGGATACTTCGGCGCCACGGCCGGCCCTGTATCTGCTGAGCGGCGCGGGCGGCGGGATCGACATCGCCTCCTGGCAGGCGCAAAGCGACGCGCGCGAGTTCATGGCGGACAAAAACGTCAACCTGGTGCTGCCGATCGGCGGCATGTTCAGTTATTACACCGACTGGATCAAGGATGACCCGGTACTCGGGCGCAACAAGTGGAAGACCTACCTGACCGAGGAACTGCCGCCGATCATCGACGCGGCCCTCGGCACCAATGGCGTGAATTCCATCGCGGGCATCTCCACCTCGGCCACCACGGTGCTGGCCCTGCCCATCGCCAAGCCGGGTCTCTTCAAAGCGGCTGCCGCCTATAGCGGTTGCGCCCAGACCAGCGACCCGCTCGGATCCCGGTTCGTGAAATTCGTGGTCGACGGATACGGCAATGCCAACCACGAGAACATGTGGGGGCCGACAGGATCACCCGATTGGGTCGCCAACGATCCGTACGTCAACGCCGAGGGGCTGCGCGGCACGGAACTGTACATTTCGTCGGGCAACGGCCTGCCCGGCCGTTATGACACCCTGGACGGCCCGCACACCCAGCCGGGCGTGAGCGGCCTTGCCAATCAGATCCTGATCGGCGGCATGATCGAGGCGGCCACCAACAACTGCGCGCAGAACCTGCGGACCAGGCTGAACGAACTCGGCATCCCGGCGACCTACGCGCTGCGCGACTCGGGTACGCATTCGTGGGGCTACTGGCAGGACGAGCTGAAGGCGTCCTGGCCGGTGCTCGCGCACGGCATGGGCTTGCCTGCCTAAACCGCTACCGACCAGCTGCTAGACGGGTCCTGGAGGACCGGGTACGGCCTGTTGCATCGGCCGCCCGGTCCTCCTTGCGTTGGCGGGCGCGAGTCACCCCGCGGGACAAGGTAGATCGTGGGGACGCACAGGGTGCGGCCGTATGGAAGTTGTCCGACAGCGTGGGGCCATGAAGGCCAGCGATACGCATTGGGAATCGAGCGGCGCGACAGATCAGCGGCCAGTCTCGGGGAAAAGCGCCGCCGGGGTGCTCTGAGCTTCGACATCGAGAGTTACCCACGCAGGCGCGTCAGGAATGCAGTGCGGTTTTCTCGTACATACCTATATCCGGAAACGAGATCGTGCCGGACGCCTGCAGTGCGTCCGGCACGATCTCGATATCTGTCCGGCTAGGCAGGGGCCCAGCCGGGCGGGTGCAAACTAGACGACCGCGATGATGATCGCCAGAATCACACCGAGGGCCGCAACGGCAGCACCGAGAAAACTACCAACACCGGGGAGCAGCATTCTTCCTCCTGTTTATGGATTGATCCACTGCGATGCGCAGTGGTCATCATTGCCAGTTTGTGGCTTGTGAATGTCGAACAGCCTCACTCGGGAGGCGTTCATGAATTCGGCCTGCTCGGAGACTTCCAGTCGGACGCTCGATGATGCGGAGCATCCGGCACGATCTCGACCTCAGCCGGCCGGACGGTTTCTAGCTAGACGACGGCGATGATGATTGCGAGAATCACGCCGAGGGCCGCAACGGCAGCACCCAGAAAACTACCAACACCGGGCAGAAGCACAGTTCCTCCTGTTTGTCGGTCGAGCCTGATCAGATGTCGAGCTGCCTCGACCACAGCGAATCAGCCGAGGTTCGCCTCACCGAGGAGGCATTTCACGAACTCAGCTAGCTGAAAGGCTGCTGACTAGACGACGGCGATGATGATCGCCAGAATCACGCCGAGGGCCGCGACAGCAGCACCGAGGAAACTACCAACACCGGGGAGCAGCATTTTTTCTCCTGTTTGTCGGTGGATCAATGATCGAGCAGTAGCGATGACGCCGACTGCCGATTGGAGACTGTAGAACATTGGCGGCCGATAATAAAATCGGCCGAGGCCGCCTCACGCGGAGGCGGCTTCGTGATCTCGATCAGCTCAGCGAGCTAGACGACCGCGATGATGATGCCGAGAATCACGGTCAGAGCGGCAACAGCGGCACCGGCCATACTTCCAACGACGGGGAGCAGCATTGTTCCTCCTGATAGTAGGTCGAACCATTTGATCGATCGGTGGCGGACGCCACCGCCGATTTCAGACTGTCGACTTCCTCGACATATCAGAAAGTAGCCGACGTTGCCTCACATCGGAGGCGTTTGACGAACTCGGTCGGTTGGAAAGTTAGACGACCGCGATGATGATGCCGAGAATGACGGTCAGTGCGGCAACAGCGGCTCCGGCCATACTTCCAACCACGGGCAGCAGCATTGTTCCTCCTGATAGTAGGTCGATCCATGGATGACTTAGCGTTGGTGATCATGCCAACTGTCGAGGAACAAACCTCGAACCGACTCGGCGTGTCGGCAAATTCAACGACACACCCCCGTTCTGGGCGGCGAATTTAATTGGACACCAATGCTCGTTAATCGAATTGGACGATCGACCGACCAGCCGAATGCTCAACCGGCGCAAGCAAATCCATCGAACGCGGCCCATCGGACAATCCCCATACCATCCGTCCCGCGATTTATGCAAAAGCGCAGGATTGGAAACTCGGCCCACAGGCCGACAAAGGTCGCCACAGGACGCAACAAGAGGACGGAACCGCCAGCACGATCGCGATGCGCAGATCGCAATCACACGGTTGCCGTCGCGTCAACGACGCGAATCAGAAAGGTTTACGCTTCGGATCTACCGAATCGTTCGCGGTCAATCAATTCCACACAGAATTGACGAGTGGGCGGCCGATAGCCGCAAATCACCACGGATCGGACTTTCGGGACATTCGTCCGCTGAATTAGCGCTACTCGGGGTTCGCTGAAACGAGTTCTAGCAAACGCATCAGTTCGGTGTAGCGGCGCGCACCGATCCGGGACCGCAGTTCCTGCTCCGCCCGCGCCTCCTCGGCCCGCACCGACGCGACCAACTCCGCGCCGAGCCGGCTCAGCCCGATCAGGATCCGCCGGCGGTCGTCCTGCGCCGCCAGCCGGAAGATCAGACCGCGCTCGGCCAGGTAGTCCGCGTGCCTGGTCGCCGAGGACGGGGCAAGCTGCGACCTGGCCGCCAGCTCGCTCATGGTGATGCCGGTCTCACTGGAGAGATTCGACAACATCGACCACTGGTCGGGTGTGAGCTGCCTGGCACACAGTGCGGCGTCCAAGTGACGCAGCCAACCGCGTTCCGCGGCACGCAGCGCACCATGCAGCGTCGAATATCCGCTTACAATGGTCGTCATTGTTATTCCTGCCTGCCATGAATTTCGCTCTAACGAGAAGAAGAGTACCGAATGCCGGCGTTCGGCGAGAGCCCAGAGGGCACAATCGAGATCCTGAACATAGTCCCGATGCAGGGACCAGGCGGTATCGTGGCCCCCTCCTGCGACGCGGCGATTTCCCTTGCAGTCGACGAAATCAACCGGGGCACAGGAATTCTCGGGCGCGAAATTCGTACTACGAATATTGATGGCGGCCGCCCGCCGCACGAGGTGGCCAGCGAGGTTTCCGCGCTGCTGGCCACCGGCATGGTCGATGCGATCACCGGCTGGCACACCTCCGCGGTGCGGCGGGTGGTGGCCCGGGCGACCGACAGCCGGGTGCCCTATTTATTCGCCACCGGGCACGAGGGGCTACCGGACGAACTACCCGGTGTGCTGATGCTCGGCGAGCACCCGGCGGGGCAGACACTGCCCGCCCTGCGCTGGCTCGCACGCGAGCACGGCGTGCGCCGCTGGGCCATCATCGGCAACGATTACATCTGGCCTCGGGAGTCGGCCAAAGCCATCCGCAACAGCCTCAGCAACCCCGCCGACGTCGTGCTGGAGCGATTCGTCCCGCTCGGTGCACCCGATTTCGGCGACTTCCTGAACCATCCGGCGCTCGACCAGGCCGACGGCGTGGTGATCCTGATGGTCGGCGCGGATGTGTCCCGGTTCAACCGGCAGTTCGCCGCGACCGGACGGGCCGCCGAGCAGCTGCGGATCAGCCCCGCCGCCGACGAGAACGTGTTACTGGCGGGCGGTGCGAGCGCCAACCACAACTTCTATGTCGCGTCGAGCTTCTTCATCGACGAACACACCTCGGACGGTCGGGACCGGGTCAACCGCTATCGCAAACTGCACGGCGAATTCGCGCCTGCGCTGACCAGCTTCAGCAACATGACCTACGAGGCCATTCACACGCTGGCCGGGCTCGCGCACGCGGTGGGCTCGCTGCGGGTGCCCGATGTGCTCGGCGCGATCGACCACGGCGTGCTGCTGGAGACGCCGGGCGGGCAGCGCGCCTTCCAAGGCAACCAGGCCATCCAGCACGGCTACATCGCCCGTGCCAACGGCGTCCGCTTCGATATCGTCGCCCGAATCACCTGAGCTCTGTCTATTTGCGGCCCCTGCGGCGCCGCGTGTTCGCGGCCCCTGGGTGTCTCGCGTTTGAGCTGTCGAGACTCGCGCCTGCGGCCCATGCGCTTCGACAGCTCAAACGCGAGACGGGCCGCGAACAGCGCTCGCAGAACTCGCGCTGTCGTGGTTGCGAATCGCCCGATCGATCAGGCCGAGACCAGGGTGTCCAGCACCGAGAGGAACAGGCCGAGGCCGTCGTCGCTCGGGCCGGTCAGTGCCTCGGTGGCGTGTTCGGGGTGCGGCATCAAGCCGACGATGCGGCCGTCGGCCGAGGCGATGCCCGCGATGCCGCGCTGCGAACCGTTCGGGTTGTCGCCCGCGTAGCGGAACACCACCCGGCCCTCGCCCTCGAGCTCGTCGAGCACAGCGGCAGAAGCCTGGAAGCGACCCTCGCCGGACTTCAACGGGATCAGGATCTGGGCACCGGCCTCATAGCGCGAAGTCCACACGGTCGACGCCGATTCCACCCGCAGCCACTCGTCGCGGCAGATGAAGTGCAGTCCCTCGTTGCGGGTCAACGCGCCGGGCAGCAGACCGGCCTCACACAGCACCTGGAAACCGTTGCAGATGCCGAGCACCGGCAGACCGGTCTTCGCGGCACGCACGACCTCACCCATCACCGGCGCGAACCGGGCGATAGCGCCTGCGCGCAGGTAGTCACCGTAGGAGAAGCCGCCGGGCACGATCACCGCGTCGACATTCTTCAGGTCGGCGTCGGCATGCCACAGGCTGACCGCCTCGGCACCGGCCAGGCGCACCGCCCGGGCCGCGTCGACATCGTCGAGCGTGCCCGGAAAAGTAATGACTCCGATGCGGGCAGTCATGACAGCCGGGTGACTTTCCACTCCTCGATCACGGTGTTGCACAGCAGTGCCTCCGCGATCTGCTCGAGCTCGGCGTCACCGACACTGTCGTCGACGTCGAGTTCGAATCGCTTGCCCTGCCGTACATCCGAGATGCCCTCGAATCCCAGGCGCGGGAGCGCACCGACGATGGCCTGTCCCTGGGGGTCCAGGATCTCGGCCTTCGGCATCACCTCGACCACGACTCGTGCCACGCGTTGCTCCTCATGTGGTGGTGGGGGGTTACCTGAGCAGCGTAGTTGTGCTTGTTGCCCGCGCCGTCCTCGGGGTCGGCCAAAATCCGCACCGCGTGCCCGAATTCTGGTCGCGCAATAACATGGCGGAATGCGCATAGCTCACTTCGGCCACTCCTGCCTCCTCGTCGAGCTACACGGCAAGAAGGTGCTGTTCGACCCGGGCACCTTCTCGCACGGCTTCGAGGGGCTCACCGATCTGGACGCCATCGCGATCACCCATCAGCATCCGGACCACATCGATCCGAACCGAATCGAGGCACTGGTCGACGCCAACCCCGGCGCCCGGCTGCTCGCCGATCCGCAGACCGCGCAGCAGCGCGGCGAAAAGTGGGAGGCGGTGCACGCGGGCAACGTGCTCACGCTGGGCGATCTGCAGATCACCGGAGGCGGCGGCAGGCACGCGGTGATCCACCCGGAAATCCCGGTGGTCGACAACACCGTGTTCCAGCTCGGCACCCCGGACGATCCGGCGCAGCTCGTGCATCCCGGCGACTCACTGTGGGTGCCGCCGGTCCAGGTCGGCGTGCTCGCCATCCCGGCGGCCGCGCCGTGGATGAAGCTCAGCGAGGCGGTGGACTACCTGCGTGCGGTCGCGCCGCGCACCGCGCTGCCCATTCACTACGGCATCATCGAGCAGGCGGCGCAGGGCATCTACTTCGGCCGGTTGTCCGAAATGGGGCCGGCCGGCACGGAATTCACCGTGGTCGAGCCGGAAGACCAGCGCGAGTTCTAGCGCTGCCGGCTCGGCACGGAGCTATCCGGGCTGCTCGGCGTAGTTCAGCAGGAACAGCGCCTCGGCCAGTGCCATGCGCTCGATTTCGGCCGGGTCCACGCTCTCGTTGGGGGCGTGGATCAAGCACGTCGGTTCCTCGACGCCGAGCAACATGATCTCGGCGTCCGGGTAGATATCGGCGAAGACGTTGCACAGCGGAATCGATCCGCCCTGCCCCTGTGTGGTGGCCGCGCGGCCGTACGAGGCGGCCAGCGCGGTCTCCATCGCCTCGCGCGCGGGACCGCCCGCGCCGGAACGGAACGGCGCGCCGATGCCCTCCAGTTCGATGGTGAGCTGGGCATTCCACGGGGTGTTCGCCTCGAGGTGCGCGACGAGCGCCTTGTGCGCCTGCTCCGGATCGGTGCCCGGCGGGATACGCAGGCTGAGCCGGGCGCGGGCCGACGGCTGGATGGCGGCGGCCGAGCCGATCACCGGCGGGACATCGATCCCGAGCACCGTCAAAGCCGGTCGCGCCCAGAGCATGTCGGCGACGGTGCCGTCACCGACCAGCTCGACGCCGCGCAATACGCCTGCGTCGGTACGGTATTGGTCCTCCGGATACTGCACGCCGGACCAACGCTGATCGTTCGGCAGCCCGGCCACCGTGGTGTTGCCGTGCTCGTCGCGCAGCGTGGCGAGCAGGTGGATCAGCGCGGCGAGCGCGTCCGGCGACGGTCCGCCGAACATACCGGAATGCAAAGGCCCCGTGAGGGTTTGAATGGTGACAACGAGACCTACGCTGCCACGCAACGTTTCGGTCAGCGTCGGCACGCCGGCGGCGAAGTTGCCGCAGTCGCCGATCAGGATCGCATTGGCCCGCAACAGATCCGGGTTGGCCTCGACGAAACGCTCCAGCCCGCCGGTGCCCTGCTCCTCGGACCCCTCGGCGACCACCATCACACCCAGCGGCAGGTCGGGCCCCAGCGCGCGCAGCGCGGTCAGGTGCATGACGATGTTGCCCTTGCAGTCGGCGGCGCCGCGACCGTACCAGCGGCCGTTCTTCTCGGTCAGCTCCCAGACCGGCGTGCGCCAGGCCGCGCTGTCCAGCGGCGGCTGCACGTCGTAGTGGCAGTACAGCAGCACCGTCGGCGCGCCGGGCGGCGCGGGGCGGGCGGCGATGACGGCCTTGCTGCCGTCCGGCGTCTCGTGCAGCCCGGCCCTGGTCAGGCCCGCCGCGACGAACGCGTCCGCGACCCACTGCGCGGCCCGCTCGCATTCCTCCGGCGGGAACTGGCGGGCGTCGGCCACCGACTTGAACGAAACAAGCTGCGTCAGATCGGTTTTCGCCTGCGGCATGAGCGCGGCTACCTTCGCGCGTAACTCAGCAGTGCGGGAATCGTCGGTCATTGCCAGCGCCTCACTTCTTCGTGTCGTCGCGCTCCATGTCGCGCACCAGAATGCCGGGACGGTCCGGGCGAGAGCGGCCGACAGCGCCGCTGTCTCACTCTCGCACAAACCAACCGATACAAAGCTGGAAATCTAGTCGACCGAGCAGTCCGTGTCGCCCGACTTCCGGCGACGGCATCGGCTGCTCGATCGGCCTCGGTGTGATTGTGTTGGGTGACTGCAGTTCGGTACCACTACGCGAGCCGATACTCCGGAGGCCACCCGATGTCCCACAGCGCAGACTCCGACGACCTGTTCGCCCTGCCCGGCATGAGCCGGGTCGCGCCCAAGGCGGGTTTCCCGGACCACGAACTCTTCGCCGAGGTCGCCTACGAGATCGTGCACGACGAACTCATGCTCGACGGCGTCTCCCGGATGAATCTGGCCACCTTCTGCACCACCTGGGTGGACGAACAGGCCCGCCGGGTAATGGTCGAAGCGCTGGACAAGAACATCGTCGACAAGGACGAATACCCGCAGACCGCCGAGCTCGAGCGACGCTGCGTCCGGATGATCGCCGACCTGTGGCACTCCCCCGATCCGGCGGGCACGCACGGCACCTCGACCACCGGGTCCAGCGAGGCCGCGATGCTCGGCGGGCTGGCCGCCAAGTTCCGCTGGCGGCAACGCGGCGGCACCGGCACACCCAATTTCGTGTGCGGGCCGGTGCAGGTCTGCTGGGAAAAATTCGCGAGGTACTTCGACGTCGAGATCCGCCAGATCCCACTGCGCGGCGACCGCCTGACCATGCACCCGGACGACCTGGCCGACTACTGCGACGAGCGAACCATCATGGTGGTGCCCACCTTCGGGCAGACATTCACCGGGTTGTTCGAGGATGTCGCCGGGATCAGCCGCGCCCTCGATCAGCTGCAAGAGTCGACCGGGTTGGATATCCCGATCCACGTCGACGCGGCCAGCGGCGGCTTCCTCGCCCCGTTCACCGCGTCGGACCTGGAGTGGGATTTCCGGCTGCCGCGGGTGAAGTCGATCAACGCCTCCGGCCACAAGACCGGGCTCGCGCCGCTCGGCGTCGGCTGGGCGATCTGGCGCGAGACAGCCGACCTGCCCGCCGAGCTGATCTTCGACGTGGACTACCTCGGCGGGAGCATCGGCACCTTCAACCTGAATTTCTCGCGGCCCGGCGGACAGGCGATCACCCAGTACTACGAGTTCATCCGGCTCGGCCGCACCGGATATACCCGCGTGCAGTCCGCCATCTACCGCGCGGCGCAGCATCTGGCGACGGGGCTGCGCGAGCTCGGGGTGTTCGAGATGATCCACGACGGCGATCCGCACCGGGGCATCACCGCGGTGGCGTGGCGACTGATCGGCGATCCCGGGTTCAACCTGTACGACCTGTCGGACCGGCTGCGCAGCAGGGGCTGGCTGATCGCCGCGTATCCGCTACCGGCCGACCGGGAAGACGAGACGATCATGCGCGCGGTGATCCGGCACGGCTTCACCGTCGACATGGCCGATCTGCTGCTGGCCGACTTCGAGCGGTGCATGAAACAGCTGGTGCAGCATCCGTTTTCGACCTCGCTCACCCGGCAGGAAGCCGGCGGGTTCACCCACAGTGCGCGAGCGGCGGTGCCGGACAAGAAGATCGAGCCTGCCTGACCGGTTCGACGCTGGAGCGCCGCCGCTCGATTTACGCCATTTCACGAGCGGCGGCGCCGATCGGCCACACGCCCGGCGGTGCCGATAACCACGAGCCGCGGTGCCCGACCACACCACGCCGCGGCGTCTTTCAGGCCGCGCGCGCGATGGCGGGCGGTTCCCAGCGGTAGACGGCGCCGGTCGCGCCGTGGAACAGCGCCAGGTCGACGGCGTCGAGCATGGCCTGACGCGGGCCGGAACGTTCCAGTTGCGCGGCCGACACCGCGAGGCGCAGCATGCCGCCGCGGCGCGCGGTGCGCGCCGCGCCCATCACCAGCGCGCGACACCACCACGGTTCGGCACGGAAGCCCTCGCCGATGCCGTACACCCGAACCTTCTGTGCCACATTGTGTTCCAGGTCGAGGATGGACGTCAGGCCGAGCGCGACCCGGAAGCCGACCTCGGGCAGCGCCTCGATGGCGCCCGCGGAGGCGTCCCAGCGTGGTGCGGCGAACAGGCGGGTGCGCAACTCCACTCGCTCCATCACCCGATCCGCCGCGGTGAGCCGCAGCCGCGCCTCATGCCTTGGCAGCGTGGCGAATTCGGCCCGGCGACGCTTGGTCGCGGCCTGGTCGTAGCCGTGCAGCACGATCGCGTCGCCGCGGGCCCGGCGGCCGCGCAGCCACGCCTGCGTCGCCGGATCATCGACCAGCTTGTATTTGCCCTTCAACCGGGGCGCCACGAGCAGCGACAGTGGCACACCGCGCTGGTCCATCTCGGCGGCGAACTCGATCGCCGCGTCCCGAGTGGTGTCCCTGATCCCGGAAATGGATACGACCAGCTCAGCGTTCATGAATTTACGGTGCCAGGGGCAGATGTACTGGGCGTGCAGGCGGGATGACCGGGCGAAGAACACCGTGACACACGTTCTCGCCGAAATCCCTTTTCCTGTTGTGCCTACACGTTGTACCCTCAGGTAAGCACTTTGTCGGGCTCGGCGCTCGCCGATTCAGCCCGTGGGACCCTCGATCGAGGGGAGACGCTCGGATGCGGACAGTTTCTGTCAGGGAATTCTCTTACAACCCAAGCGCGATACTCGCGGCAGTCGAGCAGGGGGAAAAAATCCAAGTGACCAAACACGGTAAGACCATTGCTGTTCTCTCGCCACCGTTCGATGAGATGAGCACGTATGACCGGCTGGTGGCGCAAGGAGTGATCATCGAACCGCCGGGCGGTGCCCGGACTGTCGGGCAGATGCTCGAGACCTTCGACAAGTACAAGAACGTCGAGGTCGATCAGGCCAAAGTCGATGCATGGGAGCGGCGCAGCGCCAGGCTCGACGAGCGGAAAGAAGAACTTTTCCGCCGGATAGTCGCAGGTGAAGATCTATCCACCCTCGAAGACGCCTTTCCCGATCTGGCCGACGAGGAGGATGTCTAGAAGTGATCCTCTATCTGGACACGTCCGCAATCATCACCAAGGTTGTCGGTCGTAAACACGCTGCTGATCTCGATCGTTTCCTGAACCAGTACCCGACGGCTACACCGGCAACCAGCACTATCGGATTCGTCGAGTCGGTGCGCGAATGCGATCGACTCGGCAGCTATCCGATGCTGATGCGCGAGATGATAAATGAGTATGCGAGCATCCCGGTGAACGACCGCATCCGCGACCTTGCTGCCTATCTTCCTGGCGGGCTGAAGTCGTTGGACGCCATTCATGTGGCCAGTGCTACGCAGTTGGGATCCGAGTTGGTCGCGCTGGTTACTTACGACAAAACGATGGCAACGGTCGCACGGCAACATGGCTTGCCGATCGCGATGCCGGGGATCGACTGACGCACGAATTCTGGATCCGCTCTACCTTCGAGACAGTTCCTGGCGTGCGACCGACCTGCGGGCCGGTCGCACGCCAGGGACTACGCGTCGGCCAGACCGACCCGGTCCAGCACCCAGGCGTACTCGAAGGCGACTTCCTTCCACTTCTCGTATCGGCCGCTGACACCGCCGTGGCCCGCGCTCATCTCGGTCTTCAGCAGCAGTTGCGCGTCGCCGGTCTTGGTGGCGCGGAGTTTCGCGACCCACTTGGCGGGTTCGACGTAGAGCACCCGGGTGTCGTTGAGGCTGGTGATGGCCAGAATGGCCGGGTAGTCCTTGGCCTCGATGTTCTCGTACGGGGCGTAGGACTTCATGTAGTCGTAGACGTCCTTGTCCGCCAATGGGTTACCCCACTCGTCCCATTCGATGACGGTCAGCGGCAGCGACGGATCCAGGATCGAGGTGAGCGGATCGACGAACGGAACATTCGCCAGGATGCCCGCGAACAGCTCCGGCGCCAGGTTCGCCACCGCACCCATCAGCAGGCCACCCGCGCTGCCACCGTCGGCGATCATCCGGTCCGCCGCGGTCTTGCCGGTATCGATCAAATGCCTTGCGCACGAAACGAAGTCGGTGAAGGTGTTCTTCTTGGTGAGCGTCTTGCCGTTCTCGTACCAGAGCCGGCCCATCTCGCCGCCGCCACGCACGTGCGCGACCGCGAACACCATGCCGCGATCCAGCAGCGACAGCCGCGAAACCGAGAAGGACGGATCCATGCTCGCCTCGTAGGAGCCGTATCCGTAGAGCAGTAGGGGCTTCGGCGAATCCACCGCGAGCCCCTTCTTCCACACCAGCGAGATCGGGATCCGGGTGCCGTCCTCGGCGATCGCCCAATCCCGGTGCTGCTCATAATCGTTCGCGTCGTAGCCGCCGAGCACCGGCTGTTCCTTGCGCAGCAGCAGATCGCCGGTGGCTGGCACGTAGTCGAACACCTGCACCGGCGTGATGAACGAGGTCAGCCCGATGCGCAGGGTCGGCTGCGCCCACTCCGGGTTCGCGCCCGCGCCGACGGCGAAGAGTTCCAGATCGAAGTCGAGCTCGCGCCGCTCGCCGTACCCGCTGTCGGTCAGCGGCCAGACCGCGACCCGGGTCAGCGCCTCGCGCCGGTAGCTCAGCACCAGGTGATCGGCATAGGCGTCGACGTCCTCGAGCCGCACGTCGTCGCGGTGCTCGATCAGCAGCGTCAGGTCCGACGGATCGGCGACCGGTGCGTCGGCGAGCACGAAGTTCTCCGCCTTCACGCCGTCGACCACGTCGTTGTGCAGGATCAGGAATCGGTCCTCGCCGCCGACCACCGCGTGCTCGGCGGAGTACTCGACGCCCTCGCGGCGCGGCAGGATGACCCGGAATTCGCCCTCGGGATCGTCGGATTCGAGCACCCAGCCCTCGGTGGTGATCTTGGAGCCGACCCAGATCATCAGGTACTTCTCCGAGCGGGTCGAGGTGATGCTCACCCAGTAGCGCTCGTCGGGCTCGTGGAACACCTTCACATCGGTGGCGGTCGGGGCGCCGAGGCGGTGCCGCCACACGGTGTCGGGCCGCCAGGACTCGTCGACCGTTTGATAGAAGACGTGCGTGCCGTCCAGCGACCAGGTCGCGCCCGGCGCCGTCTCGGCGATCGCGTCGGACAGCATCTCCCCGGTGCGCAGATCCTTGAAGCGCAGCACGTACCGCTCGTCACCGACGGTGTCCACGGAGTAGGCGAGCAGGTTGCCGTCATGGCTGAGCGAGAACGCGCCCAGCGCGAAGAAGTCGTGTCCCTCGGCGACCACGTTGCTGTCCAGCAGGATCTGTTCGCCGGGCACCTCGGTGCCCGCCTCCAGTTGCGGCGGGGTCCAGGCATCGATGCCCTCGGCGTCGGCCGCGATCGGACACCGGCAGTGCACGCCGTACTGCTTGCCCTCGAAGCTGCGCGAGTAATACCAGTACTCGCCCATCCTGGTGGGCACGGACAGGTCCGTCTCCTGGGTGCGGCCCTTGATCTCGTCGAAGATCGAGTCGCGCAGCTCGGCCAGATGCGCGGTCTGTGCCTCGGTGTACGCGTTCTCCGCCTCGAGGTGCGAGATGACCTCGGGGTTCTCCTTGTCCCGCAGCCACTCGTACTCGTCGACGAACACGTCGCCGTGATGCACGCGTTCGGTGGGCACCGTCTTGGCGATCGGTGCCGTCACCCCGTCGAGGTCTGAGATCGTTCCGGTACCGCTGTCGAGAGCCATGGGTTCCACCGTAGCGGCGCGGACCCCGCCCGTCCCGCCAGGACCCGGCAACCGCGCTGCTCGAGCTGTCGCACTGCGGAATTGCTGATCTATCCCTGTCCCTCGGCACGCGGCTTGGAGCCCGAGGCGGCCTCGATGACACTGTCGAGTACCTCGCGGGTGCGGTCCAGGTCGCGCATGGCCTGTTCGATCCGCTCCCGCTCCCCGGTGAGCTTCTGCACCAGGAACGGAGTGGCGGCCGCGGTCGGGCTGCCGTCCACGTCGTGGATGCAGGGCAGTAGTTCCCCGACGGTGTCGCTGTGCAGGCCGGCGGCGAACATCTCCTGGATGCGCCGGACCCGGTCGACGGCCGCCGCCGGGTACTCGCGCTGCCCGCCGGAGGTTCGCTCCGACGCGAGCAGTCCCTTGGTCTCGTAATACCGCAGCGACCGGACGCTGACGCCGGTCCGCTCGGCCAGTTCACCGATGCGCACAATCGCTCCTTGACCTGACATTGATGTCAGGTTTTACGGTACAGGAATGCTGCTACTGACCGAATACCGCAATCCCGCACGGGCACTGCCCAATCGGATCGTCATGTCGCCGATGACCCGGCTGCGTTCGCTGCCCGACGGCTCGCCGACCAGCGATGTCGCCGACTACTACGCCCAGCGCGCGGCGGCCGGGCTCATCGTGACCGAGGGCATCTGGCCGCATTCGACCGGGCAGAGCGAGGCCTGGGTGCCCGGGCTGCAAACCGAACGCCACGTCGAGGCGTGGCGACGGGTCACCGCGGCCGTCCATGCGAACGGCGGCCGAATCTTCGCGCAGCTCATGCACGGCGGACGCAAAGGCCACCCGCTCGCCCGGATCGACGGCTCCTGGCCCGCCGGTCCGTCCGCAGTGCTGGACGAGGATCGGGTGCACCTGATCGACGGCGGCAAGGGTGAGCCGATCACACCGGCCGTGCTCAGCCGCACCGATATCGAGGCAGCGGTCGAGCAGCATGCCATCGCGGCCCGCAACGCCATCGCCGCCGGCTTCGACGGTGTCGAAATCCACGGCGCCAACAGCTATTTCGTGCATCAGTTCCTGGCGGACAACACCAACCTGCGCACCGACGAATTCGGCGGGTCGATCGAGAATCGGATGCGCCTGCCACTGGCCGTCGTCGATTCCGTGGCCGCCGAGATCGGCGCGCACCGCACCGGAATCCGCCTGTCCCCCGGCAACCCGCAGTTCAACATGGTCGAAGCCGATCCGGCCCCGCTCTACCGCACGCTGGTCACCGAACTCGACCGCCGAGACCTGGCATACCTGCACCTCACCGACAACGACAACTACCGGGCGCTGGCCGACCTGCGGCCACGCTGGCGCGGCACCCTCATCGCCAATGTCGGCGAAAACCGCGCGCCGACAACGGCCGAGGCCGCCGAGGAGGTGCTGCGCGCGGGCCTGGCCGACCTGGTGTCGTTCGGTCGCCACTTCATCTCGAACCCCGACCTCGTCCATCGCATCACCCACGACCTGCCGCTCGCCCCGATCCGCGAGCACCTGCTCTACGGCCGCACCGCCGCGGGCTACAGCGACTACCCGCACTGGCAACCCGCCGAAGTATCGGCCCACTGATTCCGACGCGGGCGAATCATCCTGCTGTGCAAAGAAATTGCCCGCAGCTGTGTGCACGGCAGGAAGGTTCGGCAGCGGTGTCAGGGTTTTCCCGGAGCTGGGCAGCAGAACCTCAGGCTTCGAGCAACTTCACCCTGTTGTTCGCGCGTTCGGCGAGGATCCCGCCGCCCGTGGCGAGCACGACGAGCACAACGAGTTGCCCGCCCCAGCCGCCGGGCACCCAGTCGAGCAGGCCCCACACCTGGGATTTGCGGTGATCGATGACCAGGCGGATGACGGCCTGGGCCGACGCGACCAGCAAGACCATGCCGACGATCTGCAATCCGACCCACACGTTCTTCCCCATCACATACTCCGTTTCCTGCGTTGACTGGCCGCGCCGTCACTCATAATTGCCCCGAGGCAGGTCATCGCACATCGGCCATCGGTCGACGGCGGGTTCATCCTTTGGTCGACCCGAATTCGCCCTGGAGACCGATGCGCGAGCGAACGCGCGCCACCTACAGTCGCGTCATGTCCCCCGCTCCCCTGTCGTCGGCGCCACCGCTTGGGCCGTGGTCACACGCCTGGCGACTCGCAGCGGTCGCGGGCATCGGCCTCCTGGCCTGGTCGACCACCAAGGACCAGATGGCGCCGATCGACGGGGCGCTGCTCACCTGGTTCCAGATCGGCGATCCACTGCTCGGTGTGGCATGCATGCTGCTGACGCTGCTGCGGCGCCGGTATCCGGTGGCCATCGCGGCGATCGTGACGGTGATGTCCACCGCGTCGGTCACCGCCAACGGCGCGGCGGCCCTGGTGCTGTGTTCGCTGGCCACCCGGCGGCGCTATCCCGAGACCATCGCGCTGGCGGTCGTCAGCATCGGGACCGGCCTACTCACCGACAGCGTGATCTACCCGACCGAAGCCGACCTGGAGCCGTATTGGGTCGGACCGGCGGTGATCACGGCGGCTATCGCCACCATTGTCGCGATCGGCTTCGCGGTCGGGGCGCGGCGAGATCTGGTGTGGTCGTTGCGCTCTCGCGCCGAGACGGCCGAGCGGGAGCAGCACGCGCGGGCGGCCGAGGCGCGGCTGCTGGAACGCAATCGCATCGCCCGGGAGATGCATGACGTGCTGGCGCATCGGATTTCGGTGGTGGCGATGCATGCCGGTGCGCTCGGTTTCCGCACCGATCTGACCAGGGAGCAGACCGCCGCGACCGCGAAAACCATTGCTGAGAACGCGCATCTCGCGTTGCAGGAATTGCGTGAGGTGCTCGGTGTCTTACGCACCGGCGACGACGCGCTCACCGACACCCCGGAACCGCCGCAACCGACCCTCGCCGACCTCGCGCGCCTGGTCGACGAGGCGCGCTCGGCGGGCATGGACGTGTCGATCACCGACGCCACGACGGCCGACCTCCCGGCGACCAGCGCGCGCACGGCGTATCGCATCGCCCAGGAGGGACTGACCAACGCGCGCAAGCATTCTCCCGGCGCCGCGGTCCGGGTGCGCATCGACGGCGGGCCGGGCCAGGATCTGATCGTCGACGTCGGCAACTCCGCGCCGCGCCGGCCCGGCTTTGCACTGCCGTCCTCCGGCTACGGCCTGCTCGGTCTCACCGAGCGTGCCGAACTGGTCGGCGGCACACTGGATTACGGCCCCGAACCGACCGGCGGCTTCCGGCTGCGGGCCGTGCTGCCGTGGCCCGCCGTTGTCGCGACGAGCGACAGATGAACGTACGCATCCGCGTGGTCGTCGTCGACGACGAGCCATTGGCTCGCTCGGCACTGACGATGATCCTCGGCGGCGATCCGGAGCTGGAACTGGTCGGCGAGGCAGCCGACGGCGAACAGGCGCTCGCGGTGGTCCGCGCGCAATCTCCCGACATCGTGCTGATGGATATCCGGATGCCGGTACGGGACGGGCTCGACGCCACCCGCGACCTGCTGAGCCGGGCCGATCCGCCCCGGGTGCTGGTGCTGACCACGTTCGACGCCGACGACATGGTGTTGCAGGCACTGCGGATCGGCGCACACGGCTTCCTGCTCAAGGACACACCGCCCGCCGATATCGTCGCCGCGGTCAAGCAGGTGGCGGCGGGTCGGCCGATGCTCTCGCCCAGCGTTACCGCGCAACTGATCTCGGTCGCCACGGCCGGGCCGAGCGCCGACCTCGCGGCACGCGAGCGCGCCCGCACCGCCCTCACCACGCTGACCAAGCGCGAACGCGATGTCGCCGAGGCGATCGGCCGTGGTCTGTCCAATTCCGATATCGCCAAGGAAATGCACCTGAGTATCGCGACGGTGAAGTCGTATACCAGCAGGCTGCTCAGCAAACTCGATGCCGAAAACCGGGTCCAGATCGCGATTGTCGTGCTCAACGCGGGACGCGACTAGGGACTCCGCTGTGCCCGTGCGGAATTCAGGCTCCGATGGACGGCGCGATGGTCGACCACGATGCGTGCAGCATGTCCTGCCAGTAGGACCAGGAGTGAGTTCCAGTGGCGCTGTAGTCGACTCGGGCGGGAATACCGAGCCCGCGCAGCCGCTGTTCGAACGCGACCACGCACGCGTTGACGCCGACCTCGACCGGGCCGCCGAGGAAAATGTTCTCGGCAAGTTGGGGTTTGATCTCCGTCTCGTGCGGGCCGGGGATGCCGGTGCCGCTGGACAGATAGATTGTCTTGCCGCGCAGGCGTTCTGCCAGCTGCGCCGGATCGTGCTCGGCCCAGGCCGGACTGCCTGGAGGGCCCCACATATTGAGCGGGTTGCCACCGCGGTTGGCGATGGAGAACATCACCGCGCCCATCGCCAAGCCGGTGTCGGGGCAGGCGCTGTAGCCCGCGACGGCGCGGTACAGCCACGGGTTGCGGGCGGCCAGGATGAAGGCCGCGTTGCCGCCCATCGAGAGTCCGCCGATCGCGTTGACGCCGTTGCCGTTGAATCGAGCGTTGATCAGCGGTGGCAGTTCCTCGGTCAGGAATGTCTCCCACTGGTAGTGGCCGAGTTGCGGATCGTCCTGCTGCCAGTCGGTGTAGTAGCTGGCCTCGCCGCCGACCGGGAGCACGACGTTGACGTTCGAGCCCGCGAAGAACCGTTCCGCATCGGTGGCGTTGGTCCAGGTGCTCTGGCTGGTGCCGGGATCGAGGCCGTCCAGCAGGTAGTACACGGGTCGCGGGCCGCCGCCCGCCGGATGCAGCACCTGAACCTGGATCGTGCCCCCCATCGCGGGTGAATCGATGAACATCGCGGTGCGCGTCGGGCTCAGGTTGTCGATCCGCTCGACCTGCGCGGCCGAGGCCGGCGCAGGTCCGATGACCGCGGGCCCGAGCAAGCCGAGCGCGACGGTCAGCACTGCTACAGCAACTGGTGTTCGACGCACGGTCACACCTCCATCGCCGCATCACAACGGCTTTTAAAGGTAACTCACCGCGGGTTGTTGCGGAAGTGATCTAGCTCTCGGCGTTCAGTCAGCAAATCAGCCGATACGGCATACACTTCCCGCCGAACTCACGAGATCGAACGACCGAGCGCCCCTCGAATAGACCCGGCCAGATAATCCAGGTCGGCCCGCGGCGGACTCGTCGGCCGCCCGCGCAACCCGAACCCATCCCCCGGCGTCCGCGGAATCACATGCAGATGCACATGGAACACCTCCTGCCCCGCCGTTACCCCATCGGCGAGAAAGAAATTCACCCCATCACACCCCACCTCACTCGCCCGCAACGCCGCCGCCACCCGCTGTCCCACCTGAAACAACTTCCCCCCGACCACCGGATCCAACTCGGCAAGACTGCGCGCAACCACCTTCGGCACCACCAGCACATGCCCCGGCGTCATCGGCCGAATATCCATGAACGCCAACACATCCGCGTCCTCATACACCCGACTGGCCGCCGCCCGCCCAGCAATGATCTCCTCAAAAACCGTGTACGGATTCACGCCGAAACCCTAACGCGCACGACGTCCCCCGCCAGCGATAAATTCGCTACCCCCACCAACTCGCCAGCCTCATACTGACAGCAGCTCCCGGCACTAGCTGGAAGGAGTGAACCCGGCTCCTGGATGGACGTCCAGCAGTCGGGTTTCGCGCTTTTAGCAGGCTCCCACGTCGGTGATTGCGTGAACGAACGGCGTCACCGACAGCCGCCATGTCCCTCCGGCACCAAATGACCAGGCAACCGCGTCAGGCCACCACAGAGCGGGCTCGTTGTGTGGCGGTA
Organism: Nocardia sp. NPDC046473; assembly: GCF_040645995.1. Lineage (NCBI taxonomy): Bacteria > Bacillati > Actinomycetota > Actinomycetes > Mycobacteriales > Nocardiaceae > Nocardia > Nocardia sp. NPDC046473. Next base: position 108,874 of record NZ_JBEYZJ010000002.1, read on the forward strand.
GGTGGACATAGGGCAAGTCTCCCGACATCTTTGTCAGAACGCCCGCGATCGTGCTGCGATCCCTGCCGTCCTGGCTTTCGCGCGATTCGATGACGAGGCGACCGGCCCTGAGCTCGAGCAAATCGGTAACCAGCGCCGTCAAGCACTCATGCCGTACCACCACCTCACGCCCGCGTCCCTCGAAGACTCCGAGCTGCATGCCTTGCAGACGACGCAGCGCGGCGAGAATCTTTCGCTGCCGCTGCACGGACTCATGCCAGAAGTGCCATCGACGATGCCCAGGAAGGCAGAAACTCCGGGCTAACGCCCGAGCAGCGGCAAGTTCCGCCACCGGAATCAGCACGGCGCACAAGATGTAGCGATCTCGTCGAATGACTCGTCCACGAACGCATGAAAGGGCACCGTCGGACAATACCGACTCGCTATGACACCGGCTAGCGAATTCGCAGCGAAACGTCCGCTGGCGCTACAGGATTGGGGAGGGGGTGTAGTTGGCGGCGGTGGGGTTTTGGTCGACCAGTTTTTGGACGGCGGCGATGACGTCGGCTACCTGGGCTTCGGCGGCGCCGATGAAGGCGGACTTGTCGGCCAGGGCGGCGTCGAGGGCGGCGCGGTCCAGCGGGAGGCGGGGGTCGGCCGCGAGGCGGTCGAGCAGGTCGGGTTCGCGGCCCTGTTCGCGCATCGCGAGGGCTGCCGCGACCGCGTGTTCCTTGATGACCTCGTGCGCGGTTTCGCGGCCGACGCCGGCGCGCACGGCGGCCATCAGAATGCGGGTGGTGGCGAGGAACGGGAGGTAGCGGTCCAGTTCGCGGGCGATGACGGCGGGGTAGGCGCCGAATTCGGCGAGCACGGTGAGGAAGGTTTCCATCATGCCGTCGATGGCGAAGAAGGCGTCCGGCAGCGCGACCCGGCGCACCACCGAGCAGAAGACGTCGCCTTCATTCCATTGCGCGCCAGCGAGTTCGGCGGCCATCGAGGCGTAGCCGCGCAATACCACCTGCAGGCCGTTGACGCGCTCGCACGAGCGGGTGTTCATCTTGTGCGGCATCGCCGAGCTGCCCACCTGGCCGGGCTGGAAGCCCTCGGTGACCAGCTCGTTTCCGGCCATCAGCCGGATGGTGTGCGCGAACGACGACGGGCCGGCACCCACCTGGACCAGCGCGGAGAGCACGTCGTGGTCGAGCGAGCGCGGATACACCTGCCCGACGCTGGTGAGCACGGTCGCGAAGCCGAGATGCCTGGCCACCTGCTGCTCCAGCGTGGACAGCTTGGCCGGATCGCCGCCGAGCAGGTCGAGCATGTCCTGGGCGGTGCCCATCGGGCCCTTGATGCCGCGCAACGGGTACCGGTCGATCAGTTCACGCACCCTGGTCAGTGCGATGAGCAGCTCGTCGGCGGCCGAGGCGAACCGCTTGCCGAGGGTGGTGGCCTGCGCCGCGACATTGTGCGAGCGGCCCGCCATCACCAGCGTCTGATACTCGGCGGCCCGCTCGGTGAGCCGGGCCGCGATCGCGATGCCGTGTGCGTGCACGTGCTCGAGCGAGAGCCGGATCTGCAGCTGCTCCACGTTCTCGGTGAGGTCGCGGCTGGTCATGCCCTTGTGCACGTGCTCGTGCCCGGCGAGTGCGTTGAACTCCTCGATGCGCGCCTTCACGTCGTGCCGGGTGACCCGCTCCCGCTCGGCGATGGAGGCGAGATCGACCTGATCGATCACCCGCTCGTAGTCGTCGAGAACGCCTGCGGGCAGCTCGATTCCGAGTTCCGACTGGGCTCGCAGCACCTCCAGCCAGAGTCGCCGCTCGAGCACGATTTTGTTCTCGGGCGACCACAGCCGCACCAGTTCAGGACTGGCGTAACGGGTGGCAAGGACGTTCGGAACGAGGCTCACGACTGCGCCTCGCTGACGCTCGGCTCCGTCGTGCCCCTGGGCACTGTGTCTAGGGTTCCCTCGCTGCGCTCGCTCACGACTGCGCCTCGCTGACACTCGGCTCCGTCGTGCCCCTGGGCACTGTGTCTAGGGTTCCCTCGCTGCGCTCGCTCACGACTGGTCAGTCTAGTGCGCGGAAACGGTCCACCTGCTGGGGCGTCGCCGGTGCGACGATGTCGATCACCTCGAGCAGCGCACCGCGGGCCATTCTGCGCGGTTCCGGCTCCATTTCGGTCAGTGCCGCGACCACCGCACCGTCCACCACCGCAACCAACCTGCGCAGTTGCTCGGGCCGCACCAGTCGGTCGGAGCGGCGCAGCACATCGGCGAGCAACTCGTCGAGCTGAGCCCGCAGGCGTAGCTGCACCTCGCGTAACTCGGGGTGCCGCGCGGAGGCCACCGACCGCTCATAGCGCGCGATCAATTGCCCGCGCGCACCCTCGTCGTGCCAGTGCCCGTCGACGCCGACCAGCAGATCGAGCACCAGATCGACGGTCGCCTCGGCGCCGCGGCGGCGGTGGCTCACCTCGCCGACTCGGCGGCGCATCGCGTCGAGCTCCACATTGCCGCTGAATTCGACCGCGCGCGCGATCAAGTCTTCCAGCGATTCGAAGTAGTAGGTGGTCGACGCCAGCGGCAGATCAGCACGGGTCGCCACCGACCGATGCCGCACCGCCTCGAACCCGCCTTCGAGCAACAACTCGGCGGCGGCGGCTACCAAAGCCTGGCGACGCCGTTCGCCTTTCGGGGTCGTCGCGGTGATCACCGTGCCATCGTGCCAGTCGTCATCAGTTCTTCCAGGGGAAATCAGCGAGGAAAAGCAACCATCGATGTTCTACCGTATCCGCGCGGCCACGGTGCCGAACTGCGGAAAGTTGTTGCCGGACACGACGATCAAACACCCAGATAGTGCCCTAGACGAACCAGCGCCGCCTCGATGTCCGCGGTGGCGCCCGCGAAGGAGAAGCGAACTGTCCGATTTCCGTGCACGGTGTCGAAGTCGATGCCGGGTGCGAGCGCGACCCCGGTGTTGTCCAGCACGTCCGCACACCACGCGCGCGCATCGTGGGTGAGATGGCCGATATCCGCGTAGGCGTAGAAGGCGCCGTCGGCCGGCGCCAGGTCGGTGATGCCGATTTTCGGCAGTCCGTCCAGCAGCAGTTGGCGGTTGATCGCATAGCGGCGCACATGCCCGTCGAGTTCGGCCTTGGCCTCGGCACCGAATGCGTGCAGCGCCGCGTACTGCGAGATCGCGGGCGGGCACACGGTCAGATTGGAGGCCAGCCGCTGCAGGGCGGGGCGTAACCCACTGGGCGCCAACATCCAACCGAGTCGCCAGCCGGTCATCGAGAAGTACTTGGACACCGAGCCGATCACCACCGATTCGCGGGAGGTCTCCCAGGACGAGGAGGTTCCGGTGTCGGAGCTGTCGTAGGTGATGCCGTGGTAGATCTCGTCGGAGATGAGCAGGGTGCCGTGCGCATCGCACCAGCGGGCCAGCGCGGCGAGTTCGGCTGGAGCGATCATGGTGCCGGTCGGGTTGGCCGGGCTCGCGACCACCAGTCCGGCCGGTGGTTCGGGCAGCGCGTCCAGCATGGCGACCGTCGGCTGGAACCTGGTTTCGGCGCCACAATCCAGTTCCACCACCCGGCAGCCGAGCGCGGTGAGTGTGTTGCGGTAGGCGGGATAGCCGGGACGGGCCACCACCACGGTGTCGCCGGGATCGAAGGCGGCCAGGAAGATCAGCGAGAACGCGCCCGACGATCCGGTCGTCACCACCACGTCGTCCGGGTCTACGGCGTAGCCGTAGGTCTCGGTGTGATGCTGGGCGATCGCCTCGCGCAACGGCAGGATGCCGAAAGTTTCGGTGTAGCCGAGCAATTCGGATTCGATCGCGGCCTTGGTCGCGCGCAGCACCGGCGCGGGTGCGGGCGTCGACGGTTGTCCGGCGGCGAGCACGAGCACATCTGCGTGCGTCCTGGCCCGTTGCGCCGCAGCTTTCCAGACATCCATCACGTAGAAAGGTGGAATGGTCGACCGGCGAGATTCTCTGGACACCCGTGTGACGGTAGACGGTGTCGCGCGACGACACCTCGCTGACGGTCGTCTTTCGTCGTGCCCGGCAGCCTCCGGCTCGGCACGCCCGACCCAGCGCCGGTCGTGCGCTCCCCTCTTACCAGGGTTATGGTCGGCTTGATGTTCGAGAATGCTCGACGAGCTGGGCTCGACCGGGTGCGCGGAGTGGGTGGCATCGGGATCATTCCGCCGGACTGGCGGGCTCGGCTGCGGGAACGACCGGCACGCGGCCTGCGGGCCCTGCTCGATCGGCGCAACGTTCAGGAGATCCTGCGACGGCGGCCCGATCCGCGGGAACTGTGGCGGCGGCGCTCCGAGCTGCGCGACAAGTGGGACAAACGACCCGATCGCGACCAGATCCTCGCACTACTGCGCAAGCATCGTGTGCTGCTGGCCGGGCTCGCCGTGACCGCTGTCTTCGCCGCGGGCGATGCCTCCTTCGCCGGGGCGATCAGCGACCGCACCCCGGACCAGGACCACGTGCAGCGCGTCGCGGTGGCCTATCCCCTGCAGGTGCAGTCCACCCCGCCGTCGGTGCGCCGGTACCTGAACGCCATCGACAACGGTGAACGCCTACGCGAACAAGCCGTCGTCGCGGCGGCCGCGCGAGCCACCCTGGAACGCGCCAAGGCCGAGGCCGCCGCCGCGGCGGCGGGCGAATGGCAGCCGTGGATGGGCGGCGGCGGTGCGACGACGCTGCCCGGCGTGACGCTGCCCGGTATCGGCGGCTTCTTCCTGCCCGCGCACGGCACCTTCACCTCCGGATTCGGTTCCCGCTGGGGCACTTTCCACGCGGGCATCGACATCGCGGCCCCGATCGGCACCCTGATCTACGCGGTCGCCAATGGCACCGTCATCGACGCGGGCCCGGCCGAGGGCTTCGGACTGTGGGTGCGCATCCGGCACGACGACGGCACCATCACCGTGTACGGCCACATGTACGACTTCTTCGTCTCCCGCGGCGAACGCGTCCCGGCCGGGATGCAGATCGCCCGCGTCGGCAACCGCGGCGACTCCACCGGCCCACACCTGCACTTCGAGGTCATCATCGGCGGGCAGCACGTCGACCCACAACCGTGGTTGGCGTTACACGGCCTGACCATCGGCTAAGGCTAGCTCGGCGCAGCGACTGATTTCGCGAGCACATGGGTAACTCGCCGGGCACGGGCTGATTCAACCCACAACATCGCCGTCGGCCGCCGACGCCACTGTCACGGCTCCTGAGTCTGGCCTGAATTCGCGGAGAGGCGGGTAAGCACCGCGATGCGATCTTCTACTGCCGCGAGGCCGATGTCGGTGCGGTAGTGGCTGCCCGGCAGTTTGATCGAGGCGATGCGCGCGTAGGCGTGTGCGCGCGCCTCGGCGAGGTCGGCGCCGACGCCGACCACATTGAGCACGCGGCCGCCGGCGGAGACCAATGCGCCGTCCTCGCGCTGCGCGGTTCCGGCGTGCAGCACCGCGGCGGAGTCGTCCGCCCCGCCGTCGCCCGCGCCGGTGATGACGTCGCCGACGCGCGGGCGGCCCGGGTAGTTCTCGGCGGCGAGCACCACGGTGATCGCGGCGCCGTCGCGCCAGCGGGGCGGGTCGACCTGGGCGAGGGTGCCGGTGGCGGTGGCGTTGAGCAGCTCGGCCAGCGGGCTTTCCAGCAGGGCGAGCACCGCCTGGGTTTCGGGATCGCCGAAGCGGCAATTGAATTCGACGACCGCCGGTCCGGCGACACCCATCGCGAGGCCGGCATAGAGCAGCCCGGAGAACGCGCTGCCCCGGCGAACCAATTCGGCCGCAACGGGTTTCACCACATCGTCGACGATCGCGGTCACCGCCTCGTCGGACAGCCACGGCAGCGGCGTGTACGCGCCCATGCCGCCGGTGTTCGGTCCGGTGTCACCATCGCCGACCCGCTTGTGATCCTGCGCGGGCAGCAGCGGCATCACCGTCTCGCCGTCGACCAGGCAGAACAGCGAAACCTCCGGCCCGTCCAGGAACGACTCCAGCAGCACCGGATGTCCCTGCTCCAGCAGTTCGGCGCCGTGATCGCGGGCTGCGGAACGGTCGGTGGTGACCACCACGCCCTTGCCCGCGGCGAGACCGTCGTCCTTCACCACCCAGGTCGGCCCGAACCGGCTCAGCGCGGCATCGAGGTCGGCCGGGGTGTCCACGATCTCGCTGTGCGCGGTGCGCACTCCGGCGGCCGCCATCACGTCCTTGGCGAAGGCCTTGGAGCCCTCGATCCGCGCGGCCGCGGCGGACGGTCCGAAACAGGCGAACCCGGCCGCCCGCACGGCGTCGGCGACGCCGAGCACCAGCGGCACCTCGGGCCCGATCACCACCAGATCGGCGGCCGACTCGGTGGCCAGCGCGACCACCGCCTCCGCGGAGCACGGATCGACCGGCCTGGTCGTCGCGTGCTGCGCGATGCCCGCGTTGCCCGGCGCGGCGACGATCGCGCTGACCACGGGGTCGCGGCGCAACGCAAGGACGAGGGCATGTTCACGGGCTCCGGAACCGATGACGAGTACGCGCACGGCAGACAGCTTAGGTGAAGGCCCAGGACACGCTGCGCTCACTCATGAACAGCAGTCGACCATCGGATATCGGTCTCGCGACATGGATGATGGAAAGGGATGGTTCCGGCATACCTCAGCCGGGCCATGCCACCCACACCGCGCGAAGGATGTGCACACGATGGGTCTGATCGACGGACTGATGGGCAATGCCGGGCGGATCGATCCCGGCCGGGCGCAACAGGAATACGCGAAACTGATGGGCGACGGCGAACAGATCTACGCCGCATATCTTTTGGTGCGCGACGCCATCCTGTTCACCAACCGGCGCCTCATCCTGGTCGACAAGCAGGGCGTGACCGGCCGCAAGGTCAGCTATCACAGCATCCTCTACCGCGCGATCACCCACTTCTCGGTGGAGACCGCTGGCACCTTCGACCTGGACGCCGAGCTCTGCATCTGGATCTCCGGCAGCCACGAGCCGTTGCAGAAACGGTTCAACCGCCAGGTCGACATCTACGAGGTGCAGGGCATCCTGTCGCATTTCACCTCGGCGTAGCCTGCGGGGCATGGCTTCTGTCTTCAGCGCGATCATCGCCGGTCAGCTACCAGGTCGATTCGTTTGGGAGGACGACGAATTCGTCGGTTTCCTCACCATCGCACCGGTCACCCCCGGGCACACCCTGGTGGTGCCCCGCAAGGAAATCGATCAGTGGCAGGACATCGACGCGGACACCTTCGCCCGCCTCAACGTCGTCGCCCAGAAGATCGGCCAGGCCGTGCGCGCCGCCTGGGACGCACCGCGTGCCGGTCTGCTCATCGCCGGCCTCGAGGTCCCGCACCTGCACGTGCACGTCTTCCCCGCCTTCACCATGGGCGACTTCGACATCTCCGGCGCCGACACCGACCCGACTCCCGAGTCGATGGACGAGGCCCAAGCCAAGATCAAGCAGGCCCTGCGCGACCTCGGCTACGGCGCCAACGTCCCGGACTGAACGTCGTTCCAGCTCAAAGCAAAAGGGTGGTCAGACCGAAACCCGGTCTGACCACCTTTTCGGATGAGCCCCGGTCAGGATCGAACTAACGACCTGGCCAAGTAGCGTCGCTTGGCATGCGCCTACTGGTCCTCGAGGACGACTCCGAGCTCGGCCCGGCAATCGCCCGAGGGCTGCGCGAGGCAGGCTTCGCGGTCGATGTCGCGGTCGATCTGGCCGACGCCGACTTCAAACTCGCCGTCAACACCTACGACTGTTTGATCGCGGACCGCATGCTGCCCGACGGTGACGTGCTGACCCTGCTGGCCGCCCAGCGCACAGCAGGTTCCACACTCCCGGTCCTGCTGCTGACCGCATTGGACGCGGTCAGCGACCGCGTGACCGGCTTCGAGCACGGCGCGGATGACTACCTCGTCAAACCTTTCGCGTTCGCCGAGCTCAACGCCCGGGTGCGCGCGCTGTGCCGCCGCGGCCAACCTGTTCGGCCACCGCAGTTGTGGGTCGGTGACCTCGAACTGGATCATCCACGCCGACGGGTGCGGCGAGGCGGCGTGCTGCTGGCTTTGACCGCAAAGGAGTTCGCGGTCCTGGAGGTGCTGATGATGCGTGCGGGAGAGGTGGTCACCCGCAGTGAACTCATCGAAAGCTGCTGGGACGAGCAGACCGAACCGCTGTCGAACGTCGTCGATGTCCTCATCGGTCAACTGCGCCGTCAGCTGGGCCCACCGGAGCTCATCGTGACGATGCGCGGCGTGGGATACCGGATCGCCGACCCGGCCACCGACCAGTGACGTCGCGAACGCCCGCACTCGCGCGGCTGCATCGCGCCCGGTGGGTGATGACTCTGCTGTTCGCGGCGACGACCGCTCTGTGTCTGCTGGTGTTGGCCACCATCGCGGTGCGCACCGACAGCCATTCGCGCACCAATGACCTCGACAATGCGGTCAGTCACCGCGCCGACGGCCTGGCCCGCACGTTGTTCTATGACGCGCAGGGCACGCTGCGGCTGGACTCACTGCCCGAGGACGAGCTCGCCCGCAGCGCCGAGATGCTCGCCATCCTGCAGGCATCCCCGAGTTCTGGACCGCAGATCCGCTCCGCTTACCCGTCCCCGGCGGCCCTGCCCGCGCAGGGGGCACTCCGGGAGATCTGGCAGGAAGTGCAACACGATCAGGAGACGGTCCTGGTGACCACTGCGGCCGCCGATGGGAGCGAGTATCGGTGGGCCGCGGCCCCGGTCTGGGACGAGGACAGTATCGGCGCCACGGTGCTGGTCGGGGCCGACCCGGCCCTCAGCCAGGCCGCCCACCAACGGCTGATCGAGTGGCTAGCTCTTGGCTGCGCGGCACTGGTACTGGCGGCGGCCGCCGCGGGTCACCTGCTGAGCGGACGCGCGATGCGGCCCGCTTTACAGGGACTCGAGCAGCAGGAGCAGTTCCTCGCCGAGGCCGCCCACGAACTGCGCACACCGCTGGCCACCCTGCGCCTGGTGGTGGAGCACGGCAGCGGCTCACCGGAACGCGCACCCGCGGCTCTGGACGAGGCATTGGGGTTGGTCGACCGGTTGGGCCGGCTCGTCACCGGGCTGCTGGCCCGCGCCCGGGTGGAAGCCGGGACCCAGGCCGCCGAACTCACCCCGCTGCGCCTGGACCAACTGGTCCGACAGACCATCCGGGAGCTACCCGATCCCGCCGGTGTCACCGTCACCAGCGAGCCCGTCATCGTCGACGGGGATCCCGAGCTATTGGCCCAAGCGGTCCGAAACCTCGTGGAAAACGCGCTACGCCACGGCGGTGGCACGGCGGTCGACGTGACGGTCACGGCCACCGGGATCGAGGTAAGCGACCACGGCCCCGGTGTGCCCCCGCAAGACCGGGTTCGGATATTCGAACGCCGCGTCACCGGCGCCGCAAGTACCGGCACCGGCCTGGCGATCGTCGCGTGGGTGGCCGAGCTGCACGGCGGCACCGCCCGGATGTCGCAGGCACCCGGCGGTGGGGCATTGGCGCAGCTGCTGCTACCCGCACGCACAAGCGGCTGAACCGCACAGCCGTTCCTCATCTTCATCTCATCTAGCAGCGGGCAGGGTGCGGCTCATGTCCACATTTCGACTCGGCCGCACCTGGAGCCTGCGCTCCACCACACTGCTGGCAGCTCTCACCCTCGCGATCACCGCCTGCACCCTCCCTGCGGGCGGGACCAGTCCTAACGACGAAAGCCCGTCGAGCACCCACCCGCCCGCGATCCGGGTCAACCAAGCCGGCTACGCCGTCGGAGAAGCCAAGCAGGCCTTCGTCATGGGGTCGGACACGGAATTGGGCCAGGCCGGCTACCGGGTGGTAGACGAACACGGCACCATCCTGACCACGGGCAAGGTCGGCGCCCGCACCGGCACTTGGAGCAGCAAGTACCCCGCAGTCCACCTCGTGGACCTCTCCAGTCTCGACACTCCCGGCAATTATCGCGTCGAGCTCACCGGCACGGCTTCGGGCAGCTCCCCGATGTTCCGCATCGCGCCCGCCGCGCAGCTGCTCACCCCCCTTATCGAGGACAACGTCCGTTTCTTCCAGGCCCAGCGCGACGGCGCGGACGTGCTTGCGGATGTGCTGCACCGCAAGCCCGCACACCTGGCGGACCGCCAGGCCACCGTGTACGCCACTCCCCGGTACAACGAGGAAGGCAACGAGCTGCTCGACGCGGCGCTGACCCCGATCGGCGGACCCGTCGACGTGTCCGGCGGCTGGTTCGACGCGGGTGACTTCCTGAAGTTCACCCACACCACCGCCTTCAGCACCGCCGCCCTCCTGCTTGCGCTGCGCATCGCTCCGCACGCCGCGGGCCTGGTGCAGGAGGCCAACCATGGGCTGTCCTGGCTGGACAAGATGTGGGAAGGCAAGAGCGGCACCCTCTACGCCCAAGTCGGCATCGGCGCGGGCAACGACAACGTCCACACCGACCACGACATCTGGCGGCTACCCGAGACCGACGATGCTCTGAACGTGCAACCGGGCGCCCCGGACTACCTGATCAAGAACCGGCCGGTGTTCCGGGCCAACGAGCCCGGCGCACCGATCAGCCCGAACCTGGCCGGGCGGGTAGCCGCGGTCTTCGCGCTCGCTGCGCAGAACAGTGCCAACGACGATCCCGCTGCCGCCAGGTCCTGGCTGGACAAAGCGGCTGCCGTCTATGCCAAGGCGAATACCGAGCCCGGCGACGCGTTGATCACCGCGTTCCCGCATAACTTCTACCCCGAGAACTCCTGGCAGGACGACATGGAGTTCGGCGCAACCGAAATGAGCCTGGCCGCCACAGCATTGGGCGACACCCGCGCCGCCGACTGGAAGCAGCAGGCCACTCACTGGGCGGCACAGTACATTTCCGCCGACACCAAGGGCACCCTCGGCGTCGCCGATGTCAGCGCCCTCGCCCACGCCGATCTCGGCACACTCCTGCAGGCAGGCGACGAGAACGGTGAGATCCTGCGGAAAGACCTGCGCCGACAGTTGGACGACGGCATGAACCGAGCCGCCGAGGACCCCTTCCGAGCAGGGGCGGTGTACACCGACTTCGACTCGGTACCACACACTTTCGGCCTCGTCACCACCGCGCAGCTGTACCGCAAGGCCACCGGTGACCACTATTACGACGCCTTCGGTACGCAACAGCGCAGTTGGGCCCTTGGTGCGAACTCCTGGGGCAGTACCTTCCTCATCGGTGCGGGCGAGGTCTACCCGCACTGCCCCGAACACCAGGTGGCCAACCTCGTCGGCAGCCTCGACGGCAACGGCGACATCCTGCGCGGCGCCGTCGTGAACGGCCCGAACGCCGCGGAAAAACTCGACGAACTCAATACCTTCCCGACCATGAAACGTTGCTCCGCCGATCCCGGTACACCCTGGACCGATTTCGACGGGCACAAAGCCCGCTTCCTCGACGACGTCGGCGCATGGCAGAGTGTGGAACCCTCGATCGACTTCACCTCAACCGCAATGCTCGCCTTCGCCCTGTCACAAAGCTGAGGGTGCGCTGTCGGAGGGGCCCGTCATAGTTCACTCCGATCGCGTGGTGCCCGACGTTGTTCTGGACCGAAGCAAAACGGGTGGTCAGACCGAACTCGGTCTGACCACCCGTTTTTGGGTGAGCCCCCTGTCAGGATTGAACTGACGACCTTCGCTTTACAAGAGCGGTGCTCTACCACTGAGCTAAGGAGGCGGGGTGTCTTCGAAAAGCGGTTGCCATCATAGCCGGACACACCGACTGCGTGACACCGGCTTTACGGCATCACGCAGTCGGCGGGTGTCCCGGCGCAGTATTGAGCTACCGCGAGTTCAGGACTGGGCGCCCTGACGGGCCGCGTCGTCGGCGGCCATCGCGTCGCGCAGGCTCTTCGGACGCATGTCGGTCCAGTTCTTTTCGACGTACTCGACGCAGGCAGCGCGGCTGTCCTCGCCGAACACGACCCGCCATCCGGCCGGGACCTCGGCAAAGGCGGGCCACAGGGAATGCTGTTCCTCGTCGTTGACCAGAACGAAGAAGCGGCCGTCTTCATCATCGAAGGGGTTGGTGCTCAATTTCACCTCACTGGATACTGGCGCTATGTACGGGATCGCTCGTGGATCGCCCGGCGCCGGGTCCGACGAACCGAGAGGTTCCACAGACTTGCGCGCCGTTGGAGTCCCGAGCGTTGTTTCGACCCTAGCAAGGGAGACGTTACGCCTGGGCGGTTACCTCTGGCCGGGGAATCTCAGCTCGCGAAGAAGTCAAGCAGAATCTTGTTCACGGCCTCGGGACGTTCCAGGTAGCCGAAGTGGCCGGCGTCGGGCACCTCTTGGTAGCGCGCACCGGGGATGACCTCGGCAACTTCCCTGGACAGGTAGGGCGGGATCATCCGGTCGTCGGCGAAGCCTACGGCCAAGCACGGCACCGTGATCGCACGGTAAGCCTGCACCCGGTCGAAATCGTGATCCATCCGACGCTGTGCGCGGATGCCGGGCGTCACCGGTCCGCCGGTGAATTCGAACAGGTCGAGCCAGTCGCGCGCGGAGTTCGGCTCGGCCAGCGTCGCGGGCGACAGGTTCATCACCGCGGTCACCGCGGCCTCGTACTTCTCCGGCAGCTTCACCCCGCTGGCGTCGAGATCGTGTTCGCCGAGCGAGAGCGTCTTCTGGAACTGATCGAGGCGCCCGTGGCCGGCCATGAAGACCGCCTTGCGGACCAGCTCGGGCCGGGCCAGCGCCAGTTCCTGCGCGACCCGCGCACCCATCGAGGTGCCGACCACCAGCGCGGGACCCTCGTCGAGCAACTCGATCAGTCCGGCGGTATCGGCGACCAGCTGGTCGATGGTCATACCGGACGCGGCCTCGAACGAGGGTGCGATACCGCGGTTGTCGAAGGTGCACACCCGGTATCCCGCCGCGACCAGTGCGGGCACCTGATGCAGGTCCCAGACCCGGCCGGGACTGCCGGTGCCCATGATCATGACCACAAGCGGCCCGGAACCCTTGACATCGGTACCCCGCGCGCGGTCACCTTTGACCTGGTAGTTGAGGGAAATTCCGTTCACCGTGGCCAGCGGCATATCGACCCTTTCGTGGAGTTGATGCTCCGCCCCACGGTATAGGGGCGGAGGGAGTCGGCACACCGGCCGGGGGCCGGTCTGACGCGGGTGCCACCCGCGCCTGCTGAGGACAGATACCATTGACTATTCGCACGTACGAGCGTAGTGAACCGGGAGGACTTGAAGATGGCCGCGAAGGGCAGCGCGAACGACATCGCGGACGACGATCTGGAACCACTTGCCGACGAAACCGCACGTCAGGCACAGCGCGTTGTCGCGGCCTACGCCGAGGACGCCGACGAGTGCCGGATGCTGTTGTCGATGCTCGGCATCGCACCGAGCGCCCGGGCAGAATAAGCCCAGCCTTTCGACGCCAACGGCGACGTCGACGCACCGGACTCCCGGGGGGACCCAGCGACGCGCAAAGGATGCGTGAGTGCACCAGATGACTTCGTCCGACGACTCCGACCCCGCCCTAGACACGGCACCTGACGACACCACCGCGACGAGCACCGGCCCGGCCGAATCCGGTTCCGGCTTCGTCGTCGTGGCCAACCGGCTGCCGGTCGACCTGGAACGGCTGCCCGACGGCACGACCCGCTGGAAACGCAGTCCGGGTGGTCTGGTCACGGCACTGGAACCGGTGCTGCGCAACAACAAAGGCGCCTGGGTGGGTTGGGCGGGGGTGCCCGACGCGGACGTCGATCCGATCATCGAGGACGGCCTCGAGCTGCATCCGGTGCCGCTGACGGCGGCGGAGGTCGCCGACTACTACGAGGGCTTCTCCAACGGCACGCTGTGGCCGCTCTATCACGACGTGATCGTGCGCCCGGTCTACGACCGCAGGTGGTGGGCCGCCTACGTCACGGTGAACCGGCGCTTCGCCGAGGCGACCGCGAAGGTGGCCGCCGAGGGCGCCACCGTGTGGGTGCAGGACTATCAGCTGCAGCTGGTGCCGAAGATGCTCCGGATGCTGCGCCCCGACCTGACCATCGGCTTCTTCCTGCACATCCCGTTCCCGCCGGTCGAGCTGTTCATGCAGATGCCGTGGCGCACCGAGATCGTCGAGGGCCTGCTCGGCGCCGACCTGATCGGCTTCCACCTGCCCGGCGGTGCGCAGAACTTCCTGTACCTGGCCCGCAGGCTGGCCGGACAGCCGACCTCGCGCGGCACCGTCGGCGTCCGCTCCAAGCTCGGCGTCGTGCAGGTCGGCTTCCGCACGGTCCGGGTCGGCGCGTTCCCCATCTCGATCTCCTCGGCCGAACTCGACGAGCATTCCCGGCGCCGCTCCATCCGCGAGCGAGCCGCGAAAATCCGTGCGGAACTTGGCAATCCGAAGAACATCCTGCTCGGCGTCGACCGGCTGGACTACACCAAGGGCATCGACATCCGGCTCAACGCGCTCGAGGAGCTGTTACTGGAGGAGCGGATCGATCCGTCCGAGACCGTCATGGTCCAGCTCGCCACGCCCAGCCGCGAGCGGGTGGAGAGCTACATCCAGATGCGCGGCGACATCGAGCGCCAGGTCGGCCGGATCAACGGCGAGTTCGCCCAGGTCGGCTACCCGGTGGTGCACTATCTGCACCGGCCCATCCCGCGCGACGAGCTGATCGCCTTCTTCGTCGCCGCCGACGTGATGCTGGTGACGCCGCTGCGCGACGGGATGAACCTGGTCGCCAAGGAATACGTCGCCTGCCACAGCGGCCTCAACGGCGCCCTGGTGCTCAGCGAATTCACCGGCGCCGCAGCCGAATTGCGGCAGGCCTACCTGTGCAACCCGCACGACCTGGACAGCGTCAAGGACGCCATCGTCTCCGCCATCGAGGACGATCGCGACACCAAACGCCGCCGCATGCGCTCGCTGCGCCGCCAGGTCCTCGCGCACGACGTGGACCGCTGGGCCCGCGCCTTCCTCGAGGCGCTGGCGCAGGGGCAGGTCGCGGGCAGCGCGCTGCTGACCGACGACGACACCTACCCGGAGGAGCGGCAGCCGTCACGCTAACCCGCTTCACAGGAATCACCCAGGTTTGGTCCAGCAAGTTCGCAGCCGGATAACGGACTATGAACCCATGAGTGGTGCGCCTGCGGAGCAGGCACCCGAGGCTCGGGTGCTGGTGGTCGACGATGAGCCGATGATCGTGGAGCTACTCGCGGTGAGCCTGCGCTATCAGGGCTTCGCGGTGGATACGGCCGTCGACGGGGCGCAGGCGCTGGACAAGGCGCGCAGCTTCCGGCCGCAGGCGCTGATCGTCGACGTGATGATGCCGGGCATGGACGGCTTCGGCCTGCTGCGCCGGCTACGCGCGGACGGCATCGACTCCCCCGTGCTGTTCCTGACCGCGCGCGACGAGGTGCAGGACAAGATCACCGGCCTCACCCTCGGCGCCGACGACTACGTCACCAAGCCGTTCAGTCTGGAGGAAGTGGTGGCCAGGCTGCGGGTGATCCTGCGCCGCGCCGGGCACGTCGCGCCACAGCGGGAGAGTTCCCGGCTCCGGTTCGAGGACATCGAACTCGACGACGACACCCACGAGGTGTGGAAGGCGGGCGAACCGGTCGCGTTGTCGCCCACGGAGTTCACCCTGCTGCGGTACTTCATGGTCAACGCGGGCACGGTACTGAGCAAGCCGCGCATCCTCGATCACGTGTGGCGCTACGACTTCGGCGGCGAGGTCGGCGTGGTCGAAACCTACGTGTCGTATCTGCGCAAGAAGGTCGACACCGGCGACGAGCGGCTCATCCACACCCTGCGCGGTGTCGGCTACGTCATGCGCGCCCCGAGTCGCAGCCGGTCGGCTGGAAAATGACGGAGGGCCGGATCGCGGCGCTGCGCGCCAAGACCTCCGGTGTGTTGTCGGCGATCCCCCTGCGGGTGACACTGATGCTGATTCTGGTCGCCACCGCGGGCCTCGGGCTGTTGATCTCCGGCATGGTGGTCACCTCGGGCCTGGAACGCTCGCTGACCGACCGCACCGATCAGCAGCTGCGCAACGGCGCGATCGAATGGTCGCGCCGCCGGGTACCGCCGCCGCCGAGTCTGCCGGGCGATCCGCGGCACACCAGCCAGTTCTATGTCCGCTCGGTGCAGGACGACGGACGGGTCTACGTCATCAAGGCGTTCGGCCTGGATGTCGATCCCGCACTGCCGGATTCGCCGGAGATCGGGCCGATGACCGTGCGCTCGATCGGCGGCGGGCCGATCGAATGGCGGACCCTGACCGTCCGCGTTCCGGACGGCACCACCACGGTGGCGCTGCCGCTCAACCAGAACTTCGACATCGTGCAACGGCTCGTCATGCTGGAACTGGTCGTCGGGCTGATCGTGCTGACCGCGCTGGCCTTCGCCGCGTACTTCGTGATCCGGCGCAGCCTGCGCCCGCTGCTGCGGGTGGAGAACACCGCCGCCGCCATCGCCCGCGGTGACCTGTATCGCCGAGTCCCGGTGCGCGGCAGCAACACCGAGGTCGACCGGCTGTCTCGCTCGCTCAACGGCATGCTCACCCAGATCCAGCAGGCGTTCGCGAAAACCGAGGCGTCCGAGGCCGCGGCCAAGCGGTCGGAGGCGAAGATGCGCCAGTTCGTCGCCGACGCCAGCCACGAATTGCGCACCCCGCTCACCACCATCCGCGGCTTCGCCGAGCTCTACCGCCAGGGCGCGACCACCGACCCTGACCTCTTCATGGACCGCATCGAACGCGAATCCCAGCGGATGGGCATCCTGGTCGAGGACCTGCTGATGCTGGCCCGGCTGGACGCTCAGCGCCCGCTGGAGCAGGGCCAGGTCGATCTGCTCGCCGTGGCCAGCGACGCCGTGCACAGCGCGCGGGCGATGGCGGCCGCCGCGCATCCGAACGGCTCCAGCCGCCGCATCGAACTCGAAATCGAAACCGGTGAAGGCACTTTGGAGGTCACCGGCGACGAGACCCGGCTGCGCCAGGTGCTGGCCAACCTGCTCAACAACGCGCTCACGCACACCCCGCCGGACGCCTCCGTCGCGGTGCGCCTCACCCCCACCGCCGACGAGGTCCTGCTCGAGGTCGCCGACACCGGCCCCGGCCTACCCGCCGACGAGGCCGACCGGATCTTCGAGCGCTTCTACCGCACGGATAACTCGCGCGCCCGCACCAGCGGCGGCACCGGGCTCGGCCTGTCCATCGTGCAGGCGCTGGTCAGCGCGCACGGCGGCACGGTCGATGTGCGCAGCACCGAGGGCGTCGGCACCACCTTCACCGTTCGGTTGCCGCGGGAAACGACGGCGTGACAGCGGTTTTCGGTTAAACCGGCGTGACCTGATCGACCAGCCAGCGATCGCCGTCCTTCTCCACCGTGGCCCGGACCCGGCTGCCGGTAGTCGTGCCCTCCGGCGAATCCTTGCTGGTGGTCACCTGATTCAGGAACAGCAGCACGACGACCTTCGATGTGTCGCCGGAAACGACGCCGCCCGCCTGGGTGGTCGCCTTGACGTTGAGCTGTTTTTCCTTGGCGCCCGGGGCGATTGCCTGCTCGATGAGCTTCAGGTAGTCGTCCTTGAACTTCGGCGAGAGGTTGTCGGCCGCCTTCGGCAGTTCCTTGTCCACCGTCTGGAAGTCGTAGGTGAACATGGCCGAAACCGTTCGGCTCGCGGCCGTCACCGCGTCCTTGCGCGCCTGCTCGGCCTGGTTGTCGTTCCAGATCCGGTAGCCGCTGACGCCGAGCACCACCACCGCCGCCAGGGCGAGCACGCTCAGGGTGGCCAGGAAGATCTTGCCGCGCTTGGTCATTCCACGAAGTGTCATCCGACGAACTCCACCTTCGAAACCGTCATGCCGGAGTCGCCGCGACTCACGGTGACCCGGAATCGGTAGAACCGCGTCTGCTCGCCCTGCTGGCCGGCGTTGGTGAGCGACTGCTTGGCGGCGACCAGCACCGACGCGGAGTCGTCGCTGTCGCTTTCCAGCGCCGCGTCGATGATCTCGCCGTTGGAGACCACCTTGGCCTGCTGCACGATATTCATGAACGGGTCGACCCGCCCGTCGAATTCGTTCTTGAACTGGCCGGAGGCGACCGAGAGGATCCGGTCGATATCGGCCTTGGCGGAATCGGCACGGATGGTGGTGAGGTTGAGGATGGCTTGCCGGGCGGTCTGCTCGTATTCGCCGCGACGCTCGTCGCGGGCGTCGATCGAACGCACCTTCATTCCGGCGAAGCCCGCGCCGACCAACAGCGCGAGCACCAGGACCGCGGCCGCGGCGACGCCGATGGTGCGCCACGCACCGCGCTTGGTCCGCTCGGGTTCGGCGTCCTGCGCATCGGTGGGCGCGCCCTTCGCAAGGTCGACCACCGTGCTGTCGGCCGCATCGGCGACCACGGCGTCGACAGGTGCCGAATCCTTCGCCGCCGAGGCGGAAGCCGTGCCACCGGACGTGTTTTCACCGTCGGCGGACGTCGTCTGACCACCCAGCGCCGCGGCACGAGCCGTGAACGCGGCAGTGTCGGCCTTCGCGACCGGAACCGACGTCACAGCGGGGCGCGCCGTCTCGTCCGCCGGCGGACCCACCGAGCGCACCGCGCGTCGCCGCGTCCGGTGCTGATCTGCGTTTTCACTCATCGTTGCTGCTCCTCGAGCATCGCCTGCCAGCTCGACGGTACCGTGCCAGAACCGCCCGGTCCGATATCGCCCTGTCGGTAGGTGCGGCCGTCCGGGCCGATGTACTGGCCGGTGGACGGGTCATAGGATCTCGCGGCAGCGGGCGTGCCGGTGCCGTACGCGGCGGGTGCCACCTGTGTCGAACCCGGCGCGACCGGCGTGGACGCGGGCGCTACCGGGCGCGGCGGACCGAACGCGGGGTTGTCCCCTTCCGGGACATAACCGGTCCGGCAGAGCTCGGGGGTCGGCGCTCGCACGCCGGGGAATTCCGCGCACGGCGTGTTGCGGATGCCGCGCACGTCGACCGGCGAGTTCTGCGGCACTTTGCAGTACAGGCCGGGCGGCGAGGGGATCGAATCCAGCTCGCTCGGCGAGCGGCGTTCGTTGGGCGGCAGGAATCCGGTCGTGCAGGCGGGCGGGTCGTTGACCACCACCATGAAGTCGACCATGGCGCCGTACTCCACCGGTCCGCGGATGATCGTCCGCAGCGCCGCGATCAGCGGCGGGAAGACCACCAGGAGTTGTTCCAGCCCAGCGTGATACGTGACGCCGACCTGCCCGGTGCTGACCAGGTTGGTCAGCAGCAGCGGCAGCGTCGGCCGCAGCGATTCGAACTGCGCGCTGACCCGCCGCATCGCCGACGGCCCGTCGCGCAGCACATTGCGCAGCGACGGATCGTGCGCGCGCAGCTGGTCGGTGACCGTGGCCAGGTCGCTGGTCCACGACCGGATGGCCGCGTCGGACTCGATCTGGGTGTCCAGCAGCGGTCCGATCTGATCCAGCAGCTTCTTCGTCGGTTCCGCGCTGTTCTGCGCCTCCTGCACCAGCAGCGAGGCCGAGTCGATGAACCGCTGTAGGTCCGGGCCCGCGCCGTTGAACGCCTTGAACGCCTCGTCGATCACCTGCCGCAGCCGGGTGTCGGCGACGCTGGACAGCAGCCGGTCGGACTGGTCGAGCAGCGAGCCGACGTCTTGCGGAAGTTTGGTGCGCCCCACCGGAATCACCGCGCCGTCGGCCAGATTGCCGCCGACCGGGTGATCGGCCGGAATCAGGTCGACGTACTGCTCGCCGACCGCGGAGACGCTGCGCACCCACGCGTTCACGTCCGAGGGCACCTTGTAGTCGCTGTCGATGGACAGCTTCGCCTCGACGCCGCTCGGCGTGAGCCGAACATCCTTGACCACACCGACATTCGTGCCCCGGTAGGCCACGTTGGCGGTCGGGTAGAGACCACCGGTCGACTCCAGCTGCACCGTGACCTCGTAGCGGCCGATGCCGAACATGGCGGGCACCTTCACATACACCCCGCCCATGATCACCAGGCCGATCACCGTCAGCACGGCGAAGATCGACAGCTGGATGCGGACGAATCGGGTGAGCGTCATCGGCCCGGACCCCCTTGTGGCGCAGTGTTTCCCGGCAGCGGCACGGTCAGCCCGGGGATGGCGGGCAGCCCGGGAATCGGCGGCAGGCCGGGAATGGTCGGCGTGGGCTGGGCGCCGGGAGCGGGCGCAGGCTGCAGCGGTCCGGTCGCCGGATTGCCGCTCTGCGTCGCGGTGTCGGGCGCGAAACTACCGATCACGCCCTCGACGCCGCCGAATCGACCGCCGAGCGGCGAGCCGGTCAACCAGTTGCTGTCCAGGCGTTTTCCGGTGAGGTCGACGGTGATGAACAGGTTCAGATAGTCGCCCATGATCGCTTTGTCGAGGTTCTTCATCGGGAACGGGAAGGTCGGGATGATCTTCAGCGACTCGATGAGGTTGGTCCCCGTGTCGGCCAGCGTCTGCAGCACCGGGGCGAGGCTGCGCAGATTGGCCTTCAGGTTGTCGCCGCTGCTGGCGATGAGCCGATCGGTCACGTCGCTGAGGTCACCGAGCGCGTTGATCGTCGCGGTGATGTTCTTGGTGCGGTCGGCGAGCACGGTGAGCGCGGGGTGGATGCGCTCGATGGCGGCGGCGACCACGTCGCGCTGCTGGGCCAGTTGGCCGCCGAGGCGGTCCAGTCCGCTCATCGCCGCGATGATGTCGTTGCGCTGCTTGTCCAGGTTGGTGGTCAGCTCGTTGAGCTGCGGCAACAGATCGCGGATATCGTTCGCCCGCCCATTGAGCGCGGAATTCAGTTCGCGGGTAATCGTTTCCAGCTGCGAGATGCCACCGCCGTTGAGCACCACCGACAGTGACGAGAGCACCTGCTCCGTCGTCGGATAGGCGCCTGCCCGCTCCAGCGGTATGAGGTCGCCGTCCTTCAACTGTCCTTGCGGCACCGCATCACTCGGCGGGGCCAGCTCGACGTGGTTGCTGCCGAGCAGGCTGGTCTGGCCGATCTTGGCGACGGCATTGGCGGGTAGTCGCACGCTGGGATTCAGCGTGACGGTGACCAGCGCGTGCCAGCCCTCCACCTCGATATCCGACACCGTTCCGACGGTCACGTCGTCGACCCGGACCGGCGAATTCCTGGTCAGCGTGGTCACATTCGGCATCTGGATGCGCACCGTGTACGCGCCGTCCATGGTGCCCTCGGTGCCCGGCATCGGCAGTGAGTTCAATCCGTCCCACTCGCAGCCCGAGATGCCAAGGGCCACCGCGAGACCCACCACCAGCAGTGCCATCCGGCGCGGCCGCTTCATCGCCCTCCTCCTGGAATAGCCAGTCCGGTAAGGCCGTTCGGCACGGTCACCGGGGCCGGACCGGGCGCCGGACCCGGCGGTGCGGTCTGCCCGGCCAGGCTCGGCGGGCTGTAGGTCAGCTGGTTCGGGAACGCGTGCACGCCGGTGGCCGGATTCAGCATGATCGGCGCGTAATTCATAGCGAGCGAGCTGATTACCGGCGCGAGGTACTGCGCGCACAGATCGGCGGAGCGATCCGAGTCGTTGGTTTCCAGTGCCCGCACCGAACCGCAGAGGAAGCCGAGCGGATCGGCCGTGTTGTTGAGCGAGACCGCGCCGGCCAGCGTGCCCTGGGCAGGCTTGTAGATCTGATAGAAGTTCACCAGCGCCGTCGGCCCGGAATGCAGCACTCGCTCGAGCTCGGGCCGCTTGTCCACCAGCTGCTGGGTGACGTCGGCCAGCCGCTGCACGCCCTCGGTGAGTTCGGCGCCGCTGCCGTCCAGGAACCGCTTCACATCGCCGAGCGCGGTATCCAGATTGTCCAGTCCCGCACCGAGTTCCTGCGAGGTGCCCGCGAGCACCGAGGACACCGATGCGAGCCTGCCGCCGAACTGCACGATCTGCTCGTTGCTAGCCGACAGCACGTCGACGAACTTCTGCAGATTGCGAATGGTGCCGAACAGATCGGTTCGCCCGTCCGACAACGTGTTCAGGGTCGCGGACAGCTCGCGCAACGTGTCGCGCAGCTTCTGCCCGTTGCCGTCCATATTGTCGGCGGCGGTGTTGACGAAGCGACCGAACGAGCCCTGCGGGTCGTCGCCGACCGGGCCCAGAGTCGTTGACAGCTTGGACAGTTCGGCCTTGATGTCGTCCCACTCCACCGGCACGGCGGTGTGCTCGAGCGGAATCTCCGCGCCGCTACGCATTTTCGGGCCGCTGACGTAGGCGGGCGCCACCTGGATGAACCGTGCCGAGACCAGCGACGGCGAAATGATCACCGCGCGTGCGTCGGCGGGCAGGTCGATCCCGCGATCAATGGTCATCTTGACCTTCACCCGATCCTTACCGGGCTCGATCGAGTCGATCCGGCCGACGTCGACGCCGAGCACCCGGACCTCGTCGCCCTGGTACAGCCCGGATGTCGACGGGAAATACGCGGTGATCGAGGTCTTCCCGATCCGGCTCACGCCGCTGTACACCCCGGCAACCACCAGCACGGCGACCAGCCCGCCGGCGACCAGCAGCGCCCAGCGCGGCAACTTGCGAGCTCTGTCCAGCATGTTCATCGCGGTGGCTCCTGAATGGCGGGCCCGATCGACGGCGGTGCCGGGTTGGTGAAGATATTGCGCAGGTCCTCGGGCAGATGCTCCGGCCACACCAGCGCATCGACCAGCGGCTGCAACTCGGTGCTGGTGGCATTGACGACGTAGGCGTTGAACCACGGCCCGTTGCCGACCTGCTCGCCGAGCGCCGCGGCGTACGGACCGAGGCTGTCGAGCGCGTCGGAGATGTTCTGCTTGTTGCGCTGCAACAGGCCGAGCACCGAATTCAGTTTGTCCAGTGCGGGTTTGAGGATCGGCTCGTTGTCCGAGACCAGGCCGGACAGCTGCTTGGCCACCTCGTTGACGTAGACGATCAGCTGCCCGATCGCAGCGCGGCGCCGGTCCAGCTCGCCGAGCAGGTTGTTGCCGTCGAGCAGCAGCGCGTTGATCTGGTTGCTCCGGTCGGCCAGGATCTTGGTGACGTTCTGTGCCCTGGTCAGCAGCTCGGACAGGGCCTGGTCGCGGGCATTGATGCTGCGCGACAAGGCGGTTACGCCGTCCAGCGCCGCCCGCAGCGGCGCCGGGGTGTCGGCGAAGGTGGCCGAGAGCGTGTCCAGGGTCTTGTCCACCTGATCCATGTCCAGCCCGTGCACCGTGCGGCCGAGGTCGCCGAGCGCGTCGTTGAGCGAGTACGGAGAGGTGGTGCGGTCCAACGGAATCGGGTCGGTGCGCCGCAGCGTACCCGATCCGGTCGGGGTCAGCTCGAGCGACTTGCGGCCGAGTACCGTGTTGGTCTTGATCGCGGCAGAGGTCTTCTGGCCCAGCACGATCGACTCGTCGAGGGTGAACCGGACCAGCACCTTGGCGCCGTCCAGGTGCACGTCGTCCACCTCGCCGGACCGCACGCCGGCCACCTGGACCGCGTCGCCGGGCAGCAGGCCGCCCGCGTCGGCGAAGTACGCGGTGTAGGTCGCGCCGCCGTGGATGAACGGCAACCGGCCGAACTGCAAGGCGGACAGGGCAACACACGCCGCGACAACCAGCCCGACGATGCCGATGGTGACGGCGCGTGATCGCTCGTTCATCAGGGCGTGCACCTTCCGGTCGTCTGCTTACCCGGCAGGTTCACCTGCATCGGCTGCCCGTTCGGGCCGTCCACCACCAGGTTGGTCCCGCAGACGTAGAGCTGCAGGAACGAGCCGTAGGCGCCGATGCGGATCAGCTTCTTGTAGGTGTCCGGCAACTTGTCGAGCACCCACTGCAGGGTGTCCGAGCCGTTGTCGAGATTGGTGGACAGTCGCCCCGTCTGCTCGATGGTCGACCGCAGGTCCGGCCGCGCCGTCTGCAGCAGCCCGGTGAGGTCGCGGGTCGCGCCCGCGATGCGGGGCAGCGCGTCACCGATCGGGTCCCGGTCGGCGGCCAAACCGCTGACCAGCCGCTGCAATTCGTCGAGCGTGGTGGCGAACTGGTCGCCACGCTGATCGATGGTCGCCAGCACCGTGTTCAGGTTGTTGATCACGTTGCCGATCAGCTCATCGCGGTCGGCGAGGGTCTTGGCGAACGAACCGCCGCTGTTGAGCAGCGAAACCAGGGTGCCGCCCTGGCCCTGGAAGATCTGCAGCAGCGCGCCCGTCAGATCGTTCACCTGGGCCGGGTCCAGGCCGCGCAGCAGCGGCCGGAACCCGCCGAGCAGCATGTCCAGGTCCAGCGCGGGCGCCGTCTTGTCCTTGTCGATGGTGCCGCCGTCGGGCAGCACCTCGTTCGTGCCCGGCCCCTCCAGCAGTTCCAGATACCGGTCACCGACCAGGTTTTCGTAACGGACGGTGGCGCGGGTGCTGGTGAGCAGCCGGTACTTGCGGTCGACGTCGAACTCGACGTGCGCGAGATGGTCCTTGCCCACCTTCACCGAGGAGACCGAGCCGACCGGCACGCCGGCGATGCGCACCTTCGAGCCGGGCAACATCCCCGACGAACTGGTGAACACGGCGTGATAGCCGTACTCCCTGGCGAAGCGCATCTGGCTGAACACGATCACCAGACCGGCGAACACCAGCGCCATCACCAGCGTGAAGATCAGCAGTTTGACCGTCGTGGCGGTGTTCTTCACAGCGAGCCCACCCCCGGCAGTCCGGCGAACAGCAGCTGGAAGACCTTCGGTGCCTCGTTGGGCTTGGTGAAACCCGTGCTCGGCACGTACGGGGCTCCCTCGTTCGTGTCGGTGACGACGTAACCCGCATGGCTGTCCGGCACTCGATCGACCACGCCCTCGCAGTGCGGGCCGCCGGTCGCGTTCACCTTCGGCAGGTCGTCCGGATACTTGTAGGGCTGCGCGCCGAACATGAAGTTGGTGTTCATCCCGATGCCGGGCAGCTTGCCGCCGAATACCTCCTCGGCCAGCGGCATCATCGGGCCGAGGCCGTTGATGATGCAGCTGAGCGCGGGGGCGTATTCGAAGAGCAGGCTCGTGGTCGGTCGCAGCAGATCGAGTGCGGTGCTGAAGTTGGCCTCGTTCTCGCGCAACACCGATCCGGTGGTGTCGGCCAGGCCGATCAGGTTGGCCAGCACGTCGTCGAGGCTCTGCTGCTCGTCTACCAGCGTCTGGCTGGTGACGGTGGCGTTGTCGACGGTGCGCAACAGGTCGGGCACGGTGTCGGCGTACAGGTTGGTGACGTCACCGGTCTTCACCAGGTCCTGTTGCAGTGTCGGCAGATACGGGTTGATGTCGCGCAGGTAGGCGTCGCTGCGGGCGAGCAGGTCGCCCAGCTTCTCGCCGCGGCCCTGCAGCGCCGTGCCGAGCGCGGACAGCGTCGCGTTCAGCTTCTCCGGCTGCACCTTGGCCAGCACGTCGGACAGGTGCTGGAACAGCGTGTTGAATTCGACGGTCACGTGCTGCGCGGTCACCCGCGCGCCCGGTTGCAGCGAGGCCGACGAAGGCTGTTGCGGCACGGTGAAGTTCACGTACTTCGCGCCGAAGACGGTGGTGGAGCGGATATCGACGCCCGCGTTGGCCGGAACCAGCTTCAGCTGTTCGGGATTGAGCGCCAGCTTCAGGCTGGCGCCGTCGGCGGTCTGATCGATCGAGACCACCCGGCCGATCTCCACGCCGCGCACCTTCACCTTGGCGTCCGGGTCGAGCACCAGCCCGGCGCGGGGCGCGTCGATCGTCACGGTGGCCGTCGAGGTGAACCCGCCGACGAACATCACCAGCGCGACGGCGACGATCGCGACCAGCGCGAGCACCATCGCGGCACCGGCCAACTTGTATCCCACTGCTGCGCGCACTTTGTTCGAATCCGCCATATCGGTTTACCCGGAGAGGTGAAAGTTGCCGGAGGTGCCGTAGATGGCCAGCGAGATCAGCAGGGTCACCGTGACCACCGCGACCAGCGAGGCCCGCACCGCGTTGCCGACCGCGACGCCGACCCCGACCGGTCCGCCCGAGGCATGGAAGCCGTAATAGGTGTGGATCAGCATGACCGCCAGCGCCATGAAGATCGCCTGGGCGAACGACCAGAGGATGTCGCTCGGGATCAGGAAGGTGGAGAAGTAGTGGTCGTACACGCCCGCCGACTGCCCGTAGATGACCACCGTCGCGAACCGGCTGGCCAGGAACGACGCGATCACCGCGAGGGCGTACAGCGGCACGATCGCGATCATCCCGGCCAGCACCCTGGTGCCGACCAGATACGGCACCGGCCGGATCGCCATCGATTCCAGCGCGTCGATCTCCTCGGCCACCCGCATCGCGCCCAGCTGCGCGGTCGACCCGGCCCCGATGGTGGCGGCCAGTCCGATGCCGGAAATCACCGGCGCCGCGATGCGGACATTGATGAATGCCGCGAAGAAGCCGGTGAGCGCCTCGACGCCGATATTGCCGAGCGAGCTGTACCCCTGCACGGCGATGGTGCCACCCGCGAACAGGGTAAGGAAGCCGACGATCACCACGGTGCCACCGATCACCGCCAAAGCACCGCTGCCCATGCTGATTTCGGCGATCAACCGAATGGTTTCGGTGCGGTAGTGCGTCAGGGCACGCGGAATAGCCCCCAGGGCCTGTGCATAGAACACAGCATGTTTACCAACAGAATCGAGCGAGTCCGACATCCGACGCACTCGTCGCACGGTACGCGGGAAGCGGGATTCGATCACGAAGGCCATGCGGTCACCGCGCCGTGAACTTGATACCAACGGCGGTGACCACGACGTTCACCACGAACAAAGCCATAAAGGCGAAGACAACGGTCTGATTCACCGCATCACCGACACTCTTGGGACCACCCTTGACATTCAGACCCAGATAACAGGCCACCAGCCCGGCGATCAGCCCGAACAATCCGGCCTTCACCTCCGAGATGACCAATTCGGGCAAATGAGTCAGCAGCGTGATGCCGTTGACGAAGGCGCCGGGGTTCACGTCCTGCAGAAAGACCGAGAACAGAAATCCGCCGACGATGCCGATGGTGCACACCAGGCTGTTGAGCATCAGCGCGACGAACATCGACGCGAGCACCCGCGGCACCACCAGCCGCTGCACCGGGTTGATGCCGAGCACCCGCATCGCGTCGATTTCCTCGCGAATCGTGCGCGCGCCCAGGTCAGCGCAGATGGCGGTGGCGCCGGCCCCCGCGACGATCAGCACGGTGACGATCGGGCCGACCTGGGTGACCGCGCCGAAGGCCGCGCCCGCCCCGCTGAGGTCGGCCGCGCCGATCTCGCGCAACAGGATGTTCAGCGTGAAGCTCACCAGAACGGTGAATGGAATCGCGACCAACAGTGTCGGCACGATGGAAACGCGTGCGATGAACCAGGACTGGTCGATGAACTCGCGTCCTTGAAATGGCCTGCGCACACTGGAACGCGCTACTTCGGCCGTCAGTTCGAAGAACCCGCCGACCGCCCGCAATGGCACAGCAAGGACCTCGTTCATCTTTGAACCTCCTTGCTGAAATCTGCGCGTACTACTCACGGCACGATTCTTCACCGAGGCCGCACCGCCTCCACGATTAGAACACGTTCACTGCGTTGCCGGAAGATGTTTGCCACTTTTGAACTGCACTTTTTCTTTACATCGGCATGTGAATTTGGAACGAGTGTCAGGAGATAGATCCCACCTTTGTGAGGCGGCACACATCTCACACACCAATGTCTACCAAGCACCCGACCCTTGATCAACAGTTGGACGGCCGATCAGCAGTTCAATGTCAGCGGGTCTTGCAGATGTCGGTCCACGCTGCGCATGTTTCGCGCGGCGGAGTCGGCGAACGAACTCAGCCTAGATCCATCAGGGCCGAGGCCGAGAATGTCTGCCCGGCAGGGCGTTCGGCGAAATAGCCGCCGAGGGTGGCGGCGAGGTCGCCGGCGGACCATTGCCCGCCGGTGGCGTCGAAGCGTTGCTCGACGACGGGGGCCGCCATGAGCGCGACCATCCCCCCGTAGACCACGAACAGTTGGCCGTTCACCGTGTCGGCGGCGGGCGAGGCGAGGTAGGCGACCAGCCTGGCCACGTGATCGGGCGAGAGCGGGTCCACCTCACCCTCGGGTGCCGCACTGAACACGGCCTCGGTCATCGCGGTGCGCGCGCGGGGCGCGATCGCGTTGGCGCGCACGCCGTAACGGGACAGCGCCCGCGATGCCGACAGGGTCAGCGCGGTGATGCCCGCCTTGGCGGCGCCGTAGTTGGCCTGCCCCTCCGGTCCGAGCAGGCCCGCCTCCGAGGAGGTGTTGATCAGCCTGCCGTAAACCGGCGCGCCGGCCGCCTTGGACTTGCCGCGCCAGTACGTTGCGGCGTTGCGGGACAACAGGAAATGACCGCGCAGGTGAACCGCGACGACGGCGTCGAAGTCCTCGTCGGACATGTTGAACAGCATCCGGTCCCGGGTGATGCCCGCGTTGTTCACCACGATGTCGACGCTGCCGAAGGACTCTTCCGCGGTGCGGATCAACGCGTCCGCGGTCGCCCGTTCGGCGATGCTGCCCGCGACGAATTCGGCCTTGGCGCCGAGTGCGCGGATATCGGACAGGGTGTCGGTCACCGCGTCGGACTCCGACAGATCGTTGACCACCACCGAAGCACCGGCTCCGGCCAGCGCGAGCGCCTCTGCCCGCCCCAGCCCAGCACCAGCCCCAGTCACAATCGCCACCCGGCCAGCAAGACTCACATCATCACTCACGACTGCGCCTCGCTAACACTCGGCTCCGCCGTGCCTGCGGACGCTGTGTCCATGGTTCGTTCGCTGCGCTCACTCACGAGCCCGACCCTAGAACGTGTTCCATTCTATGGCAAGGGTCGGTCTCATTGCAGCCGCAGCGCCGCTTTCGGGCACTGCGCCACCGCGTCCTCGACGTCGCCCAACCGGTCCGCGGGCACGTCGGCCGCGAGGATGTGCAGCTGGTCCTCGTCATCGAGTTCGAACACGTCGGGGGCGATTCCGACGCAGATTCCGTTCGCTTCACACTGATCCAGATCGACGCTGACCTTCATGAGAACTCCTTTACCGCGATCCTTGCCGAAGCCTAACAAGCCGATGCCGCCGGACGTGGCGCCATCGACCCGATTCCCCCTCAATACTGGAACATGTTTCAGTCCATATGCAATGATCGGGTGAACCCACATCGACGAAGGCCTGAGGTATTTGCCATGCGCATTGCGTACACGCCGCAGCAGGAGGAGCTACGCGCGGAGCTGCGCGACTACTTCGCGCGACTCATCACTCCGGAGCGCCGGGCTGCGCTCAGCGCGCAGACCGGCGAGTACGGCCAGGGCAACGTGTACCGCGAGGTGGTGCAGGAGATGGGCCGCGACGGCTGGCTCACCCTGGCCTGGCCGAAGGAGTTCGGCGGCCAGGACCGGCCGACGATGGACCAGCTGATCTTCACCGACGAGGCGGCCATCGCGGGCGCGCCGGTGCCGTTCCTGACCATCAACTCGGTCGCGCCGACGATCATGCACTACGGCAGCGAGGAGCAGAAGCGCTTCTTCCTGCCCAAGATCGCGGCGGGCGAGCTGCACTTCGCCATCGGCTACTCCGAGCCGGGCGCGGGCACCGACCTGGCCAGTCTGCGCACCAACGCGGTGCGCGACGGCGACGACTACGTGATCAACGGCCAGAAGATGTGGACCAGCCTGATCGCCTACGCGGACTACGTCTGGCTCGCGGTGCGCACCGATCCGAATGCCAAGAAGCACAAGGGCATCAGCATGCTCATCGTGCCGACCACCGCCGAGGGCTTCTCCTGGACACCCGTGCACACCATGGCGGGGCCGGACACCAGCGCGACCTACTACCAGGACGTCCGGGTGCCAGCGAGCGCGCTGGTCGGCCAGGAAAACGGCGGCTGGTCGCTGATCACCAACCAGCTCAACCACGAGCGGGTCGCGCTGACCTCGGCGGGACCGTTGGGTCTGGCGGTGGGCCAGACCGTCGAATGGGCCCGCAACACCAAGGCAGCCAATGGTTCCCGCGTCATCGACCAGGAATGGGTACAGCTCAATCTGGCGCGCGTGCATGCCAAGGTCGAGTACCTGAAGCTGCTCAACTGGGAGATCGCCAGCCGCGCCGACGCGGGCGGCGAGGCCGCGCCGCGCCCGTGGGACGCCTCTACCTGCAAGGTGTACGGCACCGAACTGGCCACCGAGGCGTACCGGCTGCTGATGGAAGTCCTCGGCCCGCAGGCGTATCTGCGCCAGGACTCGCACGGCGAGGCGTTGCGCGGACGACTCGAGCGGATGCACCGGGCCGCGCTGATCCTCACCTTCGGCGGCGGCACCAACGAAGTGCAGCGCGACATCATCGCTATGACCGCCCTCAAGCAGCCCGCGTCGGCGCGCTGAGCTGTGTTTGATCGGCGGCGCTCCCGGGGCCCTGCGTGGTTACGCAGGCTACCTCCTCCGGGCCCGTCGCTCGCACCACCAGAAAGCAGGTAGCAGACATGGATTTCACTCCCACCGAAGCCCAGCTCGACCTGGGCAGGCTGACCGGCGAGGTATGCGGCAAGCTCGTCACCGCCGACCGGCTGCGCGAACTCGACACCGCGGCCGAGCGATTCGACGAAGCGCTCTGGAGTTCGCTTGCCGAGACCGGTGTTCTCGCGGCGGCACTTCCGGAATCGGTTGGTGGCAACGATTTCGGCGTGCTCGAGCAGACCGCCGTCCTACGTGAACTGGGCAAGTACGTCGCTGCGGTGCCGTACCTGTGGTCGATCGTGGTCGGTGCCGGCGCGCTGGCGAAGTTCGGCGATGCGGCGCAACAGGATCGGGCGGCGCAGGCGGGTGCGGGTCAGGTGATCCTGACCGCCGCGCTCACCGAGGAGCACAACTGGGAACCCGCCCGGCCCACCACCACCGCCGTCGAGGCCGACGGTGGCTGGCGGCTCACCGGTGCCAAGATCACGGTGCCCTTCGCCAACCGGGCCGACCGAATCCTGGTCCCGGCCACGGTGTCCGGGTTAGTTGCGGTATTCCTGGTCGATCCGTCGGCGGCGACGGTAACCGCGCAAGAGGTGGTCGACCGGACCCCCGAGTACGCCGTCGAACTCACCGACACCCCCGGCGAATTGATCGGCGCCGTGGAGAACGGTGCCGAGATCCTCGACTGGCTGCTCACCCGCGCCTGGCTCGGACTCAGCGCCCTCCAGCTCGGCACGCTCGAACGGGCGCTCGACCTCGTCGCCGAATACGCCCGCGAGCGCGAACAATTCGGCAAGGCGGTCGGCAGCTTCCAGGCCGTGGCCCAGCGCCTGGCCGACGCCTACATCGACGTCCAAGGCCTGCGCCTGGCGCTCACCCAGGCCGCCTGGCAGATCTCCGAAGACCTGCCCGGCGCGGCGGCCGTGCACACCGCCAAGTTCTGGGCCGCCGACGCGGGCCACCGGGTGGCACACACCGTCGTGCATATCCACGGCGGCGTCGGCATCGACCGAGATCACATCGTGCACAACTACTTCACCGCCGCGAAGCACCACGAATTCGCACTCGGCGGCGGCACCGACCACCTCCGCGCCCTAGGCGCACTGTTGGCCGCTACCCCGTCCTGATCCGTCGCACCAGAACGCCCCGCCAGGTACCGGCGGGGCGTTCTTTTGTCTGTGCCGAACTCACCTCAGAACGCGCACATCGTCAGTTGCGTTGCAGGCAAAGCGCTTTTGCGAGCGCCGAGGCCGCCTCGGTCGATATCGGCACCTATCCGAACGCGCACCCGTACCGAATATCGAGGGGTTCCGCATGACACCGCGGTGCGCGCACCGCCCACCCCAAACTATTTCGGAGGACGATATTTCCACCGTACGGTCCACCCTCGCTCGCGTCTCGGTCGCAGTCCTCGGAGTTTTCGCCGCCGCAGGCGCCGCTCCGGCAGCGACCGCGCATCCTGACCATGTCGACTCTCACTCGAATCCCCGCCGTCCGCCACATGCTCGCCTACCGGCTCGCTGAACTCGCCCATCACGGAGAGCCGAAAGTCGCTACGAGATACCGGCTTTCGCCGAAGTGATGTCACCGTTGGTGAAATCGACCTGGCGCTCGGCATTCGACAGCGCGGTGACCACACAGGTCCCGAAGGATCCGGCCCGGTCGAACAAGGTGGCGCTGCCGACCGCGACACCGTCCGCGCTGATGTGGCTGTCGGCTTCCACGCCGACCTCGGACCCGACCGGCTGCCGGGCCAGCGCCAGGGTCATGTCGGTGTTGATGAAGCCGACTCCGGCGCTGCCCCAGTTGGTCATCAGGCTCGTGCCCTCGCCGATCACCACGGCGCCGACGAACGGCGAGGGCGTCTCACCCTCGACCACCGGCAACGGCACCTGCCACATGCGCTTTCGACTGTCGTTCTGGTGCTCGCCGATCTCGCCGGACCAGCCTTCGGCATGGGCGTCACTGCCCCATAGCGGGCGAGTGGGTTCCGTGGCGACAGGCACCGACGGCGGTTGCGGGACCTCCGTTCGCGTCCACATCTGTCCCGGCGGCTGGACCGAGCGCTTGAGGAAGACGACCGTCGCCCTGGCGACGTCCACGCCGTCCTGTATCAATGCGGCATCGGCGACGCGGATCCGCCGCCCCTCCCGAACCAGCTCCGTCACCACGGTCAGCGGCTTGGCCAGAGTGGGCCGGAACAGATCAACGGTCAGCCTGGCGGGTATGAAACCCGCCGAACAATGTTGCTGTTCCAGCGCTCTGGCCATCAGTCCGCAGACCGCCGGTCCATTGATCATCGTGGGCGACCAGGCGCTCGCGGCGAACGGCAACGGCTCGAAGCCGCGCGCGGTCGCCTCGAAAAACCCGTAACGGACAACCACTTTCGATCTCCCCCTGTTTCCGATGGTCCTACTTGCGGCTCGCCTCGGCGTGCTCGTCGGCCGCGCGCTCCTCGGTTTGCGATTTGGCCCAACGATAGTCGGGCTTGCCCGCCGGGGACCGTTTGATCTCGTCGACGAACCACAGGCTGCGGGGCAGCTTGTAGGGCGCGATCTCCTTGGTGAGGAAGGGGCGCAGATCATCGATGGTGGGACGGTTTTCGCCACGGCACTGCACGACCGCGACGACGCGCTGACCCCAGCGTTCGTCGTCCACTCCGACTACCAGAGCGTCGAAGATCTCCGGGTGCGTCTTGAGCGCGCCTTCGACCTCTTCCGGGTAGATCTTCTCGCCGCCACTGTTGATGCTGACCGAGCCGCGGCCGAGCATGGTGACCGTGCCGTCTTCCTCGACCCTGGCGTAGTCGCCGGGGATGGCATAGCGAATCCCGTTGTACTCCTTGAACGTTGCGGCCGTCTTCGCCTCGTCCTTGTAGTAGCCGAGCGGAATGTGCCCGCGGCGGGCCAGAATTCCGACCTCCCCCGACCCGGGCCGAACGGGATTGCCCGCTTCGTCGAGCACCTCGGTGGAGCCGTCGATCTTCACCCGCGGCCCGCCGGTGTGGTTGACGCCCTTGGCCACGATCGAGATACCACCGAATCCGGTCTCCGAGGAGCCGATCGAATCGGAGATCATCCGGTTGGGCAGCAGCTCGAGGAACTGGTCCTTGATCGCGGGCGAGAACAGCGCCGCGCTGCTGGCCATCACGTACAGGCTCGAAAGGTCGTAGGGCTGACCGGTTTCCGGATTGCCCTCGATCAGCGCGTCCAGCATCGGCCGCGCCATCGCGTCGCCGGTGATGAAGATCAGGTTGATCTTGTGCCGGTCGATCGCCTGCCACACCCCGTGCCCACTGAACTCGGGGAGCATCACCGCTTTGCCGCCGTCGAACAGACTGTGGAAGGTGGCCGTCTGCGAGCCGCCGTGGATCATCGGCGGAATCGGGAACCGGACCATGCTCGGATTGTTGGCCGCGCCGACCTTGGACTGCTGCCATTCGTCTTCGATGGGCTCACCGGTGATGAAGTTGATGCCGCCGCCGAGCACCCGCCACCAGTCCTCGTGCCGCCACATTACGCCCTTCGGCAGCCCGGTGGTGCCGCCGGTGTAAAGCATGAAGACGTCGTCCGGGGAACGCTCACCGAAGTCCCGCTCGCCTGACGAGGCCGCCAGCGCCGCTTCGTATTCGACCGAATCCGCTGCGGTCGCGATGGTGCCGGTCGTATCGTCGTCGACGACGAGCACTGTCTTCAGCAGCGGGGTATTCGGCCGGACTCCGGCCACTCGATCGCTGTAGCGGCGCTCGTGGATCAACGCGACCATGTCCGAATTGTCGAAGATATATTGCAACTCGTTCTCGACGTATCGGAAGTTCACGTTGATCATCACTGCCCGTGCCTTGAACACCGCGACCATCGCCTCGACGGCCTCGATCGTGTTGCGCGAGTAGATGCCCACCTTGTCGCCCGGTTTCACACCGTGTTCGAGCAGGTAGTGAGCCAACTTGTTGGCGCGCTCCTCCAGCTGTGCGTAGGTCACCTCGCGGCCGTCGTCAGCGAGCGCGACGCGGTCGGGCATCAGGTCGATGGAATGTTCGACAAGGTCCGCTATGTTGTAGCTCACAAGGCTAAAAATAGAACGTGTTACCGTTCCTGGCAAGGCCGTAGCGACTGCTCGCAGGTCGCTCGAAACGATCGGCGCGAACGTCAGGAGATTCGTCAATGCCACACTGCCTCGTCGAGAAACGCGACCATGTCCTCATCGTGACGATGAATCGCCCCGAGGCGCGCAACGCGCTCTCGGCGGAGATGATGGCGATCATGCGCGACGCCTGGGACCAGGTGGACAGCGATCCGGACATCCGGGTGGCGATCCTGACCGGTGCGGGCGGCGCATTCTGCGCGGGCGCCGACCTCAAGGCGATGACCACTCAGCACCCCGGCGATTCGTTCGCGGGCGGCGGCTGGGATCTGTCCAAGATCGAAGCGCTGCTCAAGGGCCGCAGGCTCAGCAAGCCGCTGATCGCCGCGGTCGAGGGCGCGGCCATCGCCGGCGGCACCGAGATCCTGCAGGGCACCGACATCCGGGTGGCCGGCGAAAGCGCGAAATTCGGTGTGTCCGAGGCGCGTTGGGGGCTGTTCCCGCTCGGCGGGTCCGCGGTGCGGCTGGTCCGCCAGATTCCGTACACCGTCGCCGCCGACATCCTGCTGACCGGCAGGCACGTCACCGCGGCCGAGGCCAAGGAGATCGGGCTGATCGGCCACGTGGTGCCCGACGGCAGCGCGCTCGACAAGGCCCTCGAACTCGCCGCGCTGGTCGCCGCCAACGGCCCGCTCGCCGTGCAGGCCATCCTGCGCACCATCCGCGATACCGAGGGCATGCACGAGGAGGAGGCGTTCCAGATCGACGCGAAGCTCGGCACGGCCGTCTTTCGCTCGACCGACGCCAAGGAGGGCCCGAAGGCCTTCGCGGAGAAGCGCAAGCCGACCTTCACCGGCAGCTGAGACAGCAACGCTCAGAGGGCTCTGCGAGCCACGAATGCGCGAGGCCGCCCTCGGCGCCATTCGGCACCGGGGCGGCCTCGCGTCGGCCTCAACAGCTCGGGTAGTCCATCCAGAACGGCTCCCACTGGTGACCGTCCGGATCGAGGAAGGTGCGGCTGTACATGCCGACCTGCGCCTCCTGCGCCCGCTTGTCCTCGCTGATCTCCTCGGTACCGCCCCCGGCCAGCGCCGCCGCCGCGAGCGCGTCCACCTCCGCGACGCTGGTCAGCGCCAAACTGTAACTGGCACCGATCTTCTCGGTGCAGTCCGCGAGCTGGCGCTTGCTGAAGGTGGTGAAGAACTGTCTGGTCAGCAGCATCAGGCAGATGTTGTCGTCGATCACGATGCAGGCCGCGTTGTCGTCGCAGAATTCCTGGTTGACCTTCCAGCCGAGCGCCTCGTAGAAATCCTTCGACCGGTTCAGCTCGGCGACGGGTAGGTTGAGGAAAATCATCCGGCTGGTCATGTCGGCACCTTTTCGTAGTCCGCCTGTTTAGTTGCGCACAAATAGAGACGAACCCCGGCTGCGGAACTCATCGCTCGCCCACACGATGTGACTGGCCGCACTGCGGCAAGCCGGACGATGATCTTGATCGCGCTGGTGGCAAGCATTTGGGTCTGGGATGTGTCGGTGGCCTGTGGCAGGGTGACACCCATGAACGACTTGTCCGGCTCGTCCGCCGGCCTCGCTCCCGACGTGCTCGAATCCTTCGAGAAGCACCGCCGGGAATTGTGCGCTTACGCCTACCGCATGCTCGGCTCCTCCTTCGAGGCCGAGGACGCCGTCCAGGAGACCTTCACCCGCGCGTGGAAGTCCTACGACTCCTTCGAGGGTCGCGCGAGCCTGCGCTCCTGGCTGTATCGGATCACCACCAACGTCTGCCTCGACATGCTCGACGGACCGCAGCGGCGGGCCAGGCCGATGGACCTGTCCGGACCGTCGCGACCGGATTCACCACTGCCCGCGCCACAGCCGGACTACGTCTGGATCGAGCCGATCCCGAACGCCCTGGCCTTCGGCGCCGATCCGGCCGACCACGCCTCGGCCAAGGACACCCTGCGCCTGGCCTTCGTCGCGGCCTGTCAGCACCTGCCCGCCACCCAGCGCGCGATTCTGATCATGCGGGAGGTGCTGCGCTTCTCCGCCAACGAGACCGCCGAGGCGCTCACCATGTCCCCCGCGTCGGTCAACAGCGCGCTGCAACGTGCCAGGGCCACCATGTCGAAGGTGCAGCCCGCCGCCACCGACAGCTACGACGAATCGAACGAGGATCAGCGCAAGCTGATCGACAACTTCGTCGAGGCGTTCGAGGCGTACGACATGGACGCCCTCACCGCGCTGCTCAAAACCGACGTCTCCCTGTCCATGCCGCCGCTCGAATTCTGGGTCTCCGGCCCGGCGAACGTGGCCGCATTCATGCAGGGCCACGGCAGCGCCTGCCGCGACTCCCGGATGATCCGGCTGGCGGGCGCCAACGGCGAACCGGCCTTCGGTCAGTACAAGCCGGGCGACGAGCCGGGCGTTTGGATCCCGTGGTCGGTCATCGTGCTCGAGCTGGACGCCGATGCCATTTCGGGCATGTGCTTCTTCCTCGACACGGAGAAACTGTTCCCGCTCTTCGGCCTGCCGCCGGAGCTGCGCGAACCGGTCTGACGCACATCGAAGGCGACCTCCACGGTCCGGAGGTCGCCTTCGATGGTCTTACGACGCGGGGACGTAGCGCTCGCGGAGCTTGCGCTTGTAGAGCTTGCCGTTGGGGTCGCGCGGCAGCTCGGCCAGGTAGTCCACCGACTTCGGCATCTTGTACTTCGCCAATTGCGTTGCGGCGAAGGCGAGTAGCTCGGCGGTGAGCTCATCGCTGCCTTCGACGCCTTCCGCGGGCTGCACCACGGCCTTCACCTCGGCGCCCCAATCCGGGTGCGGGATACCGAAGACCGCCACGTCGGCGACCTTCGGGTGGGTGATCAGCACGTTCTCGATCTCGGCCGGATAGATGTTCACGCCGCCGGACAGGATCAGGTCGGAGCGACGGTCGTGCAGGTACAGGTAGCCGTCCTCGTCGAGGTGGCCGATGTCGCCGACGGTGAACAGATCGCCGACGCGAGAATCCTCGGTCTTGGCCTTGTCGTGGTGATACTCGAAACTCGAAGCGCCCATGCGCATGTAGACCAGGCCGGGCTCATTGGCGGGCACCTCGGTACCGTCCTCTTCGCTGAGCACCTTGATCACCGACCACGGCCACGCCTTGCCGACCGAGCCGGGCTTGCGCAGCCATTCGGTCCCGTTGATCACCGTGCCGCCGCCCTCGGTGGCCGCGTAGTACTCGGTGACCGTCGGCCCCCACCACTCGAGCATCTTCCGCTTGGTCTCCTGCGGACACGGCGCGGCGCCGTGCACCATGCTGCGCAGCGAGGACACGTCGTACTTGGCGCGCACCGCCTCGGGCAGCGCGAGCAGCCGATGGAACTGGGTCGGCACCATGTGACTGTGCGTCACCCGGTACTTGTCGATCAGCCGCAACATCTCCTCGGCTTCCCAGCGATCCATCAGCACGAGCTTGTGCCCCAACTGAATCGAGATGGTCGCGAAGTTCAGCACCGCGGTGTGATAGAGCGGCGAGCCGCAGATGTGCACGTGATCGTCGTACGGCGCCAGCTCGAACAGGCCGAAGAACGCGCCGGTATGCGGCGGAACGACATCCGGGTCGGCGCCGGTGAGCGGACGCCGAACGCCCTTGGGCCGCCCGGTGGTTCCGGAGGTGTAGAGCATCGGCGCGCCGGTGCTGCGGTCGGCCGGTCGACCGGTATCCGCGGCGCCCAGCCAGGCCACCGACTTGAAGCCCTCGATCTCGCCCACCGAAAAACGCGCCGAGGCAGGCAGTTTCGCCTCGTCGGCGGCGGCCTTGCCGGTGGCGGCGAAACGATCGCTGACCAGGAACGCCTTGGCCTCGCTGTCCTGCAGGATGTAGGCGACCTCAGGGCCGGTGAGGTGCCAGTTCACCGCGACGATGTACAGCCCGGCCTGGTACGCCGCGAAGTAGGCGGCGATCGCCTCGACGCAGTTGTGCACCATGCTCACCAGCACGTCGCCGGTTTCCAGGCCGAGTCCGCGCAGGCCGGTGGCGTAGCGGTTGGCCAGCGTGGCCAATTCGCGATACGTCACCTCCCGGCCCGCCGGATCGACCATGGCGATCCGATCGGGTTCGGCTTCGGCGATGTTCCAGAGACCGAGAATTTTTACTGACTCCTGCCCTGGGGGGTGGTTAGGAGGCGTAGCCGACGGGGTGGGTGAGGCATTCACGGTATTGAATCTAGAACGTGTTCTACATATCGACAAGGGGTGCGAGCCGACGTAATTGCGCGACATCGGGAGCCGACACCAACAGCATGGTGACACCGGCCGCCGACCAGACGCCGAGTTGCTTGCGAACATGCTCCTCGTCGCCGATGATCGCGGTGTCCAGAATCATCTCGTCGGGCACCACGGCCGCCGCCTCGGCCTTCTTGCCCGCCTGGAACAGCCTGCCGATCTCGTCGACCTCTCGCTCGTAGCCCATCCGCCGATAGACCTGCGCGTGGAAATTCTGTTCCGGCGCACCCATGCCGCCGATGTAGAGCGACATGACCCAGCGCATCTTTTCGAGCTCGCTGGCCGCGTCGTCGGTGATCACCACCTGGCAGCTGGCGGCGATCTCGAAATCCGCGCGCGACCGCCGCGCACCCGCCCTGGCGAAACCCTCGTCCAGCCAGTCGTTGTACATGTTCGCCAGCCGCGGCGCGTAGTAGATCGCCAGCCACCCGTCGGCGATCTCCGCGGTCAGCGCCACATTCTTCGGGCCTTCCGCGCCGAGCCAGATCGGCAAATCCGCACGTAGCGGATGCACGATCGGCTTGAGCGGCTTGCCGAGCCCGGTCGAACCCGGCCCGCTGTAGGGCAGCGGGTAATTCGGCCCGTCGTTGGTGACCGGCGCCTGCCGCTCGAGGATGCGCCGGATGATCCCGACGTATTCGCGGGTGCGCTGCAACGGCTTGGCGAACGGCTGCCCGTACCAGCCCTCCACCACCTGCGGCCCGGACACCCCGAGCCCGAGGATGGCCCGGCCGCCGCTGAGATGGTCCAGCGTGAGCGCGTGCATGGCGGTCGCGGCGGGCGTGCGGGCCGACATCTGCACCACGGAGGTACCGAGCCGCACCCGCTCGGTCGATGACCCCCACCAGGTCAGCGGGCCGAACGCGTCCGATCCCCACGATTCAGCGGCGAACACGGCGTCGAACCCGGCATCCTCGGCCGCCACCACCAACTCCCCCGCATGCTGTGGCGGCTGCGCCATCCAGTACCCGAGTTGCAGTCCGAACTTCATGGAACACCCTTTCCGAGACAACTGCTTGCCAGCAGAATAAGAACCTGTTCTACTCGACATTGTGACTCAGGGGAATACTGCATCCGGCGTAATCGCGGATGAGAGAGGGTCGGAATTGAAACCCGCACCCGATGTGCTCAGCGCGCCCCTTCGGGTGCGATTCGACTACACCCGGTCCGTCGGACCGACGATCGGCAACTTCCTGACCAAACTGCGCACCCGCAAGATCGTCGGCGTGCGCGGGTCGGACGGGCGAGTGCTG
This sequence comes from Nocardia sp. NPDC046473, assembly GCF_040645995.1. Lineage (NCBI taxonomy): Bacteria > Bacillati > Actinomycetota > Actinomycetes > Mycobacteriales > Nocardiaceae > Nocardia > Nocardia sp. NPDC046473. The sequence continues at coordinate 148,940 of NZ_JBEYZJ010000002.1, forward strand.
GTGCCGCCGCCGGAGTACGACCCGGTGACCGCCCAGCCGCTCACCGAGTTCGTCGATGTCGCCGACACCGGCACCGTCGAATCGTGGACCTGGGTGCGCGAGCCGCTGCCGGGCCAGCCGTTCGACCGGCCGTTCGCGTGGGCACTGATCCGGCTGGACGGTGCGGACACCGCGCTGCTGCACGCCGTCGACGTCGCCACACCCGACGACATCCAGACCGGCCAGCGGGTGACCGTCCGATGGGCCGCCGAGACCACCGGCACCATCCACGACATCGACTGCTTCGTACCCGGCGAAAAGTCCGACGCACCAGCCGAAGCCGCGGCCGATGGTGACCCGGTCACCGTGATCACCACGCCGGTCGACCTCAGCTACAACCACACCGCCTCCCCGCAGGAGACCGTCTACCTGCGCGGACTGGCCGAAGGCAAGCTGCTGGGCGGCCGCACCGACGCCGCGGGCAAGGTGTACTTCCCGCCGCGCGGCGCCAACCCGACCGACGGCAGGCCCACCGACGAGGTCGTCGAGCTGCCCGACCACGGCACGGTCACCACGTTCTGCATCGTGAACGTGCCGTTCCTCGGTCAGCGGATCAAGCCGCCGTACGTCGCGGCCTACGTGCTGCTGGACGGCGCGGACATCCCGGTGCTGCACCTCGTACTCGGTTGCGAGGCAAGCGAAGTGCGGATGGGCATGCGGGTGGAGGCCGTATGGAAGCCGCGCGAGGAGTGGGGCTTCGGGTTGGAAAACGTGGACCACTTCCGCCCCACCGGCGAGCCGGACGCCGAGTACGACACCTACAAGCATCACCTCTGAGAGGGCGACCGTTGACTGACAACGCCACCGACATCGCGGTCGTGGGTTTCGCCCACGCACCGCACGTGCCGGAAACCTTCGGCACCACCAATGGGGTGGAGATGCTGGTGCCCTGCTTCCAGCAGCTCTACAGCCAGCTCGGCATCACCAAGTCCGATATCGACTTCTGGTGCTCCGGCTCCTCGGATTACCTTGCCGGACGCGCCTTTTCGTTCATCTCCGCGATCGATGCGATCGGCGCTGTGCCGCCGATCAACGAGTCGCACGTGGAGATGGACGCGGCGTGGGCGCTGTACGAGGCGTGGGTGAAACTGCGCTCAGGACAGGCGAAGACCGCGCTGGTGTACGGCTTCGGTAAGTCGTCGGCGGGCACACTGCGCCAGGTGCTGACCATGCAGCTCGATCCATACCTGGTGACGCCGCTGTGGCCGGACGCCTGGTCCATCGCGGGCCTGCAGGCCAGAGCCGGGCTCGACGCGGGCCGCTGGACTGAACGCGATATGGCGGCGGTAGCCGCGGGCGAGGGCGGCGATGTCGAAAGTCTGCTCGGCGCACCGTATATCGCCGATCCGCTGCGTGCCCACGACGTAGCCCCGATCACCGATGGCGCTGCCGCCATCGTGCTGGCGATCGGCGACCGGGCTCGCGAACTGTGCGAGCGTCCCGCGTGGATCACCGGGATGGCGCACCGGGTGGACACCCCGATGCTCGGCGCACGCGACCTGTCCGTTTCTCCCTCCACTTCAGCTGCGGCGCAAGCGGTTACCGGTGGCGACACCAACTTCGATATCGCCGAGCTGCACGCGCCGTTCAGTCATCAGCAGCTGATCCTGGCCGAGGCGATCGGCCTGAAGAACGGTACGAAGGTGAATCCGTCGGGTGGCGCGCTCGCCGCGAATCCGATGTTCGCCGCCGGGCTGGAGCGAATCGGCTTCGCGGCCAAGGCGATCATGGCAGGCGACGCGAATCGCGCACTCGCTCATGCGACCAGCGGGCCTGCATTGCAGCAAAACCTTGTGACAGTTCTTGATTCGGAGGCGAGCCGATGAGTTACCCGGCCGCGGTGCTCGGCACCGGACAAACCCATCACGTGACGAAAAGAACCGATGTATCGATGGCGGGCATGTGCCGTGAAGCCATCGATCGCGCGCTCGACGACGCCGGTCTCACCATCGCGGATATCGACGCGGTGGTCGTCGGCAAGGCGCCGGATCTGTTCGAGGGCGTCATGATGCCCGAGCTGTACCTGGCGGATGCGTTGGGTGCCACCGGAAAACCACTGTTGCGGGTGCATACGGCCGGCTCGGTCGGCGGCTCCACCGGCGTGGTCGCCGCCAATCTAGTGCAGGCGGGCGTGCACAAGCGGGTGCTCGCGATCGCCTGGGAGAAGCAGTCGGAGTCGAATGCCATGTGGGCGTTGTCGATTCCGGTGCCCTTCACCATGCCGGTCGGCGCGGGCGCGGGCGGCTACTTCGCCCCGCACGTGCGCTCCTACATCCGGCGCTCGAACGCACCGAGCCATATCGGCGCGATGGTCGCGGTCAAGGATCGCCGCAACGGCGCCAAGAACCCGCTCGCCCACCTGAAACAGCCTGATATCACGCTGGAATCGGTGCTGGCCTCGCAAATGCTGTGGGACCCGATCCGTTTCGACGAGACGTGCCCGTCCTCCGACGGCGCGTGCGCCGTGGTGATCGGCGACGAAGAGGCGGCGACCGCGGTCGAGGCCACCGGCAAGAAGGTCGCCTGGGTGCACGGCACCGCGATGCGCACCGAGCCGACCACCTTCGCCGGCCGCGATCAGGTCAACCCGCAGGCCGGGCAGGACGCGGCTGCCGCGCTGTGGCAGGCCGCGGGCATCACCGACCCGCTCAACGAGATCGACGTGGCCGAGATCTACGTGCCGTTCTCCTGGTTCGAGCCGATGTGGCTGGAAAACCTCGGCTTCGTGCCGCAGGGTGACGGCTGGAAACTCACCGACAAGGGCGAAACCGAGATCGGCGGCATTCTGCCGGTCAACCCGTCCGGCGGCGTGCTCTCCTCCAATCCGATCGGCGCCTCCGGCCTCATCCGGTTCGCCGAGGCGGCGAAGCAGGTCATGGGCCGAGCCGGTGCCTGCCAGGTCGAGGGTGCGCGCAAGGCGCTCGGTCACGCGTACGGCGGTGGGTCCCAGTACTTCTCGATGTGGGTCGTCGGGTCGGAGAAGCCATGAGCCCGCTGCAGTTCAGCCTCGGCATCGCGCTGAGTCCACTGGACCAGCTGCCCGAGTTGGCGAAAACCGCTGAGGAGTGCGGGTTCTCGTCGATCGCGCTGCCGGACTCGCTGTTCTACATGAAGTCGGCGGCGGCGAAGTACCCGTATACCGCCGACGGCAGCCGGTTCTGGGGTCCGGAGACGCCGTGGGTCGATCCGCTCATCGGGGCGACCGCCATGGCGGCGGTGACCAGCCGGATCCGGTTCTACACCAACGTGCTCAAGCTCGGTTCGCGCAATCCGCTGCTGCTGGCCCGCCAGGTCGGCTCGGTGGCCAACCTTTCCGGCAACCGCTTCGGCTTCGGGGTCGGGATCGGCTGGGCACCAGAGGAATTCGAGTGGTGCGGGGTGCCCTATGCGCGGCGTGGCGCCAGGGTGGACGAGATGATCGAGGTCATCAAGCTGGTCCTCGGCGGCGGCATGGTCGAATTCCACGGCGAGTTCTTCGATTTCGACCAGCTGCAGGTCAGCCCCGCGCCGACCGAGCCGGTGCCGTTCTACATCGGCGGGCACACCGAGGCGGCGCTGCGGCGCGCCGCCCGGGTCGGCGACGGCTGGACCTCGGCCATGATGACCTACGACGAACTGTGCGGCACCATCGGCAAGCTCGACGCGCTGCGGGCCGAATTCGGCCGTGGCGATGCGCCGTTCGAGATCCAGGCGGTGTGCGTCGACCGGTTCGGCCGTTCGGGCTATCAGGATCTGGCGAACGCGGGCGTGACCGACGCGATCGTGGTGCCCTGGCTCTTCGACGGCATCGGCTTCGACGGCGAACTCGCCGCCAAACAGGACTCGCTGCGACGCTTCGCCGCGGCGAACATCGAAAATCCGATCGTCGCGGAGGCATCGAAATGACGACAACCACCGACCATCCGGCCCGCACGGCCGGGCTCGCCTCGCAGGCCGCGGTGCGGGCCAGGGACAAGGCCGCGTGGGTCGCGCTGTTCGCCGAGGACGGCATCGTCGAAGATCCCATCGGCCCTTCGGGTTTCGACCCCGAGGGCAAGGGCCATCGCGGCAAGGCGGCGATCGCGGCGTTCTGGGACAAGGCGATCGCGCAGACGGAGCTGATCGAGTTCCTGTTCGGCGACTCGTTCGCCTGCGGGAACGAGATCGCGTTCACCGGCACCATCCGCAGCACGCTCGGCGGCCATCAGATCGACGCCGACGGTGTCTTCACCTACCGGGTCGACGATTCCGGCAAAATCGCGGCGCTGCGGGCATTTTGGGAAGTAGACCGAGCCATGGCGACGGCGAAGAAGATCAGCTGAACCAACGGGCGAAGGGCCCTCGAACCGGAGTGGGGACTTCCGGTGCGAGGGCCCTTTTCGTCGGTACCCGCGAATGTCAGTGCGCGACGGGACAGGTCTTGAAATCGACCGGGAATTCCTTGATGCCGTTGAGCCAGCCGGATCGCAGCCGCTTCGGATCACCGATCCTGGTGATATCCGGCAGATGATCGGCGATGGCGTTGAAGATCAGGTCGACCTCCAGCCGGGCCAGGTTCGCGCCGACACAGAAGTGCGCACCGGTGCCGCCGAAGGACAAGTGCGGGTTGTCCTTTCGCATGATGTCGAACCGCTCGGGATCCTCGAACACCTCGTCGTCGAAGTTGGCCGACCGGTACAGCATCACCAGCCGCTGCCCCTTCTTGATCTGCACCCCACCGAGTTCGGTGTCCTCCAGCGCAGTCCGCTGGAACGAGATGATCGGGGAGGCCCATCGGATGATCTCGTCGACGGCGGTCGCCGGACGCTCCTTCTTGAACAACTCCCATTGATCCGGGTTGTCCAGAAAGGCCATCATGCCGTGGGTGATCGCGTTGCGTGTTGTCTCGTTGCCCGCCACCGCGAGCAGGATCACGAAGAAGCCGAACTCCTCCGGCGTCAGCTGATCACCGTCTACATCGGCCTCGACCAGCTTGGTGACGATGTCGTCGGCCGGACAGGCTTTGCGGTCGGCTGCCATTTGATAGGCGTAGCCGAGGATTTCGGCCGACGAGGCGACCGGGTCGACATCGATGTCCGGGTCGTCGTAGCCGGTCATCTCGTTCGACCAGGTGAAGACCTTCATCCGGTCCTCATCCGGGATGCCGATCAGCTCCGCGATCGCCTGCAGCGGCAGCTCGCACGCGACCTTGGCGACGAAGTCACCGGAGCCGGATTCGGCTGCGGCCTGGACGATCTCGTGGGCGCGCGCCGAAAGTCGCTCGCGCAGGCCGTTGATCGCGCGCGGAGTGAAGCCACGCGAGATGATTTTGCGCAGCTTCGTGTGTTCTGGAGCGTCCTTGTTGAGCAGGATGAACCGCTGCAGTTCGATCTGCTCGCGGCTGATGTCGTCGTTGAAGCGCGGGATGGCGGTGTTCTCGAAGGTGGAGAACACCTCGCCGCGCCGCGACACCTCTTTGACGTCGGCGTGCTTGCTGACCACCCAGAAGCCCTCGTCATGGAAGCCACTGACCTCGACCGGCTGCGGATTCCACCAGACCGGGGCGGTGCGACGCAGCTCGGCGAATTCCGCGACCGGAATCCGGTCGGCGTAAATGTCCGGGTCTGTGACGTCGAATCCGTCCGGCAGATTCGGCCGGACATTCCGAGGGTCTACCACCAGATGTCTCCTTCGACAAACTGAAACACGTTCTATAATCATTGAAGCATAGGCGGCCGGATCAGGGAAGAAACCGGACAGAACCGCCTCCTCTCTACCGGAACTCGTTTCAGTTTCTGTATCGAACGAAAGGTTGGACATGGGCACACCCGTCATCGTCGAGGCCGCTCGCACCCCCATCGGCAAGCGCGGCGGCTGGCTGGCCGGCCTGCACGCCAGCGAGCTGCTCGGCCTCGCCCAGCGCGGACTGCTCGAGCGCGCGCACCTGGATCCGGCACTGGTCGAGCAGGTCATCGGCGGCTGCGTCACCCAGGCGGGCGAGCAGTCCAACAACGTGACGCGGGTCGCCTGGCTGCACGCCGGACTGCCCTGGCAGGTCGGCGCGACCACCATCGACGCGCAGTGCGGCTCGGCCCAGCAGGCCAATCACCTCATCGCCGGGCTCATCGCGACCGGCGCCATCGATATCGGCGTCGCCTGTGGCATCGAGGCGATGAGCCGAGTTCCGTTGGGCGCCAACGTCGGCGAGCACGCCGGGTCGCGCAGGCCCGCGTCCTGGAGCATCGACCTGCCGAATCAGTTCGAGGCGGCCGAGCGGATTGCCAAGCGGCGCGGCATCACTCGCGCCGACGTCGACGAGTTCGGCGCCCGCTCGCAGCGCCTGGCCGGACAGGCCTGGGCCGAGGGCCGCTTCGATCGCGAGGTGCTGACCGTCTCCGCGCCCGCCGTCGACAAGGCAGGAAATCCGACCGGCGAGAAGCTGGACGTGTCACGCGATCAAGGCCTGCGCGAGACGACCACCGAGGGACTGGCAAAGCTGAAGCCGGTGCTGGAGGGTGGCATTCACACCGCGGGCAGCTCGTCGCAGATCTCCGATGGCGCGGCCGCGGTGCTGCTGATGGACGAAAAGGCCGCGCAGCGAGCCGGATTGCGGCCGCGGGCGCGAATCGTCACCCAGGCGTTGGTCGGCGCCGAGCCGGAGTTCCATCTCGACGGCCCGGTTCAGGCCTGCTCGCGCCTGTTGGAGCGATCGGGTATGACCATCTCCGACATCGATCTGTTCGAAATCAATGAGGCGTTCGCCTCCGTGGCGTTGTCGTGGGCCTCGGTGCACCAGCCCGACATGGAGCGGGTGAACGTCAACGGCGGCGCGATCGCGCTCGGCCATCCGGTCGGCTCGACCGGATCCCGGCTCATCACAACGGCTTTGCACGAGCTGGAGCGAACCGGCCGCAGCACCGCCATGGTGCTGATGTGCGCCGGTGGCGCATTGGCGACAGGGACCATCATCGAACGGATTTAGGGCCTTCAACCCCTGGAAACGGGATTGTTGAACGTTCATCCCCCAGGCCCGGAAACGTGTCGTACGCCACATGATGGCTTCGACTTGCAACTAGATGAGACGTCAGCTATCTTTCCGCTATCAGGACCGTATCGAGGAAGACCTCCGCGACGGGCCAGAACCGGTCCGTACCTCGGCTTCTCGAGAGCCGTTGGGGTGACCCGCAAACGCGACGGTCCCAGTGCCTTCGCCGGAGCAGCACCTAGAAGCTTCAAGGAAATCCGGAATCAGGCGTAGGTTTTCAGTTACTGAGCCGCTAATATCAATGATACGTATCCGAGATAACGACTGTTAGTACAGCGAAGGGAATTGGGCGGCTCACAATGGCTGATTTCGCGGCGCGGCTGAACAAGCTGTTCGAAACCGTGCATCCCCCGGGGCGTAAGCCGCACACCAACGCGGAGGTTGCGGCAGCGCTGACGGCCTCCGGACATCCGATCTCGAAACCGTACCTGTCGCAGTTGCGGTCGGGACAACGGACGAACCCGTCCGATGAGACGGTGGCCGCCCTGGCGAAGTTCTTCAAGGTCAAGCCGGACTACTTCTTCAACGACATCTATGCCGCCAAGATCGATCATGATCTGGAGTTGCTGTCCCAGCTGCAGGGCTACGGACTGCGACGGCTGTCGAGTAGAGCGTTCGACCTGTCCGAAGAATCTCAGAACCTACTCACGTCTATGGCGGAGAAGTTGCGGGCAAGTGAAGGCTTGCCCGAAATTCCTCCGGATGGCACCGAATAGGTTCGCTTGCACGACAAGCACAGTGCGGCCCTCTGGGTCGCACTGTGCTGTGTTATGTGTGCGTCCAATGCGGAGAGCGGAACAGGGCGTGCCCGGAGAAATAGGGGCGTGCCCTGTCAAGGCCGCTGACGATGTCCCGATCACCGCCGGATGCAAGCACATTCGACAATCTTGGAACTAGCGCTCGCGCAAGTTTTCCCCGGACAACTGATTTCGACTCAACCGTATGCGGGACTACCGTCCCGGACCGCCGATCTCGCGGCACACACTAGTGCGTTGAATACGCGCCGGTGCCCTTCACGCTCAATTTCGGACGTGTTCCAGCGATGTCGCGTCATACGCCCTGGCGATCGCCTGGACCCAACCGCGCGGACTAATCCCCTCCGGCGGAGCAATCCACCGTGCGTCGACCGCCACATCGCCCAAAGGGTTTCTCGCCCACTGCGCCACGGTGTCCGCGCGCTCCACCACCGACCGTGGCGGCGGCGGTACCGCGGCGAGCACCACGCCACCGCCCGACTGCAGATACAGCGCGTCCATGATCTGCGCCACTTGGTCGGACGCCTTCAACTGAGTCGACGTGCCGGTCTGGTCGTGTGCGACCACTTCGGGGAAGCGACCGATCATGATGCGGTGCAGCAGCCGAATCTGGCGCAGCAGCACCCGCGCGCGCACCCACAGCTCCACCACGATCCACACGGCGCCGAATGCGACGAGCAGGCTCGCGATCTCCCACGCCTGCCACGCCCAGTTCGGCTGGCCGGGCGGCACCGGTGGCGCATCGGTGAACGCTCGACGAATCTCCAGCACCGCGAGCACCGCGACGACCGCGGATCCGGTGGTGTAGATCGCGATGCCACGACCGAGCGTGGTCCAGTCGAGGTTGCGCAGGCCGGTGATGACGATGAACACCGCGCCGAACGCGACGACCTCCCAGCCGAGGGTGAACGACCACGCGATGGCCGCGGCCACCGCCACCAGACCGATGCTGTAGATCACCATGGCGACCTGACGCAGGTTCTGCCGGGAGACGACCGGCCAGGCGGCCGAAGCGACCACCGAGGTGGCCGTCACGAAGGCGATCCAGGACGACACCACCACACCGTCGGACAGCCAGCCCGCGTGCACGCCGTGCGGGCGCAGGTTGTCGATGGCGACGGCGATCTCGGGGACCGCGACGGTGGCGGCCAGCGCGACGGCGGCGACCGCGACCACGATGGCCACCCGGGCCGTGGTAGCCGGCTTCACCAGCACGCGCCCCACGCGCGCGCCGGCCGCCATCCAGACCAGCAGAGCCGTCAACCAGAGGGTCATCCGAGCGCCTCATCGAATCGAAGGACCGAGACGCCTGCGCCACGGCTGTTGAACACGCGGAGTCGGGTCATCAGCATGGCGGCGAAGGTCTCGGCCTCCCACTCGGCGAGCTCGTCGGCGCCGTCGTCGACGATCTGCTGGTGCGCCCGCTGGCTGAGCATGTAGGCGATCAGATCGTCGCTGGCTTCCAAGGTCACCTCGGGCGCGGGTGCGCCCTCGTGGTTGAACACGATGTGCCCCAACTCATGTGCCAGGGTGTGCTCCCGGCTCGGCAGCGACTGGGCTAGCACGATCACGTCGCGATCAGGGTAGAGCCTGCGTTGCCCGCACACTCCCGGCCCCAATTCCGCACTGGCGATTTCGATTTCGCGATGCCGTTCGCTCGCGATGGCCAGCACGACCTCGTCGAGGGTGGTGGCATCGGAGTCAGCCGCGACAGCACAGACCGCGTCCACCGCGGCCGCGACTCGACGGTAAGACCGCGAGCTGCTCTGCGTCTTGCTCTCACTCATGCCTGCACCTCGCTGGCGCTCGGTTCCGGCATGCGCGAGGCACGCTGCGTCATGATTCGTTCGCTTCGCTCACTCATGCCAGCACCCCTCACGGCCTCGGGAAGAACATGGCACGGGCGGCGTCGACTCGGGCTTGCGCGGCCGAGGCACCCTGGAAACTCACTGCGCCGGAACCGGCTCCGGCCAACCCGAGGGCGAGCAGTCCGCCGATCACCGACAGCAGTTTGGGTTTGGGGAGTCCGTCGTTGGCACTTGTCGGACGCACGTCGGGGTTGGGCTTGGCGGGGGCCGCCTGCACCGGGGCAGGCGGTGCCGACGGGGGCGGTGGTGGTGGCACTGCCGCCGGAGCCGCGGCGGGCGCGGGCACGAGCACCGGCAGCGCCGGGATGGCCGGTATCACCGGGGCGGGGACCGGCGGGACCGCGATCGGCGGAACCGCAGGGGGAGCGGGCGGCGCCGGGATCGGGATCAAAAGGAGCAGCAGCGGGGCGGCGGAACCGACGGCCGCCGAGCCGACGGCGGCGGAACCCACTGCGGCAGAACCGGTTGCGGCCGAACCGACGCCCGCGGAGCCGACTCCGGCCGAACCGACACCCGCGGAACCGACACCGGCCGAACCGACACCTGCGGAGCCGACAGCGGCGGAACCTGTTGCGCCGACACCGATTCCGGCGGACCCCACGGCGGCGGAGCCGGTTGCCAACGCGCCGACGCCCGCGGAACCCGTCGCGCCGAGCGCGGCCGAACCGGAACCGAGGACGATGCCGAGTCCGGCCGAACCTGAACCGAGCGTCAAACCGAGTCCGGCGGATCCGGTACCGAGCACCGCGCCGAGTCCGGCCGAACCAGCGGCACCGGCCGCAGCCGATCCACCCGCGGCTGCGGAACCACCTGCGGCCGATCCACCGGCCGCGGCAGAACCAACGGCGGCGGAACCGGCGGCCGAACCCGAACCGATCGCGGGATTGGTCGGCACCGCACTGACATCTGACGGCTGACCGGGCACCGACAGTGGGTACCAGGGAGCTCCGGTGTCATAGGGCGGCGGAGCGGGGTCTGCGGCGCACCCTGGACAGCGTTCCGAGGGCTGTGCTTCGGCCGCTACCGGGCCGAGTAGCGCAAAGCCGGCCACAATCCCAGCTACCGCGACCACGCGGAACGTGCGACCAATGGCCATGCGCCGGACCTTCCCCTCATTCAGAAAGCGCAGATCTCACCCGGTCGCGACTCTCACACGGGACTTTTAACGGATGGGGGCCATAGTAAACCCCTATCGGTAGGTGCGCAGGAAGAAGGTCATAAGCCTGGTCAGGCCCCGTACACCGGTTCGGGTGGCATCCCCTTGGCAATCAGGTCAGCTACTACCGGGCCCAGTTCGGCAGGCGACCACCTGGCACCGCGGTCGACCGCGACGCCGTGCCGCCACCCGTCGGCCAGCGCCACTTTCCCGCCCTCGACCTCGAACATGCGTCCGGTGACCGCCGCGGATTGCGCGCTGCCGAGCCAGACGACCAGCGGCGAAATGTTCTCCGGAGCCATCGCGTCGAAGCCGTCCTCCGGTCGCGCCATCGTGTCGGCAAACACCGTTTCGGTCATCCGTGTCCGGGCTGCGGGTGCGATGGAATTCACAGTGACGCCGTAGCGAGCGAACTCCGCCGAGGCCGTCAGCGTGAGTCCCGCGATGCCCGCCTTGGCCGCGCCGTAGTTGCCCTGACCGACGCTGCCCTGCAGGCCGGCGCCGGAGCTGGTGTTGATGATCCGGCCGTCGACCGGGCGACCCGCCTTGGACTCCCCGCGCCAGTACTCGATCGCATGCCGCATGGTGACGAAGTGCCCCTTGAGGTGGACGCGGATCACCGCGTCCCACTCGTCCTCGCCGAGGTTGACCAGCATCCGGTCGCGGACGAAACCCGCGTTGTTGACCAGTACGTCCAGCCCGCCGAAGGTATCCACCGCCTGGCGGATAAGCCGTTGGCCGCCTTGCCAATCCGCGACGTCGTCGCCATTGGCCACGGCCGTGCCGCCGAGCGCCGCGATCTCCGCGACGACCTGCTCGGCGGGGGTCTCGCCGGTTGCGGCGCCGTCCAGCGCCGAGCCGAGATCGTTGACCACTACCCGCGCTCCGGCGGCGGCGAAGGCGAGCGCGTGTGCGCGTCCGATGCCGCGGCCCGCGCCGGTGACGATGACGGTGCGCCCTGCGCAGATCTGCTCGGTGTCCATACCTGTGTCCTCTTCGTGGGTGTCCGGTGAATTCAGGACTGCTGACCGATGGCCGCGGTGGACGCGGCCAGGAAGGCGGGACGCTCGCCACCGCCGTGCACCAGCAGGGCGGCCCCGCTGACGTAGCCGGCCAGCGGGGAGGCGAGGAAGACGGCGCAGCGGCCGACGTCGTCCGGCTCGGCCATCCGGCCGAGCGGGATGGTCTGCCCCACCGCGTCGATGCCGGCCTGGTCGCCGTAGTGCAGCTGGCTCTGCTCGGTGACGACCGGGCCGACGACGAGCGAGTTGACCCGCACCTTGGGCGCCCATTCGACGGCGAGCGACGCGGTCAGGCTGTCCATCCCCGCCTTGGCCGCGCCGTAGGCGGCGGTACCCGGGGACGGCCGGTGGCCGCTGACGCTGGAGATGTTGACGATCGAGCCGCCGTCCGGCTGCTGCTGCATCACCGCGTTCGCGGTCTGCGAAACCAGCAGCGGTGCAAGCAGATTCAGTTCGACGATCTTGGCGTGGAAGTTCTTGCTCGCGGTGGCGGCCAGCGCGAACGGGGCGCCGCCCGCGTTGTTGACCAGGTGGTCGAGGCGACCGTGCCGTTCCATGACCGCATCGATAAGTTCGCGCACCGCGTCGGCGTCGCGAATATCACAGGGCAGGAATTCGATGGCGCGGCCGTCGGCCTCGATCGGTGCGTCGCCCGACCGCCGGGCACAGGCGATCACCGTCGCGCCCGCCGCGAGGAACGCCCTGCTCACCCCGGCACCCACGCCACGGACGCCGCCGGTCACCAGAACGATGCGGTCGGCCAGATCGATTTCGAGTGCCACCGTGCTAACCTACCAAGCAACTGCTTGCTTTGCCAATGCTGGGCCCGGCCGAGCCTGGTCGCTCACGGTGGGCCGTGGCCTGCACGAAGGGATAGTCGATGGGGATCAACCGTCACTCCGAATCAACCGGCATCACCGTGGTCACGGTCGACTATCCGCCGGTCAACGCGATACCGACGGACGGCTGGTTCGATATCGCCGACGCCGTCCGAGAGGCCGGGCGGAACAAGGAAACGCGAGTCGTGGTGCTGCGCGCCGAGAATCGCGGTTTCAACGCCGGTGTCGATATCAAGGAGATCCAGAGCAAGCCGGGGCATCAGGCGCTGATCGACGCGAATCATGGCTGCTTCGAGGCGTTTGCGGCGGTCTACGACTGCCCGGTGCCGGTGATCGCGGTGGTGCAGGGCTTCTGCCTCGGCGGCGGGATCGGCCTGGTCGGCAACGCAGACGTCGTGATCGCCTCGGACGACGCCACTTTCGGCCTGCCCGAGGTGGACCGCGGCGCGCTGGGCGCCGCCACTCACCTGTCCCGACTGGTGCCGCAGCATCTGATGCGGGCGCTGTTCTACACCGCGAGCACCATTACCGCGCAGCAGTTGCAGCACTTCGGCTCGGTGTATCAGGTGGTGCCGCGCGCCGAACTCGACGCCGCGGCAATGGAAGTCGCCAAGAACATCGCGGCCAAGGACGGCCGGGTGATCCGCGCGGCGAAGCGCGCGCTCAACGGCATCGACCCGCAGGACGTGCACCGCAGCTACCGGTACGAGCAGGGATTCACCTTCGAACTCAATCTCGCCGGTGTGGCCGACGAGATCCGCGCCCGGTTCGACGACGATCTGGCCGCGCGCAAGGCCGAGCAGTAAGGGAACTGAACAGTCATGCGAGACAAGCGAATGTCGCTCGACGAGGTCGTCGGCGAGTTGCGCAGTGGAATGACCATCGGGATCGGCGGCTGGGGCTCACGGCGCAAGCCGATGGCGCTGGTTCGGGCCATCCTGCGGTCGGATATCACCGATCTGACGGTGGTCAGTTACGGCGGACCGGATCTGGGGCTGTTGTGTTCGGCGGGCAAGGTACGCAAGGCGTACTACGGCTTCGTGTCGCTGGATTCCGCGCCGTTCTACGATCCGTGGTTCGCGCACGCCAGGACCTCGGGCGCGCTGGCGGCGCGCGAGATGGACGAGGGCATGCTCAAGTGCGGCCTGGAGGCGGCCGCGGCGCGGCTGCCGTTCCTGCCGATCCGGGCCGGGCTCGGCTCGGACGTGCCGAACTTCTGGGACGGTGAATTGCGCACGGTCGCTTCGCCTTACCCGGACGCCGATGGGCAGACCGAGACGCTCATCGCGATGCCAGCGCTGAATCTCGATGCGGCGCTGGTGCATCTGAACATCGGTGACCGGCACGGCAATGCCGCCTACACCGGTGTCGATCCGTACTTCGATGACCTGTACTGCCTGGCGGCCGAACGACGCTACGTGTCGGTCGAGCGGATCGTCGAGACCGACGAGCTGGTGAAAACCGTTCCGCTGCAATCGCTGCTGCTCAACCGGATGATGGTCGACGGCGTCGTCGAGGCGCCCAACGGCGCGCACTTCACCCTGGCCGGGGACAGCTACGGCCGGGACGAGAAGTTCCAGAAGCACTACGTGCAGTCGGCGAAGACGCCCGAGGCGTGGCAGCAGTTCGTCGACAAGTATCTGGCCGTCTCCGAGGACGAGTACCAGGCGGCCGTGCGCGAGTTCGCACAGGAGGGTTCGCGATGACGAGTACCGAAACCATTACCCGCGCCGAGGTCTGCGCGGTTGCCTGCGCGGAGATCTTCAGTGGCGCAGGCGAAATCATGGCCAGCCCGATGTCGCCGATGTCGATCATCGGCGCCCGTCTCGCCAAGCTGACCACCGAACCGGACCTGCTGCTCTCCGACGGCGAGGCGCTGTTGTTCGCCGACACTCCCCCGCTGGGCGGCAAGGCGCCGATCGAGGGCTGGATTCCGTTCCGCCGCGTCTTCGACGTGGTCGCCTCCGGCCGGCGGCACGTGGTGATGGGCGCCAACCAGATCGACCGGTACGGCAATCAGAATCTGTCGGCGTTCGGCACGCTGCAGCAACCGACCCGGCAGATGTTCGGCGTCCGTGGCGCACCGGGCAACACGATCAATCACGCGACCAGCTACTGGGTTTCGCGGCACACCAACCGGGTGTTCACCGATCGGGTCGACATCGTCTCCGGCGTCGGCTACGACAAGGTCGACCCGGCCAACCCGGCCTTCCGCTTCCACCATCTGCACCGGGTGGTCACCAACCTCGGCGTCTTCGACTTCGAGGGACCCGAGCACACCATGCGCGCCCGCAGCCTGCATCCCGGCGTCACCGCCGCCGAGGTCGCCGAGAACACCTCGTTCGAGGTCCACGGACTGGCCGAGGCCGGGGAATCCCGGCTGCCCACCGCCGAGGAACTGCGGTTGATTCGGGACGTGCTGGATCCCAAGAAGATTCGCGACACCGAGGTGCCCTCATGACCGGTCGGCTGCGGACACCGCTGACCGAGCTGGTCGGCGTCGAACATCCCGTCGTGCAGACCGGCATGGGCTGGGTGGCCGGCCCGAGCCTGGTCGCGGCCACCGCCGAGGCGGGCGGTCTCGGTATCCTCGCCTCGGCCACCATGACCTATCCGGAGCTCGAAGCGGCGATCGCGAAAACCAAGGCGCACACCGGCAAACCGTTCGGCGTGAACATCCGCGCCGACGCCTCGGACGCGCCCGAACGCATCGATCTGCTGATCCGGGAAAAGGTGGCAGTCGCATCGTTCGCGCTCGCGCCCAAGCAGGATCTCATCGCCAAGCTGAAAGATGCAGGCGTGGTGGTGATTCCGTCGATCGGCGCGGCCAAGCACGCGGTGAAGGTCGCGTCCTGGGGCGCCGACGCGGTGATCGTGCAGGGCGGCGAGGGCGGCGGGCACACCGGTCCGGTGGCCACCACCCTGCTGCTGCCGTCGGTGCTGGACGCGGTCGATATCCCGGTGGTCGCCGCGGGCGGCTTCTTCGACGGTCGCGGCCTGGCCGCGGCGCTGGCCTACGGTGCGGCGGGCGTCGCGATGGGCACCCGCTTCCTGCTCACCCAGGAGAGCACCGTGCCCGAGGCCGTCAAGCAGGAGTACCTGCGCAGGCAACTGCAGGACACGGTCGTTTCCACCAGGGTGGACGGCATGCCGCACCGGGTGCTGAACACCGAACTGGTGCAGCGCCTGGAACATTCGGGCCGCACCCGCGGGCTGGCCGCCGCGGTGGCCAATGCCGCCAAGTTCAAGAACATGACCGGCATGAAGTGGTCCACCCTGGTGCGCGACGGGCTGACCATGCGAAAGACCAAGGACCTCACCTGGTCTCAGGTCGTGATGGCCGCCAATACGCCGATGTTGTTGCGCGCCGGCCTGGTCGAGGGCAACACCCAGGCCGGGGTGCTGGCCGCCGGTCAGGTCACCGGCATCATCGAGGACCTGCCCACCTGTCAGGAGCTCATCGATCGCATTGTCGCCGACGCGATCGCCCGGATCGAAGCGCTGCAGAAGAACCTCTGAGCCCGCGCTGCGAATGCCCCGCACCCGCGAGGGAGCGGGGCATTTCGCTCAGCGAACTGCGGTCGCCACGCAGGTCGCCGTGCCCGTACGATCCGGCTCATGAACCAGCCGATGCCCCCGCAACAACAGAACTATCAGCAGCAGCCCGGATACCAGCAGCCGCCGCAACAGGGCTACCAGCAGCAGCCGCCGCAACAGCAGCCCGCACCGCAGTTCCCGATCCTGGTCTCCACCATGAACGACGTGCCAGGCCACGAGGTCGTCCGGGTGTTCGGCGAAGTGGCGGGCCTGACCGTCCGCAGCCGCGGCATCGGCTCCAACCTCGCCGCGGGCTTCCGCTCGCTCGGCGGTGGCGAGATCACCGAATACACCCAGCTGCTCTACCAGTCCCGCCACGAAGCGATCATGCGAATGTGCCAGCACGCCATGTCCTTCGGCGCCAACGGCATCCTCGCCATGCGCTTCGACTGCAACGAGATCGCCAACACCATGAGCGAGGTCGCCGCCTACGGAACGGCGGTGCTGCTCAAACCTGCCGAGAAGGCATAGTTACGCGGCCCGCCATTCCGGGCGGCTGGAGCCGCGGGGTGCCAGGCCGAACCGGTACTGGCCAGGTGTCTGCGACATCTGCACCTGCTCGGTGACGCCCTGGTACCTCCCCGCGGGGCCGTCCATGGTGAAGATGTCCGGGTCGAGGTAGCGGTGGTCGTCGTCGGAGTCGAGTGTGGCCGCGACGTAATCCTTGTCGAAGATGCCCAGGCTCAACGTCCAGAGCGCGACGCGGGACAGGCTCACGTGCACCCGATAGCTGCCGCCCTGCTCGGCTCGACGCTGCAACGCGGCGGCGATGCCGATGGTGGACAGCCACGGCATGATCCAGTCGTTCACCACCCCGAGGATCGGCAGCCGCGGTGCGTCCGGACTGCCCTCCAGGAGGGTCATCCCGGTCGCGACGCCGGCGTTCTGATCGAAGCCGACGCGATCGGCCCACGGCCCGGCCTGCCCGAAGAGCGAATTGCTGACGTGGATGATGCCGGGCCGGATCTCGGCGGCTTCGGCAGGCGAGAGCCCGTGCCGGTCGAGATAGCCCACCCGCCGGTTGGCATAGAAGATATCGGCTCCCTGCAACAGTTCTCGCATCTTTTTCACGTCGTCGGCGGTGTCGAAGTCGAGGAACGAGGAGCGCACGCCGACGTTGGCGGTGCGATAGAGCGTATCGAGTTCCACTTCCCGCGCACGCCAGATGTTGAGCACGTCGGCGCCGTGCAGGGCGAGGGTGCGGCCGATCCCGGCCCCGGCGATGATGTGCGCGTGGCCGAGTGCCCGGAGGCCGTCCAGCGGCGCGGTGCCACCGGCCGGCAGCGGCTCGGGATCGCTGTCGCCGATCTTCTCGACCGCGATCAGCGGCATATTCGCCAGCACCTCGGTGAACTGTCGTTCGGCCATCAGCTCGTCCAGGCTGAGCGCTTTGGTCAGCACTACGCCTGCGGCGGCGGCAGCGACCTCCAGATCGGTGGAATTCCAGGTACGCACTTGACGGGCAACGGATTCGGCGCTGTCGGTGGCACCGAGCAGCTCCAGCAGATCGGACTTCAACTGGGGATAGACCGGCACCGTCATCACGTGGCGGTCGTCGGCGGTGCGGAAGAACTGCGGCGTGGCAACCGCCGCCGGGTCCATCGGCTGCGGCAGCTCGCCGTTGAGCATCTCCCATTTGGCGTCGTAGAAGGGACACAGCCGGTGCGGCGCCTTACGTAGATCCATGCTGATGTCCTGTCCGGGGCCGCCGCGCAGCTGCCACAGCTTGGCCATGCCGACCGACTTGCCGACGAGCGCGATGCCGGGCGCCGAGGCCAGGCTCAGCGTGCTCGGCACGATCGGGTCGGCACCGACGAAGGCGATCTTGCCGCCCGAGTCCTCGGCAGCGAGACCGACGCCGCCGAGCACTTCCTGCAATTCGGCGTGCGGATCGACCGGCTGGTTCTTGTTGTGTAGCGCGTTCTTCAGACGTTGAGTGAGCATGGCTGAGACCTCTCAGACTCTCGGGCTGGTGTAGACGTCGTCGACCTTCGCCAACGCTTCGAGTACCGCGTTTGTGCGCCGATCTCGTTTGTCGACCAAGCGCTGGTAGTTCTGTTCGCCGGAACCGTAAGTGCCCTCGATGTTTTCGATCATTGCCGCCATCGCCGCCGGGTCCGACGACGGCTGGCCCGGCTCGATCTTGCCGACTTCCGCGCCGACACCGGCGAACAGATGCCGTGCACCACCGGGCCCGCCGCCCAAGACGTTGCCCTCGAAGAGGCCGATGGTGGCCCAGCGCAGGCCGATCGAGTTCTGCAGGATGGTGTCGAGCTCCTCGACGCTGACCACGCCGGACTGCACCAGATAGGTGGCCTCGGTGCTCAGCACCTTCTGCAGCCGGTTGGCCACGAACCCGGGGAGTTCCTTGCGGATCACGACCGGGACGCGGTCGAGCTCGGTGTAGAGCGCGACGGCGCGGTCGACGGTCGATTCGTCGGTCTTCTTGCCGGGCAACACTTCTACGAGCGGCATGAGCTCCGGCGGATTGAAGGGGTGCCCGACCAGGATGCGGCCCGCGTTGTCCAGATCGGCCGCGATCAGGGTCGCGGTGATCGATGAGCTCGAGGTGGCCAGCACGGCGTCGGCGGGTGCGGCGCGCAGGATTTCGGCGAAGATCTGTTGCTTGACGGGCAGCCGCTCCGGGCCGTTTTCCTGGACCAGGTCGGCGCCTTTCACCGCCTCGGCCAGGTCCGCGGTCCAGGACACGCGGTCGTCGGTGCCGAATGCGGACTCGACGAGCTCGCCGAGGTCGGGACGCGGGTCGGTGATCGTCACCCGCCAGCCGTGCCGGCGGGCCAGCCGGGCCCAGGACAGACCGATGACGCCGGCGCCGACCACGGCCATCGTGCGCTGAGTACTCATTGGACACCTACGATTCCGGTCAATGACTGACCCTCGAATTTCGCGATGACGCTGTCAGAGGTGCCGTCCAAGGCCACAGCGCGGACGCTGCCGCCGAGGTCGGCGACATAGGCCAGGCCCGCCTCGAGATCGACGGCGAGGCCGACGGCCTCGGCGAAGCCGCGAGCGAGGATTTCCGGATCCCCGCCGGGCTCGCCGCGCGCTGGAATCGGCGCGCGATTGAGGGTGTTGCCCGCGGGCTCGGCGCCGCGGTCGGTCCAGTAGAGGTAGCCGTTGGTGGTGTCGAGCCAGAGATCGATCGGCTCGGGCAGGTGGTTCCACAGCACCTCGATATCGGTGCGGGCTGCGGCCGTCTGTCCCTCTGGCATAACGAGATTCGCGCGGAAGATGCGGCCTCGTCCGCCCTTGGCGGGACCTTTCTGGGTCCAGTACAGCGCGTTCCCGGCCGGGTCGACGGCGATGCCGACGCATTCATCGGCCTGGTCTCCGGTCGCGGGATTGACCACCAGATCGGTCAATCCGGTGCCGTCGACGCCGACGCGGCTGACTCGGCGGCCTTCGCGGTCACTCCAATAGAGTTGTCCGGCAACGAAATCGGCGTCGAGTTGCTTGCCGGTGGTCAGCGCACCGACCGGGAGGACCTGCCTGCGATCCGTGCCGTCGAGCGCGACGGACTCGATCGAACCGTTCTTCGGCGAGAAGTCGTAGTTGTTATCGTCGAGCGGCAGGGCCGGATCGAAATCGGGCGCGCCCATGTTGGTCCAGTAGATGCGCCCGGCGGTCTCGTCATAGACGATGCCGTCGGGAACCGCGCCGACATCGCTGACCACCGTCGTCACGGACGCGTCGGTCAGGTCGATGCGGGCGATACTGCGGCTTGCCGGGTTGAGTACCAATAACGCCTGGAACACGAGGCACCTCCATGGTGTGACCGCCTACTCGAGCGGGTCGGCTTCCACGCTAATTCGATAGATCAGCTAACGGAATTACCATGTTCCACAGTGTCACTATGTCCACGCCGATAACAATCAGGAACGGCGTCTAGCTGGGATTTTATTGCAGAGGCGAATTGCCGCAAATGTCCGGGGCGGTCAACCGGAGTACGACCGAGTCAGATAGTTACCATGTCGCAAATGGAGATCTACCATCTGCGTTACTTCCTGACCGTCGCCCGAGAGCTGAATTTCACCAAGGCGGCGCAGGCATTGCAGATGTCGGTCCCGCCGTTGAGCCAACGCATCAAAGCCCTCGAAACCGAACTCGGCGCGGCCCTGTTCGAACGCTCCACCCGCCACGTCCGGCTGACCCCGACCGGCGAACGACTGGTGCCGCTGGCCCTCTCGATCATCACCGACTTCGACGCGCTACCCGGCCGACTGACCGCCCCGAACGATCACACGATCGACGTGCGCTTCGCCATCCCTGAACTGCTCGGCACCGACATCAGCCATCGGCTCACCGCCGCGATGACCGACCTCGCCGCCGACTACACCTTCGCGCTGGAGCAGATGCGCTCCGCCGACATCGGGGCGAGCCTGCGCAGCAACCACATCGATCTCGCCCTGTCGCACATCCCCGCCTCCGGATCGGGCGTCGAATCCGTCGTCATCGCCACCGAACCGATCGGCGTTCTGGTCGATGCCACCCTGTTCGAGGGCCGAACCTCGGTGCGGGTGGCCGACTTACGCGGCTTCACCCACATCCAAGGCCCCAAACATTGGGAACTGGCCCTAGGCGACCGCGCCAAGGCCGCCCTGTCCGGCGCGGGCATCAGCGAAGGCCGCGGCCGCTTCAAAACCCTCGACGGCATGCTGATGATGCTGCGCCAAACCCAAGGCTTCATCGTCGCCCCCTTCGACTCCGAAGGCCTGCACGCCGTCGACCGAGCCGAATTCCGCTTCCTCCCCGTCGAAGACCTCAACCTCAACGTGAGCACCGCCCTACTCTGGCGCACCAACGACCCCCGCTTCACCCAACTGGCCGCCGACCTCGCCGCGCGCCTGCCCGGCTAGTTCACCGGTCGAGCCGCTCGATGATGGTCACGTTGGCGGTGCCGCCGCCTTCGCAGATGGTGAGTAGGCCGTAGCGGCCGTTGATGCGCTCGAGTTCGTTGAGCAGGGAGGCGAAAAGCTTTGCGCCGGTGGCGCCGAGGGGGTGGCCGAGGGCGATGGCGCCGCCGTTGACGTTGACGCGCTCCGGGTCCGCGCCGGTTTCCTTCAGCCAGGCCAGTACGACCGGGGCGAAGGCCTCGTTGATCTCCACCACGTCCATGTCATCGATGGTGAGGCCGGTCTTTTCCAGGGCCCACTTGGTCGCCGGGATCGGCGCGGTGAGCATGAAGATCGGGTCGGCGCCGCGCGCGCTGACGTGATGGATGCGGGCCCGCGGCGTCAATCCGTAGGCCTCGACGGCCCATTCGGAGGCGAGCAGGGTGGCGCTGGCGCCGTCGGAGATCTGACTCGCGACGGCCGCGGTCAGCGGGCTCCCCTCGGCCAGCGGCGGCAGCGACGCCATCTTCTCCAGGCTGGTCTCGCGCGGCCCCTGATCGATCCAGAAGTCGCCGACCGGCACGATCTCCTTGTCGAAGCGGCCGTTCTTGATCGCATCGCGCGCCCGCTCGTGGCTGCGCAAAGCCCAGCGCTCCATGTCTTCTCGGCTGATGTTCCACTTCTCGGCGATCAGCTGAGCGGCCCGGAACTGGGTGACCTCGGCGGTGCCGTAGCGGTGGTCCCAGCCCTCGGAACCGACGAACGGCGAGTCGAATCCGTACTCCTTGCCCGCGAACATGGCGGCCGAGATCGGGATGGCGCTCATGTTCTGCAGCCCGCCCGCGACGATCACCTCGGCGGTGCCGCTCATGATGGCCTGCGCGCCGAAATTGATGGCCTGCTGGCTGGATCCGCATTGCCGATCGACGGTGACGCCGGGCACCTCTTCCGGATAGCCCGCGGCCAACCACGCGGTGCGGCCGACGTTTCCGGCCTGCGGGCCGACATTGTCGACGCAGCCGACGATCACGTCGTCGACGTTGCCCGGGTCGATCGTGTTGCGGTCCAACAGCCCGCGCAACGCCGCCGCGCCGAGATCGGCGGGGTGCACGGCGGCCAGTGCGCCGCCGCGCTTGCCGACCGGGGTGCGCACCGCGTCGATCACGTAGGCGTCCCGCAGCGGGGTGTAGGGGCGGCGTGGTGCGGATGGTGCTGACATCTGGAACTCCTACGTGGTTTGTTCGTCCCCGGAAAGCGTGAGGCCGTCGAGCACGATGGTCAGGTACTGCTTGGCGAGGTTGTCGACGGTGATGGGGCCGCCGGGCTGATACCAACGAACCGCGACCCACACGGTGTCGCGCAGGAATCGGTAGGCCAGTTCGACGTCGATCTCCGGCCGGAAGCTGCCGTCGGTCACGCCGTTGGTCAGCACCCGATGCCAGAGCTCGCGGAACTCGCGGTTGTAGTCGGCGATGTAGGTGAACCGCTCTGCGGTGCGCAGCCGCTTGGCCTCGGCCTGGTAGATCGCGACGGCGGCGTGATGGCGATCGAACGACTGGTAGGACGCGATCACCAAGGCTTCCAAGGTGTCTCGCGGACTGAGTCCGGCACCGACGATCTCCCGGTAGTGCCCGAACAGCTCGTCGAGGAAGCCGCGCAGGATCTCGTCGACCATCGACTCCTTGGAATCGAAGTGGTGGTAGAGGCTCCCCGATAGAATTCCGGCCGCGTCGGCGATATCGCGCACGGTGGTGGCGCGCAGGCCGCGTTCGGCGAACAGTTCGGCCGCGAGCGTGAGCAGTTCATTGCGCCGTGCTGATTTGGAAGCCTCGGGTGCGGTCACATCGGCCATAATACAACCAAGCATTTGCTTGGTACAGGGCGGCGCGCGATCAATCGAGCGAGCGGCGGTGGACAGGTTGTGTTCGAGGGGGTTTCAGCGCACCGAATATCGCAGTGGTGAGGACACCGATAGATCGGCTAGTAGCCGGTCGCAGATCACCACGGGCTCGATGCCCGCTCGCGCCATCCGCGCCACCAAGGCGAGCCGGCGTTCGCAGCTGTCCCACTCGACGGTGAGCTGGCCGCGCCCGGGACCGGCGTCCACCGTCGCCATCACCCGCGGCGGTCCGTAGGCCATCGGCTCTTCGATCAGCTTGAGCACCATGCCGCGCTGCCACGCCTGGTAGGTGTCCATGTCCGCGCCGACGACCAGCTTGTCGGTGGCGGCGCAGAGGCCCTGGGCGATCTCTTCGTCGAAGGCCACCCGGTCGAACCGGAACTTCCGGCACTTGGCCACCACGTCGAGCAGGTCCGCGCGCACCTCGCACAGCAGCGCGGACTGCCGATGCCTGCGCCGGTCCTGCTCGGACTCCGCCCGATCGGAGCCGAGCCCGATCTGCTTGGCCCGCTCCCGATCTCGCGCCATATCCGCGCGCAGCGCCGCCCGCGGGTCGCGCGTCACCTCGCGCTCGTCGACGGCGTATTGCTCGAGAATCTGCGCCGCGCGCATCGCGGTCGCACATTCGGAGGCATGCTCCATCAATTCGGCGCCGAGTGTTAGCGCGGCGAGCACCATGCTGTCCAGCCTGCGCCTGGCCAGCACCACTTCGCGCACCAATTCGAGTTCCAGTTGTTCGCGGGCAGCTGGGCTATCCAGGCCCATAGCCATCGCCCCTTTGGAGAGTGCGGGATCCGATCTCAACCAGCATCGCACACCCCGGGGACATCTGGCGCGACCTTTTCTACCTGATCAGCCGCCCATTTGCTCGATATGCGCGGGAAGCTGGAAGGCGATCGCACTCTGGCGCGACCCGCCATCCGTCCAGTCTGCTGTCCGCTACCGGACGCCTATCGCAGCCAACGACCGGCAACGCGAACGAGATTGGCGCAACCGATTGCGAAAAATGTTGCGCGCTACGACAGATCGCCGAAACTTCCGGTGCGCGGCACCGGTAATGCGCGAAGATCGCGGAGCGGCACTCGACAACGCGATACCGACTCGACGCCCGCGAAATCACCCATCCGGATCATCGATCGAGTTCGACACGAAGGGATACTCATGCCTATCGCCACCACCGCACGACTCCTCGCGGTCGCCGCATTGGCCGCGGTGCCGGTGCTCGCCACCGCGACACCAGCCTCAGCAGCACCAGCTGGGGAATCCTGGGACACGATTTTCACCGTGGCCCGCTCCGGGCTGTGCGTCGGCCGGATCGACCCGAGCATCGGCCACGGCGGTCTGCCGGGCGGTGCTGCCCTGTTCAACTTCCAGGCCGCACTGTGGGGCGTCGGGGACTGCCGGGCGACCATCACGGCCAACTGGACCAACACCGACAACGGGCGCAGTGGCTCGATCAGTCAGGAAATCGCCGGACCGGGCTATCACCACTACGGAGCCGAGCCCCGGTTGTATCCGGGACCCGGCCACGTCGAGGTGACCTTCACGATGGACGCCGCGTCGGCCCCCGCGCCCGCGCACGGCCAATGGATCATGCCGGACTACGGAAACTGAACCGGCTCAGGCGCGTTGGCTACTGACCGAGACGACCTCGCCGGTCAGATAGGACGTGTAATCGCTGGCCAGCATGGCGATGGTGGCCGCGACCTCCCACGGCTCGGCGGCCCGGCCGAAGGCTTCGCGCTCGGACAATCGATCGAGCAGCTCGGTCGAGCTGACCTTGTCCAGGAAGGCGTGCCTGGCGATGCTCGGGGCGACCGCGTTGATCCGCACGCCGAGTTCGGCGGCCTCGACGGCACTGCACCGCGTCAGCGCCATCACGCCCGCCTTGGCGGCGGCGTAGTGCGCCTGCCCGTGCTGCGCGCGCCAGCCGAGCACGCTGGCGTTGTTGACGATCACGCCGCCGTGGCCCGCGTCGCGGAAGTAGCCGAGCGCGGCGCGGGTGCAGCGGAAGGTGCCGTTGAGGGTGATATCGAGGACGCGATCCCACTGCTCGTCGGTCATATCGACCACCGGGGTCTCGCCGCCGAGTCCGGCGTTGTTGACCATGATGTCGATCCGGCCGACCGCCGCCGCCGCGCCGCGCACCAGTGCGTTGACCTGCTCGGTGCTCTGCACATCGCAGGCGATCGAGGCGACCTTGCGCGCCGGGAACTCGGCCGTGAGCTCGGCGGCGGTCTCGGCCAATCGTCGCTCATGCCAATCGGAGACGACCACGTCGGCGCCCTCGGCGAGCAGCCTGCGCGCGGTGGCCGAGCCGATGCCGGTGCCCGCCGCGGCGGTGATGACGGCGGTGCGTCCGGTCAGCAGTCCGTGTCCCGGGACGGGCTGTGGCGCAACAGAAAGATCGGTCACGGTCGAGCCTCCCGCGGCAGGCCGAGCACGCGCTCGGCAATGATGTTGCGCTGCACTTCGTTCGAACCTCCGTAGATCGTGTCGGCGCGGGTGAACAGGTAGAGCCGCTGCCATTCGTTCAGATCGTCCGCCTCGGCCACCAGGCCCGCGGGGCCGAGCACGGCCATCGCGAGCTCGCCGAGGCCGCGATGCCAGTTGGCCCACAACAGTTTTGCGACCGAAGCCTGGCCGCCGTCGTCGACGCCCGCGCCCTCCATGGTGCGAATCGCGTGGGCGCGCAACACCCGCAGGCCGACCCAGGCCCGGTCGATCCGATCGGCGATGAGCGGGTCGGCGGCGGCGCCGGTGCGGCGGGCCAGCGCCTCGACGTTGGCGAGCTCCCTGGCGAACCTGATCTGCTGGCCGAGCGTGGAGATGCCGCGCTCGAAGGTCAGTGTGCCCATGGCGATGCGCCAGCCGTCGCCCGGCGCGCCGATCACCAGGTCCGCTGCGGTGCGCGCGTTGTCGAAAAAGACCTCGTTGAATTCCGAGGTGCCGGTCAGCTGGACGATCGGGCGCACGTCGATACCCGGCTGACGCATCGGAACCAGCAGGTAGGACAGGCCCTTGTGGCGGACCGAGCCGCGCTCGGTGCGCGCGATCACGAAGCACCAGTCGGCGAGGTGGGCCAGCGAGGTCCAGATCTTCTGGCCGTTGATCGACCATTCGTCGCCGTCGAGCTGGGCCGCAGTGGTGATCGCGGCCAGATCCGAGCCGGCGCCCGGCTCGGAATAGCCCTGACACCACAGCTCGGTCACCGTGCGGATGCCGGGCAGGAAGCGCTCCTTCTGCGCCGGGGTACCGAAGGCGAGCACGGTCGGCCCGAGCAGTTCCTCGCCGACGTGCGAAACCCGCGACGGCGCGTTCGCTTTCGCGTACTCCTCGTGGAAGATCACCTGCTGGCGCACGGTCGCCTCGCGGCCGCCGTACTCCTTGGGCCAGCCGAGGCAGGTCCAGCCCGCCGCCGCCAGGTGCCGGTCCCAGGCGAGGCGCTCCTCGAAGGCCTCGTGTTCGCGGCCTGGTCCGCCGAGCCCGCGCAGCTCGCGGAATTCGCCGTTCAGGTTTTCCGCCAGCCACTCGCGCACGTCGGCGGCGAATTGCGCGTCTTGCGTCGCGGAAAACCGCCCGCCCGGCTCGGCGGTGTCGGATTCTGAGGTCTGGATCGCACCCACGCCGGTAGGATAACCTACCAAGCACTTGCTTTGTAGGGCGCTTGCATAAGTGCCCCGACACGGACGGTAAGGACAACCGTGACAACCCCTGCACTGACGACACCGCTGGCGCTGCAGCATGCCGCGCGCACGTTCGGTACCGCTCCCGCCCTGGCCGACGGCCCGGTGCGGCTGGACTGGACCGAGCTGCTCGCGGCGGTCCAGGAGGTGGCGCGAGCGCTCATCGCACGGGGCGTGCAGTCGGGCGACCGGGTGGCGATGTGGGCGCCCAACACCCATCACTGGGTCGTCGCGGCGCTCGCCGCGCATTACGTCGGTGCGTCGCTGGTGCCGTTGAACACCCGCTATGTCGCCGATGAGGCAGCCGATGTGCTGGTCCGGGTCGACGCGCGGGCGTTGTTCATCGCGGGCACCTTCCTCGGCCGTGATCGGCTGGCCGAATTACGCGCTGCCGCACCGGAACTCGATATCGAGACGGTGGTCGTCATCCCGGTCGAGCCGGGCTCCGAGACCAGCGACGAGACCGCGTTCGACTGGTCCGAGCTCGCGGGCGTCGCCGAAAAGGCCACACCGGCCGAGGCCGAGGAGCGCGCGGCGGCGGTCAGTCCCGAGGACACCGCCGACATCCTGTTCACCTCCGGCACCACCGGCCGCAGCAAGGGCACCGTGGTGGCGCATCGGCAGGCGCTGTCGGTGGTGCGGGCGTGGGCGGAGTGCACGACGCTCGACGGCGCCGACCGGTATCTGGTGGTGAGCCCGTTCTTCCACAACTTCGGCTACAAGGCGGGCATCCTCGCCTGCCTGGTCACCGGGGCCGCGATCGTCCCGCAGGCGGTGTTCGACGTGCCCGCCACGATGCGGCTGGTGAGCGAGGAGAAGATCACCGTGCTCCCCGGGCCGCCGACGATCTATCAGACGATTCTCGACTTCCCGAACCGCGGCGACTTCGACCTCAGCACGTTGCGGGTCGCGGTGACCGGGGCGGCGACTGTGCCGGTGGTGCTGGTCGAGCGGATGCGCTCGGAGCTCGACTTCGACGTCGTCATCACCGGTTACGGGCTGTCCGAGGCGTCCGGGTTCGGCACCATGTGCCGCGCGGACGACGATGCCGAGACCATCGCGGGCACCTGCGGTCGCCCGATCGCCGACTTCGAACTGCGGCTCGCGCCCAACGGTGAGGTGCTGCTGCGCGGGCCGAACGTGATGCTCGGCTACCTCGACGATCCCGAAAGTACCGCCGAGACCATCGATTCCGACGGCTGGCTGCACACCGGCGACGTCGGCACGGTGGACGAGCGCGGCTACCTGAAGATCACCGACCGGCTCAAGGACATGTACATCTCCGGCGGGTTCAACGTGTACCCGGCCGAGATCGAGCAGGCGCTCGCGCGGCTGGACGGCATCGCCGAATCCGCGGTGATCGGGGTGCCCGATACCCGAATGGGCGAGGTGGGCAAGGCCTTCGTGGTTCGCAAGGCGGGCGCGCAGCTCACCGAGGATCAGGTGCTCGCCCACGCCACCACCGTGCTGGCCAACTTCAAGGTGCCGCGGTTCATCGAATTCCGCGATCAGCTGCCCTACAGCGCCGCCGGGAAAGTGCTCAAGCGTCAACTACGTGAGGAGATTTCGTAATGTCGGAACCGATCCCGGACGAGGGTGACGTCGTCACATACGAGGTGCGTGGTCGCACGGCGATCGTCACGCTGAACCGGCCGGACTACCGCAACGCGCAGAACTCGGTGATGACCTACGCGCTCGACGCCGCCTTCGTGCGGGCCGTCGAGGATCCCGAAGTCGGCGTGATCGTGTTGGCGGGCAACGGAAAACACTTCAGCGCCGGGCACGATATCGGCACGCCGGGGCGCGATCATCACATTCACTACCCGAACAAGGCCGCGCTGTGGTGGGACCACGTCGACAAGGTCGGCGGCGATCAGCGTTTCGCGCGGGAGCTCGAGGTCTACCTCGGCATGTGCCGGCGCTGGCGCGAGATTCCCAAGCCGACCATCGCCATGGTGCAGGGCGCGTGCATCGCGGGCGGGCTCATGCTGGCCTGGGTCTGCGACCTGATCATCGCCTCCGACGACGCGTTCTTCTCCGATCCCGTTGTGCGGATGGGCATTCCGGGCGTCGAATACTTCGCGCACCCGTGGGTGATGGGGCCGCGCGCCGCGAAGGAGTTCCTGTTCACCGGCGATCGGTTCGGTGCGGCGCAGGCCAAGGAGTGGGGCATGGTCAACCGGGTGGTGCCGCGTGCCGAGTTGGCGGCCGAGACGCTCGCGCTGGCCGAAAAGATCGGCGCCATGCCGCAATTCGGGCTCGCGCTGACGAAGAAGGCGGTGAATCAGGCCGAGGATCAGATGGGCATGCGCAACGGGATGGATTCGGTGTTCGGGCTGCATCACTTCGCGCACGCGCACAACGCCGAGGTCGGCGCCGACTCGCTGGGCGGCATGAACGCCAAAACGATGAAGGCCAAGGCGACCTCGACCGGCGAGAACGGGGCGTCGTAAGTGGATCTCGATATCGACCAGGCGACCCAGGAATTCCAGGCCGAGGTCCGAGAGTTCCTGGCTGCCAACAAGCCTGCGCAGCCACTGCCCTCGATGGACACCGAGGCCGGATTCGAGGCGCATCGCGCCTGGGAGCGCACGCTCGCCGATGCTCGGCTGTCGGTCGTCGCGTGGCCCGAGAAGTACGGCGGCCGGGAGGCCTCGCTGCTGGAGTGGGTGCTGTTCGAGCAGGAGTACTACGCCGCAGGGGCGCCGGGGCGGGTGAGTCAGAACGGCATCTTCCTGCTGGCGCCAACGCTTTTCGAGCACGGTACACCGGAACAGCTCGACCGGATCATGCCCCGGATGGCGCGTGGTGAGGACATCTGGGCCCAGGCCTGGTCGGAGCCGGAGGCGGGGAGCGATCTCGCGGGCATCCGCTCGACCGCGCGGCGCACCAATGGCGGCTGGCTGCTCAGCGGGCAGAAGACGTGGAGTTCGCGAGCGGCCTACGCGGACTGGGCCTTCGGCCTGTTCCGCAGCGATCCCGAGGCGGAGCGCCACAAAGGGCTGACCTATGTGATGTTCCCGCTGTCCGCGGATGGTGTTTCGGTACGGCCGATTCCGCAGCTGGACGGCGAACCCGGCTTCGCGGAGATCTTCCTCGACGAGGTGTTCGTGCCTGATCGCGACGTGATCGGCGCGGCCGGCGAGGGCTGGCTCGTGGCGATGAGCACCTCCAGCAATGAGCGCGGACTGTCACTGCGCAGCCCGGGGCGGTTCAGCGCGACGGCCCAGCGGTTGATCGATCTGTGGCTCGAGACCGGCGACGAGACCAACACCGGGCAGCGAGATGCCGTGGTGGACGCCTGGATCGGCAGCGAGGCGTACCGGCTGCACACCTTCGGCACGGTGACCCGACTGAACGAGGGCGGCAAGCTGGGCGCGGAATCCTCGATCACCAAGGTGTTCTGGTCCGAGCTCGATATCGCCATGCACGAGACCGCGCTGGATGTGCTCGGCGCGACCGCCGAGCGGTCCGGGCCGTGGACCGACGGCTATCTGTTCTCGCTGTCCGGCCCGATCTACGCGGGCACCAACGAGATTCAGCGCAACATCATCGCCGAGCGGCTGCTCGGACTACCTAAGGGGTCGGCAGCCGGCGGGGCGGGTAAGCACAGAGGGAGCAGCCGATGAGATTCGCACTCAGTCCCGAACAACTCGACTTCGGCACCAGCGTGCGCAAGCTGCTCGACGCGGGTCGCACGCCCGCCGCGGTGCGCGGCTGGGCGACCGGTGATCCACGCCCGGGGCGCAGCCTGATCCGTCAGCTGGCGGGTGCCGGTGTGCTCGGTCTGGCCATCGATGACGAACACGGCGGTGTCGGGGCCGAACCCATCGATCTGGTGGTGGCGTTCGTCGAGCTCGGCCGGGCCGCCGCGCCCGGTCCACTGGTGGAGACGGCTGCCGCGATACCGGCACTGCTGCAAGCACTTCCGGACACGAGTCTGGCCGCACGCTGGCTTCCCGGCTTCGCCGAAGGCACCGAGATGGGCACCGTTGCGTTCCATAACGGTGTGGCGCTCGACGCTGACAGTGCGGAGGTCGTGCTGATCGCGGACGGCGGTCAGCTGCACACCGGTCACCGGACCGGGCTGGTGCGGTCGATCGATCCGGCGCGCCGACTGTTCGCCGTGGCGGCCGACGAGTCGATCGCCGATGACGTCGCCGACGCCATTGCCACCGGGTTCGACACCGGCGCGCTCGCCTGTGCGGCACAGCTACTCGGCGCCGGGCGTGCGCTGCTGGATTCCACCACCGGATATGCCAAGCAGCGCAAGCAGTTCGGCAAGCCGATCGGCGAATTCCAGGCCGTCAAACAGAAGCTCGCCGACGTGCTGATCGGGCTGGATCTGGCCGAACCGCTGCTCTACCGCGCCGCGCTCACCATGGGTGACGCGACGCGCAGCCGCGATGTCTCGGCCGCCGTGATCGCCTGCGGTGACGCGGCTTACCGGGCGGCCAGGGCGGCCCTGCAGGTGCACGGCGCGATCGGCTACACCGCCGAATACGACCTGTCACTGTGGCTGACCAAGGTCACCGCGCTCCGAACCGCCTGGGGCACACCGGATCTGCACCGAGCCCGGATCGCCGACTCGCTCCGCGACGACGCCGCGCGGCAACTACGAGGGACCGCATGACGACCACCGAACATCAGGAATTCACCGCCTCGGTGCGTGCACTGCTCACCAAGCACGCCGGATCGGCGGCGGTGCGTACGGCGATGGACACCGAACTCGGCTACGACCAGGCACTGTGGCAGCGACTGTGCGAACAGATCGGCGTCGCGGCGCTGGCCATCCCCGAGGAATACGGCGGCATCGGCGCGAGCCTGGTCGAATCCCTACTCGTGGTAGGCGAACTCGGCCGCACTCTCGCCGGCGTCCCGATGCTCGGGTCCGCCGTCCTCGGCGTACAAGCCTTGCTGCTCTCCGCCGACACGGAGGCTTGCGCTCGACTGCTCCCCGAGGTCGCCGAAGGCGCCCGCACGCTCGCGGTGTGCTGGGCGGGCGAAAAAGGTTGGGACGAGCCAGGAGTCCATGAGACGGCCGGAAAGCTCTCCGGCACTGCCGTTTACGTGCTTGACGGCCACATCGCCGACACCCTGATCGTGGTCACCGAGACCGGCTTCTTCGAAGTAGACCCCACCACGACGGGGGTCGCGCGGCGCGTCCTGCCCACCATGGACCCCACTCGCAAACTGACCGAAATCACCTTCACCGCCGCCGAAGCCCGCCGCCTCGGCGCCGCCGACCCCGCACCGGCCATCGCCCGCTTGCGCGAAATCGCCTGGGCCGCAATCGCAGCCGAACAGGTGGGCGCCGCCGACCACTGCTTGCAGATGACCGTCGACTACACCAAGTCCCGAGTTCAATTCGGCCGCCCCATCGGCAGCTTCCAAGCCCTCAAACACCGCATGGCCGACCTGTACGTCCTCCTCGAATCGGCCAAGTCAGCCTCCGCCGCCGCCACCCTCGCGGTAGCCGAAGACACCCCCACCGCCCCCGAAGACGTCTGGACCGCCAGCCTGCACTGCACCGAAGCCCTCACCACCATCACCGCCGAAACCATCCAACTCCACGGCGGCATAGCCATCACCTGGGAGCACGACGCCCACCTCTTCTTCAAACGCGCCCACGCCGACGCCCACCTCTTCGGCACCCCCCGCCGCCCAGTCGCGCATAGTTCCTGAAAGCCCAGTTCAAAGCCCCGGTACGCTCCCGCGTGCCGGGGCTTTCGCATGTTCGTGATCGAGTTCACGGGACATATATAGTTAGCTTATGCAATAATATCTAGGTGCAGCAGGCTCAGGTGAATACAGCGGATGACATTGTCGTCGATCTACTCGTTACTGCGGGCAGGCTCACTCGGCTGGCCGGGGTGATCAGCGGCGACGAACTGCCGCGGGCGGTGTTGCGGGCACTTGCGGTGCTCGATGAACACGGTGCCGTGCGGGTCAGTGAGTTCGCCAGGATCGACCGTTGTTCGCAGCCGGCAGCAACGACGCTGATCGGCAGGCTGGTCGCGGATGGCTTCGCGACCCGGCGCAAGGACTCGGCGGACTCCAGGGCCGTCGTCGTCGAACTCACCCCGGCCGGGCGCAACCGGCTCACCCAGGCGCGACAGGCGTTCGCCGCCGCGCTCACCACGCGGCTCGACGGCTTCGGCACCGAACGCCTCGCCCGCATGGACACCGATTTGAACGAACTGCTGGAGGCCCTGAAAACGGCTACGCCACAGCATCATCCGATATAGAGGGATTAATCGATGAGCACATTGGCTCCTGACCGCGCCGTCGGCGCAGATGCCGCCGCGACCAACCGCCAACCGAAAGCCGTTTGGGCAGTTGCGTTTGCGAGCGTGATCGCCTTCATGGGCATCGGGTTGGTCGACCCGATTCTGAAACCGATCGGCGAACAGCTGCATGCCTCGCCGTCGCAGGTTTCGCTGCTGTTCACCAGTTACATGCTGGTGACCGGTGTGGCCATGTTGATCACGGGCGTGGTGTCCAGCCGGTTCGGCGCGAAGAAGACGCTGGTGGCCGGTCTGGCGATCATCATCGTGTTCGCGGCGCTGGCGGGATTGTCCGACACCGTCACCCAGATCGTCGGATTCCGCGCGGGCTGGGGCCTCGGCAACGCCCTGTTCATCGCCACCGCGCTCGCCACCATTGTCGGCGCGGCCAGCGGCGGCGTCGCCCGCGCGATCATCCTCTATGAGGCCGCGCTCGGTATCGGCATCGCGACCGGTCCGCTGCTGGGCGGCGTGCTCGGCGGAATCAGCTGGCGTGGACCGTTTTTCGGCGTATCGGTGTTGATGGCCGTCGCCTTGGTCAGCATCGTCGTGCTGCTGCCCGAGGGGCCGAAGCCGACACATCACACCTCGATCGCCGCCCCGTTCCTCGCCTTGCGGCACCGCGGCCTGCTGACCGTCAGCCTCACCGCGCTGCTCTACAACTTCGGCTTCTTCACCCTGCTCGCCTACACACCGTTCCCGCTGGACATGGGCACCTACGCGATCGGCTTCATCTTCTGCGGCTGGGGCATCCTGCTCGCGCTCTCGTCGGTGTTCCTGGCGCCGCGGTTGCAGCGGCGGTTCGGTTCGCTGCCGATGATGGGCCTGTCGATCGCGCTGTTCGCCGCCGACCTCGCGGTGATGGCGGCGTTCGCCGAGCACAAGCCGGTGCTGATCATCGGCACCGTGCTGGCCGGGCTGTTCCTCGGGGTGAACAACACGCTGATCACCGAGGCCGTGATGATCTCCGCGCCGGTCGAGCGGTCGACCGCCTCGGCGGCCTACAGCTTCGTCCGGTTCGCCGGTGGCGCGGCGGCGCCGTACCTGGCGGGCAAGCTCGGCGAGCACAGCATCGCGCTGCCGTTCTGGGTCGGCGCCGCCTGCACCGCGGCCGCGGTGCTGGTGCTGCTGGCCGGTCGCGCGGCACTCGCGCATATCGACGAGCACGACCCGGCGCCGCACAGCGTCGCCGAGGCCGAAGCGATCACCGTCGGCGACTGAGCCGATCAACAGCTGCCTGAATCCGCGCAGGGTTCAGGCAGCTGTGCTGTCTGCGATACATGCTCGCGAGGCTGCTCGGGAGTACCGTCGGATGTCATGGGCAATGCGCAGCGAGGCCGGGTAAAGATCGAAACCAGCCAGAAGCGAGTTCGGGTATTTCTCGGTGGCCGGGTAGTGGCCGATACGGCTCGGCCGGTGCTGGTGTGGGAGGGTCCGCACTATCCGGCCTACTACATTCCGGCCGCGGATCTGCAGGCGAAACTCGAGCCGACCGGTCGATCCCACCACTCCCCCAGCCGTGGTGACGCGACGGAATACGACGTGCTCGTCGACGGCACCACCGCCGCCGCTGCCGCGCTGCGCTATCACGATTCGCCGTTGACCGAGCTGAACGATCTGGTGCGGCTCGAGTGGAGCAAAATGGACGAGTGGTTCGAGGAAGACGAGCCGGTCTACGTCCACCCGCGCGATCCCTATTCCCGAGTCGACATCCTCGGCAGCTCCCGGCACGTGCGCGTCGAGATCGACGGCGTCACCGTCGCGGACTCGCACTCCCCGCGCATCCTCTTCGAAACCGGCCTGCCCGCAAGGTATTACCTCCCGATGACCGACGTCCAGATGGACCTACTGCACCCGTCGGAGAGCCACACCAGCTGCCCCTACAAGGGCACCGCCGACTACTGGACCGTCCGCCTCGGGGACAAGGAATACAAGGACTACGTGTGGGGCTACCGCACGCCGCTGCCAGAGAGCCAGAAGGTCGCGGGGCTGGTCTGCTTCTACAACGAGAAGGTCGACACCTACGTCGACGGTGAGTTGCAGGAACGTCCGAAGACGCCGTTCAGTTGAGTCGTTCGGCGGTAACGAGTCGAGCCGTCCGCCTGCTTATCGGTACGAGACAAACAGGCCCACAGTCATTATCGGCTGAGGGCTGCTTTAGAGCTGGTCATAGATCGCGGTACACGTCCCGCCGCCAACCGACCTTCACGACCAGGATCACCAACACTTCGTCCTGTATTTGGTAGACGACCCGGAAGCGACCGACCCGCAGACGGTACGCGTCCACGTTCACCAACTTTCGGACGAACAGCCCTTCTGCATACGGATCGTCGCCAAGAACAGTGAGAGCGGTGAGGATGCGCATCACGTCTCGCTGTTCCAGATCTCGCAGTTCACGCCGGGCGGACTCGAGGAACCGAAACGTGTACTTCACTTACGCGCCTCGAAAATGTCGGCAAGTACTTCGGCCATGCTGACGGACTTCTCACCGGCAGCGAGGCGGGCAACGGCCGCACGGGCCAACATTTCGTCTTCGGCGTCGTCGACCGCTTCCACCACGGACAGGGGGACCAGCGCCGCGACAGGGGTGCCGTCGCGGAGAATGATCACCTGCTCGCCAGCCTCAGCGGCATCGATGTATTTCGCCAGGTTGGTGCGTAGTTCGCGGGTGCTGATCCCACTCATGCCTAAAGTGAACACGCAACTGTGTACACACTCTCTTGTAGCTGCCCTTACCCACCTACAGCCGTCAGACCGCGACGAGCGGGGGCTTATCCTCGGCACGCCGGTATTGCCCTGGGGCGACGGCGTATTCGCGCTTGAACGCCTTGGCGAAGGCGAATTCGGAGGTGTAGCCGACCTTTCGGGCTACCGTGCCGAGCGGGGCGTCGGTGTCGCGGAGCAGGCGGGCGGCGGTGAGCATGCGCCAGCGGGTGACGTAGGTCAGCGGCGGTTCGCCGACGGTGGCGGTGAAGCGGCGCGCGAGGGTGGCCCGGGAGACGCCCGCGAGGCTGCTGAGGTCCGGGACGGTCCACAAGCGCGCCGGGTCCTCGTGCACGGCACGTAACGCCGCGGCGACCGCCGGATCGGCGAAAGCGCCTGCCCAACCGGTGGATTGCGCAGTGGACTGTTCGTCGAGCCATGCGCGAAGGGCGAAGAGCACCAATGTTTCGAGCAAGGCGGGAACGGCGGCATCGCTACCCGGCCGCGGTTCGGCGATCTCGGCCGCGAGCAGGTCGACGGCACCGCGCAGCGCCGGATGACGACCGGGACGAGCCGGCAGGTGGATGAATTCGGGCAACTCGTCGAGCAGCGGGTGGCTGCGTTGTCTGCCGAGTTCGTATGCGCCGCAAAGTAATGCGGTGCGCACCC
The DNA here is from genome assembly GCF_040645995.1 of Nocardia sp. NPDC046473. Classification (NCBI taxonomy): domain Bacteria; kingdom Bacillati; phylum Actinomycetota; class Actinomycetes; order Mycobacteriales; family Nocardiaceae; genus Nocardia; species Nocardia sp. NPDC046473. The sequence goes on from NZ_JBEYZJ010000002.1 coordinate 185,317, forward strand.
CGGCCCCGATCAGTTCCCTCGGTTCGCCCGGCTGAGCCCGCTCGGTCACCGGACTGTCGAGGCTGTCGACCAGGACATGGTCGGCGCCGCGCGGCATGAAGACGACGTCGCCGACACCGAGCGCCATCGGCGTACCACCCGGCGGCACCAACCAGCAGGAACCCTGCAGCACGACGTGGAAACCGGCGCCGGGCACGACTGGATAATCGCGCCCCCAGGGGGCATGCCGGATGAACATCCCGGAGGTCGGACTGCCAGTGCGGATGGCGGCGACGGTCTCGCTGAGAATGTCCACCCACTCACCATAGCGCTCCACAGTGAGTGTTTGAGATATAGCAGCGAGCAATCCGGCCATTGGTTTACTCATTCAACGACCATAGATTTGAGCCATGACAACCGCATCCAGCAAGACCATCGCCGTCTACGGCGCAACCGGCATCACCGGCGGTTACCTCCTCACCGAATTGCGCCGCCGCGGCCTCACCCCAATCCTGGTGGGCCGCAACGCAGCACGCATCCACGCCGCCGCAGCGGCCGCGGATCTGCCGAATGCGGAGGTCCGGGTGGCCGAACTCCCCGATCACGACGCACTGGTGAGCGCATTCACCGGCGCAGACGTGGTGATCAGCAGCCTGCCCGCATACGTGGCACACGGTCCTGCCGTCTTGGCCGCGGCAATCGAGGCCGGAGCGAACTACACCGACATGTCCGGTGAACAGCTGTTCCTGAAGCAGGTGTTCGACGAGTTCGGCCCGCGCGCCGAGGCGGCCGGGGTGAGCCTGATCGCCGGTGTCACCGACAGCAATCTGCCCGGCGACCTGCTCGGTTACCTGACCACCCGCCGGGTCGCCGGTCCGGCCGAGGTGGTGGTCAGCCATCTGAGCAAGAGCGGCGGGAACGGTTCCAAGGGCAGCGCGAAGACGGTGCTGGCCAGTGTGGACTGGTTCCGCAGCGGCGGCTGGAACTACGCCGACGGCGAATTCCACACCGGCGCAGCGGCTAGGCACTCTTCGATGACCTTCCCCGGCGACACCGCACCGACCAGGGTCGCGAAATTCCCACAGCCGCCGGTACTTACGATCCCGCGCCACTCGGATGTCTCCTATGTCGAAGGCGTGCTTGCCACTTCGATCCTCGACACCCTGAGCGGCTTCACCGCCGACGTCATCGACGCACTGCCCGATGCACCGAGCGCGGATCTGCGCTACGACCTGGTCGTCGATGCCTTCGGTGTGGACGGCCGCACGATCCGCGGCGTTGTGAGCGGTGTGCACTCCTACCGCGATTCGGCACTGATGGCGGTGGCGGTCGCCGTCCGGCTGGCGGACGGCACCACGAAGCCGGGTGCGCTGACGGCAGCCGAGGCCTTCGACGCGACCGAATTCCTCGATGCGCTGGTGCCGTTCGGCATCACCTGGCGCATCGCGGAACTCTGAGCCTGCGGCCCGGAAAGGCGCCGGTCCACCGCCTTAGGGTGAGTGACCGGATTTGAACCCGCGACCTCCTGGATCACAACCAGGCGCTCTAACCAACTGAGCTACACCCACCATGGTGTGTTCAGACAAGGTAGCGCGACAGTTCAGCTCCGGTCATCTGGTTTTTCACCGGGACGTCCGGGACTACCGTCCCCGAATCAGGCATAGTCGAATGATGACCGACAACCGACCCGAACTCGCCGCAGCCCTCGACCTGGCACCGCATCCGGAGGGCGGCTGGTTCCGCGAAACCTGGCGCAGCGCCGTGGAATTCAAGCCAGAGGGCTACGACGGCGCACGGTCCAGCGCGACCGCGATCTACTTCCTGCTGCTGCCGGGCGAGCAGTCCGCGCCGCACACGGTCCGCTCCGATGAGCTGTGGCTCTGGCATCGCGGCGGCCCGCTGGTGCTGAACATCGGTGGCGAGGAAGTGGTGCTCGGCCCCGATGTCGAGCACGGCCAGGTGCTGCAGGCCGTGGTGCCGGGTGGGGTCAGTCAGGCCGCACGACCGGCGGGCGACGAGTACGTGCTGGTGAGCTGCTTCGTCTCGCCCGGCTTCGACTTCGCCGACTTCCAGATGGATTGAGCTTTACGCCCCCGCGTATTCGCGCCGCGTCCGGTCGACCAGTTCGGCGACGCCGAGCACCTCGGTGACGCCGGACGCGGCGTGCCCCGCGCTCCAGATGTCCGACCAGTTCTTCGGTGCGCCGGAGTCGGCGAAATGCGCTGCGGTGTCGAAGGTTCCGGCTCGCAGCGCGGCGACATCGATGCCGAGCGCTTGCATCGAGCCTGCCAGCATGTTGGTGGGTAGGCCGGTGAAGTCGGAGGTCAGCACTACGTCGTCGAGGCTGGACGCGGCCACCAGGTTCTTGTGCGCGGGTGCGGCCATGCTTTCGGCCGTGGCGAGGAATTTGGTGCCCATGTAGGCCAAGTCAGCGCCGAGGGTGATCGCCGCCCGCAAGGCGACGCCGTCGGACACGCCACCGGCCAAAACCACTGGCCCATCGAAGAATTCGCGAACAGCGCGAACGAACGCGAAGGGGTTCGCCCAGCCGGTCTGCCCACCCGCACCGGCGGTGAGCAGGATCAACCCGTCGGCCCCGCACTCCACCGCGCGCACCGCATGGTGCACCGACGCCACGTCCGCGAGGACCAGCGAACCCACCTCGTGCAGCGGCTCGACCACATCGCGCGGCGTCCCGACCGAAGTGATCACGATCTCCGTCGGCTGCTCCTGGAGTACCCGCAGATCCGGCAGCAGCCGCGCATTCCCCGGGTGCACAATGAGATTCGCCGCGACCGGGGCGGAACGTGGCCCGCTGCCGGACGCCAACGCGGTATCGATCTCCGACAACCACTGCGATAGTTGTTCGGGCGTACGGGCATTCACGGTCGGGAACGCGCCGACCACGCCGGCCCGGCAGGCCGCGATCACCAGTTCCGGCCCGGAGACCTGGAACATCGGGGCCGCGATCAACGGCACCGTCAGCCGTGCCGTGAGTTCGGCGAATCCAACCGTGTGCGTGGCCATTGCGCGCCCCAATCTCCGGAACAGGTTCGTTCCGGACAATAGAGCAGCCCGCGTGACATGGGAAAACGCCTTGGCCAACTGCCTATCCGGCTGCCACCGAAGTTGTCATATCGCCTACTCCGGCACCTCGACCACGCCCTCGTCGACGGCCCACTTGATGGTCTTCTCCAACTGCGGGCAGGAGTCGGGGCGACCGAGCCCGTGCCCGTTCCTGCTGAGCTCCGCGAAGACCGGGCAGTGCGTCTGCGGCGGCTCGGTCCACTGCACCGAGGTCTGATGCGAACTGCTCTTACGCACCATCACTTGACTCTGGCAGGCCTGACACCGCAACGGTGTCAGGCCCTGCTCGAGATAGTGCTGCTTGTCGACCACCGTCTGGGCGCGCACTTCGGCCTGCCGCGCCGGCTGATCGGCGAAGTCGGGTGCTTTCGCCCAGGTGGCGGCCATCAGACCCCGGCCTCCGCCTGTTTCGCGGCGGCCTCGTCGGCCGCGCGCTTGCGGCGCAGGTTCTCCGCGACCTCGGCCTCCCACACCTCGTTCGCCTTGGTGGTGTCCACCTCGAACTCGAAGCGCTGGGTCATCTTGTCGGTGACATCGGCGAGGTCGACGTAGAACTGGTCGTACCAGCGGCGCAGCTGGTAGACCGGGCCGTCCTCCTCGCACAGCAGCGGATTCTCGACCTTGGACTTGTGCTTCCAGATCTCGACGTCCTGCAGGAAGCCGACGCTGATGCCCTCGGTCATCTTCGCGGCCAGCTTGTCCGCCATCTCGCCCTCGACGCCCTGCGGCTTCTCCAGCGTGATGCCCCATTGCAGCACGAAGGAGTCCTGGGTGACCGGGTAGTGGCAGTTGATCAGGACGCTCTTGACCTCGTAGCCGGTGTAGAGGTTGACCAGCGGATTGATCATGTAGGACGGCCCGAAGTACGAGGCCTCCGAGGTCAGCGTGGTGTCGCCGCCGTACTTGGACGCCATCCCGATGTCCGGCCTGCCCTTGGTGTTCAAGTACTGAGTGGCGATGTGCCCCTCGAAGACGTTCTTGAAGTAGGTCGGGAAGGCGAAGTGGATGTAGAAGAAGTGCGCCATGTCGACCACGTTGTCGATGATCTCGCGGCAGTTCGCGCCCTCGATCAGCATGGAGTTCCAGGTCCAGTCGGTCCAACCGCTGTCGAGCTGCTCGACCGGGTTGCCGTCCGTATCGGTGTAAGGACCCTTGATATGCGGGATGGTCACCTCGGGCGGCGGCTGGCTGCCCTCGACGTCGTGCCAGACGAACAGCTGGCCGTTGCGCTCCAGCGTGGTCCACTTCCGGGTGCGCGCCAGCGGTGGCACGCGTTTCCCATACGGAATCGCGGTGCATTTGCCGTTGGTGCCGGACCAGCGCCAGTCGTGGAACGGGCAGGCGATGTCGTCACCCTTGACCTCGCCCATGCTCAGATCGCCACCCATATGCCTGCAGTAGGCATCGAGCACCCGCAGCTCATCGCCGCTGTCGGCCCAGATCACCAGTTTGGTGCCGAACACATTCACCGCGTGCGGCTTGCCGTCGCGGAACGACTTGGCCAGACCGAGGCAATGCCATCCCCTCGCATAGCGGGTGGGCACGGTACCGACATCGAGCTCCCGGACCTTCGCACCGCTCCCCTGTGGGGTAACTGCCATCGCGAATCCTCCTCCTTCTGTACTAGAACACGTTACAAAAATGTGGCGTTCCACGCCAGCGATTCCCGCCACTTCCTGCACATGTCCATCGACGACGCGCAATCGACACCCGTTCTCGACAGAAATAGGAACCTGTTCTAGTCTCAGAAGCAAATGAGTACCGGTTATCCAATTGACCAGGCAGGAGCAGGTCCCGAGATGACGCAAGAAGTGACCGAACGGGTCGACGCGCTGTTGCCGACCCTGCGCGAGCGCGCGCAGGAGGCCGAGGACCTGCGGCGCATCCCCGACGAATCCATGAAGGCCTTGCAGGAGACCGGGTTCTTCCGACTGCTGCAGCCCAAGCAGTGGGGTGGTCACGCGGCCGACCCGGTGGTGTTCTACGACACGGTGCGCAAGCTGGCCAGCGCGTGCGGGTCCACCGGCTGGGTGGCAGGCATTGTCGGCGTGCACAATTGGCACCTGGCGCTGTTCGATCAGCAGGCGCAGCAGGACGTTTGGGGCGAGGACACCGAGGTGCGGATCTCCTCGTCGTACGCGCCGATGGGCGCGGGCGTGGTGACCGAGGGCGGATACCTCGTCAACGGCTCGTGGGCCTGGTCATCGGGTTCCGACCACGCCACCTGGGCGGTGCTCGGCGGTCCGGTGATCAAGGACGGCAAGCCGGTCGACTTCGGCAGCTTCCTGATCCCGCGCGACGACTACCAGATCGATGACGTCTGGAACGTCGTCGGGCTGCGCGGAACCGGCTCCAATACCGTTGTGGTGAAAGACGTTTTCGTCCCGCGACACCGATTCCTCAGCTTCCGCAAGATGAGCGAGCTGAAGGCGCCCGGCCTGGAGCAGAACACCGATCCGGTGTACCGGATGCCTTGGGGCACCATCCATCCCACGACCATCGCCACCCCCATCGTCGGCATGGCCTACGGCGCGTACGACGCGCACGTCGAGCATCAGGGCAAGCGGATTCGCGCGGCCTACGCGGGCGAGAAGGCGAAGGACGATCCGTTCGCCAAGGTGCGCGTCGCGGAGGCGTCCAGCGATATCGACGCGGCCTGGCGGCAGTTGTCCGGCAATGTGGCCGACGAGTACGCATTGTTGTTGGCGGGCAAGGAGATTCCGTTCGACCTGCGGGTGCGGGCACGACGCGACCAGGTGCGTGCCACCGGACGCGCTATTGCCGCCATCGACAAGCTGTTCGAGAGCTCCGGTGCGACCGCGCTGGCCAACGGCACTCCGCTGCAACGCTTCTGGCGTGACGCGCACGCCGGCCGGGTGCATGCGGCGAACGACCCGGAGCGGGCATATCAGATGTACGGTCAGCACGAGTTCGGGCTGCCCGTCACCGACGCGATGGTGTAGGAGTTACTGTGACCTCTACCGTGGAACTCACCGCCGAATCGACCTCCCGCTTCGCGCAGGTGCGGCCGGACCTGCGGCTGCACTACCACGAGGCGGGCGTCGGCAATGGGCCGACGATCGTGCTGCTGCACGGCGGCGGACCGGGCGCGTCCTCCTGGTCGAACTTCTCCCGCAACATCCCGGTGCTCGCGCAGAACTTCCATGTGCTCGCCGTGGATCAGCCCGGATACGGGCAGTCGGACAAGCCGACCGAGCACCCGCAGTACTTCGTGCACAGCGCCTCGGCGCTGAAGGATCTGCTCGCGCACCTGGAGATCACCTCGCGGGTGCATCTGCTCGGCAATTCGCTCGGCGGCGGTGCGGCCGTGCGGTTCGCGCTGGACTACCCGGATCAGGCCGGCAAGCTGGTGCTGATGGGTCCGGGCGGGTTGAGCACCAATCTGTTCGCGCCCGACCCGACCGAGGGCGTCAAGCTGCTCGGCAAGTTCAGTTACCAGCCGACCAGGGAGAACCTGGAGGCGTTCCTGCGGATCATGGTCTTCGATCAGTCGCTGATCACCGACGAGCTGATCGACGAGCGGTTCGCCGCGGCGAGCACGCCGGAATCGCTGGCCGCGGCCCGTGCCATGGGGAAGTCTTTCGCCGGAGCGGATTTCGAGAAGGGCATGCTCTGGCGCGACGCCTACCAGCTGCGGCAGCCGGTACTGCTCATCTGGGGCCGGGAAGACCGGGTGAATCCGCTCGACGGCGCGCTGGTCGCGACCAAGGTGATTCCGCGGGTGCAGTTGCACGTTTTCGGCGGCTGTGGACACTGGGCACAGTTGGAGAAGTTCCACGAATTCAACCGGCTGACAAGTGATTTCCTTGCCGGTTCCAAGGAGAAGTGATGGGGATTCGATCGCTGGCCTACCTGCGCATCGAGGCGACCGACATGGCCGCCTGGCGCGAGTACGGGCTCAAGGTGCTCGGCATGATCGAAGGCAAGGGCGCGAATCCGGACGCGCTGTACCTGCGGATGGATGAATTCCCGGCGCGGCTGGTGATCGTGCCCGGCGAGAAGGACGAACTGCAGATCTCGGGGTGGGAGACCGCCAATGCCGAAGAGCTGCAGGATATTCGGACCCGACTCGAAACCGCCGGTGTGCCCTATAAAGAGGGCACCGCCGCGGAGCTCGCCGATCGGCGGGTGCACGAGCTGATCCGTTTCAACGATCCGTCCGGAAACACCCTGGAGGCGTTTCACGGTGCGGCACTGGAACATCGGCGGGTGGTGAGCCCGTACGGGCACCGGTTCGTCACCGAGGAGCAGGGGCTCGGGCACGTGGTGCTCAGCACCAAGGACGATCAGGCGGCGCTGGAGTTCTACCGCGACGTGCTCGGTTTCCGGCTGCGCGACTCGATGCGGTTGCCGCCGCAGATGGTCGGGCGCCCGGCCGACGGTGAACCCGCCTGGCTGCGCTTCTTCGGCTGCAACCCGCGGCACCACTCGCTGGCGTTCCTGCCCATGCCGACGTCGAGCGGCATCGTGCACCTGATGCTCGAGGTGGAAGACGCCGACGACGTCGGGCTGTGCCTGGATCGCGCGCTGCGCAAGAAGGTTCGCATGTCGGCGACCCTCGGCAGGCACGTCAACGACAAGATGCTGTCCTTCTACATGAAGACGCCGGGCGGCTTCGACGTCGAATTCGGCTGCGAGGGGCTCGAAGTCGACGACAATGATTGGATTGCGCGCGAATCTACTGCAGTGAGCCTGTGGGGCCACGACTTCACGGTGGGGCAGCGCCAGCAGTGACCGAGAGGGCGAGCGAAACGATGACCCAACCCGACATCGATGCACGGGCCTTCCGCAACGTGCTCGGCCAGTTCTGCACCGGCATCACCGTCATCACCACCTTCGACGATGCCGAGGCGCCGATCGGTTTCGCCTGCCAGTCCTTCGCCGCCCTCTCCCTCGACCCGCCCCTGATCCTGTTCTGCCCCACCAAGACGTCGCGCTCCTGGACGGCCATCGAACAATCCGGCCGCTTCTGCGTCAATGTCCTGGCCGAGGAGCAGCGAGAAGTCTGCGCCCGCTTCGGTTCCCGCGAGCCCGACAAGTTCGCCGGCGTCCCCTGGCACACCTCCCCGCTGACCCTCCCGGTGCTCGACGACGCCCTGGCCACCATCGAATGCACCGTCGACAGCGTCGTAGACGGCGGCGACCACTACATAGTCATCGGCCGAGTCCAAGCCCTCACCGAATCGACCACCTCCGGCCGCCCCCTCCTCTTCTACCGCGGCCAATACACCGCCATAGAACCCGACAAGACCACCCCCGCGCCCTGGCGCGCCGACCTCGACCACTTCCTCACCACAACCACCCTCGACACCTGGTTGTAAACATCGGGCGATTAATCCGGTGCCCACATATAGTGGGCCGATGTCCCTGCTCGGCCGGATCACCACCGACCCCGCCGTCTGCCACGGCAAGCCCGTCGTGCGCGGCCTGCGCTATCCCGTGGAGTTGCTCCTGAGCCTGCTGGCATCAGGGATGATCGCCGATGAAATCGTCGCAGACTATCCCGAATTGGAGACGGCAGACATCCTCGCCGCGCTGGAATACGCTGCGGCAGTGGTGCGTCGCGGCACGACCATCGATGAATCCCGACCTGTCGTACGACGACGACTCACCACTGAAGAACTGATCCAGCGATACCGAAGTCTGCCACGCGTCGACGCAGTGGCGATGCGGCGAGAAGCCGACGAATTCTTCGGGTTCTAGCGCCTACCTCGAGCGAGAGCGGATCGCGATGTCAGGGCTAGCGGAATCAGCACGGGGACAGCTGCTGTCGCGGTGGGTACCGCGACAGCAGCTGGTCGGTCAGGTGGCGGGGACGGTTTGCTGCTCGCGCTGGAGTTCCAGGGCGATGTCGATGAGTTGGTCTTCCTGGCCGCCTACCAGTTTGCGTTTGCCTGCGCGGACGAGCATTTCGGCGGCGGAGACGCCGTAGCGTTCGGCTTGGCGTTCGGCGTGCTTGAGGAAGCTGGAGTAGACGCCTGCGTAGCCCATCATCAGGGATGAGCGGTCCAGGAGGCATTCCTGGGGCATGGCGGGGCGGACTACGTCTTCGGCGGCGTCGGCGATGGCGTAGAAGTCGATGCCGGTTTTGATGTCGAGCTTGTCGCAGACGCCGACCAGGGCCTCGACGGGGGTGTTGCCTGCGCCGGCGCCGAAACGGCGGGCGCTGCCGTCGATTTGGGTGGCGCCCGCGCGGACGGCGTAGATGGAGTTGGCGACGGCGAGGTCGAGGTTCTCGTGGCCGTGGAAGCCGACCTGGGCATCGCTGCCGAGCTCGGCGACCAGGGCGGCGACGCGGTCGGTGACCTGGTCGAGCACGAGGGCGCCCGCCGAGTCGACGACGTAGACGCACTGGCAGCCCGCGTCGGCCATGATGCGGGCCTGCTTGGCCAGCACCTCGGGCGGCTGGCTGTGCGACATCATCAGGAAGCCAACGGTTTCCAGGCCGAGGTCGCGGGCCAGGCCGAAGTGCTGGATGGAGACGTCGGCCTCGGTGCAGTGGGTGGCGATGCGGCAGATCGAGGCGCCGTTGTCCTGGGAGATCTTGATGTCCTCCTTGACGCCGACGCCGGGCAGCATCAGGACCGCGATTTTGGCCTGGGTCGCCGTCTCCGCGGCGATCTTGATCAGTTCCTGCTCAGGGGTTTTGGAGAAGCCGTAGTTGAACGAGGACCCGCCGAGACCGTCGCCGTGGGTGACCTCGATGACCGGGACCTTGGCGCCATCGAGCGCGGCGACGATATCGCGGACCTCGGTGGCGGTGAACTGGTGACGCTTGTGGTGCGATCCGTCGCGCAACGAGGTATCGGTGACGCGGATATCGAGTTCTGCTGAGTAAGCCATGTTTTCGCTCCTTACACCCGGGCCGCTGAGTCTGATTGGTCGCCTCGCTGCGCTCGGCTCCGGATCTGACCGGCGATGACCTCGCCGACCTGCGTCGCGGCGGCGGTCATGATGTCGAGGTTGCCCGCGTACGGCGGCAGGAAGTCGCCCGCGCCTTCGACCTCGACGAATACCGAAACCTTCGCCATGCCACCGGAAATCACCGACGGCGGGTCGAATTGCGGGTCGTTGAGCAGGCGGTAGCCGGGCACGTACTTCTGGATGTCGGCGACCATCCGATGGATGGAGTCGGTGATCGCGTCGGTGTCGGCATCCTCGGGGATGGCACAGAAGATGGTGTCGCGCATGATCATCGGCGGCTCGGCCGGATTCAGGATGATGATCGCCTTGCCACGCTCCGCGCCGCCGATGGTTTCGACGCCGCGGCTGGTGGTCTTGGTGAACTCGTCGATGTTGGCCCGGGTACCCGGTCCTGCCGAGACCGAGGACACCGAGGCGACGATCTCCGCGTAAACCACCGGCACCACGCGGGATACGGCCGCGACGATCGGGATGGTGGCCTGGCCACCGCAGGTGATCATGTTGACGTTCGGCGCGTCCAGATTCGCGCCGAGGTTCACCGGGGGCACCACGGCGGGGCCGACGGCGGCGGGCGTGAGATCCACCGCCCGGATGCCGGCTTCGGCGTACTTCGGCGCGGCGGCACGATGCACATACGCTGAGGTCGCCTCGAAAATCAGATCGGGCAGCTCGGATTGACCGAGCAGCCAATCCACCCCCTCGGCCGAGGTCTCCAGCCCCAGCCCGCGGGCCCGCTTCAATCCCTCGCTGTCGGGATCGATCCCGATCATCCACCGCGGCTCGATCGCGTCCGAGCGCAGCAGTTTGTAGAGCAGATCGGTACTGATATTGCCGGACCCGACGATCGCGGCGGTGACGGTCCCGTTGTCGGACACCACAAGCCTCCTAAATGAATTGCAAACGGACAGAACCGAGTCCAGCGAACTCGGCGTGGAACTTGTCGCCCGGCCTGGCGTCGATGGCGCGGGTGCACGAGCCGGGCAGCACGATGTCGCCCGCCTTCAGCCGCACCCCGAAGCTCGCGACCTTGCGGGCCAGCCAGGCCACCGCGATCACCGGGTCGCCGAGCACGGCGTCGCTGCGCCCCTCGGCCACCACCTCGTCGTTACGGGTGAGCACCGCGTCGATCGCCTTGACGTCGATGTCCTTGGGCGCCACCCGTTCCGGGCCGAGCACGTAACCGGCGGAGGACGCGTTGTCGGAGATGGTGTCGGTCAGGCCGATCTTCCAGTCCTTGATCCGCGAATCGATCAGCTCGATGGCGGGCGCGAAAGCGACTGTCGCGGCGAGCACGTCGGCCTCGGTGCAGTCCGCGCCGGGCAGGTCGGCGCCGAGCACGAAGCCGACCTCCACCTCGACCCTGGGGAACAGGTAGCGACCGGCCTCGACCGGAACGTCTTCGTAGACTTCCATTTCCGCGAGCAGATGCCCGTAGTCGGGCTCATCGACACCCATCATCTGCTGCATGGCCTTGGACGACAGGCCGACCTTGTGCCCGACGATCCTGGCGCCGGTGTCGAGCCTGCGCCGGATATTGATCAGCTGGATCTCGTAGGCATCGACCACGTCGATGTCCGGATGCCGGGCGACCAGTGGATCGATCGCCACCCGATCCCGTTCGGCGAGCTCCAGCTCATCGGCCAATTCGGTTCGTACCGCGTCGGACAGCACGCTAGTTTCCTTCCACTGGGGGACGGCAGCCGGCGGAGCCGGCGGGGTGGGTGAACACCGTTGCTTGATCGAGTGCCTCGAGTTCGGACAGGCCCGCCGCGGACCGCCCGGCCCGGCGGCCGGAGAAGATGCAGTCCGACAACGACAGCCCGCTGACATAGGACTCCGAGCAGATGCCGACGGCGGTCCTACCCGCCGCGAAGAGTCCCGGAATATCATTTCCGGCAGTCGATTTCACCGCGCCGGTCTGCTCGTCCACGACGACGCCGCCGAGGGTGAGCATCGGACAAGGATTGGCCAGGCTCGGTTTGATGCCGACATCCAGCAACCAGAACGGCCCGGTGCGCAGCGGTTTGGTGAACTCGGCCGGCTTGCCGACCGGGTCCGGCGTGCCGTGCTCGATCGCCGCATTGTGCGCGTCCACCGTCGCGCGCAGCCCGGCCACGTCGATCCCGGCCTTCGCCGCGACGGCCTCGAGGGTGGCGCCGCGAATAGCGGTGCGCCGCATCGCCTCGAACTGCCCGCGCTGGAACCAGGCGCCCTGCTTGCCGATCTGGCCGATCGCGGTCCGCATCAGCTCGTCGTCGGCAAGCAGCCAGCCCTTGCCGTCGTGTTCGGTGATGAGTGCGTGACCGACCGCAGCGCCGTATCTGGTCTCATCGATGACCCGGCGGCCCGCCGCATCGACCAGCACCGCACCGGTAAAGGCACTGGGCGGCAAGAGGAACCGCCACGCGGAGACATTGCCCATCCGATCGGTGGCCGCGCCGACCCGCTGCGCAAGCCGGATCCCGCTGCCGTCGTCGCCGGTGGTGCCGAGCGCGAGCCCGCCGCGATAGTCCGGCGCGTATTCGCGCAGCATCGCTCGATTGGCGATGAATCCACCGGCGCCGAGCACCACCCCGCGCCGGGCCAGCACGCGAATTGTCTTGCCGTACTGACGGTCCAGCCGGTCGAGCCGTTTCTCCAATGCGGCGCGCAGCGGCGGATAGTAGATACCAGGCTTGGCCGCGACCTTCGCCATGCGCGTGTACCGATCGCGGACGCGACCCGGTGCGTCACGCAACGTCCGGCACTCGACTCCGATCACCGCGCCCGCGTCGTCGGCGATCAGTTGCGTTGCCTGCGTGAGTGTTTCGACCCGAACGCCGAGCCGGGAGGCGGCGGCGGTGAGCGGCCCCGTCAGCTGTTTGCCGGAGGTACCCTTGCCCTTGACCCGATGCCCACGCTGCGCCGCCGGGATGTCCCGGAACGCGCCCGAGATCTCACTGCCCGAGTAGTACAGGTAGTAGCTGTCGTTCGGATACGACGTCTTGTACGGGCACAGCGACGCCTCGAACGGAACGCCATGGCCCTTCAGCCACTCGATCATCGCCGGGCTGCCGTCCACGAACCGGCGCAGCGTCTCCGGCGACACCGCGTCGCCGACCTCCCGCTCCAGATACGCGAGCATCGCCTCGGGCGTATCCGCGACCCCGGCCGCCCGCTGCACCGACGTCCCGCCGCCCGCGTAGATGATGCCGCCGGACAACGCCGACGCCCCGCCACCGGCGAACCGCTCCAGCGCGAGCACCTGCGCGCCGTCGGCCGCCGCTTCCAGCGCGGCGGCGGCACCGGCCGCGCCGAAGCCGACGACGACCACGTCGGCCACCAGGTCCCAATCGAACCCCATGTAGTTCACTCCGGTCTGAAACTGAAACGAGTTTCTCAGCAAGCGGAAAGCCAAGTAAGTCTTCTGCCACACAACATAGACCAATGGCGGCATCATTCTATAACGTGTTCTACATGATTGATCGGGAATACGATGTGGTGGTCGTCGGCAGCGGCGCTGCGGGCATGACCGCCGCCCTCACCGCCGCCCACCACGGGCTCAGCGTGGTGCTCATCGAGAAAGCCGCGCACTACGGCGGGTCCACCGCACGCTCCGGCGGTGGCGTCTGGATCCCCGGCAACAAGGCGCTGCGCGCGTCCGGCCGACCTGACGACCGCGAAGTGGCCCGCACCTACCTGCACAGCATCATCGGCGACGTGGTGCCCAAAGAGCGGATCGACACCTACATCGACCGGGGTGCGGAGGCGTTCGACTTCGTGCTCGACCACACCCCGCTGAAGATGAAGTGGGTGCCGGGCTACTCCGACTACTACCCCGAGGCGCCCGGCGGCCTCGGCGAAGGCCGCTCGTGCGAACCGGCCCCGTTCAACGCCAAGGTGCTCGGCGCGGAACTGGCCAACCTGGAACCGCCCTACGCCAAGGCGCCGCTGAACGTCGTCGTCATGCAGGCCGATTTCGTCCGGCTCAATCTGATCCGCAGGCACCCGAAGGGCATCGCACGGGCACTGCGGGTAGGTGCGCGCACCTACTGGGCCAAGGCCACCGGCAAGCACATCGTCGGCATGGGCCAGGCGATCATCGCCGCCATGCGCAAGGGGCTGCTCGACGCGAATGTGCCGGTGCTGCTGAACACCCCGCTGACCGGGCTCGTGGTGGAGAACGGCGTGGTCACCGGGGTCGAGGCCGAGCACGAGGGCGCGCCGGTGACCTTCACCGCGCGCTACGGCGTGGTGCTCGGCAGCGGCGGCTTCGAGCACAACGCCGAGCTGCGCACCAAATACCAGCGCCAGCCCATCACCACCGAGTGGACCACCGGCGCGGCCGCCAACACCGGCGACGGCATCGTCGCGGGCATGGCGGCGGGCGGCGACGTCGGCTTCATGGAGGACGCCTGGTGGGGTCCGACCATCTTCAAGGGCGGGCGGCCGTGGTTCGCGCTGGCCGAGCGCAATCTGCCGGGCACCATCATGGTCAACGCCGCGGGCAAGCGTTTCGGCAACGAGTCCGCGCCCTACGTCGAGGCCGTGCACACCATGTACGGCGGCGAGTACGGCCAGGGCGAGGGGCCGGGCGAGAACATCCCGGCCTGGCTGGTCTTCGATCAGCGCTATCGCAACCGCTACATCTTCGCGGGTTTGCAGCCGGGCCAACGTTTCCCGTCGCGGTGGATGGAGAACGACAACATCGTGAAGGCGGACACCCTCGAAGAGCTGGCCACGAAGATCGGTGTCCCGTCGGCCGATCTGGCCGCCACCGTGGCCCGCTTCAACACCTTCGCCGAGACCGGCAAGGACGCGGACTACGGCCGCGGCGACAGCCATTACGACCGGTACTACGGCGATCCGACGGTGAAGCCGAACCCGTGCCTGGCCGCGCTGGTGCAAGGCCCGTTCTATGCCGCCAAGATCGTGCCCGGCGATCTGGGCACCAAGGGCGGCCTGGTCGCCGATACCTCGGGCCGGGTACTGCGCGAGGACGGCAGCCCGATCCAAGGGCTGTACGCCGCGGGCAACAGCTCGACTCCGGTGATGGGCCACACCTATGCGGGTCCCGGCGCCACCATCGGTCCCGCACTCACCTTCGGCTACCTGGCCGTGCTCGATATCGTCGAGAAGAAGGCCGCGCAGCCCACCCGGCCGCTGCCGAGCAGCAAGGAGGCCTGATGCCCATCGATCCGAAAGTCGCACTCGGGGCGGAACTTCCGAGCCGTGCATTCTCGTGGACGCCGTCGGATGTGCAGCTGTATCAGCTGGGGCTCGGCGCGGGCACGCGGTGGACCGAACCGGCCGAGCTGCGCTATCTCGACGACCGCGCGCCGCAGGTGCTGCCGACGTTCGCGACGGTAGCACCGACCCTGCACGAGACCGAGCCGCCGCGAGTCAGCTTCCCCGGCATCGACATCGACCTGGCGAAGGTGGTGCACGGCCATCAGGAGGTGGAGGTGCATCGCCCGATCCCGGCCTCGGGCAAGGCGACGAGTACCGGGCGGATCACCGAGCTCTGGGACAAGGGTTCCGCGGCGGTGGTGGTGCAGGAGCAGACCGTCACCGGTTCCGACGGTGAGCCGCTGTGGACCGCGCGGTCCTCGATCTTCGCGCGTGGCGAGGGCGGTTTCGGTGGCGAGCGTGGGCCGAGCACGAAGTCCGAACTGCCTGATCGGGCACCGGATTTCGACGTGACCACTGCGACGCTGCCGCAGCAAGCGCTGCTCTATCGGATGTGTGGCGATCGAAATCCGCTGCACTCTGATCCCGAATTCGCCCGCGCCGCTGGCTTTCCCGCGCCCATCCTGCACGGGCTGTGCACGTACGGCATCGTCTGCAAGACGGCGACCGACACCGTGCTGGGTTCGGCTGCCGGCCGGGTCACCGGATTCCGCGCTCGCTTCGCGGGTGTGCTCTACCCGGGTGAGACGATCCGCACTCGCATCTGGCAGCAGGATGGTGAACTGACCATTGCCGCGACAGTGGTCGAGCGCGAGGACGCGGCCGTCCTCGGCGACGTGACCCTGCGGTTCCGGTCCGCCTGACGCGCCGCGCGGCACGCGCACGCTTCCTGGTTTGCCGCACCGAGAATCGCATGCGACTTTCGGTGCGGCAAATCAAGAGGCGTGCGGGTGCACTGGCGCGGTGCCCGACGTGCGCGGTTCGCCGCCGTTTCGAGCGCGGCGGATCGCGGCTCCGTGGACTACCAAGGCGTACAGCACGATCACCAGAATGGGCGCGGCCATCGGGGCCCAGGCCAGGCGCAACGGGAGCAAGGCCGCACCCACTCCGACGGCGGCGAAGCCGACCGCACCGGTCACCGACGGGACCGTGGTCGGCACCACGCCGCGTGGGGCGGTGACGGTAGCGGCATTGAGCAGGTAGGTCGTCGCGACCAATCCCATTGCCGCAGCGGCGAGTACGCCGGGGTTCGCGACGGCGAGCACCCCGACGGCAAGCAGCACGGCGGCTACCGCTACCGGACGGAACCACCAGCCGAGTGCGACCAGGACCAAGGCGGGAATGGCGGCCCACGGTTCCAGCAGTGCCACCGACGTCACCAGCAGTACGCCCGACAGGACGGCGAGGAATCGGGTCATCGGCGCACCCGGACGGTGCGGCGATGCTCGGGCAGTACGCGCATGATCTGGTCGAGTCGGGTGTCGGCGGGCCAGGCCACGATGTCGACGCCGACGGTGCCCATATCGCGGTACATGGAGGCCCGCTCCAGCTGCCACATCTTGGCCAGGGTCGGGTCGAGCGGACCGCGAAACGGTGTGCCGCGCAAGACATCTATCACCACCACGACGTGCCCGCGTTTGCGCAGATCGATCAGCGCCAGCGCGAACTGGGTGTCGAGCAGCGTAGAGAAGGCGACCACGATGGCGCCGAGCGGAACAGCCGAGTGCGGCGCCAGGGTGCCGGTGGTCGGAATGTGCTCGTCGCCGACGCCGAGCACGGTGTCCACGACCCGATAGAACTGCCGGCGCCCGATATCGGGCCGTAGCCAGCGCGGCGATTGGCCGAGGCACACGACGGCGGTCCGATCGCCGGCTTGCAGGGTCGATTGGACCACCTGCGCCGCGCCGCGCACCGACAGTTCGAGGGAATCGGTGGCGGGGCCCGGGGCCTGCTGCGAGGTATCCACCAGCACAACGACATCCGCGGAACGGTTGGTCAGCCGCTCGGTGACGTACAGCCTGCCGCGCCGCGCACTCACCGGCCAGTTCACGATGCGCAGCTGATCACCGGGTGCGTAGGCACGGATGTCGGCGTATTCGACGCCGGGTCCGTGCCGACGGGTCAGGTGGGTGCCGAGCCGCTCGGGAAGTTCGGTGCGCGGCAGTCGCATTCGCTGCGGATCGGTGATCGGGTAGACGAACAGCTGCCCGGCGGGCAGTACGACATTCGCGACCGCGAGCCCCGCCGGACTGAGCGCGGACACCCGCACCGACACCGGATAGCGACCCCACCGATCCGCCGACAACGCGAGTCGCAGACCGGCCGGGGCGACGCCCGAATCGCTGGCCTCCTCGACCTCGATGCCAAGTGCCACCACCGTTTCCGGCTTCAGCCGCAGCAGCGCATGCCCCTGCTCGACGAACGCGGCGACGGTCAGCACCACCTCTTCGGATTCGAAGCACCGCAGCGTCCCGCCGCCGTCGACCTGGATCTTCGTCGAGGACTGCTGCCACGGCGCGGTGGCGAGCACCCCGAGCAGCGGCGCGGCGAAGACGACCAGTTGCCAGCGGCCCAGCACAACCGCGAGCACCAGCGCCGCCGCGGCGCAGATCGCCAGCATGAAGACCAACGGTGCCGGGCGCCACCGCAATTCGGCCTCGACCGCGGTGCTGGCATCACGATGCCTCATGACTGTGCCTCGCTGGCGCTCGGCTCCGTCATGAGCATGGCGCGCCGGCACATGATTCGCTCGCTCATGTCACAGTGGCGCGCGGAACGGGCAGACGACGCAACAGTTCGGTGATCACGTCCTCGCCACGGATCCGGCGCACCCACATCTCCGGCCGCAGCGTGATCCGATGTGCCATGGCCGGAATCGCCAGTGCCTTCACGTCTTCCGGAATCACGTAGTCGCGGCCGAGCAGCAGCGCGCGGGCCCGTGACATCTGCACCAGGTCCAATTCCGCGCGGGGACTCGCGCCGACCTCCACCTGCGGATGCGCCCTGGTGGCCGTGGCGAGTGCGACCACATAACTCACCACATCCGGATGCACCGTGACGTACTCGACCGATTGACGCATCTCCATCAGCCCGTTCGCGTCCACCACCTGGGTGACCTGCGGCGTGGTCGAACCACGCTCCAGCCTGCGCCGAATCATCTGCTTCTCGTCCGGTTCGGACAGATAACCGAGCCGGAGCTGGATCGCGAATCGGTCGAGCTGGGCCTCCGGCAGTGGGTAGGTGCCCTCGTACTCGATCGGGTTGTCCGTCGCCAGCACGATGAAAGGCTGTGGCAGCTGGAAGGTTTCGCCGTCGATGCTGACCTGTCCCTCGGCCATCGATTCCAGCAGCGCGGCTTGGGTTTTCGGCGGCGTCCGGTTGATCTCGTCCGCGAGCAGCACGTTGGTGAACACGGGCCCGCGCCGGAAGGTGAAGCGGCCGGAGTTCATGTCATAGATGGTGGACCCGAGCAGATCGGCGGGTAGGAGGTCGGGCGTGAACTGCACCCGGGTGAATTGCAGGCCGAGCGCCGCGGCGAACGATCTGGCGATCAACGTCTTGCCGAGGCCGGGTAGATCCTCGATCAGGACGTGACCACCGGCGAGCACCGCGATCATGATCAACCGCATCTCTTCCTGCTTGCCGACGATCACCCGGGATAGCTCCCTGAGCACGGCGTCGCTGCGCTGAACGGTGACATCCATCGGCATCGTCATGTGTGTACCCGCACTTGCCTCAACCCATTTCACATTCTCTGCAGGCGGCTCAGGATCTCGTCCAGTGCCGCCCGTCCCGGTGCCCTAGTGGTCTGATCACGCAATGCCGAGTTGGCCGGGTCCACCCAGCGCCACAGTTCCGGCCCGAACAGGTGGATGCCCGCGGCCTCGGTCGCCCGCCGATTCTTCGCGACCCGCTGACCGCTGGACAGCTCGAATTCCTTGGCCAGCAAGGGGCGTAGGTGCCGGTCCCAGTCGGCGCGGGTGCCCTCGGCGCGGTCGGCGAGCATCTGTGCCCTGGCGTGCCAGCGGTGCAGCATCTCGGCCGGACCGTTCTCGATCTCGTCGATGTCCTGGTAGCCGCGCGGCTCCGCCCGCTCGAGCAGCGACCACACGAGCCAGGCGCAGGCCACCGCCACGGGTACCGCCGCGACGAAGAGCAGCGCCCCCCGCGCGCGGTCGAGGGTGACGATCTCGATCAGCGCGATGACGATCGCGGCACTGATGACGATGGCCGTTCGATTCAAGCTGCCGCCTCTCCTTGCAAGTCCGCCAGGACAATTCGCAACAGTTGCTCGGCCCGCATGCGCTGCCACTCGAGCATCGCGTGCGGGCTGAACCTGGCCTCCTCGAACAGCGAGACCAGCTCCCGCGCGGACGCGTCGTGCAGCGCGCCGCGCTCGAAGGCGCGGGCGAGCACCTCCATCGGGGTGTCCGAAACCAGCGGCGCGGCAGCGCGATCGAAGGCGAGGCCGCGTTCCATCGCGACGTAGCAGGCGATGATCGCGGCGCGCGGCTCTTGACCGGGCACATTCATTGCGGCCAAGCCCATTTCGGCCGCCCTGGCCAGCGAGTCCACCGCGGTGGGCGCGACCGGGACCGGTGGCAGCGGAGCAGGCGCGGGTCTGCGCCGAGCGGCCACCGTGACCACGATGAGCCCGGTGACGGCCACGCCGAGCAAAGCGACTGCGGCGATGGCTGTCAGCACCAGGGCGGTGCCGGTCAACTCGGCGGGAGTGGAGCCCGGATCGGGCGTCGCGGTGGCGAAATCCGCTGGCGGCCGGCCTGTGGTGGGAGCCGGTGCCGGTGGTGGCGGCGCACTTTCACGTCCGATACCGATGAAGAACACCGCGGCGGCGGCCGCGAAGATCAGCGCGAGTGCCGTGAGCCCGGCCAGTACCAGTAGACCGACGCGGCCGAGGCGCCACTGCTGGCGGTCGGTGTCGCGGTCGGGCTCGGGCATGGCCAGTGGCAGGCGGTGCTGGCTGGCGATCACGCCGGCGAGCAGGATCACCACAGACACGGTGAGCAATACCGGCATCAGCGCCACCGACAGCGCCGAGGACGCGGGGCGATTATCGCGGGATTCGGTCACTCCTGGGATGTATCCGTGCAGGGTGATCGCAGCAAGAGCCAGCAGCGTGATCAGCACGATCACGCGCATTATCGGCGCTCGCGCCCCAGCCACTGATTACCACCAAATCTGAGTACTGCACAAAACAGCCACATAGTTACATGCCGGACGGTCCGCTCGAGAGGGAATCGAATACTTTGGAATACATCCTCTTAAACCGTGCACGGGGCTGCTCCGCCCCAGGTCGTCAGCGGCATGCACAACTATCCGATGACGGAAGGCGCTAATTGGGATAGTTCACAAAGACGGCTGGCGAGTCGCGCAATATCAGGGACATTCCGGACACCCTCGGTCAAGCCTGCCAAGGGGACTCGCGCCCGCACAGTGAGTTCGCGATCCGCGTCGTACAGCACGTCGACTACGTTGACGAAACGCATCGTCCAGTCGGCCGGTGCTTCGCGCAAGGGCGGCACGTCGCAGATGACCCACCGCTGAAAGCGTTGGGCCAGTTCGACATAGTCGGCGGTGGCGGTGGGAGTGCCGCACAGCGCGGCGAATTCGATGGTGAGCGCGGTATCGGCTGCGCGGACGCGCAGTTTGCGGGTGCCGACGTGCACCCAGGTCGCGTCTGGACGCACGGTGTCGCGTTCCACCGAGTCGATCTGATATCGACCTGCCGCGAAACCTGTTCGGCGGGCGAGTGATCGGTCCGCCCCGGTGCGATAGTCCAGCGGTCCGTCGATCGAAATCACGTCCAGGTTCGCGGTGATGCGAGCGATCGTCGGCAGAAACCGGTCGTGGAACAGTGGATTCGGCAGCAGTTCCACAGGTGGATAATTCGACGTCACCACCAGGATCACCCGCCGGGCGAACAAAGCGTCCAGCATTCGGGCGATGAGCATCGCATCACCGATGTCGTGCACATGGAATTCGTCGAAGCAGACCAACCGCGCATCGCCTAGCAGCACGGCGACCGCCTTATCGATGGAGCCCGACGCATGAGCGGCTTCATGCAGCCGGACAAAGAACAGATGAAAATGAAAGCGACGCTTCCGATCCGACGCGACACCGGCGAAGAACCGATCCATCACCATCGTCTTGCCCCGCCCCGGCCTGCCATACAGATAGATACCCCGATGCCGCCGGACCGGCCGACCCCGCCGATCCACCAACTCCCCCAGCCGCGCCACCGCCCGAGCCTGATCCGCGTCCAGGACGATCCCCGAAGTTTCACCGTTGATTTCCACGACACCTCCTCGTCCTCTACATTTGTAGAGGGATCGCCGAAGCGAGACCAGGAAAGGTGACGATGTCCACAACCGACCGGCGCGTGCTGATCGTCGACGCCGCGATCGATCTGATTGCCACCCAGGGCCTTCGAGCGCTCACCCACCGCGCCCTCGATACCGCGCTCGACCTCCCCGCAGGCTCGGCGTCGTACTACTTCCGCACGAAGCGCGCGCTCGTCGAGGCGATCGTCGACCGGATCACGACCCGTTCCCGCGCGGACTTCTTCGCCGCTCAACTCCCCAAGCCTGGCCCCATTGATCCCGGCACCGCCGCACGCGGCATCGCCACCTGGCTGGATCGCTTACTCGCCGAACGACGCAATCATCTGATCGCCAGGCACGCCCTCATCCTCGAGCTGTTGCCAGACGCCGATCTGCGTACTCGGTTGGCGCGCAGCTTGTTCTCTACCGAGCGCGCCCGAGAACTGTTCCACACCATGGATGTTCCTGATCCCACGACGGCCGCCGCCGACTTCATCGCCCTGCTCGAAGGCGCGGTCTTCGATCGATTCGCAGGCAGCCGAGCGGATCTCGTGCCCGGCACCCCCGCCAGCGTCCGCCAACTCACCACGTTGCTGACGATCTACTTCCGTGGTGCGGCGTACCAGCCACGTTCGCTGTAGGTGGCGCCGGTGAAGTGGGCGCGGATGCCCGCGGCGGGGTAGGCGATGATGTCGTCGGGGAGGGCATCGAGGGGAAACCAGCGGAGTTCGTGGCATTTATCGGGTTCACGGTTGGTGGGGTTGCCGGTCCAGTGGCGGGCCTCGAAGAACAGGCCCAGGCGCGGGTCACGGCCGGAGCCGACCACGTGGGAGGTGTGGATGTGGCGCAGGTCGGCGGGGTTTATCTCGACGCCGGTTTCTTCGTTTGCCTCGCGGGCCGCTGCGGCGGTGGCGGATTCGCCTGCCTCGAGTTTGCCCGCGGGCAGGTGCCAGAGACTGTCGAATTCGTCGTCGCTGCGGCGCTTGCTGAGCAGCAGGCGGCCGTCGCGGATGAGCAGGACGTGGACGTCGACCAGGTGCCGAGCGGTCATGGGGCTCCTCACGTGCGGCGATGATGCCAATTCGAACTTACCGTCGCGCGCCTAGTTCGAGAGCGATTGCGCCGCGCACCAATTCGCGGGCTCGGGCGAGCTCGAGGGTGCCGCTGAGCCAGCGCATGCTCACCCCCTCGACCAGTGCGGTGAGTCGTTCGGCGGCATCGGCGGCTGCGATATCGGCGGGGACGGCGCCCCGATCCTGGGCGCTGTGGATCAGCGCGCTCAGGCAGTCGGTCCAGCGCACGGTGGCGGCGCGAAGTTGGTCGCGCAGCTCCGGCTGGAAGACGGCGGTGGCGCGGGACTCGCCCCACGCGGTGCTGTTCTCGATGACCAGCGGGGTGTCCTGCAGCTCGAGCAGCAGCAATTGTTCGAGGTGGCCGAGCGGGTCGGCGACGGCGTCGACGTCGGATTCGGTGTAGCGCTCGGCCCGGGTGCTGATGAAGTCCAGGGTCTGCGCGAGCAGGCCCGCCCGGTCCTTGAAGTGGTAGTAGATCAGCGAGGTGGAGACGCCGGCCGCTTCGGCCAGCTCCTCCACCCGTAGGCCACGGATACCGCGCTGGGCGACCACGCGGGCGGCCGACTCCAGGATCGAATCACGACGAGACATGGCGTCAATGGTACCGTGAATTCCTGACTGAAATTTTAGTCAGGATCTACAATCAGGATCGTCGACTATCGGAGCCCGTGATGGAGAACCACATGTCCCGCCGATCTGCCTTCAGCGTCCTCGCCGGCCTGCTCGCCGCAGGCGTGTCGGCATGCGGCTCGGCCGAGCCGTCCACCCCGGGCGATCCCAGCACCCCCGAGCCGGCCCCCGCGGGGCCCGGCGGTCGGTTCGGCGCCGAATGGGAGAGCCATGCGCGCACCTTCATGTCCTGGCCCGCCCAGGCGGCGATCTGGGGGCAGTACCTCGGCGACGTCCGCAAGGACATCGCGGGACTCGCCCGCGACATCGCCGAGTACGAGCAGGTAGTTATGCTGGCCGGGGACGATCAACGCGACGCGGCGCAGCGGGCCTGCGGCAGTGGCGTCCAGGTGATTTCACTTGCGGTGGACGACCTTTGGGCCCGCGACACCATCCCGGTCTTCGTCGAGCAAGCGGGCAAGGTGGTCGGCGTCGACCTCGGCTTCAACGGCTGGGGCAACAAGCAGGGGCACGGCAACGACGGCCCGCTCGGCCGGAAACTGCTGTCGCGCTATGGAATTTCCCGCCACCAGGCCCCCTTCATCGCGGAGGGCGGCGCACTGGAGACCGACGGCGAGGGCACGCTGCTCGTCACCGAGAGCTCGATCGTCAACGACAACCGCAATCCCGGCAAGAGCCGCGACCAGCTCGAGGCCGAGCTGAAGCAGACCCTCGGCATCGAGAAGGTGATCTGGTGCGCGGGCGTGCGCGGCGCGGACATCACCGATGCCCACATCGACTGCCTGGCGCGTTACGTGGCGCCCGGAGTTGTCTTGCTGGACACCGCGTTTCCCGGTTCGCCCGCCGATTCGTGGTCGCGGTCGAGCGAACAGGCGCGGCAGGTACTCGCGCAGTCCACCGATGCGCGCGGACGCAAGCTGGAGGTCGTCGACCTGCCGCAGCCCGACCCCGATCGGATCACCGGCCGGGGCGATGAGTTCGTGTCCAGCTACGCGAACTTCTATATCGCCAACGGCGCGGTGTTCCTGCCGGAATTCGGCGACCGGCGGGCCGACGATCGTGCGCAGGGCATCCTGCGGGATCACCTGCCGGGCCGCGACATCGTCCCGGTCCCGATCGATGAGATCGCCGCCGGCGGTGGTGGCATCCACTGCTCGACGCACGATCAGCCGGGCGCACCGCTGCGCTAGCGCTCAGTTGGCGCTGAGCACCAGACCCGAGGTCGGTACGCCGGTACCCGCGGTCACCACGATGTTCTCCAGGTTCGCCACCGGGTTCACCGAGGTGCCGCGAATCTGACGTACCGCCTCGGCGATTCCGTTCATCCCATGGATGTAGGCCTCACCGAGCTGTCCGCCGTGTGTGTTCAGCGGCAGTCTGCCGCCGACCTCGATGGCGCCGTCGGCGATGAAGTCCTTGGCCTCGCCGCGACCACAGAAACCGAGCTCTTCCAGCTGCATGAGGACGAACGGGGTGAAGTGGTCGTAGAGGATTGCGGCCTGCATATCGTCAGGGCGCAAACCACTTTGGGCCCACAGCTGGTCGCCGACCAGCCCCATCTCCGGCAGACCGGACATCGCGTCACGGTAGTAGCTGGTCATCACGTACTGATCGGCGCCGGAACCCTGTGCGGCGGCGGTGATCACCGCGGGACGCTGCGGCAGGTCGCGGGCGCGTTCGGCACTGGTGACCACGATGGCGACACCACCGTCGGACTCCTGGCAGCAGTCGAGCAGGTGCAGCGGCTCGGCGATCCACCGCGAATTCTGGTGGTCTTCCAGGGTGATCGGCTTGCCGTAGAAGAATGCCTCCGGGTTCACCGCGGCGTGCTTGCGGTCTGCGACCGCAACGCGACCGAAATCCGCACTGGTGGCGCCGTATACGTGCATGTAGCGCCTGGCCACCATGGCGACCTGCGCGGCGGGCGTGCCGAGCCCCTGCGGGTAGGACCAGCCCGCGTCGATCCCCGACGAGGTGGGGGCGGACGCGAGCGCGGTGGAGAACTGCCCGAACCGGGACACCGAACGCTCGTTGAAAGCCCGGTAAGCGACGACCACCTCGGCGACGCCGGTGGCCACCGCCATGGCGGCCTGCTGGATGGTGGCGCAGGCCGCGCCACCGCCATACCCGATGTGACTGAAGAACTTCAGCTGCGGGATGCCGACCGCCCTGGCCACGGCGGCCTGGGTGTTGGTGTCCATGGTGAAGGTGGTCAGGCCGTCGACGTCGTCGGGCGTCAGGCCCGCGTCGGCCAGCGCCGCGGTGACCGCCTCGGCGGCCAGACGCAATTCGCTGCGGCCGGAGTCCTTGGAGAAGTCGGTGGCGCCGATGCCGACGATGGCCGCGCGGCCCGAGATACTCGGTATCGCTGAGGGGTGGCGGTCGGGCGACGGGTGGGCCTGCTCACTCATTCGAACTCCGATAAGCGATAACGGCTTTCGCCGTGACGTGGTCGCCGAGGCTGTCCTTGCCGACCACGTCGATGTGGATGTCGCCGCCGTCGATGGCGGTGACGGCGCCGGTCAGGGTGAGCGTGTCATTGGCGTACAGCGGCACGCCGAGACGCAGCGAGATCGACTTCAGCACCGCGCGCGGCCCGGCCCAATCGGTGACGAAACGCTGGATGAGGCCGGTGTCGGTGAGGATGTTGACGAAGATGTCCTTGGAACCGCGGGCGACCGCCTTGTCCCTGTCGTGGTGCACGTCCTGAAAGTCCCTGGTGGCCAAGGCCGTACTGACCACGAAGGTCGGATCGGCAAGGATCACCAGCTCGGGCAGCACGGTACCGACCTGCACAGAGGTCGGCACAGTGGTCGTCGTCATACGATCACCTGCCAGACCGGCAGCGTCGCGTCGTCGTCGAGCTTCTCGAAGTCCACCCGAACGGGCAGCCCCACTTGCACTTCCGCAGGATCTATCCCGCGCAGTTCGCCGAGCATGCGCACCCCTTCCTCCAATTCGACCAGCGCGACCACGAACGGCAGTTGCCGCCCTGGCACTTTCGGCGCGTGGTGCACGACGTAGCTGAATACGGTGCCGCGGCCTGAGGCGACCACGTAGTCGGTCTGCTCCGACTTGTCCTTCCACAGGGCCGGGATCGGCGGGTGCCGCAGCGAACCGTCGGGCAGCTTTTGGATGCGCAGCTCGCCCGCTTTCGTACCCTCCCAGAAGAATTCGGTGTCCCAGGACACCAGCGGCTTGACCCGCTCGCTGGCCGGGGTCTGCGGTGCGGCGGTGCCCGGTGCGAATTTCAGTAGCCGGAACAGCATTTCGGCGACCAGCTCGTCACCGACGTGCCAGCTGGTCAGGAAGGTGACGAACCAGCCCTCCCCCAGCGCCGTCCGCTTCGGCCCGCGGATATCGGACAACCTGCTGGTCGCCGACACCTGCTCGCCGACATTCAGATACCGGTGATAGGTCTGCTGACAGTCCGTGGCGACGACCGAGGTGTACCCGGCGGCATCGAGCAGCTCGGTCGCCTCGCCCATCGGATCATCCAGTGGGCGAACGCCGTTGAGCCCGAACATGGTCCACACCTGGGCCATGGCGGGCGGCGCGACGATGCCCGGATGGCCGGCGGCCTTGGCGGCCGCCTCGTCGACGTAGATGGGATTGGTGTCACCCAACGCCTCGACCCAGTTGTTGATCATCGGCTGGTTCACCGGATCACGCGCGAGACGCGGCGTGCAATCACCGACCGCCTTGATCCGTTCGGCCTCGGCGACAATCGCTTCCGGACTGGTGGTTTCCGGCACGCGCGGCTCCTTCTCGACTAGCACTGGCGATGGCTATCTGGGTACTCGCGGCAGCTGCAGACCGGCCGTGGCGACCAATTCGCGCATCACCTCGTTGATGCCGCCGCCGAAGGTCACCACCAGGTTCTGCTTGGTCCGCCGGTCCAGCCAGGTGAGCAGCTCGGCGGTGCCCGCCTCGGCGGGATCGCCGTAGCGGCCGACGATCTCCTCGGCCAGCCGGCCCGCCTCCTGCAGCGATTCAGTGGAGAAGACCTTGGTGGCGGAGGCGTCCGCGATGACGCTGGACTGGTCGCCGTCGACGGTCGCGGCGACCTGCCAGTTCAACAGCTCGTTCAACCGGACCATGGCGTGGATGCGGCCCAGCGAGCGGCGCACATCGATCTCGCCGAGCACGCCACGCGGCTGCGCCCAGTCGCGCACCCGGTCGTAGAGCTGCTCGATCTTGCCGGACGGGCCGAGGCCGACCCGCTCGTGGTTGAGCTGGGTGGTGATCAGCCGCCAGCCGCCGTTCTCCTCGCCGACCATCATGTCGGCGGGCACCCTGACATCGTCGAAATAGGTGGCGTTGGTGTGATGCGCACCGTCGCAGGTGATGATCGGCGTCCAGGAGTAGCCGGGATCGGTGGTGTCCACGATCAGGATGGTGATGCCGCGGTGTCGCGACTCGACCGTTCCGGTGCGGCAGGCCAGCCAGACGTAGTCGGCCTCGTGCGCGCCGGTGGTGAAGATCTTCTGCCCGTTGACAATCCAGTCACCGGAGTCGTCGCGCACGGCTGAGGTGCGCAGCGAGGCCAGGTCGGTGCCCGCCTCCGGCTCGGAGTAGCCGATCGCGAAATGCACATCGCCGGAAAGGATTCCGGGCAAGAACTGCTTCTTCTGCGCGTCGGTGCCGAACTGCTGCAGCGTCGGGCCGACCGTCAACAGCGTGACCAGTGGCAGCGGAACGTCCGCGCGCACCGCCTCGTTGTAGAAGATCTGCTGCTCGACGGGGCCGAAGCCCTGCCCGCCGTACTGCTTGGGCCAGCCGACGCCGAGCCAGCCGTCGCGGCCCATCCGGCGCACCACCTCGCGGTAGGCGTCGCCGTGCCGGTTCACCGCCATCGCGGCTTCCTCGTCCGGTGTCACGAGATCCGCGAAGTACGAACGTAATTCGCCGCGCAGCTGCCGCTGCTCGGCGGTCAGATCGATGAACATCTGGCCCCCAGTCGATCGAGTCGGAACGATGCGCCGCCGAGCCAGCGAGCGATGTCCTTGGCCTGTGAGTAGTAGCGGTGCATCGGGTGAGTGATGTCGACGCCGAGACCGCCGTGCAGGTGATGACACTTCTGCATGGCGGCGGGTAGGTCAGCGGCCACGCTGTAGGCGAGGACGTCGAGGTCGTCGTCGATCCGCGCCTGATGCTCCTGGCTGGAATCGTCCTGCGCCAGCGCCCAATTCGCCGATACCGCGGCGACGTGCAGGGTGCGCGAGACGACATACAGATCGGCGATCTGCTGGGCGACGGCTTGGAATTCGGCCAGCGGCCTGCCGAATTGGCGCCTGGTCCGCAGGTGTTCGGCGGTCATTACCAGCGCGCCCTTGAGCAGTCCGTCGGCGACGGAACCGATCGACGCCAGGGCTAGTCGGTGCAGGTCGGCCAGCCCACCGGGTAGTAGCTGCGCGGCCGGGATCTGCACCCGGTCCAGCCGCAGCGTGCATTCCGGGATGTCACCGGAGACCGGCGACGGTACCCGGATCAAACCCTTGGCATCCGAATCTATCAGCGCGATACCGGAATTGGTCGGGACCAGCAGCCACCGAGCCTCCTCCGCGTACGGTACGGCGATCTTGTGGCCGGTGATCCGCACCGAGTCGCCGTCGGCGACGGCCGCCGTCTCCGGCTTGACCGCGAACGGCGCGGTCGGCTCGCTCAGTGCGGCGGTGATGATCGCGCCCTTGGCCACCTCGGGAAACACCCGCTCGGCCAGGCTGTCCGGCAGCAGCGACAGCAGCGGCAGCAACCCGAAGCCCAGCGTCGGCAGCGCGGGCACCGCGACGGCGTCGGTCGCCAACTCGGTCAGCAACACCGATACCTCGGGCAGGCCCATGCCGTCACCGCCGAAACGCTCCGGCACCGCGACCGAGAGCAGCCCGCTGTCGACCAGGCTCGGCCACAACGCGTAATCACGGGCCGGTTCCCGCTCCAATAAACTCACGACGACCTCGGCCACCGCGTCCTGGCCCTCGTCCCTGGTGAAATCCATGCTTGTATCTCCAGTCGACTCGTCGCTAGCTGTCCGTGTCGCGCGGTAGGCCGAGAATCCGCTCACCGGCAACGGTCAGCAGGATTTGTTCGGTGCCGCCTGCAATCGATAAACAGCGTGTGAGCAGGAATTCTTTTACCACTTCAGTGTCCTGCGCACCGGCGGGACCTGCCGTCTCGACGGCGAATTCCGCGACCGCCTGCCGATGCCGGACCCCGACGAGTTTGCGCACGCTGCTCTGCGCACCAGGATCGGCGCCTGCCAACATTTTTACGGCGGCGCGCTGCTCGAGCAGTAAACCTGCAATCGCATCGGCGACGAATCCGCCAAGGCGGTCGTTCACCAATTCCGCGCCGGGTCCAGCGGCGGGCGATTTCGCGATCAGCTCGTCGAGCACCGGCCCGATACCGTTGCCGCCCATCGCCACCCGCTCGGTCGACAGCGTCGATCTAGCGATCTTCCAGCCGTTGTTCAGTGCGCCGACCACGCCGTCATCCGGGACGAAGACGTCGTCGAGGAACACCTCGCTGAACCGCGCCTCGCCGGTGATCTGCACCAGCGGACGCACTTCCAGTCCGGCGCTGTGCATGTCGACCAGGAAGTAGCTGATGCCGCGGTGTTTCGGCGCCTCGGGATCGGTGCGCGCCAGGCAGATCGCCCAGTTCGCCTTGTCACCCAACGAGGTCCACACCTTCTGCCCGTTCAGCACCCAGCCGCCGTCCACCTTCTTGGCGGTGGTGCGCAACGCGGCCAGGTCGGACCCGGCGCCGGGCTCGCTGAACAGCTGGCACCACACGACCTCACCGCGCAGGGTCGGCCAGGCGAAGCGTTCGATCTGCTCCTGAGTGCCGTGCTGCAGCAGCGTGGGAACGGCCCAGCCGCCGATCGCCAAGTCGGGCGCGGTGAGTCCGGCGCGACGCAGCTCTTCGGAAATCAGCAGGCCGGTCATCGGATCCGCACCGCGACCGTACGGGTGCGGCCAGTGCGGCATGGCCAGACCGGCATCGACCAACGCCCCGCGCTGCTGGTCGGCGGGCAGCGCGGCGATCCGCGCCACCTCCGCCGCCACCTCGTCGGCGCTGCTGCCGTCCACGGCCGCAACGCCTTCGGCGGCGAAGACCCGGTCGGCGCCGGTGGTGCGGCGCTGACCCGCGCGGGTCAGTTCGGTCACCCTGGCCCGCCAGCGCGCCGAGCCGCCGAGCAGCTGGCGCAGGGCCACCGCCCGGCGCAGGTACAGATGCGCGTCGTGCTCCCAGGTGAAGCCGATGCCGCCGAGCACCTGAATGCAGTCCTTCGCGGTCTCGACCGCGGCGTCCAGCGCGATGGCGGCGGCAATCGCGGCCGCGATGGGCAGCTCCGCGCCGCCCTCGTCCACGGCGGCCGCGGCGTCGGCCGCGACGGCACGGATCAACTCGGTCCGGCACAGCATCCAGGCGCAGATGTGCTTGACGGCCTGGAACGAGCCGATCTTGCGGCCGAATTGCTCACGGACCTTTGCGTATTCGACCGCGGTTTCCAGGCACCAGCCCGCAAGACCGGCCAGTTCGGCGGCGGCCAGCACCACGACCAGATCCTCGACCGGGTGCGGCGAGGCGAAGATCTGATCGGCCGGTACTCGCACGGCGGCGCAATGCACGCCAGCAAGCGGCGTGCTCAGGTCGAGCGGCGAAAGCGATTCGACCCGAACCCCTTCGGTGTCCGGCGGCAGCAAGACCCAGCGCTGCCCGTCCGGGGCGGAAACCGGTAGCAGCACAGCGGTTTCCGGTGCCGCGCCGACCACCGAATCCCAAGAACCGGTGAGCGACAACTCGCCATCCGCGCCCGGTACGCTGACCTGCGAACCGACAACAAAGTCGAGCGCAACCCCGCACGGCAGCTGCTCATCGAGCCGACCCGCCGTGATCAGATTGGCCAGCGCCGTTGCCAGCACCGGCCCGCCGACCAGATCGTGCGCGGCCTGCTCGACCAGCACGGCGAGATCGGCGACCGAGCCGCCCGCCCCGCCCGAGTCCTCGGTCACGGCGACCCGGAAGATGCCGAGATCGGCGAGACCGGGCCAATACGCGCGCCAGAAGGCGCTCTGATCGATTCGCATTGTTGCAATTGGACGCACCGATCCGGCCCACCCACGCATCGACTCCTGGACGGCTTTATGCTCGTCAGTGGTGGCGATGGTCACACTCCGTACCGCCTTCCCGGCGTGACTCCCACACCTAGAACATGTTCTAATATCCTAGCTGTGCGGAAGTCAAGAGACGACCGCCGAGCCGATACTCGGGCCAGTTACACCAACGACGTCT
Source organism: Nocardia sp. NPDC046473 (assembly GCF_040645995.1). NCBI lineage: Bacteria > Bacillati > Actinomycetota > Actinomycetes > Mycobacteriales > Nocardiaceae > Nocardia > Nocardia sp. NPDC046473. Next base: position 216,839 of record NZ_JBEYZJ010000002.1, read on the forward strand.
CCGGAAAGGACTCTCACCGATGGCCAGTCCCTCCCGATCGCAGCCGGCCGACTCCACTGCGGCACCGGCTACCGCGACGGTCACGACGCTCAGCGAGGACGAGCTGAGTTCGGCCGCGCAGCGGGAACGGCGTAAGCGGATTCTGGACGCGACGCTGGCGCTGGCCTCGAAGGGCGGCTACGACGCGGTGCAGATGCGTGCCGTGGCCGAACGCGCCGATGTCGCAGTCGGGACGTTGTACCGGTATTTCCCCTCGAAGGTGCACCTGTTGGTGTCCGCGCTGTCTCGGGAATTCGAGCAGATCGAAGGCAAGCGCAAGCCGCTTGCCGGACAGTCGCCGCAGGAGCGCATGCACCTGCTGCTGCAGCAGATCACCCGGATGATGCAGCGCGACCCGCTGCTCACCGAGGCGATGACGCGCGCGTTCATGTTCGCTGACGCGTCCGCGGCCGCCGAGGTCGATCGGGTCGGCAAGGTGATGGATCGGGTATTCGCCCGCGCCATGAACGACGGCGAACCCGACGAACGTCAGCTGGCCATCGCCAGGGTGATCAGCGATGTGTGGCTGTCGAACCTGGTCGCCTGGCTGACCCGGCGCGCCTCGGCGACCGATGTGACCGAGCGGCTCGAGCTCACCGTCGATCTGCTGCTCGGCGACCGCTCCTAGATCCGGACAGCCAGCGCATACCCGGCAAATCCTGGGCGGATGCCGGGTTCGTGCGGAAGATCACATTCGAGCCGAAGGCGGGCCGGGCGCACAGAATTCGCGTCCGCGGCCCGCTGCTCGGCGCAGCCGGGTAGCGCGAGTTTTGCGGGGCCCGTGCACTACCCATCGCACATCGACATGATCGCAGCGCACGCGAAGAAGTGACCAGTTGTGGCCGCTCGGACCCGAGTTCGGGCGGTCGCCGCGCACTCCGATGCGAACGGGCGGAAAATTAGACACAGCGCACGCATAGCGGCGGGCGTCGGTGCGGCAAATCTAACCCAGTATTGTTCTGCCCGCCCATGAAAAAACTCCTCCGATCACTAGGTTGGATGCGTGAGCGCACAGGATCTGCCACTGGAACTTCGTCGTGCACTGTCGACAGTCGCGCGAGTGCCGAGACTGTTGGTTGCCTCGGACTATGACGGGACGCTTGCGCCCATCGTTTCCGACCCGGCGAAGGCCTTTCCACACCGGGAATCGGTGAGTGCGTTACGCGCGCTCGCCGGACTCACCGGTACCACCGCCGCGGTCATTTCCGGCCGCGCACTGCGGGATCTCGCGGCACTGTCGCGACTTCCGGTCGAAGTACAACTGATCGGTAGCCATGGCTCGGAATTCGATGTGGGTTTCGTGCATGCCATCGACAATGACGCCAAACAACTGCTCCAAGAGGTGCAGACCGCGCTGACCCAGGTCGCGTCGGAAAACCCGGGTGTCACCGTCGAGATCAAACCGGCCAGCGTCGCGCTGCACGTGCGCAACGCGAGCCCGGAGATCGGACACCGGGCCCTCACCAGCGTCCGGCAGGGTCCGGCGCTGTGGTTCGGCGTGCAGGTGACCGAGGGCAAGGCCGTCATCGAACTGGCCGTGGTGCAGACCGACAAGGGCACCGCACTCGACACCATCCGGCATCAGGCCGCCGCGTCCGCCGCGGTGTTCTTCGGTGACGACGTGACCGACGAGAAGGCCTTTCGCGTCTTGTCCGGTCCCGACCTCGGCATCAAGGTCGGCGAGGGTGACAGCCAGGCCAAGCACCGGGTCGACAGCACCGAGGCCGTGTCGTGCGCGCTCGCGTTCCTGCTCGAGGAGCGGCGCACCTGGCTGGCCGGCGCGAGCGCGCCCCGGATCGAGCGGCTGACCATGCTGGCCAGCCCGCGCTCGGTGGCGCTGCTGACGCCGGACGCGACGGTCACCTGGTTCTGTCATCCGGAGCCGGATTCGGCCGCGGTGTTCGCGCATCTGCTCGGCGGACCGCAGGCCGGGCACTTCACCATCGAGCCGGAGCGACCGGGTCTGCCGCTCTCGCAGCGCTACATCGACAGCACCATGACGGTCGAAACCCGTTGGGCCAAGCTGCAAGTGGTGGACTACCTGCCGCACGACGTGCCCGCGACCCGCACCGACCTGACCCGGGTGATCACCGGTGACGCCAAGGCCGTCGTGACGTTCGCGCCGCGACCGGAATTCGGCCAGGTGCCGGTGAGCATCGAGGCGACCGAGAACGGGCTGCGGGTGCTCGGCACCAACGATCCGATGGTGTTGCGCTCCCCCGGACTGTCCTGGGAGATCCTCAGCGACGGCACGCACGATTCCGCGCGCGCCGTTGTCGACCCGTCCAAGGGTCCGATCGTGCTGGAAATGCGTTGTGGCACCTCCGATCTCAAGCCGGCCAAGACCGACGAGCTGGAGCGGCGACGGCTGGCCGAGGGCTACTGGTCGCAGTGGGCGGGCACGTTGCAGCTGCCGCCGCTGAAGCCGGATCTGATGAAGCGCTCGGCACTCACCCTGCGCGGGCTGGTGCACGCGCCGTCCGGTTCCATCCTAGCCGCGGCCACCACGTCGCTGCCGGAAGACATTGGCGGCGTGCGCAACTGGGACTACCGCTACTGCTGGCTGCGCGACGCGTCGCTCACCGCGCAGGCGCTGGTTTCGCTCGGGTCGCTGGGCGAGGCCGAGGCCTTCCTCGGCTGGGTGCATCAGGTGCTCGAGACGCTGCCGGGGCCGGAGCGGCTGCACCCGCTGTACACGCTGTACGGCGAGACGCTGCCGCCCGAGGCCGTGATCGATCAGCTGCCCGGTTACGCGGGTTCGCGCCCGGTCCGGGTCGGCAACGCGGCCAACATGCAGGTGCAGCTGGACGTGTTCGGTCCGATCGTCGATCTGATCGCGAGCCTGTCGCACGCGCGGGAGATCCAGGGCATCACCGATCCGGCCGCGGCACTGCCGGACGCGGACTGGGAACTGGTGCGCGCCATGGTTTCCGCAGTGCAGCGGCGCTGGCAGGAACCCGACCACGGCATCTGGGAGATCCGCGGCAACCCGCGCCATCACGTGTACTCGAAGGTGATGGGCTGGCTGACCGTCGACCGGGCGCTGACCCTGGCGCAGAAGTTCGCGCGTGAGGTCGATCCGGCCTGGGCGATGCTGCGTGACACCATCGCCGACGAGGTGAAGTCCAAGGGCTGGAACGACGAGGTCCAGTCGTTCACCGCGGCCTACGACGGCACCGACCTGGACGCGGCCACCCTGCACATCGGGCTGAGCGGACTTATCGATCCGTCCGATCCGCGCTTCGCCGCGACCGTCGTCGCGACCGAGGCCGAATTGCGCAGCGGCTCAACGGTGTACCGGTACCACCACGACGATGGCCTGCCCGGCGGCGAGGGTGGCTTCCACCTCTGCGCGGCCTGGCTGGTCGAGGCGTACCTGCTGATCGGCAAGCGCTCGGACGCCGAGGCGCTGTTCGCTCAGCTGGTGGATGTGGCGGGACCGACCGGCCTGCTCAGCGAGGAGTACGACCCGGTGGCCGAACGCTCGCTCGGCAATCATCCGCAGGCGTACAGCCACCTCGGCCTGCTGCGTTGCGCGCAGTTGCTCGGTCAGTCGGTGGGGGTGCTCGTCTAAACCGATCCATCTCGGTTCTCCCGGGCCCGTCGACGGCCGCGCAAGTGCGCGTCCCGGTCGGCGGGCCCGGACTCGTCTCGGCGGCGCGCAGTTGCTAAAGTGAAACAGAAACCATTTCCATTAAGCTGCGTAGTGTCACCCGCTCGAGTGCGTCACCAGCTGTTGAGCGTCACAGGAGTGCCCCCGCGTGAAGACAAGCATTGCCATACGGTTCGCCGGTGTCGCCGTGGGGGTTGTCGCCGCACTCTCGCTGACCGCCTGCGGCAGCGATTCGAAGGATTCGGGTAAGCCGACCGTCATCGCCTCCACCAACGTCTGGGGCGATATCGCCGCGACGATCGCCGGACCGGACGCCACGGTCGAGTCGATCATCAGCGACCCGTCCGCCGACCCGCACTCGCACGAGACCTCGGCCGTCGAGTCGGCCAAGCTGCGCGACGCCGACCTGGTCGTCTTCAACGGCGGCGGCTACGACGAGTTCGCCGAGAAGGCGGTGGCGGGGCGGAACAAGCGCACTGTCGACGCGTTCGAAGCCCGCCCGAATAAGAGCGACCAGAACGAGCACGTCTTCTACGACATGAGCACCGTCGCCGCGGTCGCGGACCGGATCGCGGGCAGCCTCGGCGAGCTGGCCCCCGCCGCCGCGAGCGGCTTCACCGAGCGCGCCGCCACCTTCAAGAGCGGGCTGGCCGGGATCACCGCGATCGCGGGCAAGCTGGCCGCCGAGCACCCGAAAACGCCGGTGCTGCAGACCGAACCGCTGGCGCACTACCTGCTGCTCGCCGCCGGTGTCGAGGATCGGACGCCGCACGAGTTCCAGGAGGCGATCGAGCAGGAGACCGATCCGGCGCCCGCCGCGGTTGCCGCGACCCGGGAGCTGTTGACCGGCAAGCAGGTTCGCGCACTGGTCTACAACGTGCAGACCCAGGACAAGATCACCAAGGACCTCCGGACGGTGGCGCAGTCGAGCGGGCTGAAGGTCGTCGAGGTGACCGAAACCCTGCCCGCCGGAATGGATTACCTGCAGTGGCAGACCAAGAATGCTCAGGCACTGAGCGCGGCGTTGAGTTGAGCACCGTGACAAACCAGGGGGTCGCGGTGGTTGAACACACCGAACAGGCGCGGCGGCAAGCACTTTCGAACGGCACTGCGGCGGTCCGGCTCGACGGGGCGCGGTTGGCGTTCGGCGACCGGACGCTCTGGCAGGAGTTGGATCTCGAAGTGGCACAGGGCGAATTCGTCGCCGTGCTCGGACCCAACGGATCCGGCAAGACCTCGTTGCTGAAGGTGCTGCTCGGCCAGCTCGGGCTGAGCGCGGGCACCGCACGGGTCGCGGGCGCGCCCGCGCGGACCGGTAACCCCGACATCGGCTATGTGCCGCAACAGAAGACGATCGACGCCGGGGTGCAGCTGCGCGGTGTCGACCTGGTCGGGCTTGGCTACGACGGCCACCGCTGGGGTCTCGGGCTCCGGGCGCGGGCCGACCGCAGGCGCAGGGTCGCGGCCGCGATCGCCGACGTCGGGGCGGAGCGGTTCGCGCACGCGCCGCTGGAGACCATGTCCGGCGGCGAGCAGCAGCGGCTGCGGGTGGCGCAGGCGCTGGTCGGCGATCCGAAGGTGCTGCTCTGCGACGAACCACTGCTCAGCCTCGACCTGGCGAATCAGCGATTGGTGGCGGAGCTGATCGACAAGCGCAGGCGAACCCATGACACCGCAGTGCTTTTCGTGACGCATGAGATCAATCCGATTCTGCCGCTGGTGGATCGGGTGTTGTACCTGGTGGACGGCAAGTTCCGGATCGGCACGCCGGAAGAGGTGATGACCTCCGCGGTGCTGTCGGAGCTGTATCAGACCGAGGTCGATGTGCTGCGGGTGCGCGGGCGGCTGGTGGTCGTCGGGACCGGGGACACGATGGACGCGCTCGGTACGGCCGGAGCGCACTGCCATGGCGATGCGGGCGTCGACGTCCCGGCAGTCGCAGTGCCCGAACAGGATTCGAGCGTGGTCCGCTCGTGATCGACAAGCTGTCCGACGTGCTCGGCAAGATGCTCGACTTCGGCACCACCGCGAATCTGCTCTCCTACGACTTCGTACAGCAGGCGGTGCTCGCCGCCGCGCTGCTCGGGCTGCTGTCCGGGGTGATCGGGCCACTGATCATCAGCAGGCAGATGTCGTTCGCGGTACACGGCACCAGCGAGCTGTCGCTGACCGGCGCGGCCGCGGCACTGCTCGCCGGGATCGGCGTCGGCGTGGGTGCCATCGCCGGGTCGGTGGTCGCGGCGGTGCTCTTCGGGTTGCTGGGAACGCGTGCCCGCGAACGCGATTCGGTGATCGCGGTGGTGTTGTCGTTCGGGCTCGGCTTGTCCGTGCTGTTCCTGTGGCTCGGCCCGGATCGGGCGGGCTCGAAGTTCTCGCTGCTCACCGGACAGGTGGTCAGCGTGGGCAACAACGGCATCACGCTGCTCGCGGCCTGCACCGTCGGCGTACTCGCGGTCCTCGCGATCGTCTACCGGCCGTTGCTGTTCGCCAGCTCCGATCCGGAAGTAGCGGTGGCACGGGGCGTTCCGGTGCGCGCGCTGTCGATCGTGTTCGCCGTACTGCTCGGCATCACCGCGGCCTTCGGGGTACAGATCGTCGGCGCGCTACTGGTGCTCGCCCTGTTGATCACGCCCGCCGCCGCGGCCGCACAACTGACCGCAAACCCGGTGCGCGCCACCGTGCTCGCGGTCGTCTTCGCCGAAATCGCCGCAGTAGGCGGCATCCTGCTATCGCTCGCGCCCGGCGTTCCGGTCTCGACGTTCGTCACCACGATCTCGTTCCTGATCTACCTCGTCAGCCGAGTAGTCGGCACCCGCCGCCGCCAACTCGCCCGCGCTCGCTGACCCCCGGCCCACCAAGCGCTTACGCGCTCTCAGCGTCCGCCCCGAGGCAACCCGCAGACCGGGCATACCTTTGAGTGTCTGTGAGAGGTACGGGGGCTCGGTGGGATCAGTGGAGTAGGGCGTGCGCGGCGGAGCAGTCGCGTATGCCCGCTGTGAGCGGCGGTGGGCCTCGGGGCGCGCGCTGGCAGGCCGAAACATGGCCGCAGATCTCTACGCATCTGCGGCACACGGTCAATAGCGTTCGGATGACAGCCCGCCAGGGCGTTGAGGGCGGGTGCCTTCAGTCGCTCTGCCTGGGTTTCGTATGCTCGACGCACGCGACCCCGAACGATTGGTGACCAACGATGATCGACTTCTCGATGCCCGCCGAGCTCGCCGCCGAACGCGATCGAGTACGCCAGTTCGTCATCGACAAGATCGTTCCGTTCGAGCGGGATCCGCGGCTCACCGCGCACGGGCCGACCGACGAGCTGCGCCAGGAACTGGTCGAGCTGGCGCGGACCGAGAAGCTGCTCACGGTGCAGGCGCCGGAATCGCTCGGCGGGCGCGGGCTGTCGCATATCGAGCAGGCGGTGATCTACGAGGCGGCGGGCTGGTCCACCCTCGGCCCGATCGCGATGAACTGCGCGGCGCCGGACGAGGGCAATATGTTCCTGCTGTCCAAGGTGGCCAACCCGGAACAGATCGAGCACCACCTCGCGCCGATGGTCGCCGGCCGGCACCGCTCGGTGTTCGCCATGACCGAACCGGACGGCGCCGGCTCGGACCCGGCCCAGCTGGCCACCACCGCCACCTTCGACGGCGAGAACTTCACCGTCAACGGCCGCAAATGGCTGATCACCGGGGCCAACGGCGCCAAGACGTGGATCATCATGGCCCGGCTCGCGGAAAACCCGCACCTGCCCGCCGGACCGACGCTGTTCCTCACCGACGGCGACCAGCCTGGCATCGTCATCGAACGCACCATGAACACGATGGACCGCAACTATGTGGCCGGGCACGGCGTCGTCCGCTTCGACAACCTCACGCTGCCGCAGTCCGCGCTGCTCGGCGACGCGGGACAAGCCCTGCGCTACGCCCAGCTGCGACTGGCCCCGGCCCGGCTCACCCATTGCATGCGCTGGCTCGGCGCGGCCGAGCGCGCGCAGAGCATCGCGGTGGCGCACGCGCGCACCCGCACCGCGTTCGGCAAGCCGATCGGCGAGCACGAGGGCGTGTCGTTCATGTTGGCGGACAACGAGATCGCGCTGCACCAGTGCAGGCTGACCATCTGGCACGCCTGCTGGCTGATGGACCAGGGCGAGAAGGCCAGGCACGAGAGCTCGATCGCGAAGTCGTATGTCTCCGAGGAGCTGTTCAAGGTGGCCGACCGGTGCGTGCAGGTGCTGGGCGGCATCGGCATCAGCGACGAGACGGTGGTCGAGATGATCTTCCGCGACATCCGCGCCTTCCGGCTCTACGACGGTCCGACCGAGGTGCACAAGTACGCGATCGGGCGCAAAGTACTGCGTGGTTGAGCGAGGTTTTTCGGGCCAGGGTCAGGGCGGGGCGTCCTGGACTAACATCGCTGGCATGAGTTCGGAACTGCACGTCGATGTCTCCGCGGGCATCGCCGTGCTCACGCTCAATCGGCCCGCTCAGCAGAACGCCTTCACCCCGACGATGGCCGCCGAATTGAGCGCCGCGTTGCAGCGCTGCGATGTCGAGGACAACATCCGGGTCGTCGTGATCACCGGCACCCCGCCCGCGTTCTGCGCGGGCGCGGATCTATCCAGCCGGGTCGGCGACGTCAGCGCCACCATCGAGCCCGCGCCGTGGCGGGTGCGCAAACCGGTGATCGCCGCGGTGAACGGGCACGCGGTCGGTATCGGGCTCGCCCTCGCGCTGCAGTGCGACCTGCGCTACATGGCGCGCGACGCCGTCTACGGGCTCAACCAGGTGCGGCGCGGCGTACTCGCCGACGGCTATTCGCACTGGACGCTGCCCCGGCTGGTCGGCATGGCCAATGCCGCCGACATCATGCTGACCGGTCGCACCTTCGACGGCGACGAGGCCAAGGCGATGGGCCTGGCCAACGGCTGCATGCCGGGCGGCGAGGTACTGCCGATGGCGCTGGCCATCGCGCACGACATCGCCAACGGGTCCGCGCCGCTGCCGGTGGCGATGTCCAAGCGGCTGCTGTGGGAGGGGCTCGGGATGAGCCCGACCATGGTCGGACAGTTGGAGACCGACCTGAACGACCACGTCACCAAGAGCATCGACGGCGGCGAGGCGATGGCAGCGTTCAAGGAACGCAGGCAACCCAATTGGACCGGCAGCGTCAGCGAGGAGTGGCCGGCCTGGGACGACCAGGGCGACCAGGAACGGCCCAGCCTCGACTAGGCGTTGCCGCCGAGCAGGATCATCAGATAGAGCAGCGCGAAGACGATCATCATGATGGTGCCGATGATGCCGAGGATGTAGCCGACTACCACCTGAACCCGCCCACCGTAGGCGCCGTGCGATTCCTCGATCTGATCCAGCGCCCGCTTGCCCATCGCCCACGCCACCGGTCCGAGCACGCCACAGCAGAGCACGCTCGCCGCACCGAGCCACAGCACCGCCGTCGCGTTCGGATGCTCGACCGGATTCCCGATGGGCTGATTGGGTATCACCACGAGCCGAATTCTACGGGGACAGCGCGCCCCGACGCGTCTATTGCCGTGTGCCGAGGGGCGTTTCGCGCCTGCGGCGCGGGATCAAGAACGGCGCTGGCGAGCGATTTCGGCGAGGACTACGCCTGCGGCTACCGAGGCGTTGAGGGATTCGACCGGACCCGCCATCGGGATGCCGAGGATGGAATCGCAGTTCTCGCGGACCAGACGGGACAGGCCCTTGCCCTCCGAGCCGACCACGATGACGGTGGCTTCGCGGCCGTCGAAGTCGTCCAGGGTGGTGTCGCCACCCGCGTCGAGGCCGACCACCTGGATGCCCTGCGAGGCCCAATCCTTCAGTGTGCGAGTCAGATTGGTGGCGCGGGCGACGGGCAGCCGGGCCGCGGCGCCTGCGCTGGTGCGCCAGGCGACCGCGCTGACGCTCGCGCTGCGCCGCTGCGGGATCAGCACGCCCTGGCCACCGAAGGCTGCGACCGAGCGGATGACGGCGCCGAGGTTGCGCGGGTCGGTGATGTTGTCCAGGGCCACCAGCAGGGCAGGCTCCGGCGAATTGCGGACCTCGGCGAGCAGGTCGTCCGGGTGCGCGTAGCGGTACGGCGGCACCTGCAGGGCGACGCCCTGGTGCATGCCGTTGGCGCTCAACCGGTCCAGGTCGCCGCGCGGCACCTCGAGGATGGAGATGCCCGCGTCGGCGGCCATCTGCACGCTCTCGGACAGCCGCTCGTCGTTCTCGGCGCCGAGCGCGACATACAGCGCGGTGGCGGGCACGCCCGCGCGCAGACATTCGACCACCGGGTTGCGGCCGAGCACCATTTCCGGGCTGTCGTCGTCCTTGCGTCCGGCCGCACGGCCCGAGCTGCCGCGGGGGCCACCCTTGGCGGCGGCCTTCGCCGCGGCGGCGGCCCGCTTGGCCGCGGGATGCTTGGTGCGCGCCTCGGCGGGCGGGGTCGCGCCGCGACCCTCGAGCCCGCGCCTGCGCTTGCCGCCGGAGCCGACGACGGCGCCCTTTTTGGTCCCGCCCTTGCGGATCGCACCACGACGCTGCGAATTGCCTGCCATTACTTGGCCTTTCCAGGTTGTAGCGCGTCCGGCGCCGTCTGCGGCGCAGCGCCAAGGGCCCATTCGGGACCATTTTGCGTGTCGGTGACCTCGATTCCGGCTGCCTGCAATCGATCGCGGGCGGCATCGGCGCTCGCCCAATCCTTGTCTGCTCGCGCCTGTTGACGGCGGTCGAGCTCGGCGCGCACCAGCACGTCGAGCGCGCCCAGTGCCGCCGACGAGTCGCGTGGGGTGAACCAGTGCGGATCCAGCGGGTCGACACCGAGGATACCGAGCATGGCGCGGAGCTGTCCGGCCAGGTCCCGTGCACTGTCGATCGCACCGGCCTCGAGCGCCTTGTTGCCCTCGTGCACGACGCGGTGAATCTCGGCCAGCGCCTTCGGCACGGCGAGGTCGTCATCGATGGCCGCGGCGAACGCGTCGGTCCACTTGCCGACCGGAACGTCGCCCGCACGATCGGCGGTCCGGTGCACGAACGCCTCGATCCGCTGGTAAGACTGGGCTGCGTCGTTGAGCGCCTTGTCCGAGTACTCCAGCATCGAGCGGTAGTGCGCGCTGCCGAGGTAGAACCGCAGCTCCACGGCACGCACATGGGTGAGCACATTCGGCACGGACAGCACGTTGCCCAGCGACTTGGACATCTTCTCCCCGCCCATGGTCACCCAGCCGTTGTGCAACCAGTACTGGGCGAAGCCGTCACCGGCCGCCTTGGACTGGGCGATCTCGTTCTCGTGGTGCGGGAACACCAGATCCATTCCGCCGCAATGGATATCGAATTCGGGGCCGAGGTAGAACTCGGCCATCGCGGAGCACTCCAGGTGCCAGCCGGGACGGCCGGGGCCCCACGGCGACGGCCAGGTCGGCTCGCCGGGCTTGGCGGCCTTCCACAGGGTGAAGTCGCGCGGGTCGCGCTTGCCCTCGCCCGCGCTCTCGCCCTGGTGCACGTCGTCGAGGCGGTGGCCGGACAGGCTGCCGTAGTCGGGGTAGCTCACCACGTCGAAGTAGACGTTGCCCTCGGAGGCGTACGCGTGGCCGCGCTCGATCAACCGCTGCATCATGTCGACCATCTGGGTGATATGGCCGGTGGCCCGTGGTTGCACGGACGGCGGCAGCACGCCGAGGGTCTCGTAGGCGTCGTCGAAGGCGCGCTCGTAGGTGGCCGCCCACTCCCACCACGGCCGGCCCGCATCGGCGGCCTTGGTGAGGATCTTGTCCTCGATGTCGGTGACGTTGCGGATGAACCACACGTCGTAGTCGTGCGCGAGCAGCCAGCGGCGCAGCACGTCGAAGGCGACGCCGCTGCGCACGTGGCCGATGTGTGGCGCGCCCTGCACGGTGGCGCCACACAGGTACACCGAGGCACGGCCGGGGACCAGGGGCGCGAAGTCGCGCATGGTTCGCGTGTCGGTGTCAAAGAGGCGCAGCGTCACGGCGTTCGATCCTAGCTGGTAGATAAGCCTGTTCACGGACCCGGTTCAGGTCCGCCGGAGCTGGGTCAGCGACAGGCTTGTAGCAGAGCGGTCGCCATGGCGGCAATGCCTTCGCCGCGACCGGTGAGTCCGAGGCCATCGGTGGTGGTGCCGGAAACCGAAACCGGGGCGCCGAGCAGCTCGCCGAGCAGTTGCTGGGCCTCGTCGCGGCGCGGGCCGATCTTGGGCCGATTGCCGATCACCTGGACCGCCGCGTTGACGATCTCGAAGCCCGCCTCGCCGAGCAGCCTGCGCACTTCCTTCAGCATGGCGGCGCCGGAGACGCCGGCCCATTCCGGGCGGTCGGTGCCGAAGACCGAGCCGAGGTCGCCGAGTCCGGCCGCGGACAGCAGTGCGTCGCAGAGTGCGTGGGCGGCGACGTCACCGTCGGAGTGTCCGGCGCAGCCGTCGTCGCCGTCGAAGAGCAGTCCGGCCATCCAGCATGGGCGGCCCGGTTCGATGGGGTGCACGTCGCTGCCGATGCCGACTCGCATGTTCACTGAGCCACCGCCCGGCGTAGGTCCGCGCCGTCGAGCACCGCGTGTGCGAGCAGCAAATCGAGCGGGGTGGTGATCTTGAAAGCCAGCGGATCGCCAGGGATCGTGCGCACCTGGGTGCCGAGCAGTTCGACCAGGCCGGCGTCGTCGGTGGCTTGCACACCCTCGGACAGGTAGGCCGAGCGCAGCAGTTCGCCCGCGAAGCCTTGCGGGGTTTGGATGGCGCGCAGTTGCGCGCGGTCCGGCGTGCCGGTGACCGCGCCCGCCGCGTCGACGGACTTGATGGTGTCGGCGACCGGAAGCGCGGGGACCACCGCGAGGTGGCCGGCGCGCAACTCGGCGGCGACCCGGGCGATGAGCTCGGGCGGGGTGAGGGCGCGCGCGGCATCGTGCACGAGGTAGTAGGCGGCCTCGGGTGCGGCGGCGAGGCCTGCCCGCACCGAGTCGATGCGTTCGGCGCCGCCGACGACCACGTGTACCGAATCCGAGGGCGGCAGCAGGGCAACGGCGCTCTCGACGAATTCGGCGGGAACCATAACGATGATCCGGTCGACCGCTCCGGAGGCGATCAGGCCTTCGACGGCGAGTCGGACCATAGGGCTGCCGCCGACCGGGACGAACGCCTTGGGCGTGGCTTCACCCAGGCGGACGCCGCGACCGGCGGCAGGCACCAAAGCAACGACGGTTCCGTCGGTGAGACGAGCACCGTTGTCGAGTTTGTTCACGGTCAGGAAGCCGCGGCGAGGACCTCGTCCAGCAGCGTCTCGGCCTTGCCGTCATCGGTCCCCTCGGCGAGCGCGAGCTCACCGACGAGGATCTGACGGGCCTTGGCGAGCATCCGCTTCTCACCGGCGGACAGGCCGCGATCCTGCTCTCGACGCCACAGGTCGCGGACGACCTCGGCCACCTTGTTCACATCGCCGGAGGCGAGCTTCTCCAGGTTGGCCTTGTAACGGCGGGACCAGTTGGTCGGCTCCTCCGTGTGCGGCGCGCGCAGAACCTGGAAGACTCGATCGAGACCCTCCTGGCCGACGACATCACGTACGCCGACGTATTCAGCGTTCTCTGCGGGAACCCGAACAGTCAGATCGCCTTGGGCGACCTTCAGGACCAGATACTCTTTTTGCTCACCCTTGATGGTGCGAGTCTCGATAGCTTCGATCAGCGCCGCTCCGTGGTGGGGGTAAACGACGGTGTCTCCGACCTTAAAAATCATGTGTCCCGTGCCCCTTTCGATGTTCACAGTTTAACATGCGACTCGGTAACGGCGCGATCAACTGTGCAGGTCAGGGCCACAACGAGGCAGCGGTGGGGCTTGACAACGACCGCCCGGTGTGCATTATGTTGTGCCAGAACGGGTTACCTCCCCGCACTGTCCCCGAACCGGCCCCCCGACCCGAGCAGGCAGCGCGTGCGCGATCCGTCGATGCTCGACCAAACTGTTACCAACGATGTGAGTGTCCGCTCCCCGCACCACCGACCGACACGCGCGAGTTCCGCGAGCGCCGTTCGCGGCCCGTCTCAGGGGCCGCGAACACGCAGCGCCGCAGGCGCCGCCGATCAGACACAGCCCCGGCTCCCGGTCCGCGACGGGAACTACTACGCTGCCTAGTTATTACTCTCCCTTGCGGAGTGACCCGGTCGACATGGAGGGACAACCCGTGACTGCCCTGAAAGCTGTGACCGCCCTGAAGAAGGCGCGACGTCGCATGGTGCCGGTTGCCGCACTCGCCGCAGGTGCGGCGATCGCGCTCGCCGGCTGTAGCTCGGGCCAGATCTCGCAGACCGCGGACCAGGTCGCCGCGATCAATGGCAACCACGCCGACGTCGGCAAGATCGCGCTGCGCAACGTGCACATCGTCTTCCCCGCCCAGGGCACCGAGTACAACAACACCAAGGGCGGCAAGGCGGTCATCGCGCTGTCGATCATCAACAACAGCCCGTCGGTGCCCGACGAGCTGACCAGCCTCACCACCGATCTCGGCACCGTGAAGATCACCCCGGCGACGGGCAAGACGACGGTCGAGCTGGCTCCGCAGCAAACTGTGGTCGCGGCCACCAAGCCGGTCAAGGCCGCGACACCCGCGGGCGACGCGCACGGCGCGGCGCCGACCGCTGCGGCCGCGCCGACCTCGGCCAAGCCCGACCATGCCGATGTTGCCGAGGCGACCACGGATCCCGAGGCGCGCCCGATCCTGATCGAGATCACCGGCCTGACCAAGGACATCACGCCGGGCCTCACCTACAACGTGGCGTTCAACTTCAAGCAGAACGGCACCGTGCAGGTCCAGGTGCCAGTCGACGCGGGTGCCACCGAGCGGCACGAGTCAGACAAGTCCGGCGCAGCCGAGGCAGAGCACACCGGCGGACACTGACCGTATAGCCCCCTTACGGAGACGGCTGCCACACCCGACGGGTGCGGCAGCCGTTCTTATCCGACATGTTGTCGGAGGCGGTACGTAAGGTGCGCGTGTGGCAAAGACCAGGTCGATCTTCCGGTGCTCCGCCTGCACGCACGAGGTCGCCAAGTGGGTGGGTAAGTGCCCCGACTGCGGCGCGTGGGGCACCGTCGACGAGGTAGCCGTCGCGGCGACCGGTGCGGGCGCCCCGGCCAGGCGCGCGATGCTGCCGAGCACCGCCGCCGCGCCGATCTCCAGCATCGACTCCCAGATCACCAGGGCGAAGCCGACCGGAGTCAGTGAGCTCGACCGGGTGCTCGGCGGCGGCGTTGTCCCCGGCTCGGTGGTGCTGCTGTCCGGCGAGCCCGGCGTCGGCAAGTCGACGCTACTGCTCGAGGTCGCACACCGCTGGGCCCGGCAGCACGACGCCAAATCGCTCTACGTCACCGCGGAGGAATCCGCGGGACAGGTGCGGCTGCGCGCCGACCGGACCGGCGCCGTGCACGAAAGGGTGTATCTGGCTGCGGAATCCGACCTTTCGATCGTGCTCGGGCACGTCGAGCAGGTGCAACCGACGCTGCTGGTCGTCGACTCGGTGCAGACCATGCTGGCGCCCGAGGTGGACGGCGTGATCGGCGGCGTCACCCAGGTGCGCGCGGTGACCTCCGCGCTGACCTCGCTGGCCAAGGCGAGCGGGATCGCGGTGCTACTGGTCGGGCACGTCACCAAGGACGGCAATGTCGCGGGCCCGCGCACGCTGGAACACCTCGTCGACGTGGTGCTGCAGTTCGAGGGCGACAAGAACTCATCGCTGCGCATGGTGCGCGGCATCAAGAACCGCTTCGGCAGCGCCGACGAGGTCGGCTGTTTCGAGCTGCACGAGGACGGCATCGCCTGCGTGGACGACCCGTCCGGACTGTTCCTGCACCACCGCACCGATTCGGTGCCCGGCACCGCCGTCACGGTGGCGATGGACGGCAAGCGCCCGCTCGTCGCCGAGGTGCAGGGCCTGACGGTGGAGACCGAGATCCCGAATCCGCGCCGCGCGGTCAGCGGCCTGGACTACAACCGGGTCGCGATGGTGCTCGCCGTGCTGCAGAGCCGCGGCAAGGTGTTCGTCGGCAAGTCCGACGTGTACGCCGCGACGGTGGGCGGCATGCGGCTGCTGGAGCCGGCCGCCGACCTGGCCATCACGCTCGCCATCGCCAGCGCCAATTCCGAGGTGGCGATTCCGGCGGGCTGGGTGATTCTCGGCGAGGTCGGCCTGGCCGGGGAGGTACGCAAGGTGACCGGACTCGAACGCAGGCTGGCCGAGGCCGAGCGGCTCGGCTTCACCACCGCGCTGGTGCCGCCCGGCTACGCCCCGCTCAAGCGCGGTGGCATGAAGATCCACGAGGTGGCCGACGTGCGCTCGGCCATCCGCATCACCGGCACCCGCAAGCGGCGCGCGCCGCAGGAGGCGAAGGAAGTGGCACCCGATTTCTAACGGGCCCAACCGAATCCGGAGTCGCTCAGGCGGGCGTCAGATTGAACGGTTCCGGCGAGCTGTGCAGCGAACCGAACTGCGCGATCACCTGGTACGCCCCGGCGGGCACCGGCACCCGCTCGCCGACGCAGCCCTGCTGCGAGGTGGTGCCGGACCAGCGCACCGTGAACAGCGCCTGCTCACCGGGTTTCAGGTTCCGCTGGTTCGACTCGTCGACGGGCGAACAGTCCGAGCTCGTCCAGAAGCGGCGCTGGCCGTCCAGCGAGAGCACCGACGCCTGGATCTGCGCCAGGTTCATGTCGCGCTGGCACTGCGCGCTGGAGATGTTGGTGATGACGATCCGGAAGTTCGGCTGCTCGCCGACCCGATAGGTCGGCTGGTCCACACTGATCTTGATCGCCAGCGACTGATCGGGGCACTGCCCCGGGCCCGCGGCCGGTTCATTCGACGCGGACGGGGAAACGCTCGATGTCGCCGCCGCGCCGGATTCGCTTGGTCCCGCGGCTTTTGTCGTCGTGGCATCGGCAGGCTTGCTCGGCGTCGTGGACGACGAACCGGCCACGACGGGCTTGGTGTCACCGGGCGAGTCGCCGCCGCGGGACACCGTCAGCACGAGCCAGATGACCAGCGCCAGCGCGACGACCAGTGCGCCGATCGCCAATGCGCGACGACGCCAATAGATCTCCGGTGGCAGCGGTCCATTCGGTTCCAGCACGCCTCAACGGTAAGGGCACGACCGGGCACGATGACTCATGCGCACGGCGTGTCGATCCGGATCAGGCGATCGTGGCGATGGAATTCCGGCCCGCACGCTGGGCAAACGGCGACGACTCCGGCTCAGGCGAGCTCGCCGATGTTGCCGACGACACGCTGCAACTTCACCTGTCCTTCGGCGAGCTTGTATGTGACACAGGCGATCGCGCATTCGCCGGTCGCCACCCGCTGGGAGATGATCATCGACCGCTGCATGAGCAGCCTGCTGGTCTCGACGACGTGCCTGGCCTCCATCTCGTCGACGGTGGACAGACCCTCCCGGCGGCCGATCAGAATGGAAGGCGTGACCCGCTCGACCACGCTGCGGATGAATCCGCCAGGCACCTCGCCGCCGTCCAGCGCGTCGATGGTGGCCTTCACCGCGCCGCAGCTGTCGTGCCCGAGCACCACGATCAGCGGAACGTTGAGCACCTGCACGCCGTACTCGATCGAGCCGAGCACCGAGCTGTCCACGACGTGGCCCGCGGTGCGCACCACGAACATGTCGCCCAGGCCCTGGTCGAAGATCAACTCGGCGGCGACCCGGGAGTCACCGCAGCCGAAGAGGATCGCGGACGGGTGTTGGCCACTAACGAGCTTGGCTCGGTCGGAGGCGCCCTGGCTAGGATGCTGCAGCGCACCGGAGACGAAACGGTCGTTGCCTTCGCGCAAAGACTTCCAGGCACTGACCGGATTTGAATCAGGCATACCGACCATTGTGCACAAGGCTTGGGTTACCAGCGAGTTCGTTTGGTTACGGGTCGGCAAATACCAGCTGGCGGCAGTAGGACAGGAACCGTGAGGAAAGCACCGAACACCATCGATGCCGACGTGTTGCTCGACTGGTACGAGGAGACCGCGCGCGACCTACCGTGGCGTCGCCGCGAGGTCACCGCGTGGCAGATCCTGATGAGCGAGATCATGCTGCAGCAGACGCCGGTGGTCCGGGTCGAGCCGATCTGGCGGGAGTGGGTGGCGCGCTGGCCGGTGCCGTCGGCGATGGCGGCCTCCTCGCAGGCCGAGGTGCTGCGCGCGTGGGGCAAGCTCGGTTATCCACGCCGGGCGCTGCGGCTGCACGAATGCGCGCGGGTGCTGGCCGCGGAGCATGGTGACGAGGTGCCGACCGACGTGGACGTGCTGCTCGGCCTGCCCGGCATCGGGGCGTACACGGCGCGAGCGGTCGCGTGTTTCGCGTACGGGCAACGGGTTCCGGTGGTGGACACCAACGTTCGCCGAGTCGTCGCGCGCGCGGTGCACGGTCGCGCGGAGGCGGGCAATCCGTCGTCGCGTGATCTGCCGGAGACGGAAGCTCTACTGCCGCAACAGATCGATCGGGCGGCGGTGTTCTCGGCCGCGTTGATGGAGCTCGGTGCGACAGTGTGCACGGCACGCACACCGGACTGTTCACGCTGCCCGTTGCCGAGTTGCGCGTGGGTCGCCGCGGGCCGTCCCATCTCCGAAATCGTCCGTCGCACACAGAAATACGAGGGCACCGATCGCCAAGCGCGCGGTAGGTTGCTCGACGTCCTTCGCGGCGCGACGGGCCCGGTGGAGCGGGTGAGTCTGGATCTGGCCTGGCCGCGCGACCCCGGTCAGCGAGCCCGGGCCCTGGACTCGCTACTGGTCGACGGGCTGATCGAGCAAACCGGCGACGGCCTGTTCGCCCTCGCCGGTGAAGGCGGCAACTAGGCGTTCAGCACGCGGCGGAGGAAGCGCTCGACGGCGGCGCGGTACTGGTCGGGTTGGTCGTCGTGCACGAGATGTGCTGCGCCTGCGACGAGTACGTGCTCGGCGTCGGGATGCGCCGCGGCCATCTGACGCATCTGACCGGGCGGCGTGATGGTGTGCTCCCCCTCGAGTAAGAGCGCGGGCACCCGGATGGCGTGCCACTGCGGCCAGAAGTCGCGACTACCCCACTCCTCGGAGATATCGCGGAACGTCGCGACCGACCCGTGCAGCCGGTATCCGTGCGGGCCGTGCTCGAACGAGTTGAGGAAGTACCGCCCGGCGACCGGCCCGAAGTACCTCAGCACCGCATTCGCATCCGGAAACGGTTGCGGCCACGCCTCGATCATCGCCGCCCAGTCGGCCGCGGTCCGGCCGGTGAAATCCGGGGCGATGTCCTCGACCACCAGCGCGCGCACCCGATCGGGATAGGTCGCGGCGAACACCCAGCCGTGCAGCGCGCCCATCGAATGCCCGATCACCACCATCGGTTCGGTGATGCCCGCGGTCGCGGCGGCCAGATCGGCGACGAAGGCCTCGGTGGTCAGCTCGTCCGGCGCGGGCCTGCCGTGCCCGGCGGCGTCGAAGGTGTAGACGTGGCCGTAGTCGCGCAGCCAGTCCAGCTGATCGTGCCAGGTCCTGGCACTGCCCATCAATCCGTGCAGCAGCAGGATCGGCACACCCGCTCCACCTTCGTCGTGCAACACCCCGCTGATTCTGCCCGGCGCGCCCCCGCCGTGCGCGGTACCCCCGATATGGCCCATACCGGGCGGACGCTCGCGGGTCGTATTGTCGAGCCCATGGCTGTTGTGAAGATCAACGCGATCGAGGTTCCCGAGGGCGCGGGCCCCGAGTTGGAGAAGCGGTTCGCCCACCGTGCGCACGCGGTCGAGGGCTCGCCGGGCTTCCTCGGCTTCCAGCTGCTCCGGCCGGTCGCCGGTGACAAGCGGTACTTCGTTGTCACCCAGTGGGATTCGGAAGAAGCGTTCGCGGCGTGGCGGGACGGGCCTGCGCGCGAGGCGCATGCGGGCGAGCGGCAGAAGCCGGTCTCCACGGGCGCGTCGCTGCTGGAATTCGAGGTCGTCATCGACGTGGCCGCCAAGCCCGCCGACTGAGCTGTCGAGCAATGCCGGGCGGACCGACCTGCCCGGCGACTCGCCCGACCTCAGGGCACAACCCCCCTGTTCGTATTGACGGCGGGTGCCTCCAGGTGTCACAGTTCGAATGACAAAACGCGAGGGTGATGCGGTAATCCGGTGAAATTCCGGAGCGGTCGCGCCACTGTATTCCATGCACCGAGCCCCTGGGTGCCGGACAGCCAGACACCGGCTCCTTCGCAACCCATTCGACGGGACGCGCATCCCTAGGAGGACTCGCATGGCAATCGCGCATTCGCCGAGCCGGGCAACCGATTCACTGGCCACTGTGCTCGTCACAGTTGGTGTCGTTCTACTGGCACTGCTCACGCTGTACCTGGTCGGCTTCGATCAGGGCGTCATCTCGCGCAGCGGGATGTACCTGCATGAGCTGATGCACGACGGACGTCACCTGCTGGGGCTTCCGTGCCATTGATCGGTTCCCTCAGGACCCTGCTGTTGCGCGGCCTGTTGGCCGGTCTCATCGCGGGCCTGCTGGCGGCCTCGGTCGGCTTCTTCATCGGCGAACCGAAGGTCGACGCCGCCATCGCCATCGAAGAGGCCGGTAGCGCGGCCGCCGCGGATCATCCGCACGGCACCGAAGCGGAAACGACCAACGGGCATTCGCACGGTGACGAAGAAGAACCGCTGGTCAGCCGCACCGGCCAGAAGGCGGGACAGTTCCTCGCGCTCGGCCTGGCCGGTCTCGCGCTCGGCGCCATCTTCGCCTCCGTCGCCCACTTCGCCCGCCGCTACACCACGCTGTCCGGGCCGAAGCTCGCGCTCGGGATCGGTCTCGGCGGCTGGGCCGCGATCGTGGCGGTGCCGTTCTTCAAGTACCCGGCGAACCCACCTGCGGTCGGTGATCCGGAGACGATCAATCAGCGGACCCTGCTCTGGGTGGCCGCCGTGCTGCTCGGCCTGGTGGCCGTCGGCGCGAGCGTGTACGTCTACAAGTTGCTGCGCGGTCAGCTGAGCACGTTGCGACTGATCGGCGGCCTGGCCGCGTTCGTCCTCGTCACGGCGGCGGGCTACATCCTGCTGCCGGGCATCAACGAGGTGAAGGCGAACTTCCCGGCCACGCTGCTGTGGCAGTTCCGGGCGTCCTCGCTGGCCGAGACCGCGACGCTATGGGCCTGCCTGGCCCTCGGCTTCGCCGCGCTCAGCGAATTCGCCACGCGCAGTGATACTCCGGTACGAGAGTCGATCGCTACCGCGGGCTGATCCGCATCCGGAAGACGAGGGGCAGTGTCGGTGTCATGACCGGCACCGCCCTTTCCTTTTTGCCCGCGCCGCTGCATTCGGGCGCACCAGCACAACCACCGCGCGCCGTCCTCGTCGCGTTCGTCGCCCTCGTCGTCGCCCTGCTCGCCGGTGTCGCCGAGGCGATCGAGCAGACCGCGCTGCTACTGGAGCGCGACGAGATCGACCTAGCGGGCTTGGCGACCGGACTCGCCGTGCGACTGGGGATCTACCTGGTCGTGCTCGTCGTCGCCATCCGAATGACGCACGGCGCGCGCTGGGCGCGCGTCCTGCTGACCTTCGGCATCGGCGTGATCGGCCTGCTCTCGCTGATCATCGAACCGCTGGCGGCGCTGCTGTCGGCGGACAAGTTCGGCGACCTCTTCGCCGGCATCACCATCGAATCCGCGGTGATCGGCCTGTTCCGCACCGTTCACATCGTCGCGGTCCTGATCGCCATCCCCGCGATGTACCGCCCGAGCGCCCGCCGTTACTTTCGCCGAGCCTGACCCTTGGCACACGAAATCGGTTGTCACACAAAACTGCCCGGTTCACACACCATAGTGCGCGAACCGGGCAGTCGGCTGTGCCGAGTTAGACGAGGGCCGCGTCGAGGAGGATGTGGTCGACGCCGGCGAGGGCCTTGCTGACCGGGCAGCCCGCCTTGGCGGCCTCGGCCGCGGCGGCGAAGCCGTCCGCGTCGAGGCCGGAGACCTTGCCGCGCACGGTCAGCTTGATGCCGCTGATCCGAAAGCCACCGGCCGGGTCCGGGCCGAGGGTCACGTCGGCGCTGACGTCCAGGCTCTCCGGCGTCCCGCCCGCATTACCGATCTGTGCCGAGAGCGCCATCGCGTAGCAGGACGAGTGCGCCGCCGCGATCAGCTCCTCCGGGCTGGTGGTGCCGTCGGCGTCCTCGGCGGAACGCTTCGGGAACGACACGTCGTACTTGCCGACGCCCGAGCTGGCCAGCTCGACCTGCCCCGACCCCTCCTGCAGAGTGCCCGTCCAGGCAGTACGCGCGGTACGTGTTGGCATCACGGTCCTTTCAGTTCCGCCTCTCCGCGAATTCAGGCCAGATTCGAGTGCCGCGGCTCTTGCGTCGGCGGCCGGCGGTGAGGGCGGTCGTCACGTTACCCGGTACCCGGCGAGTTACCCATGTACACGCGAGATCAGTTGCCGCAGAGGCATTTTAGAAACATCGAAGCTGGCCGCAGGTACGCCAGCAGGTCATTCGGGATTGGTGACCCTGGCCAGCACGATGCCGCCGATGATCAGCGAGAGGGCGAACACCCGGCCCGCGCTGAGCGGATCCTTGTTGAACACGATGCCGAGGCCGATGGCGCCGACCGCGCCGATCCCGGTGAAGATCGCGTACGCGGTACCGACCGGCAGCGTCTGCATGGCCCTGGACAGCAGGTACACCGCGGTGACGCCGAGGACGAAGCAGATCACGGTCGGCACCAGGCGGGTGAAGTTCTCCGTCGGTTTGATGCTCTGCGACCAGACGATCTCGACCAGGCCCGCGAGGCCGAGGACGACCCAGTTCATGTCAGTACTCCTTAGCGAGATTGCGTGCGGTCTCGAGGGCGAGCGCGTACGACTCGTCGTGCTTGCCGCGCAGGTGTGCCAGCGCGGGATCCTGGCGGGCATTGGCCAGTTCGGCATTGATGAAAACCGTGTCCTGGACGGCGAAGTGGCCCGCGAAGAAGTCGCGCAGGAACCGCTCCTGGTAGTCGAACGCGGCCTTCGGCGCACCGGGTGAGTAGGCGCCGCCGCGGGCAGTCGCGACGACGAAACGGCGGTGGCCCAGTGACATTCGCGGGAACGTCACCTGATCCAGCCACGCTTTGAGGGCGGCCGGAATCGAGTAGTTGTACATCGGGGTGCCGATCAGGATGACGTCCGCGGCAAGCACCTCGGCCAGCAGCGGTTCGATGATCGCCCACGCCGCCGCCTGCTCGGGCGTGCGCACCAGCTCACTGAGCCGATCCACATCAGTGCTGCTCTGCGCGAGTACCGCGTCGCACAGCTCGGTCCACGCCGCATCGATGAACGGAATCGGTTCGGCCGCCAGATCTCGGTAGCGATACCCGCCATCAGGGTTAGCGGCGCGCCACACATCGGCGAAGACAGCACTCAACTCACGACTGATCGAGCTGGTACGGGCGCTCGCATCCAGGTGCAACAACGTGCTCATAACTAGACCTCACTCTGTATTTCCGCATCGCCGGACCGACAATCAGTCCAACTGGACGTTGTGTCCACTTAGTCCCGAATCCGAGAGTATCGACAAATGGACATTGTGTCCACTTATTCCGGAACTCAGGTACAGTCAGCGACATGACCAGGCACACGGATCTGCTCAGCGGGCGAGCGGCCGCCCCGCCGGAGCGCGCGGACGCGGCGCGCAACCGGGCCAAGGTGCTCGCCGCGGCCGCCGAACTGTTCGCCACCCGCGACCCGCGGACCGTGACGATGGACGACATCGCCAAGGCGGCAGGCGTCGGCCGCGGCACGCTGTATCGCCGCTACCCGGACACGAATTCGATCGCCGTCGCATTGCTCGACGAACACGAGCGGGCGCTGCAGGAGCAGCTGATCGGCGGCGCACCGCCGCTGGGCCCCGGTGCGCCGCCCGCGGCCCGACTGGCCGCGTTCTACGCCGCGATGGTCGAATTGCTGGACGCACACGCGGATTTGGTGCTCGGCGCGGAGATCGGTGGGGCGCGATTCGCGACGGGCTCGTACGGGTTCTGGTCCGCCCACGTGCGAGCCCTGTTGCTGGCGGGCAAGATTCGCGAGCCGGACGCACTCATCGATGCACTGCTCGCGCCATTGGGAGCCGAGGTTTACCAGCAGCAACGCAGTCGAGGCTTGACCTCGGCGCAGATCGCCGACGCCCTCGGCAGGCTCGCCCACGCTGTGCTCGACTGATCCGCGAAAGCCGTTGGTGGTTGTCCACCAACGGCTTTCACACCAGTAGCTCACACCAGATCGCGCCTGCGCATCAACCACATGGTGCCCACCACAAAGAGCGCGATGTAGATCCCCAGCATGATCAGCGATTCGGTCCGCGACAGGATGTCGAGCACACCGGGCGTCCCCGCACCGACCGTCCGCATCGCCCCCGCCATCGAACCGGCGGCGGTGCCGGGCAGGTGATCGGTGATAACCGCGATCGGCGAAAAGATCGACGCCACCCCGCGCAACAGGTTCTCCACCACCAGCACCCACACCAGACCGAGGCCGACGGCCATTGCCGGACCACGAGCGACGCTGCCGATCAGCGCGCCCGCCAACGTCCACATACCGAGAATCGCGATGCCCGTGAGGATTCCGAGCAACGACTGCTGCACCGACGGCAACGCGAGCGCCTGCGACTGAGTCGCACCGATCAGCGCCGCCACCCCGGTATCGATGACGAAAGCGGTGAGCACCAGCCCGACGACCACGACGAACAGGCTCACCAGCACCCCGCCGACCACGCTGATCCGCGACGGCCCCTGGGTGAACACGGTTTTCCAAGTACCCCAGCCATATCCGCTGCCGGTGGTCAGCGCGCCGAGCACCAGCATCAGCGCGCCGCCGAACATCGCCATGCCCTGGGTGAACACCTCCGGCACCGCGGCGGGCAGCATCTGGTGCAGCAGCGCGTCTTTCGGCAGACCGTTCGACATCCGGCCCGACTCGCCCGAGGTGTAGGCGAGATAGTTGAACAGGTAGGCGAAGGTGAGGTTCAGCAGAATCCAGGTCCCCAGGAGGATCCAGAACGCGGGCCACTTCCGCAGCCGCAGCGCCTCCGCCTTCGTGCTCGCCAACAGGTCTTTCACCGTCATTTCGCCACTTCCAACTGAGTCATTTCGAAAAACACTTCCTCCAAGGACTTTTCGTCGATCCGCAGTTCCAGCAGATCGGCGCCTGCCGCGATGACCGCCCGCGCCACCGCGGGCGCAGTGCCGTTGCCCGCCTCGATCCGAATGCCGCTCGAAGTCAGCATCGCGGCACGCTCACCGACCACCTCACGCACCGCCGGAAACGCCACCTCCAACGGTTCGGCCCGCAGCAAAAGCGATGAGGCGCCACGTAATTCGGCGACGGTCGACTCGACGAGCAGCTTGCCCCGCGAGATCACGCCGACCCGATCACAGATCTCCTGCACCTCGCTGAGCATGTGGCTCGACAGCAGCACGGTGTGCCCGTCGGCGGCGAGAGTGGTGATCAGCTCCCGCATTTCGGCCATGCCCTGCGGATCGAGACCGTTCGTCGGCTCGTCCAGAATGAGCAGGTCGGGCCTGCCGAGCAGCGCCGCACCGACACCGAGACGCTGCTTCATGCCGAGGGAGTAGGTGCGGAACTTGTCGTCGGCCCGGTCGACCAGGCCGACCCGGTCCAAAGCCTCCTCGACCTCGACGCTGCCGATACCGCGGTATTTCGCGAGCACCCGCAGGTTGTCTCGACCGGAAAGGTAGGGGTAGAAACCGGGCCCCTCGATGAGAACGCCGATCCGGCGGACCACCGCGGGATCACCCGGCACCTGCCCGGCCACCGTCGCGGCGCCGTCGCTCGGCCGGATGAGTCCGACCAACATCCGCAGCGTGGTCGTCTTGCCCGCCCCGTTCGGACCGAGGAACCCGTAGATCTCCCCGGCCGCGACACTCATGCTCACGCCGTCGACAGCGGCATGCGCCCCATAGCGTTTGGTCAACCCTCGGGTGACCACGATCGAATCTGTCATGCACCGAGAATCCGCCGCTACCAGGTGCACCACATCCGTCGCGCGGCGACGGTCGGCATACGTAAAGCGCACTACGCTCCTGCCTTACCTGAGCAATACGTAGCGAGGCGGACGCCGATCTGCAGCGAAGCCGAATAGGCTGCTGTGGGTGAGGGCAGGGATAACGAGCCAGGGCTCGCTGGGCTGGGATTGGGGTGTGGCGCTTGTCGTTGCCGCGCTCCAAATCGTCGGCGGCACGTTCGCGAATATGAGGATGGGCGAGAATTCTCTCGACATCCTCGGTTACCTGCTACTACTCGCCGGTCCGGTGGCGTTGATCTGGCGGCGGTCCCGGCCGATCCCGGTGCTGCTCGTCGCGCTCGGCGCGTGCGCCGCCTACCTGGCGCTCGGCTACGGCTACGGGCCGATCTTCGTCTCGTTGGTCATCGCGTTCCTGACCGCCGCGAGCACCGGATCACGCTGGTGGACTTACCCACTCGTGCCGGTCGGCTACCTCGTACTGGTCTGGCCGGTGCCCGAACTGTTCGGGCGCGGCGCCAATGTGTGGCAGATCTTCGCGCTGATGGCCTGGCTTGCCGTGCTGCTGTGCGTGGTGGAAGGGCTCCGACAGCGCACCGCGGTGCTGGTGGCGCGCAGGCAGCGGGCCGAGGCCGCGCGCCGCGACGAGGAGGCGCAGCGGGAACGGCGGGCCAGCGAGGAGCGCCTCGCCATCGCCCGCGAGCTGCACGACGTACTGGCGCACAGTCTTTCGCTGATCAACGTGCAATCCTCGGTGGCGCTCGAGCTGTTCGACAAGAAGCCGGAGCAGGCCGCCAGCGCGCTGGACGCGATCAAGACGGCCAGCCGGGACGCACTCGCGGAAGTGCACACGCTGCTGCACTCGCTCCGCACCGGCGGCACCGTCGCGGGCGAATCCGACGGCGACGAGGACGAATTCATCGACGTCGAGCGCAGCGTGCCGAGCCGGCGTCGTCCGCGCGGCTGGAGCGGGCGCAATTCCACTGGGACCGAACGTGTTCCGGCCGACGAGGCGGAATTGAGCAGGGCCGCTACCGAATCCGCCGAGGCCGAGGCGCGTCCGGTGGCGCCGCGAAACCCCGCGCCGAGCATCACCGAGCTGGATACCCTGCTCCAGCGCGCCCGCGCGGCCGGATTGTCGGTGAGTACCAAGGTCATCGGCGAACCGCAGCAGTTGCCGAGCGTGATCGACGTGGCGGCCGCACGGATCATCCAGGAGTCGCTGACCAATGTGGTGCGGCATGCGCCGGGCGCGGAGGCCACGGTGACGGTGCGCTACGCGGCGCAATCGGTCGATATCACCGTCGACAACGCCCGCCCCACCGCACCGGCGACGCGGTCGGGCACCAGCGGCGGCAACGGCATCATCGGCATGCGGGAACGCACCCACGCGCTCGGCGGCGCACTCACCGCGGGCCCGCGCCCGAGCGGCGGCTTCCGGGTCGCGGCGCGACTGCCGCTGCGGCCGATGGCACCGAGCGAACGCACGCCGCCGAGTCGATCCGACGACGCGCCCCGGCCCGACAACGTGCGGCCGATCCGGCCCGGCGACAAGGCGCAGCAGTCCAGCGCGCACGGGCCGCAGTAGGAGGCGTGGTGGCGATACGGGTCCTGGTGGCCGACGATCAGGCGCTGGTACGCGGCGGTTTCGTCGCGCTGCTGGCGGCGCAGGACGGCATCGAGGTGGTCGGCGAGGCGGACAACGGCGAACAGGCCGTGCGGATGACCCGCAGCCTCCGCCCGGACGTAGTGCTGATGGACATCAGGATGCCGATCCTGGACGGCCTCGCCGCCACCAGGATGATCGCCGAGGACACCGAGCTGGCCGCGGTACGGGTGGTCGTGCTGACCACTTTCGAGCTCGACGAATACGTCTTCGAGGCGATGCGCGCGGGCGCGACGGGGTTCCTGGTCAAGCACACCGAACCGGCCGACCTGGTGCGGGCGGTCCGGGTGGTCGCGGCCGGCGACGCGCTGCTCTCCCCCGGCGTCACCCGCAGACTGATCGCCGAATTCTCCGCGCACGCCAAAACACCGCCGCCCGCAACGCTTTCCGAACTCACCGAACGCGAGCGCGAGGTGCTGGTGCTGGTTGCCGAGGGCCTCACGAACGCCGAAATCGGCGAGCGGCTGTTCATGAGCCCAGCCACCGCCCGCACACACGTCAGCCGCATTCTGATGAAGCTCGGCGCCCGCGACCGCACCCAATTGGTGGTCATGGCTTATGAATCCGGCGTGGTGCGTCCGGGCTGGCAGTGACTACACGCCGCCGGGATTGGACTGTTCGCGCTCCGCGTCGGTGAATCCGCCGCGCTTCGCGCCGGGCGGCGCGGTCTGCAGCCGGGCCGAACTGGCCGACGCGGCGCGGAACACCCGTGAAACACCCTGCGGTGACGCGGCATAGGTGATGGAGTTACCCGGATCGAAACCCATCTGGGTGCCGATCGCGACCGCGTCCATATTCGCGCCGAGGAACAGGAAGTTCCAGTTGTAGACGTCCTGCTGCTGGGTGATCAGCGATTTCACCGCGGTGTGCGACCACTCCTTGCTGGAATTCTCGTGACCGTCGGTGAGTACGACGAAAATGACCGTGCCAGGCCGTTCCTGCTCGGGCCGCTGCGCGAGTTCCGCGCCGACGTCGGTGACCAGCCTGCCCACCGCGTCGTACAGCGCGGTCATGCCGCGCGGCTGCAGGTCGAGCGGCGCCACCTCGACGAGCGGGCGGTTCGCGTAGACGCATTCGTATTCGGTGTCGAACCGCGCCAGCGTCACCTCGATCGTCTTCGGCACCTTGCGCTGTTCCTCGATGAAGGCGCTGAAACCGCCCTCGGTATCGGACTTGATCGACTGCATCGATCCGGAACGGTCGAGCAATACGGCGATCAGTGTCAGATCTGGATTTGTCATTCAGCACCCCCGGGTCGGTTCGACGAACCCCATCCAACGTACCCCCGTATACGCGCCGCGGCGTACGGCAAGCAGCGCCGCACGACCGATGCCGCGAGGTGGGTCGGCGGCGCAGGCTTTGGGCATGAACATTTCAACCCGACCCGAGGTCATGACCTTCTTGGCCGACCATTACGACGGCGGCTGGCACCCCTGGCCGTTCTTCTGGATTTTCCCGCTGCTGTTCTGGATCACCTTCATCACGCTGGCGTTCTTCGCGCGCCGCCGGTTCATCGGCCGCGAAAGCGGCGTCGGCACGCTGCGTACCGCCTTCGCCCGCGGCGAGATCACCGAGGACCAGTACCGCAGCCGCCTCGCCGTATTGCGCGAGCCGAAGCGCCCGGCAAAGAGCTGACGGGAGATCACCATGAGCATGAAATTCGGCATTGTCGTCACCCCGCGCTCCGGCGCCGAATGGGCCACCGCCGCGAGGGATGCCGAGCAGCAGGGCTATCGGACGATCCTGCTGCCGGACACGCTGAACACCCCATCCCCCTTCCCGGCACTGGCCGCCGCGGCGGCGGTCACCAGCACGGTCCGGCTGCGCCCCAACGTGCTCGCCGTCCCGCTGCGTACCGCCGCCGCGACCGTCCGGGAAACCGCAGCCCTGCAACTGCTTTCGGACGGACGCTTCGAGCTCGGCATCGGCTCCGGCCGACCGGACGCCAGTTCGGAGGCCGAACGCCTCGGCATGCCATGGGGTTCCGCCGCCGAACGCCGTGCGCAGCTGGCCGACACCATCGCGGCGGTCCGCGCGCAGGTCGCCCCGGCCCCGCCGGTCGTCGTGGCCGCCAGCGGGCCGCGAATGCTCGCCGCGGCAGCGGAATTCGCCGATCGCATCCTGCTCGCCGCCGGTCCGCGGGTGACCGAGGCGGAGCTGGCCGACATGGTCCGCATCGTCCGCGACCACACCGATCGGGATATCTCGTTCAGCCATCAGCTGATCGGTATCGGCGACCGGCTGCCGTATTGGACGAGCACCCGACTCGGCCTCAGCATGGACGACCTGCGAGCCGCAGGCGCGGCGGGTGTCCTCGATGCGGATCCGTCCGCCGCCGCCGACGTGCTCGAAACCCGAAGGGAGAAATACGGAATCGACGAGGTACTCATCCCCGGCGAGTTGTCCGACGCCTTCGCCCCGGTGCTCGCGCGCTACGCAGCCACGACCGGCGATCAATAGCCCGCGCTGTCCATTCTCGGCACCCCAGGTCAACGAGTTTCGCTCGGCGCGTGGGTATCCCACCGGCCGGTCGCAGAGTTCCAAGTGCCGGCCGACATGGTTCCGGCAAGAAGGGGATCGGCAAACCGGGAGAGCGCGGCCAACGCGGTGTCGAGGCCGTGTAGCTCCGGCGGTAGTGAGGTGTCGGCGGCTTCGCGCGGGTAGCCCGCGTCCCATCCGGATCCAGGGCGAATAACGGCACTGGGCAAGGTCAGGTAGTCCCGTCGCTGTTGCTGCATACGAAGTGCTCGTAGGGTTTTGGTGGCATCGACGGGAAACCTGCCGATGATGAGCAGCAGGTCGAACAGATCGTGCCAGCGAGTAGAGGGCGTGGTATTGGGGCCGTGGACTTCATACATCGCCGCGATCTTGTCCGCGATTTGATCGGCCAGGGAAAGGCAGCGGAACGGTGGCAGGTCCGCAAAGTCGTCTATCTCGAGGAGCGTTGCCGGTTCGACCCGGTCGACGTCGGCGGCCAGGGT
This sequence comes from Nocardia sp. NPDC046473, assembly GCF_040645995.1. Lineage (NCBI taxonomy): Bacteria > Bacillati > Actinomycetota > Actinomycetes > Mycobacteriales > Nocardiaceae > Nocardia > Nocardia sp. NPDC046473. The sequence continues at coordinate 247,154 of NZ_JBEYZJ010000002.1, forward strand.
GGTGCCTGATCCTGAAGCGCTGACAACGGAAAAGGCCCGCCTCCCAAGGGAAGCGGGCCTTTCTCGTGGTGCTTTTACTCGCCTGAGGCTTCCGCGGTGCCCTCAGCGGCACCGGTCAGCACGACCTCGGGCTTTTCCTCGTCCTTGTCCGCCTTGGTCAGCTTCGTCTTGCCGGTGAAGGTGAACTTGGCGTCCTCGCCGGAGCCTTCGCCGTCCCAGCCTTCGACGTCGACGAAGACGGTCTGGCCGGGGCCGATCTCGCCGAAGAGGATCTTCTCCGACAGCTGATCCTCGATCTCGCGCTGGATGGTCCGGCGCAGCGGCCGGGCACCGAGCACGGGGTCGAAGCCACGCTTGGCGAGCAGCGCCTTGCCCTGCTCGGACAGCTCCATCGACATGTCCTTGTTCTTCAACTGGACGCCGACGCGGCCGATCATCAGGTCCACCATCTGCACGATCTGATCGGTCGTGAGCTGGTGGAAGACGATGACATCGTCGATGCGGTTGAGGAACTCGGGCCGGAAGTGCTTCTTCAGCTCATCGTTGACCTTGAGCTTCATCCGCTCGTAGTTCGAGCCCTGGACGTTGGACTGGGTGAAGCCCAGGCCAACCGCCTTGGAGATGTCCGAGGTGCCCAGGTTGGAGGTGAAGATCAGCACCGTGTTCTTGAAGTCGACCGTGCGTCCCTGGCCGTCGGTAAGACGACCGTCCTCGAGGACCTGCAACAGGGTGTTGTAGATCTCCTGGTGTGCCTTTTCGATCTCGTCGAACAGCACCACGGAGAACGGCTTGCGGCGCACCTTCTCGGTGAGCTGGCCGCCCTCTTCGTAGCCGACGTACCCGGGAGGGGCACCGAACAGCCGCGATGCGGTGAAGCGGTCGTGGAACTCGCCCATGTCGATCTGGATGAGCGCGTCGTCGTCGCCGAACAGGAAGTTCGCCAGCGACTTGGCCAGCTCGGTCTTACCGACACCGGACGGACCGGCGAAGATGAACGAGCCGGACGGACGCTTCGGATCCTTCAGGCCGGCGCGAGTGCGGCGGATCGCCTTGGAGACGGCCTTGACGGCATCCTCCTGGCCGATGATCCGCTTGTGCAGCTCGTCCTCCATGCGGAGCAGACGGGTGGTCTCCTCCTCGGTGAGCTTGAAGACGGGGATACCGGTCCAGTTGGCCAGCACCTCCGCGATCTGCTCGTCGTCGACCTCGGCAACCACGTCGAGATCACCGGAGCGCCACTGCTTTTCCCGCTCGGCGCGCTTGGCGACCAGCTGCTTTTCCTTGTCGCGCAGTCGCGCCGCCTTCTCGAAGTCCTGCGCGTCGATCGCGCTTTCCTTCTCCCGGCGCGCATCGGCGATCTTGTCGTCGAATTCGCGCAGGTCCGGCGGGGCGGTCATGCGACGGATGCGCATCCGCGCACCGGCCTCGTCGATCAGGTCGATCGCCTTGTCCGGCAGGAACCGGTCGTTGATGTAGCGGTCGGCCAGGGTCGCCGCGGCCACCAGCGCGCCATCGGTGATGGAAACCCGGTGGTGTGCCTCGTAGCGGTCGCGCAGACCCTTCAGGATGTTGATGGTGTGCTCGACCGTCGGCTCGCCGACCTGGACCGGCTGGAACCGGCGCTCCAGCGCGGCATCCTTCTCGATGTACTTGCGGTACTCGTCGAGGGTGGTCGCGCCGATGGTCTGCAGCTCGCCGCGGGCCAGCTTCGGCTTCAGGATGGACGCGGCGTCGATCGCGCCCTCGGCGGCACCCGCGCCGACGAGCGTGTGCAGCTCGTCGATGAACAGGATGATGTCGCCGCGGGTGTTGATCTCCTTGAGCACCTTCTTGAGGCGCTCTTCGAAGTCACCGCGGTAGCGGCTGCCCGCGACCAGGGAACCCAGGTCGAGGGTGTACAGCTGCTTGTCCTTCAGCGTCTCGGGAACCTCGCCGTTGACGATGGCCTGCGCGAGGCCCTCCACGACGGCGGTCTTACCGACACCTGGCTCACCGATGAGCACCGGGTTGTTCTTGGTGCGGCGGCTCAGCACCTGCATGACACGCTCGATTTCCTTCGAGCGGCCGATGACGGGATCGAGCTTGCCCTCGAGCGCGGCCTGGGTCAGGTTCCGGCCGAACTGGTCGAGCACCAGCGAGGTGGACGGCGTGCCCGCCTCACCGCGGGAACCGGATTCGACCGGCTCCTTGCCCTGGTACCCGGACAGCAGCTGGATGACCTGCTGCCGCACCCGGTTGAGATCGGCGCCCAGTTTGACGAGCACCTGCGCGGCGACGCCCTCACCCTCGCGGATGAGACCGAGCAGGATGTGCTCGGTGCCGATGTAGTTGTGGCCGAGCTGCAGCGCCTCGCGCAGACTCAGCTCCAAGACTTTTTTGGCCCTCGGGGTGAACGGGATGTGACCGGATGGAGCCTGCTGGCCCTGTCCGATGATCTCCTCCACCTGGCTGCGCACGCCCTCCAGCGAAATGCCGAGCGATTCCAGCGACTTGGCCGCGACACCCTCACCCTCATGGATCAGCCCCAGCAGGATGTGCTCGGTGCCGATGTAGTTGTGGTTGAGCATCCGGGCCTCTTCCTGGGCCAGGACAACGACACGCCTCGCGCGGTCGGTGAACCTCTCGAACATCGCTCCCTCACTCTCCTGCTCCGACATTCTGGCAACAGACGCCGCAGTGTGCTGTGTAACAACCGTGGGCGTCAGCCTGCCATGAAGCCCGGGGGTCGTGGCCCCCGCCTCCACTCTAGTTGGCGGGGGATGCTGCCGCCGCCAGTCCACCCTATTGGCGACCAGCGTCAGCACGGTCATTCACTCATAACGTGAGGGTTGCAGGATTCGTTTCCGATCCAGTTTTGCCCTCAGCGAACAGGGATATCTCGCTGCCGCTGTTTTCCGGGTGCTACCCGGTGAACGGCGGGATGAAACCGCAAGGCACCTCGTGCGGGTGTGCCGGGTCGAGCGCGTTGAGCACATATGCCGCGGCGCGTGGACTGCCCGCGATGCCCGCGTGCTCGGAAAAGTCCTGGGCACAACCATCCTGAACCACGATGTTCGTGACGTTCGGTCCGGGTACCTGGCCCGAGGTGTAGGGGACGACGAGCTCGTCGAGCCGGGTCGAGATATTGGTGTAGGCGACGGCAGGGTCATAGACGCCGTCCGCGTTGAGTGACCGCACGAAATCCGAACCAGCGAGGACCTGACGGCAGGCCTGGCACAGCGATCCGGTGAGGGCGTCGAAGGCCGGGCCAGCGCCGAGACGCTCACTGAAGGCCGCGATTTCACCCGCGCCCGCGACGTCCGAGCCGAGCCACGGCGGGGCAAGGGCGACCAGTTTGTCCACTTTGGCCGCACCGCCGAGCCGCTTGATGAAGTAATTGCCGATGAAATTGCCCTGCGAGTGACCGACGATGTCGACGCGCTGGGCACCGGTTGCGGCGAGCACCCGGTCGACGAACGCGGCGAACTGCGGGGCGCTCTGCTCCATCGGGAGCATGCCGCCGATGGCCGAGATCGGCCACGGCAGGTCGTAGGCGCCGTAGGTCATCGAGTACACGCAGTAGCCCTCATTGGCCAGCAGTGACGCGTATACCCCCCAATTCGTCTGTGCCCCACCGCCGGTGCCGTGCGCCAGGACCACCGGATTCGGATGCGCGGCGCTCGGACGGCAAGACCAGTCGTTGGTGCCGGGCAACGAGCCACCTGGATGCAGTAGTTCGTTGGGGATGCCGGCGAAGAAGTTGTAGTCGACCGGATACGGGTCGGCCTGCGCGGGACTCGCGGTGACTGCGCACAGCGCGGCGAAAAGGACGACGAGAAGCGAAAAGCCTGGAACACGCGGCACGGTAGCCTCCAAATCTGGAACGTGTTCCAGAAAGCTACCGTGCGGCGTGTCCAGGCGCGGTCGAGTCGCGAAACTGGTTGTGGCCGTTGATGTCCAGCAGCCCTACCGGTAGGTCGGGGCGCCCGGCTGACCGGGGAACTGACCCTGCGCCACCTGCGGACCGGGCGCCGCGGCGCTCGCCCTGCCCTGCTGGATGCCCGAGACGAACAGCGCGCCGCACAGCACCAGGAAGGCCAGCGTGTGCAGCACCGCGCGGACGATATTCCAACGCACCCAAGTGGATTCGAAGTCGGCGCGCACCGCGGCCAGGTCACCGATCTGCGACGGATCGCCCGCGGCGGCCAGCTGATCGTTGAGCGGCACGTTCAGGCCGGAGGTGACGGCGAAGGCGATGATATTGATGGCCAGGCCGACACCGATCCAGATCAGCGTGGTGCGCTGGTCTTTACCCAGATGCAGCGCCGCCGCCAGAATCGAGAAGCCGACGGTGCCGATGAACCCGATCATGAACACCGGGTTGATGATGACCACGTTGATCTTCTGCATCACGTCGATCATGGTGCGGTCGTCGGTCTGATTCAGCGCCGGCATCACCGAGTTCGCGTAGCCGTAGAAAAGGCCTGCGATCAGTCCGGTGGCCAGGGTGGCCGCGACCAGGGCGGCCAGGCGTGCGGCGGTCATAATTCCTCCTGAATGGAAACCCGTCCGGAGCCCTCATCGCTCCGGTTCGATGGCTCCAGTCAAGCCGGTTTCGACGCGGCTCTCCATGGCCGAGACACTCGGCCGACTAAGCGATCGTCTACGGGCGCGTCACAGGTCCCGGTCGGAGATCAGGCCACTCTGGATCGCCAGGAAGGCCAAGCGGACCCGCTTGGCGTTCTGCGGCAGATCTTCCACGCCGAACTTGGCGAACAGCGCGCGCAGATGCGTCTTGATCGCGTCGACGCTGAGGAACAATTCCTCGGCGATCTGCTGATTGGACGCGGGCGTGGCGAAGGCCGCGCCGTTCTTGTACGGGCGGCACAGCCCGATCAGCACCGCGCGCTGAGTTTCGGTGAGCTGCCGGAAGCTCGGCGGCACCGTGCCGCTGGAGACGCGGGTGATGTCGTCGGCGACGCCGCCGAAATCATGGAAGGACACCCGCGAGGTGCCGACCCGGATCACGTCGCCCGCCATCAGCCTGCGCCGACCGACCAGCCGGTCGCCGTTGACGAAAGTGCCGTTGCGGGAAAGCCCGTCGTCCACGATGGTCCACTGCGAACCGAGATACTCGATCGCGGCGTGCAGCCTGGACACCTCGGCGTCCCACGGCAGGGCGAGGTCGGCCTGCGGCGAGCGACCGATCGTCACGCGTTCCTGGTCGGCGCTGAGCATGAGTTCCTGCTGGCGACCCGTGTCATCTTGGAATCGCAAAAATGATCCGACGAATCCAGTCACTGCGCCGATACCTCGCCTCTCCATACCGCCAGTGACCGTCGCACGTTTCCATGGTGCCGCGTCCTGGAACCACGAGCAAGATCGATCCGCGCGCCACTTCCAGCAGCGTGTCACCGCGCCGCACGGTTATATCAGCAGCCTATGAGCCGCCGGAGAAAGAGAAAACCGCCGCCCCGGCGTCGCACGATTCGCTGGGACGGCGGCTGAAAAATATGAAACTAACCCTTCGCGGCCTTGTTGTACGCATCGGTGATGTCGGCGGAGATACGCCCCCGCGCGGACACCTTGTGTCCATTCCGACGAGCCCACTCGCGAATTGCTGCACTTTGTTCCCGGTCGATGGAGACCCGGCTCTTCGGGGCACCCGTCGCGGTCGCGGCGGCCTTGACCCGGCGACGGCCACTCACTCGACGCGCGCTCGAAACCCACTCTTCCAGCCCGTCGCGCAGCTTCGCGGCATTTGCCGACGACAGGTCGATCTCGTACGAAACACCGTCGATCGCAAACTCGATGGTCTCGTCCGCGATGGACTCCCCATCGACATCGTCGATCAGGCTAACGGTGACCTTCTTTGCCATGAGATGAACGTCCTCTCGAAATCGTGCGACCCGCATACTAGGCCGATTACCCGAGGCAAGAATACCTCGAATTCCAAATTTTCCAAGACGAGGCCGAGATTTTGCAATCAGCCGGTCACCGAGTGACCGGTCGCACAATTGGGAACAGTATTGTTTCCCGGATTCCGAGACCCGTCAGCGCCATCAACAGACGGTCGATTCCCATACCTGTACCGGTGGTCGGTGGCATGCCGTGCTCCATCGCGGCAAGGAAGTCCTCGTCCAACGCCATCGCTTCGTCGTCGCCTTGCGCGGCCAGTCGCGCCTGATCCACGAAGCGCTCACGCTGGATCACCGGATCAACCAACTCCGAATAGCCAGTAGCCAACTCGAAGCCACGGACATAGAGGTCCCACTTCTCGGTGACCCCGGCCTCGGTCCGATGTTGCCTGGTGAGCGGTGAGGTCTCCACCGGGAAGTCGCGCACAAAAGTCGGCGCGTACAGCTTGTCGCCGTACTGGTGTTCCCAGAGTTCCTCGACGAGTTTGCCGTGTCCGTAGCCCTTGCCGTCCGGAATTTCCAGACCGACCCGATCGGCCAGCGCGCGCAATTCGGCGATCGACGTTTCCGGTGTCACGGAGACGCCGAGGGCGTCCGAGAGCGACGGGTACATCTCCACCGTCGTCCACTCGCCGCGCAGGTCGTATTCGGTGCCGTCGGCAAGTGTCACCACCTGGGTGCCGAACACCTCCTGGGCGACTTCCTGGATCAATTCCCGGGTCATCCGCGCCGAGTCGTCGTAGGTGCCGTACGCCTCGTACGTTTCCAGCATCGCGAACTCGGGAGAATGGGTGGAGTCCGAGCCCTCGTTGCGGAAGTTCCGGTTGATCTCGAAGACCTGCTCGAGCCCGCCGACCACGCAGCGCTTCAGGAACAGCTCCGGCGCGATACGCAGGTAGAGATCGATATCGAGGGCATTGGAATGGGTGACGAACGGCCGGGCCGCCGCGCCGCCGTGCAACGTCTGCAGCATCGGCGTCTCTACCTCGAGGAAGCCACGCCGTTCCAGCGCATTGCGCAGCGCGCGCACCACCGCGATCCGCGTGCGGGCCATTTCCCTGGCCTCGGGGCGCACGATCAGATCGACATAGCGCTGCCGGACCCGCGACTCCTCGTTCATCTCCTTGTGCGCCACCGGCAACGGGCGCAGCGACTTGGCCGCCATGAACCAGGAATCGGCCATCACGCTCAATTCGCCGGTCCGCGACGAGATCACCTCGCCGTGCACGAAAACGAAGTCGCCGAGGTCGACATCGGACTTCCAGGCCGCGAGCGCGTCGGCACCGACACCGTTGAGGCTGATCATCGCCTGCAGCTTGGTGCCGTCGCCCTCCTGGAGCGTCGCGAAACACAGCTTCCCGGTATTACGCATGAATATGACGCGACCGGCGACACCCGCCTGCAGCCCGGTCTGGGTGTCTTTGTCCAGATCCGGATATGCGGCGCGAATTTCGGCGAGGGTATGCGTGCGCGGCACGACGACGGGATAGGCGTCACCGCCGTCCGCGAGCAACCGCTCCCGCTTCTCCTTGCGAATCCGTATCTGCTCCGGGGCGTCGTCGGCGTCGGGCGCCACGGCAGGCCGCGAATCCGATGCGGGATCGCTGGACGAGGAAGTGTCGCTGGTGCTCACATCCAACAACCCTAGCGTGCACCGGAAATCGTTTTGCGGGCCGCCCGGCCTAGTTCACCGAGTAACGGATCGGTCTCGCCGCCGGCCCGCGCCTGCCGCCGGATTTGTGCGGTCCGGTATCACCGGAAATAGCGGGCATGCATCGATGGACGCACGAAACCGCTTGTGCGCCCTGATGTTTCGAGATGGAAGGGATGCGTGAGAAATTACAGCGAGGCGAGCGAGTCTACCTCGCGGGCGAAGTGCGGCGCCCGGATTCCGATGTGCAGAAGGCCCGCTGCCTTCAATGCGTGGAAACCGCCGACCAGATCGGTCGCCCGGTGCAGTCCGAGTTGTTGCAGCGCGTACGCGGCAAGACTGGACGTATAGCCCTCGGAGCAGGCGACGATCCATTCCACATCGTGATCGGTGGCCAGTGCCAGGCGGGCCGAACTGGTCGGATCGAGCCGCCATTCCAGCACATTCCGCTCGATCACCAGGGCGCCGGGCAACGCGCCCTCCCGCACGCGCTGCGCCTGCGGCCTGATGTCCACCAGAATCGCGCCCCTGGCGAGCGCCTGCGGCAATTCGAAGGCGTAGATCCGATTCAGCTGGGCCCGCGCGTTGTCGAGCATCTGATCGATGGTCAGACGATTCATTACATGTCACCTTCGGGCTGGTCGGTGAGAACGGTTCGGGTGCGCCGCAGGGTGCCGTGGCCGGTGACCTCGTAATAGGACATGGCGGTGAGCGGCGGAGAATAGGCGTGCACGCTGAGCGTGGGTTCGAGCAGTGCCGGATCGATCGACTCGCTGGTGCTGCCTGCCACCGACTGCGCCGGGGCACGCATTACATCGTGCACCCAGCCGATCGGAAACGAGGCTTGATCGCCCGCGGCGAGTATGCGGCGGCGTAGTTCGGATCCGTTCCAGCGGAATTCCGAAAGCGCACCGCTGAGCACGGTCAACGCACCGAGCGAGCCGGCGTGGTCGTGCAGTTCGGTGGATTTGCCCGGCGTCCAGCTGATCAGCCAGACATCGACTTCGTCATCGGTGAGCAGGCGGGCCGCCCACCGTTCATCGGCCGGCCAAATGCCATTCGACGGTAGTAGGTGGTCGTACCGGCCGGCCAGTACGTCCTCGGCGCCCTCATCGGTCAACCGCAGTAAATCGGCGGGACGCAGGCGCGTCGGCAATGCGGAGGCCACGGCACGTTCCAACGGCGGGCTGGCCGAATGGGCGTCCCGGGCTGAGGAAAGGGAAAGAACGGAAGAACGCATGAGCGAATCTCCAGGAGATAGCGAACGGTCGAGGGCGATGGTCAGCCTCGATCGGTCGAGGCTTGGTCAGCCTCGACAACACTCCTGGGTGCGCACGCGGAAATACACGTCGGTGAGTGTATCAGCATCCGGCGCGGTGTCGGCAAGCATCGCTCGGTGCGACGAATCCGACACCGCGAGAATCAGACAGTGCCCTTGCGGCGCTGGTTTCGCTCGTATACAAGACGCAGGCCGGTCAGGGTGAGGTACGGGTCGTGGTCGTCGATGGTCTCCGATTCCGGGACGATCAACGCCGCGGTCGGACCGGTCGCGACCACCGCGACATCATTGCCGCCGAAAGCCTCGAACTCGTCGCGAATCCGGTCGATCAACCCGTCCACCATCCCGGCGAAACCGAAAACCGCGCCGGACTGCATGCATTCCATGCTGTTCTTCCCGAGCACCGAACGCGGCCGGGCCAACTCGACCCGGCGCAGCGCGCTGCGCTCGACCAGGGCCTCCATCGCAATCTCCACGCCGGGCGCGATGATTCCGCCGAGGAACTCACCTTTCGCCGAGACCATGTCGACACAGATCGCGGTGCCGAAATCGATAACGATGGCCGGCGAAGAATAGTGCTGATAGGCGGCGAGGCAGTTCACGATCCGGTCCGCGCCGACCTCTTTCGGGTTATCCACCAGCAGCGGAATACCGGTCCGGACACCGGGCTCGACCAGTACGTGCGGCACATGGCCCCAATACTGGCTCAGCATGGTGCGCAGTTCCCGCAGCACCGGCGGCACCGTGGCGAGTGCGGAAACTCCGATCACCTGGTCGAGCTGCGGGCCGACCAGGCCGCGCACCTGCATGGCGAATTCGTCGGCGGTGAGCAGTGGATTGGTGTGGATTCGCCAGTGCCGCACCAGTTTCGAATGCGCGCCGCTGCCCGAGAACAGTCCGAGCACGATACTGGTATTGCGGACGTCGATTGTCAGCAGCATGTCAGGCGAGCGACAGCGAACGCGGCGAGGTGAGCCCGGAGCCCTCCGGCGCGTGCGCCGGATCCGAACCGAGTTCCACCGGACGATTGCGCTCGTCCACGAAAACGACCTTCGGGTCGTATTCCGCGATTTCCTGCTCGTTCAGCTGGGCGTAGGCAATAAGAATGACCAAATCGCCGGGGTGCACCAGATGCGCGGCGGCGCCGTTGATTCCGATCACGCCGGATCCGCGTTCGCCCGCGATGACATAGGTCTCCAGCCGGGCGCCGTTGTCGATGTCGACGATGCAGACCTGCTCGCCCTCCAGCAGATCGGCGGCGTCGAGCAGGTCCTGGTCCACCGTCACCGAGCCGACGTAGTGCAGGTCGGCGTGGGTGACCGTGGCGCGGTGGATCTTCGACTTCATCATGGTGCGCAACATTGCGTCGCCCTTTCGATTTGTTCGTGCCTAGACAGGCTGGGAGGTCCGCTGGGCGGACGCGTCGGGGTGGCCGTCGATCGGCGCGCCGAGGGTGACGGCGACATTGTCGATCAGCCGGGTCGGACCGACCCTGGCCGCCACCAGCAGCCGGGCGTTGCCGGTCGACGGGGCGGGGCCGAGGGTGGTGGAGCGCAGTTCGAGGTAATCGATATCGACGCCGGGCACCGCGGCGAGCACCTGACGGGCCGCGGCGACCACCGCGTCCGGGCCGAGGCCGCCCGCGTGCCTGCCCGCGGCCAGCGCCGCCGACAGGCCGAGCGCCGATTCGCGCTGTGCCGCATCGAGAAAACGGTTCCGGGAGGACATGGCCAGGCCGTCGTGCTCGCGCACGGTGGCGATCGGCTTGATCCGCACATCGAAGTTCAGGTCGCGGACCAGCTGCCGGATCAGCGTGAGTTGCTGATAATCCTTCTCGCCGAAATACACCTCGGTCGGCCGCGCGATCTGCAGCAGCTTGGCGACCACGGTCAGCATGCCCGCGAAATGCGTTGGCCTGCTTGCCCCTTCGAGCTCGGCACCGAGCGGACCGGGTTGCACGGTGGTGCGCGGGCCGTCCGGGTACATATCGGCGACGCTCGGCGCGAACACCAGCCCGACCCCCTCTTCGCGCAGCAGTGCCACGTCGGAGTCCAGGGTGCGTGGATATTTGTCGAGGTCCTCGTTCGCGCCGAATTGCAACGGATTCACGAAGATCGAGACGATGACGACCTGATTGTTCCGCTTGGCCGCCCGCACGATTTCCAGGTGACCCTCGTGTAGCGCGCCCATGGTCGGCACCAGTGCAACGGTGCGGCCGACGCTGCGCAGCGCGTTGGACACCTGGGTGAGCACGGCGGGATCGTGGTGCACGGTCAATTCACCGGGCTTATAAGCGCCACGCAATTTCGTATCGAACATCAGCGCCCTTTCAGCAGCTCGATGACGGCGGGGTTGGTGCCCGCCCGTTCGGCGGTCCGCAGCGACAGCGCGCGATAGCCCTCGGCCAGGCGCGGGTCGACCGATTCCAGTGCGGTCAGGTGCGCGGCGACGGCATCCGCGTCGCCGCGGGCCACCGGGCCGGTCAGCGCGGACTGCCCGCGCCGCAAAGCGTTGTCCAGCGCGGCGGAGGCGAGCGGCGCGAGCAGTCGCTCGGCCAGCCCGTTCGGCTGGTCGTCAACGATCTGCTGCCCGAGCAACCCGGGTCCCGCCAGCGCGATGCGAAGGGCGGCAACGGCATCCACGATCAGCGTGACCAGGTGATTGCTGCCGTGCGCGAGGGCCGCGTGGTAGAGCGCACGGTTGTGCTCCTGCACCCGGACCGGCTCGCCGCCCATCTCGATCACCAACGCCTGCGCGATGGCGTAGCCGATCTCGTCGGCGGCGGTGATGCCGAAACACGCGTTGCCGAGGCGAGTGATGTCCTCGTCGTGGCCGGTGAAGGTCATCGCGGGATGAATGGCCAGCGGCATGGCGCCGATGTCGGCCAGCGGCGCGAGCACGCCGACCCCGTTGGCGCCGGAGGTGTGCGCCACGATCGTGCCCGGCCGCACCACATTCGCACCGGCCAGCCCGCGCGCCAATCCGGCGAGCTCGGTATCGGGCACGGCGAGCAACAGCAGTTCGCTGCGCGCGGCCACGTCCTCGATCGGCAGGATCTCGGAGTCGGGCAGCCGGGTTCGCGCGCGGCGCACCGAGGCGTCGGAGATCGCGGCGACACCGAACACCACATGTCCGGCGCGTTCCAGGGCCGCGCCGAGGGCGGAGCCGACGCGTCCCGCCGAGACGATGCCTACCGTCAGACGTGCGGGCGCGAGATCACCGGCCGATTGCGGGTTGCTCGAAACGGGGTAGCCCGAAGCCGCGTCGTCAGAATTCACGCTTCTCGAGGTCAACAGTGTCCTCTCGATTTCGTTCCAGTCCCGCCGTGCGGGTACCAGACGTACGCCATCGAGAATATCGGCCCGATGTTTGCCAGTGCCACGGGCCTGGGCAGTGATTTACAACGCAGTGCCTAATTTTGCCTGCTACCAGGCTCGGCAATGATCACCGATGGTCGCGGCTCTTCTCCTCCGATTGCAAGTTGGCCATGATCTCGGCGACCGAAAGGCGGCGCTCGGGCATATCGGAATCCGCGTCGGCTTCGGCGCGACGGCGCCTGCGCGAGCTCGCGGTGCCGATCGGCGGGGCCTCGGTGGTCGGCCAGGCCGACGGGCGGGTCGACTGATACGCAGGCTTGGGCGTCGGCCGCGGCGCGGGCGTCGGCTGGATGACCGGGCCCTCGGTGAAGGCGTCGGCCCACCCGGACGCGGACCGCTCCGAATCGCCGTTGCGTTCGGTGCTGTCCGCGTCGGCGACTTCGGCCTCGGGCACGTCGTCGTCGAGCGACACCGCGGAGGTCTCGGCGGTGACCGGGTCGTCGAACGGGCTGGCGAACAGCGGCGGCTCCGGATGGTCGGGCACGAACACCGGGGTGACACTGCTGCGCGGTTGCTGGTTCGACGGCACGGACCAGGGTCCGGCATTCACGGAGCTATTGTTCGCCGGGTCGCCGACCGCGCTGGTCAGCTCTTGAATCCGGGTCGCGTCGGCGCGCAGCGCGGGCCGATCCATCGGCAGATCGCCGTCGAAAAGCCGTTGCAGGCTCGTCCGGAGCACGGTGAGCTCGGCGCGCAGCGCGGCCAATTCGGTGGCGTCGGCGCCGACTTCCTCGCGCACCCGCGCCTCGATCCCGAGCTCGAATTCGCGCCGGGCGGTGACCTCACGCTCGAGCTGCAACTCGTAAACCGTCTGCAGATCGCGAACCTTGGCCTTATCGATCGTCGCTTCCTTGCGATACCTCGTCGCAGCTAACGCGCCGATGACCGCCGCCCACAGGGCCGCGACCAAACCGATCCGGACGAACTGCAAGCTGTTGCTGAAGACGAGGAAAACGCTGGCAACCAGTCCGAGCAAGATCAATACGCCGATGAACAATTTTCCCGCGTCGTCCCGCCGTCGACGGGAAGTGCTGGTACGGGAGGGTGAAACCATGCAAGCCAGGGTAGCTTGATCGACTCGTCGCGCCCACAACTCCGTCCGGCAATTCCGAACGCAATATTTGCTATGTGGTTGCCGGATCGTCCGTCGGGTCCTCAGGAGCCCGGCAGCAATACTCGAGCCACAGGGCCGCAGCAACCAAAGCCACCCCTGCCAGCATCCCGACGATGGCGCCCGGACTGTCCGCCGCGGCCGCGCCGAGGGTGCCCCGCTGCGGGAAAACCCAGCACAGGAACCCGAGCCACACGCCCGCCGCGATCGAACCGACCTGCAGCGACGCCTTCGCCAGCGCGACCGCCCTGGCCGCGGTGATCGGATGCAGCTGATGCCTGCCGTCGCCGAGCTGGTTGTCGTTGACCCTGGCCCGGATCACGAACCCGAGCACCGCCTCGATGGCCGCGACCGGATACAGCGACGCACCCGCGTAGGTGGAGATCGGCGGAAAGCTGTTGTACGCCATCCGCGTCGCGACCCACGCGACGATCGCGGCGATCACCACGTTCGCCACCAGGTCCAGGATTCGCGTGGGTTTCAGCTGCACGACGCCGATCCTTCGGCGGCAGGTGACAACGACAGCTCGGTCCGCTGGACGCCGATGCGCTCGGCTGCGGGCAGTTCGTCGAGCAGGTCGGTGATCGCCTGGGCTCGGCCGTCGACCTCGAGCGTCGCGTCGGGCGCCACGTCCAGCCACGGGATCAGGACGAACGCGCGGCGGTGCGCCTGCGGGTGCGGCAGGGTCAGTTCCGGGTCCGCACTGGTGACGGCCACCAGCTCGCCGTTTTCCGGCTGCGCGCACCAGACCACGTCCACGTCGAGAGTCCGTGCGCCCCAGCGCACTTCGCGAACCCGATCGGCGGCCTGTTCGAGCCGCTGGCCGGTGCGCAGCCAGTCGATACAGTCGAACTCCGGATCATCGACCACCACAACGGCATTGAGATAGTCGTCCTGTTCGACACCGCCCCACGGCGGGGTCGAGTACACCGGCGACACGGCGACAACCCGGTCACCGAAACCGTCCACCACGCTGCGTAGATGTGCGAGCCGGTCCCCCATATTGGAACCGATGGACAGGACGGCGCGGGTCATAGCGGCTCCCCGCGATGCCGCGAGGTGACCACGCGGACATCGGCGAAGGTGTGCGGTATCGGCGCGGACGGCTTGTGCACGACCACCTCGACCGAGGTGATGCGCGGATCGGTCATCACGTCGTCGGCGATCTCCGAAGCCACGGTCTCGATGAGATTGCGCGGCGGGCCCTCGATGATGCGCACGGCGTTGCCGGCCAGCTCACCGTAATGCGCGGTGGCGACCAGATCGTCGGAGGCCGCGGCGACGGAAAAGTCCAGCCACACGGTCAGATCGACGATGAACTCCTGACCGTCGCGGCGTTCGTGATCGAACACGCCGTGATGGCCGAAAGCGCGTAGCCCGCGCAGCTCGATCCGGTCGGCGCCGCGCCGGACCGCCGAATTCTCCTGCGCCGCAGCCTGATCGGCGGTGGCGGGGGTCGGGTTCATCGGTGGGCTCCTTGCGACGGGCTCGACTGCGCGGTGCGGTGCCCGGCGGCGGCCTGCCAGGCGTCGGTGACGGTGATGGCGTCCAGCGAGGCGCGCACGTCGTGCACCCGCACGCCCCAGGCACCGTGCATGGCGACCAGCGCCGAGATAGTGGCGGTGGCGGTCTCGCGGCCGTCCGGCGGGCGCGGGCCCGAGTCGTCGGCGAGCAGCGCGCCGAGGAAGCGTTTGCGGGAAGCGCCGATGAGGATCGGCAGTCCGTTGTCGATCAGCTCGGGCAGCGCGCCGAGCAGATCCCAGTTGTGCTCGGCGTTCTTGGCGAAGCCGAGGCCGGGATCGAGGATCAGGCAGGACGGGTCGACACCGGCGGCGACGGCCAGCTCGACCTGGGCGGTCAACTCGGCGAGCACCTCGGCGACCACGTCGTCGTAGTGGTCGGCCGGGCCGGTGTGCCGATAGTCCGCACCGGCGCGCCAGTGCATGAGGATCCACGGGACACCGGCGGCGGCAACGACTTTCACCATGTCGGGATCGGCACGGCCGCCGGACACGTCGTTCACCACCGAGACGCCCGCGGCCAGCGCGGCCTCGGCCACGCCGGCGCGCATGGTGTCGACACTGGTCGGCACGCCTGCCGCGACCAAACCCCGGATCACCGGGACCACCCGTTGCGCTTCGGTTTCGGGATCGATCCGCACGGCACCCGGCCTGGTCGACTCGCCGCCGATGTCGACGATATCGGCACCCGCCTCGTACAGCTCGATGCCGTGCGCGATGGCCAGCTCGGGGTCAAGGTAGCGGCCACCGTCGGAGAACGAATCACTGGTGACGTTGACAACGCCCATCACCACACAGGAGCGACCGCCACGCGCGAAGCTGCTCCCACCTACGGTCATGTGAACCTCGTTCACTTCCGCAGAATGAGATCGAGCGCCTCCGAGCGCGAGGACGGACTCGACTGGAGCAGGCCGCGCACCGCCGAGGTGGTGGTGCTGGCGCCCGGCTTGCGGATGCCGCGCATCGCCATGCACAGGTGCTCGGCCTCGATCACCACGATGGCGCCGCGCGGGTCCAGCTTGCGCATCACCGCGTCGGCGATCTGACTGGTCAGTCGCTCCTGCACCTGCGGGCGCTTGGCGTACAGATCGACCACGCGGGCCAGCTTGGACAGCCCGGTCACCCGGCCGTGCTTGCCGGGGATGTAGCCGACGTGCGCGACGCCGTGGAATGACACCAGGTGATGTTCACAGGTGGAGTACATGGGGATGTCACGGACCAGCACCAGTTCCTGATGGCCCTCGTCGAACGTGGTGTTGAGCACCGCGTCCGGCTCGACGTAGAGCCCGGCGAACATCTCGCGATAGGCGCGGGCGACGCGGGCGGGCGTGTCGAGCAGGCCGGGCCGGTCGGGATCCTCACCGACCGCCAGCAGCAGCTCGCGCACCGCGGCTTCGGCCCTGGCCTGGTCGAACGGTTGACCGGTTCCCAGAGCGACGAGCTCCGGCCCGGTCACGCCGTTGCCGGCACCGTTTTCGTCAACATCGTCCGAATCGGCGAGCGCGTGGCCGCCGACGTGATTGTTGGCCGACAATCGAGGACACCTCCAAAATCTCGGGTCCCGGCAATTACTCGGCACCCCGCTGGTCGAGCCTAATCGTCGCTGCTCACGGCGTGAGCAACAGGCCCGGCGGCGGCGACTCGCGCCGACCGGGAAAGGTCGCGCGAGCGCCGCCGTACTTCAGTGCCGACCGTTGTTCGGTCCATCCCATTCGCCGTTGTCGCCCTCGCCGTTCGGGTTGGTGCGACGCGGCTCGTCGTAGCCGGGGTGCTCGCCGTAGTTACCGCGGTCGTGGCCGCCGTCCTGCGGACCACCCTGCGGGCCCCAGGAAGGCTGGTAACCCTGGTGCGGCGGCTCGGTCCAGCCGCTGGGCTGATCGGGCTGCTGCTGGTCGTCGCGCGGCGGCCAGCCCGGGGCCGACCAGCCGGCGGGAGCGCCGTAGTCCGGCCGCGAGCCGTGCGTGCCACCGCGCTGCGGGTAGCCGCCCGTTGCGGGTCCCTGCGGCACCGGATAGCCGGTCGCGGGCGGCGCCGGGTAACCGTATTGCGGCTGGGCGTTGTAGGCGCCCTCGCCCGGGTAGCCGTTGGCGGGCTGGCCCTCCCGCGCCACGCCCGCGGGCAGCGGCGCCGGGATCTGCTCCGGCGGCGGCCACGGCTCGCCGCGCTCCAGCGCCAGCTCGCCCGGGGTCTTCACCGGCGGCTTGTTCGAGGGCACCCGATCGCCGAAGTCGTTGAACGCGGTGATCCTCGGCCGCTTCTGCACCGAGGCGAGCAGCGTCTCGAGTTCCTTGCGGTGCAACGTCTCCTTCTCGAGCAGCGCCGTCGCCAGCACGTCGAGCACGTCGCGGTACTCGTTGAGGATGGCCCACGCCTCGGTGTGCGCGGCCTCGATCAGGTTGCGCACCTCCTCGTCGATGGCGCCGGCGACCTCGTGCGAGTAATCCGAACTCTGGCCCATCGAGCGACCGAGGAACGGGTCGCCCGCCTCCTGGCCGTAGCGCACCGCGCCGAGGCGCGAGCTCATGCCGTATTCGGTCACCATCGCGCGAGCGATCTTGGTGGCCTGGTCGATATCCGAGGACGCGCCGGTGGTCGGCTCGTGGAACACCAGCTCCTCGGCCGCGCGGCCGCCCATCGCCATCACCAGGCGGGCGATCATCTCCGAGCGGGTCATCAGGCCCTTGTCGTCCTCGGGCACCGTCATGGCATGACCGCCGGTGCGGCCGCGGGCCAGGATGGTCACCTTGTAGACAGGCTCGATGTCCGGCATCGCCCAGGCGGCCAGGGTGTGGCCGCCCTCGTGGTAGGCGGTGATCTTCTTCTCGTGCTCGCTGATGATCCGGCTCTTGCGGCGCGGGCCACCGACGACGCGGTCCACCGACTCCTCGAGCGAGTCGCCGGTGATGACGGCGCCGTTCTCGCGGGCGGTGAGCAGCGCGGCCTCGTTGATCACGTTGGCCAGGTCGGCGCCGGACATGCCGACGGTGCGCTTGGCCAGACCGTCGAGGTCGGCGTCGGGCGAGATCGGCTTGCCCTGCGAGTGCACCCGCAGGATGGCGCGCCGGCCCGCCAGGTCGGGGTTGCCGACCGGGATCTGCCGGTCGAACCGGCCGGGACGCAGCAGCGCGGGATCGAGGATGTCGGGGCGGTTGGTCGCCGCGATCAGGATGACGCCGGTGCGATCGCCGAAGCCGTCCATCTCGACGAGCAGCTGGTTCAGCGTCTGCTCACGTTCGTCGTGACCGCCGCCGAGGCCGGCGCCGCGCTGGCGGCCGACCGCGTCGATCTCGTCGACGAAGATGATGCACGGGCTGTTCTGCTTGGCCTGTTCGAACAGGTCACGCACCCGGGACGCGCCGACACCGACGAACATCTCGACGAAGTCCGAGCCGGAAATGGTGAAGAACGGCACACCCGCCTCGCCGGCCACGGCGCGCGCGAGCAACGTCTTACCGGTTCCCGGCGGGCCGTACAGCAGCACGCCCTTCGGGATCTTGGCGCCGAGCGCCTGGTAGCGCACCGGGTTCTGCAGGAAGTCCTTGATCTCGTAGAGCTCTTCGACCGCCTCGTCGGCACCGGCCACATCACCGAACGTGGTCTTGGGCATGTCCTTGGACAGCTGTTTGGCCTTGGACTTGCCGAAGCCCATCATGCCGCCGCGACCACCGCCCTGCATGCGGGCCATCACGAAGACGAACAGCCCCAACAGAATGATCATCGGCAGCACGAACAGCAGGATCTGGGTGAGCCAGCTGTCCTGCTTGACCACGGTGTTATAGGTCGCGCCGGAATTCTTCACGGCATCGAAAACCTGTCCGGAGGTCGCGCTGCCACCCGGGTATTTGGCGATGATCTTGCTCTGGCCACCGGTCGCATCGTTGCCGTTCTTCAGCTCGATGCGCAGTTGCTGTTCACGATCATCGATCTGAACATTCTTGACGTTGCTCTTGTCGTTCAGCTGGCTCAATGCGACGGACGTATCGACGCTCTTCCAGCCGCGCGTGTCGTTGCCGAAATAGCTGAACGCATAGATCACGAGCAAGATGCCCGAGACTATGGCCAGGGTGCGAAACACAGTCTTGCGGTTCATAGAGCGTCGGCCGGTCCGGCCAGTCCTTTCCGGTGTCTCCGGTTCGTGCTAGCAATGCATCGAGCGCGTCCGGCTCCGGGAGGGTTCGGATGCGGACATGCCACGTTACCGCGTACGGTCTAGTCGATACATCGCGCAGTTCGGCTGCAGGTGCAGTTAAAGGGGTAAACGGTCAAGGGACCTCGGTGGTTCCCGAAGACCCCGGTCCGGGTTACTCCAAGTGGTCACAATCATGGCATGTTCGGCCTATCGTGAGCGACGACACAACACCGCGGTGCGAACGACGGGCACGGAGGCGGTAGCTTGCGAACCACGTTACTCAGCCCGCGAGCACCGTAAACCCAACAGAGCGCAGGGGGTATGGACATAGTTGAGCTACGGACACCCACAGCGATAGTGCGTCACGGCCGCGGGCGATTGATCGTGTTGCGCCCTGGCTCCGATGGCGAGCGGGTGCTCGACGTACCGGTCTCGGATCTGTTGAAGGTCCGCTTGAATCGTCGCGCCGACGACGCCGTTGTCATCGAGATATATCTGAGATACCCGACTCCCGTGCTGACCGGCGTGCCCGCCGACCGCACCCCGCTGCCCGTGCTCATCGCCGAGCACGACGTGCCGGCCGCGACCGAGATCGTCGACCGGATCAACGGCCAGATCCTGGCGACCCAGCGCATCGACGTGGCCGCCCCCGACCTGAACCCGCCCGCCCCCACCTGGGGCAAGTCCGGCCCGACCCGCGCCGATGTGGACCGTGCCGTGCGCCGGATGGCGCCGCACCGCGAGGCGAAGTCGGCCATCGCCGCGCTGCATCGATACGTCACGCCGGACGAATACGTGCTGGAGACCGCGATCGCCGTCGGGCACCCGCCGGCCGGCACCGGCCCGGGCCTGCTCGCCGCGACGACCGGGCGGCTGCTGTTCATCTCGATCGGCACCGGCGCCCGCTACGCACATGAACTTCCCATCCCCGCGGTGCTGTGGGCTCGCAATACCGACGGCACGCCGACGGCGGCGGGCGAGATCGGCGCGGTCCGCGGCGAGGCGGGGATGGATGTGCACGACGGCAACATCACCCTGCATTTCACCGGCAGCGATCGAGCCGACACCGAGCGCGTCACGCTCGCGGTGAACTTCGCGGTGCGCCGCGATTCCGCCGACGGTGGCGCGGGCCCGGCCGATCCCGGTGTGGCCCAACTGTATTCAGAGTGGGAGCTGCTGGTCGAGCGGCACTCGCTCGGCATGGTCGACGACGCGCAGTTCCAGCGCTACGGCCGCGGCATCCTGCGCTCACTCCCCGACGGCGGCTGACCGCTCGGCCCGATGGCGGTCGTCGCTCTGCCCGACGGCGGCCGGCCGCTAGGGCTGCACCACCGGCGGCACGGTCAGGCTGATCCGCCGCCACGGGCTGGTCGGCCGCATCCACAGCCGCAGCAGTTCCATCCGGCGGTCGACGCCGCCGTTCTTCAGTTCGGCGAGGTCTTCGCACGCCTGCCAGTAGGTCCAGCCGGTCAGGTAGGCGTCGCCGAACTGACGCCAGTTGCGGTACTTGGCCTGTGCGATGGGCAGTGCCCTGGCCAGATAGTCCCAGGCCAGATCGGCGTCGAGATATCCGGCGGTGAAGGCCATCCGCGCGACGGCGACCACGCGGGCCAGGTCCCACGCGTGGATGTCGCTGGGCAGCGGGCGGGCGAGGTGGTCGGTGAAGCCGATCTTGATCGCCTGGGACCAGATGTCGTAGTCGCGGACCAGCGCCTCCGGGTTGTCCATGCCGCGGAACGAGCCGACCTGACGCAGGAACGCGCGGTGCCGATCGGCGCGCTCGCCGAACCGGTCCCGTTCGCTGGCGTTGATCGAGGCCATCACCAGCGGATGGACCAGCGCGTACAGCGGCGCGTGCATGCCGTCCAGCAACTGCTCCATCGAGGCCTGCGCCTCGGTCGCGTCGGTGATGCCCCAGGCGCCGGTGAGCGTGTCGATGGCGAGCTCGCGGCGGTCGCCGAGCGGATGCTCGCGCTCCGGCCCGAGCAGCAGCGCGTCGTGGAAGGCGTCCCAGCGCGCGGAGTAGAAGGCGCCGAGCGCCAGCGCCCGTAATTCGTCGTCGGCCACCGCCGCGCCGGACCAGTGGTCCTCTTCGCGCTGATCCAGCTCCTCGTACGGGAAGGTTGTCAACGTGGGTACACCGCGGGCAGCCATGGCCCCGATTGTTCACCATAGATCTTGGAAGAGCCTGTGTAACGGGACGAATTCTGCGTGTCCCTGCTGGCGCGCCGGAGTTTGCTCGCCCGTCTTCGTCCGCCGGGGCCGGTTCCGCGCACGGACGGGCGCGGCGCGATTTTCGGAGCGGGAGTTTTCTTGCCCTGCCGCATACCGTGCTCGAGAGCTACTGTGCTCGCATGAGTAGTAACATCACCCTCCTTCGCGGCCTGGAGCCTGCCCCTACCGAGCAGGAAATCTATGCTGCCGCACTGCAGTACGTGCGCACGGTCGGTGGTGTGTCCGGCCTGAGCTCCACGACCAAGGTGGCCGTCGACAAGGCGGTCACGGCCATCGCCGCGGCCACCACGCAGCTACTTGCGGACCTACCCGATCGCCCGGTGGCCGCGCCGACGGAACCGCCGTCGCGTCGCGTCGCCGCAGGCGAGACAACCATCGACTGAGCGCTCGCCGCTTTCAGGGCAGCGCGTCTACCCCGAAGGCGGCGACGCAGGCCAGCGCGACCTCCAGCGGCAGGCTGCGCTGTTCGATCGGATGACCGAGCAGTTCCTCGATCCGCTGGATCCGATAGCGGACCGTGTTCTTGTGCACCCCAAGCAGTTTCGCCGTGGCCTCCGGGCTGCGATGGCTTTTCAGGTAGGCGTGCAGCGTCTCGCGCAGCCGCGCCGCGTTCGGGTCCGATCCGGACAGTGTGCGCAATTCCCGGCCGATCAGGCCGCGCATCGCCGCGTCGTCGGCACCGGCCAGATAGGCGATCTCCACCTCGCGATAACCGATGACCCGTGCCGTGGCGGCCGGGCCGCGCTCGGCCACCTGCCTGGCGGCCACCGCCTCGCGATGACTCTGCCGGAATCCGGCGACCTGCGCGGCGGGCACGCCGAAGGCCACCCGGACCGGCGATTCGACCAGCCCGGCGGCTACGGACTCCAGCGCGCCGGGCTCCTGGGCCGCATCGGCTAGGTCATCGAGCCCGGCCCACGCCCACATGCCGCTGGACCCGGACGCCACGGTGAGCACCCGGCCGTTGCCGATCTCGGCCGCGACCCGAGTGGCGACCCGGTCGAGCAAACCGACGACTTCGCCTTCCCCACTGCCGGATTCACCTTCATCGGTCCACAGCACGAAGGCAACGTGCCGCTGGCCGAGCCGATACCCGAGCCGGGCCGAGGCCTGATCCAGATCGAGTTCGTCACCGGCCAGCACTGCGCGAATGGTCTCGGTGCGCCGATTGAGCGCGGCCCGCAGGACTCGCTCGCGCTCCTCCATGTAGGTGTCGGTGAGCAATTCGACCGACAGGCTGACCCACTTCGTCGCCCGCTCGAACATCCGCAGCATCACCGCCCGCTCGATGTCCTGCGGCGCCGGGCGCTGCTCGAGCGTCTCGGTCATGTAGTCGAGCACCGCCTCCATGCCGACGTGATAGGTCCGCAGCAGCATGCGCAGTTCGAAGCCACGACGCGCGATGGTTCGCGCGAAGGTGTGCGCCTCCTCGGGCAGCACGTATTCGAAAGTGTCGCTGGTGATTCCGCTCAGCATGACCCTGGCGTGCGCGCGGGTACTCGCGGCGAGATCGCGGCGCACGTCACGATCGGCGAGCTCGGGCAGGCTCGCGATGATGGCGCTGTCGAGCCGGTGCACGATCTGCTCGATGGACTCGCTGCGCATCGTCTCGTAGACGTACTCCGCCAGCCAGTCGCGGACCACTTCACTGTTCGGCCCGATCCGCTGGGGCGACGATGCGGTCACATCTCCTCCGATTTGTTCTCAGAACACAAATTAGCTCGCATCCGTTGACAAACCGAGCCAAGAAACTCCCCCAGCATTGTGTCACGATCATAGTTCAGTGTTCTGACTCACAGTAGTCAGCCGATGCGGTTCACAGCACAACGTCAGTGGGAGAACAGCGTGACCAATACCGACCCAGCGCCCGCCGCGGCAAAGAAGGCACCGGCACGAAAGACGGCCGCGAAGAAGGCGGTGGCCCCGGCGGCCAAGGCGGAGCCGGTGCGCCAGGAGACCGACGCCCCCGCCGTCATCGAGGTGCGCAATCCCGGCACCGGCGAGCTGGTCGGGACGGTGCCGGTGGTGAGCGCGGACGAGGTCGCGGCCAAGGTGCGCGAGCTGCGGCTGTATCAGCCGGAGTGGGAGGCCATCGGCCCGAACGGTCGCAAGGAATGGCTGCTGAAGTTCCAGGACTGGCTGATCGACCACACCGACTCCATCGCCGACGTGGTGCAGTCCGAAACCGGCAAGCCGCGGGTCGACTCGCTGATCGATCCGGCCTTCGCGACCGACCTGGTCGGCTACTACGCGCGCCGCGCCGCCAAGTTCCTCGCCGACGACCACCCGTCGCCGCACAGCCCGCTGGCCAGGGTGAAGAAGCTGACCACCGTCTACAAGCCGTATCCGGTCGTCGGCGTGATCACCCCGTGGAACTTCCCGCTCGCCATGCCCGCGCTGGACGTGTTCCCCGCCTTGGCCGCGGGCGCCGCCGTCATCCTGAAGCCATCCGAGGTGACGCCGCTGTCCGCGCTCGAAATGGCAAGGGGCTGGGCCGAAATCGGCGCACCGCCGGTGTTCGCGGTGGTCACCGGCGCAGGCGCGACCGGCGGGGCCGTCGTCGGCAATGCCGACTACATCCAGTTCACCGGCTCGACCGCGACCGGCCGCAAGATCGCGGTGGCCTGTGCCGAGCGGATGGTCCCGTACAGCCTGGAACTCGGCGGCAAGGATCCGGCCATCGTGCTGGCCGACGCCGACCTGGATCGGGCCGCGCACGGCATCGCGTTCGGCGGCATGTTCAACTCCGGCCAGGTATGTATCTCGGTGGAGCGGGTCTACGTCGAGGCGCCGGTCTACGACGAGTTCGTGGCCAAGCTGACCGCGAACGTCAAGGCACTGCGGCAGGGCATCGACGGCCGCGAGTCCAAGCACGACGTGGGCGCGCTGGCCAACGAGAACCAGACGAACATCGTGCAGCGCCACGTCGACGAGGCCGTCGCGGCCGGGGCACGGGTGCTCACCGGCGGCAAGCGGGCCGGGTTCGGCACCGCGTTCGAGCCGACCGTGCTGGTCGACGTCGACCACACCATGTCCTGCATCACCGAGGAGACCTTCGGCCCGACGCTGCCGGTGATGAAGGTGGCCGACGAGGCGGAAGCCGTTCGGCTGGCCAATGATTCGATCTACGGACTGTCCGCGTCGGTGTGGACCGGCGACAAGGACCGCGGCGAGCGGATCGCCAGGCAGCTGAACGCGGGCGCGGTGAACATCAACGACGTCTTCAGCAACCTGTTCAACTTCGCGCTGCCGATGGGCGGCTGGGGCCTGTCCGGCGTCGGCGCGCGCTGGGGCGGCGCCAACGGCGTGCGCAAGTACTGCCGTCAGCAGGCGATCACCGCGCCGATGCTGCCGACCCAGGACAAAGAGCTGTTCTGGTACCCGTACTCGATGCCGAAGCTGCTCTTCGCACTCGGCGCCATGCGCGCGGCCGGTGCCCGCGGCCTGCGCCGCATCGACCTGCCCGCCGTGCTGAAGCTCAAGGGAGACAACAAGTGACGGACACTTCGAAGATTCGCGGCAAGGTCGTCGTCATCACCGGCGGCGCCCGCGGCATCGGCCTGGCTACCGCCACCGCGTTGCAGGCGCTCGGCGCCAAGATCGCGATCGGCGATATCGACGAGGCCACCGTGAAGGAGTCCGGCACCGCGCGCGGCTTCGAGCTGTACGGCCGCCTCGACGTCACCGATCCCGCCTCGTTCGAGAACTTCCTCGACGAGGTCGAGCGCACCGTCGGCCCGATCGACGTACTGATCAACAACGCGGGGATCATGCCGACCGGCAAGCTGGTCGACGAGCCGGACCAGATCACCCGGCGCATCCTGGACATCAATGTCTACGGTGTAATTCTCGGCTCCAAACTGGGCCTGGCCCGGATGCTGCCGCGCAAACGCGGGCACGTCATCAACATCGCCTCGCTCGCGGGCGAGACGCATATCCCCGGCCTGGCCACCTACAACGCGAGCAAGCACGCGGTGCTCGGGTTCACCGACACGCTGCGCGAGGAGTACCGCGATTCCGGCGTTCGCTTCTCCTCGGTGCTGCCGACGCTGACCAACACCGAGCTCGGTGCGGGCGTCACCGCGCCGAAGCTGCTGCGCCCGGCCGAGCCGGAGGAGATCGCCGACGCGATCGTCGGACTGATCGTCGCGCCGAAGTCGAAGGTGCGGGTGACGGCGGTGGCGGGCATTGTCTCGCAGTTGGTCGGGCTGCTGCCGGAGGCGATCGGCGACGGCCTCGGCCGGGTGCTCGGCTCGGGTCACGCGTTCCTCGACGACGTCGACGCCGATAAGCGCAAGGCGTATGAGGACCGGGCGCGCAGCGTCTAGATCGGGTCGCGCAGCGGGCGCTGCGGCCGTGGATTCGTCCCGGCCGCAGCGCCTTTTCGCGTGTTCGGGAGCGGTCCGAGATGCGGTCCAATCGGCAATACAAACCAAATTGTGACGAAAATCACTATCGGGGGAGGAAATGACCACACATCGGCCAGAAGAGGGTGTCCAGCTGACGAACGGCAATCACACAGACCGCCAGTTTCAGCTCGCGCGGCGCGCGGCGGGCCACCATCATTGCTGGTCACGCGCCCAACTGTCGCCGAGTGGCCGGTTCGGCGCTCACATGCCGAAGATTCGCGGAGTCGATGGTGCGTCCCACCATCACAAGCAATATGCTGTCCCTAACAAACCTGTAGAACGTTTTGGTACCCGTATCCGAACTTTCCGGCCTGATAAGGCTGGAAATTCAGGACTGATTCTGATAGCAAGGGGCTATGGACCCGCATTTGCGCGACCTGCGGTATTTCGTCGCCGTCGCTGAGGAACTGCACTTCACCAACGCCGCTCAGCGGCTGCACATCGCTCAACCCACCCTGTCGCGTCAGATCCGGCAGCTGGAACGCCAGCTCGACGTGGTCCTGTTCGACCGCAACCAGCGCAGCGTGGCCCTGACCGTGGCAGGCAAGGAACTGCTCGAGGGCGCCCGCAAGATCCTGGAGCTGTGGGAGGTCACCAACGTCTCGCTGCAGGAGGCGGGCGAGGTGCTGCGCGTCGGCATCCAGTCCGCGCTCGGCCGTGGCCTGCTGAACGACCTGGAAAGCGCGAGCGGCCACCGACTCGCGCTGCACGCGGCCTCCTGGACCGACCCGTCCAGCGGCCTGTCCGGTCGGCAGGCGGACCTGTCGCTGGTGTGGCTGCCGCTGCCGGACCCGAACCGCTACCGCTGGCAGGTGCTGCGCACCGAGCCGCGCTGGGTGCTGCTCCCGGAGAACCACCCGCTGGCCGACCGGGAAATCATCGAGTTCACCGACCTGCTCGACGAGCCGTTCATCGCGCTGCCCACCGAAGCCGGTGCGGTGCGCGACTTCTGGCTCGGCAACGACGCCCGCAACGGACGTCAGCCGAAGATCGGCGCCGAGGCGGCGACCCCCGAGGACAAGCTGGAGGCCGTGAGCCTCGGTCTCGGCGTCTGCCTGCTGGCCGAGAACAACGTGCCGATGTACCGCTGGCCCGGCCTCACCGCGCGACCGGTGGCTGGCCTCGCACCGTGCGAGCTGGCCGTCGCGTGGCGGGCCGACGACACCCGGCCGACCATCCTCGAATTCGCCGGCCGCGCAGTGGACGGCGGGTTCTCGGTGCAGCAGCCGCAACCCGCCATCAGCGCCTGATCAGTTGATGGTGCGCCGCCACGGGTGCAGCGATTCCAGTTGCGCGGACAACCGCAGCAGGGTGGATTCGCTCCCCGGCGGACCGGCGAGCTGAGCGGCCACCGGCGTCCCGACATCGGGATGCATGCCC
Organism: Nocardia sp. NPDC046473; assembly: GCF_040645995.1. Taxonomy (NCBI): domain Bacteria; kingdom Bacillati; phylum Actinomycetota; class Actinomycetes; order Mycobacteriales; family Nocardiaceae; genus Nocardia; species Nocardia sp. NPDC046473. Next base: position 274,142 of record NZ_JBEYZJ010000002.1, read on the forward strand.
ATCGGGATGGACGCGGCCGGCCAGCCGACCAGGTTCCACAGCGGGGTGAAGGGCGAAAACCGGGCGGTGGCAAGCACATTGGCCAGCCAGCTGCGACTGTGCCAGGCCCGCGCCTTGGGCGGCGGGCAGGCGAGCGTGGGCGTGATCACCACGTCGTAGCGGTCGAAGTATTCGAGCAGGCGCGCCTCGACCCGATCGATCTGGGCCGGTCGAACCAGGCGTAGTCGCTGCACCAGGCGGCCGAGCGCGAGGTGGCGGCGGGTGCGCGGTTGCAGGCGGTCGGGATGGGGTAGCGCGGCGGCGGCGCGGGACCCAACGGCCAACCAGCGCAAGAAGATCGACAGCATCGCGTCGCCATAGGGCAACGTGGTCGGCTCGACCAGATGGCCTGCCGCGGCGGCGACCGAGGCCGCGGTGCGGGCGGCGTTGGTCCAGTGCCGGTCGACCGGAAAGCAGCGATACGGCGGAGCCACGGCTAGACCGATGCGTAGTCGGCCGGGCGGCTCCACCTCGGCTAGGTCCGGTCGGGCGGCCAGCACCGACAGCGTCAGCGCGGCATCGCCGACTGTCGTTGCCAGCACGCCGTTTTCGACCATGCCCGACCAAGAGTCGACGCCGATCTCCGCGGGCACCGTGTAGCGGCCCGGCTTGATGCCGTACACCCCGCAGCAGGCCGCGGGGATGCGGATCGAACCGAGTCCGTCGTTGCCGTGCGCGATCGGCACCAGCCCGGCGGCGACCGCCGCGGCCGAACCGCCGGACGAGCCGCCCGAACTCCGCGCGACGTTCCATGGATTGCTGGTGATCCGCTCCGGGGTATCGGTGGTGCCCCACAGCCCGAGCTCCGGCACCGTGGTGAGTCCGACGACCACCGCGCCCGCGGCCCGCAGCCTGCGCACCACCGGATGATCGTCGGCGACCGGACGGGCATCGGTGGCCGCCGAGCCGGACCGCATCGTCTCGCCGGTCACCGCGATGTTGTGCTTGATCGCGATCGGCACTCCGGCCAGCGGCAGCACGTCCAGATCGGCGCGCTGCTCCAGCGCCGCCGCCTCGGACCTGGCCTTCTCGGTGCGAATGACGCTGAAGGCATTGGTGTTCCGGTGTTCGGCGACGATCCGGGCCATGGTCGTCTCGACCACCTCCGTCGCGGTCAGCGAACCGTCCCGCACGCCCGCCGCGATGGCCGCGGCCGGACCCTTGTCGGACAGGATTTGGTCGTTCGCGCCTAGCGGACTATCTTGAGCGGGCGCACTCGCCTCGGCTCCCGATCGGGTCGGCGATGCCGGTGCGACCGTCGACTGTTTCTGGGTAACTTGCGCGACCGCCGAGTGCTTGGTCGACGTCTGCGCGGCTGTCTCCGGGCCGGAAGTTTCGGTTTTCGCCGAAGCGTCCGCCACCGCTGTGGCCTTGATCTGCATGTGCTGGTCGTCCCCCGTCGCATCGTTGTCGAATTCGGGTGATCGCTCTCAAGCCGCAAGTTATCATTCCGAATACTGCTCGGGGGACGATGGCGTCGGGTGTGGCGGAATTTCTCCGGCACATCCACCCGACCGACCAGTGCGGATTCTCCGGTGTCCGCCGAGCCACTAGGTCCGAGAATGAGTGCCAACTCCGATAGAAGTTCCGATTCCGCCGCCGGTTTCGATGCGCGCGCTGGTTTCGGCAACCATCCGCTGCGTACCGAATTCAGCGCCGTGGCAGCGTTCTCCGCCGCGTGGGAAGACGCCGCCGATGAATCCGCCCGCCGCCCGCCCGAGATCGCGGAGTATTTGCCCGACGCCCGGACGCTGCGCACCGAGGCGCTGCTCGAGCTGATCCGCGTCGACCTGCGGCATCGCTGGTTGCGCCGGACGGTGCTCGGTGCAAACCAGGACACCCGTAAACGGCTCGCCGAATACTGCGCCGAGTTTCCCGAACTTCAGCCCGGAAGTATCCCGGCCGGTCTGGTGTACGAGGAGTTCGTCATCCGCAGGCACAGCGGCGAACGGGTGGATCCGCGCGAATGCCTGCGCGAATATCCCCACCAGGTGACCGAACTGCGTGCACTGCTGAACGCCGATGATGTCGATCAGAGCACCCGGCGGGCGGCGCTGCAGGATTTCACGCTGACCGCGCTCGCGCGCACCAGAGCCGCCTTCGTCGATAACGAATTGAACCGAACTACCGAGTCGACTCGTGGTTCAGAAGTGACCCGAGCGACCACCACCGATCTGACGGGAACGGCGACAGCCATTCCCACCACGATCGGCACCGGCCCCGGACGGCTCGACGCGCTCGACCGCATCGAAATCGGCCAGCGGATCGATGATTTCGACCTGCTGACCGGGCTGGGCAGCGGCGCGTTCGCCCGCGTCTTCCTGGCCAGGCAGCGCTCGCTGCAGCGGCTCGTCGCGGTCAAGATCTCCACCGATCACGGCACCGAACCGCAGACGCTGGCCCAGCTCGACCACGACTACATCGTGCGGGTCTTCGACCAGCGCCTGCTCGACGACGCCGGTCCCGCGCGCCGGCTGCGCCTGCTCTACATGCAGTTCCTGCCCGGCGGCACCCTGCTGGGCGTACTGCGCTGGGTGCGCGCCACCCCACCCGCCGAACGCAGCGGTCAGCTGCTGCTCGACGCGGTCGACGCGGCAATGGAGGAGAAAGGCGAGATCCGGCCGACGGATTCGAGCGTGCGCGCCGAGATCGCCGCGCTCAGCTGGCCGGAGACGGTGGCCTGGCTGGGCCGCAGGCTGGCCGAGGCGCTCGACTACGCCTCGGCGCACGGGGTGCTGCACCGCGACGTGAAACCGGCCAATGTGCTGCTCACCGCGGAGGCGGTGCCCAAGCTCGCCGACTTCAACATCAGCTTCAGCCGCAATGTCGAGGGCACCAGCCCGGTGGCCTATTTCGGCGGCTCGCTGGCGTACATGTCGCCGGAGCAGCTGGAGGCCTGCCATCCCGGATTCGACCGCAGCGCGGCGGATCTGGACACCCGCGCCGACATCTACTCGCTCGGAGTGGTGCTGTGGGAACTGCTCACCGGGGCGAAACCGTTCGACGACAGCACCGCGGGCGCCGACAATCCCGGCGACGACACCACGCTGGAGGCCATGCTGGAACGGCGCAGCGGCGGGGTGGACGCGGCTGCGCTGGAACGGGTTCCGGCCGATTGCCCGGCGGCGCTGCGCCGGGTGTTGCTCAGCTGCCTGGAGCCGGAGCGGACGAAGCGGTGGGCGAACGGGTCGGTGCTGGCACGGCAGTTCGAGCTGTGCCTGGACGCGCGGGCCCGCGAGCTCGTCGATCCGGCGCCGAACAGCTGGCGGCTGCGGCTGCGGCCGTGGATGGTGCTGGTCACGCTGCTGTCGGTCGGGCTGCCGAATGTGCTTGCCTCGCTGTACAACATCCAGCACAACCAGCACCTGATCATCAGCAGGCTGACCGAGGAGGCCCAGCACAGCTTTGTCGTCATCACCGGCGTGGTGAACGCGGTGTTCTTCCCCACCGGTATCGCGATCGTGGTGTACCTGTCCCGGTCGTTGCTGACGGTGCCGCGCGGACTACGCAAGGGGCGACGCTACGACCCGGAGACATTGCGCCATGCCAGACGCGACGCGCTGCTGCTCGGCGATCGTGCGGTGGCCGTTGCGTTTTCGCTGTGGGTGCTGTCGGGCATCACCTTCCCGCTCACGCTGCAACTGGTGACCGGTGATCTGCCCGCGCGGGCGATCGTGCACTTCCTCGCGTCGCTGGTGGTATGCGGTGCCATCGCGGTCGCGTATCCGTTCTTCCTGCTGACCTTCTACATGGTGCGCTGCATCTATCCGCTGTTCCTGCGGCACGGCGACATCAGCCCGGAGGACGCGATCTGGCTGCGCGGGCTCGACCGGCGGTGCAACGGATATCTGGCGGTCGCCGCGTCGGTGCCGTTGCTCGCGGTGGCGGGGGTGACTTTCCTGCCGCCGTCCGATATTCCGATGGTGATCTTCGCCGTTCGGGTGCTGTGCGCGGGCGGCATCATCGCGTTCGTCGGCTCCTATCTGCTGTTCCGCGCGCTGGAGGCCGATCTGCGGGCGCTGGAGCGCGTCGTCGCGCCGGAGTCGGCGGGCACGAATATTGTTGTGACAGTGGCCGATTTCGACGACAGCGGGCCGACCGGGCCGGAGACGCGCACGTGACCTCGTCGCGCGCCGACGCCGTCGCCCGGTTCGCCGACGATTGGCAGCGCAGCCTGCGCGCGGATCCGTTCACGCCGCCGCGGCTCGCGGACTACGTGCCCGACGGCGCCCAGGTGCGCCTCGCGGTGCTCGCCGATCTGCTGCGCATCGACCTACGCGAGCGCTGGGCCAGGGCCGCCGACCTCGGCAAGCGGATTGCCGAGTACCGCAAGGAATTTCCGGAGGTCGAGCACTGTCCCGCGCTGACCGACCTGCTCTGCGAGGAGTTCCTGGCGCGGCGCCGCCACGCACCGCTGACCATCGAGGACTTCCTCACCGAATACCCGGAACTCGCCGACGAGGTGCGCGAGCGCCTCGCCGACTTCGCCATCGATGACAGCACCGCCGACTTCGGCACGGCGGAATCCGCCGAAGCGGTTGCCGCACTGGCCGATCTGGCCCCCGGTCGGCAGATCGACGACTTCGACCTGATCACCGACCTCGGCACCGGCGTACTCGGCCGAGTCTTCCTGGCCAGGCAACGCTCCATGCAACGGCTTGTCGCCGTGCGCCTTTCGGCGGGCCGGGCCAGCGCGCCGCGCACCATGGCGCAGCTCGATCACGCGCACATCGTCCGAGTCTTCGACCAGCGGCTGCTGAGTACCGACCCCTCCGCCGACCGCGATGACCCGTTCGACTGGGAGACAGATGATTCCGTCCGCGACACCGGTAACCGAGCGGGCTCCCGATCGAAGCCGCCCGGCTTCCACAGCGTGCAACGCCCACGCCCAGAAGACCCCACCGAGCCCGACCGCAAACCCTCGGCCGACGACGTCACGGTCCCATCCCCGCACAACCTCGATTCAGACGACACCGTGCGCGGGAGTGCATCGCTCGATGCCACCGTCGCCAACGCGCCCGGCGGCACAGACAACACTGTGCGCGACGGTGCACCCTCGGACAGCGACGCTACCGTGGCCAGCCCGGTAGACGCCGATTCCACCGCGGTCAGCGGTAATCCGCCGAGCCAGACCGACGACGCGACGGTCGCCGCACCGCGCGGCCGCAGCACCGGCTTCCCGCGACCTACGCGGACAGACACGTTCCCTGGCGAACGCGTTGCGCGAGACACCGGCACACCGGTCGGCACCGGCCGCTCGCTGCTCAGCGCCGCCGCGCCCCGCCTCGTCTACATGCAGTACCTGCCCGGCGGTACCGCGGTCGGCGTGCTCGACCAGCGGCGCACCGGCCCGGAGTCCGACGGTGGCGCGCTGCTGCTGCGCGCCATCGATGCGGCGATGGAGGCGAAAGGCGAGATCCGGCCGTCGGATTCGAGTGTGCGGGCCGAGATCGGGGCGCTGAGCTGGCCGGAGACGGTGGCCTGGGTGGGCAGGCGGCTGGCCGACGCGCTGGATTACGCGGAGCACCACGGGGTGCTGCATCACGACCTCAAACCCGCGAACGTGCTGTTCACCGCCGAGGGCATTCCGAAGCTGGCCGATTTCGCGCTGAGCGAGTCGGGTCCACGCCCGGCCGCGGCGAATCCGGCTCAGCCCGTGGATGATTCGCTGCCGTACCGGTCGCCGGAGCAGCTGGCCCGCCTCCTCGACCCGGCCGCGCCCGCGCCGGGCACCCGCAGCGATATCTACTCGCTCGGTGTGTTGCTGTGGGAAATGCTCACGGGCGCAAGCCCGTTCGACGACACCCCGCGAGCAGGCGAGACACCGGCCGAGACGCACGCGCGCATGCTCGCCGTACGCCGCGACGGCGTCACCGCCGCCACCCGCTCCCAACTGCCCGCGGACACACCGGCGGCCCTGCGCCGCGTGCTGCTGGACTGCCTGCACGCCGACCCGAGACGCCGCTGGCGCAACGGCGCCGAGCTGGCCGGACAGCTCGACCTGTGCCTGGACGCCCGCGCACGGAACCTGGCCGATCCGCCGCCGACCAGCCTGGCCCATCGGGCGCGCGGCTGGCTGATCCCGTTCGCCGCCGTGTGCATCGGCGTGCCGAACGTGCTGGCGAGCTGGTACAACATCCAGCTGAACCAGTCGCTGATCATCGATCGGATGTCGGAGGCCGATCAGCACAAGTTCGCCACCGTCGGGTTGGTCAACAACCTGATCGCCTTCCCGGTCGCCGCGCTGCTGCTGATCTTCCTCACCCGCAGGCCGCTGACCATCGGCTTCCGCCTGGCCCGTGGCCGTGAGTATTCCGCGCGCACGCTGGCCAAGGCGCGCCGCGACACCTTGCTGATGGGTGACTGGGCGGTGTTGGTGCCGTTCGGCTTCTGGCTCGCCGCCGGCGTGATCTGGCCGCTCGGCCTGGCTTTCACCGGTGTCGATCTGCCGCCGAAGACGTTCCTGCATTTCTTTGCGGCACAGGTGGTTTGCGCGGCCATCGCGCTGGCCTATCCGTTCTTCCCGATCATGGTCTACGCGGTCCGCTCGGTGTATCCACAGTTGTTGGTGCGCGGCGGAATCGGACCGGGCGACGAACGCCAGCTGCGAAATCTGGCCCGGCGCGGCAACTTCTATCTCGGCGTCGCGGCGTCGGTGCCACTGCTCGGCGTGGCGGGTGCGACCTTCGTCGACGCCGGGGACCTGGAGTTGGTGATCGTTCCGGTGCGCTTGCTCAGCGTCGGTGGCATTCTGGCCTTCGTGGTTACCTACCGGTTGTTCCGCTGGCTAGAGGCCGACCTGCTCGCGCTCGCGCGAGCCATCCCGCAGCGGAAACGATGACCTCGCCGCGTCCGCTCGGGCGGCTGGTCAGCCTCTCGCATGTGCACGATCCGGCCACCACGCCGTTGTATCCGGACGATCCGGAGTTCCGCACCGACATCGTCGCGACGGTCGCCAACGACGGCTTCTACCTGCGCTACATCCAGCAGGGCGAACACACCGGAACCCATTGGGGCGCACCGATTCACTTCCACTCCGACGGTCTCGGCGCCGACCAGCTCGACCTGGACGATCTGCTGCTGCCCGCGGTGAAGGTCGATGTCCGCGAGGCGTGCGACCGCGATCGTGACTACGCGATCACCGTCGCCGATCTGAAGCAGTGGGAGGGACGGCACGGACGCATCCCGAACGGCGCGGCGGTGATCGCCTGGACGGGCTGGGATGCCAAGTGGGGCACCCCGGAATTCCTCGGCACCGCCGAATTCGCCGACCATCAGCCGGGTTTCGCGGTCGAGACGATCGAATGGCTGCTGCGCACCGGCAGGCTCGGCCACCGCGGCGCGCTCGGCATCGACACCTTCGGCCCCGACCTGGGCACCGACGACACCAACGCCGTCTCCAAACTGCTCTACGGCGAGCACCGGATCAGCCTGGAGTGCTTGGCCAACCTGGCCGCGATCCCCGCGACCGGTGCCTGGATCCTGGTCGGCGGGCCGCTCTACCGGCGCGGCTCCGGCTCCCCCGCAACGATTTTCGGCATTCTGCCGGACCGCTAGGAGTAGACCTTCGGGTCGAGGGTGCCGATGTAGGGCAGGTCGCGGTAGCGCTCCGCGTAGTCGAGGCCGTAGCCGACGACGAATTCGTTCGGGATATCGAAGCCGACGTGCGCGACGTCGACGTGGGTGCGTAGCGCGTCCGGCTTGCGCAGCAGGGTGACCACCTCGAGCGAGGCCGGGTTGCGGGTGGATAGGTTGCGCTTGAGCCAGGACAGCGTCAGGCCCGAGTCGATGATGTCCTCGACGATCAGCACGTTGCGCCCGGCAATGTCCTTGTCCAGGTCCTTCATGATGCGGACCACGCCGGAGGACGAGGTGGACGACCCGTACGACGAGACGGCCATGAACTCGAGCTGGGTCGGGATCGGCAACGCCTTGGCCAGGTCGGTCATGAAGAAGATCGCGCCCTTGAGCACGCCTACCAGCAGCAGGTCCCCCTCGGGGGCGTCGGCGGGATAGCGCTTGGCGATGAGCTCGGCCAGCTCTTTCGTCTTGGCGGCGATCTCTTCCTGGGTGATCAGAACAGACGCGATGTCGTCCCCGTACACGTCAGCTGTTCCCTTCTGGTTTTCGCTCCCGGACGGCCGACCCATTATGTGTCATCAGCCGCTGCGCAGACGCAGTAACACGGGCGGCGTTCCCTGGCCCTGCGTGGTCACGCCGGACGCTCACGCCGCAGTGTCAGCCTGCCATGTTCGCGCGCCGCGACCAACCTGCTACCCGCGCGCCCGCCGCCGACCGCGACCCCGCCCTGCCCGCGCCAGTCGGTGATCAGCTCGTCCACCGCGCGTAAATGCTTGCCGGTCAGCGCTTTCGCCCCGCCCGCGAGCAGCCAGGCCCGGATCGCCCGGCGACGCAGCGCGGCGGGCGCAGTGGCGAGCGTCTCGATCGACAGCGCCGCGCCATCACTCGCGGTGTGCAGCAGCTCACTCGCAAATGCGTCGAGCACCGCGCCGTCTTCGCGCAACTGTTCGGCCGTGCGCGCGAGCGCGGCGGCGACCCCGCCGCCGAGCACCTCCTCCAGCAACGGCAGCACTTCGGTGCGCAATCGAACCCTGGTGAACTCGGGTGATGCGTTGTGCGGATCCTCGTACGGCGACACGTCCACGTCCGCACACAACTGCCGTGTCACCGCCCGCCGCACGCCGAGCAGCGGGCGGCCCCAAGGCTGCGTCCACTCGCCCATCCCCTGAATCGAACGTCCGCCCGACCCGCGCGCCAACCCGAGTAATACGGTTTCCGCCTGATCATCGAGGGTGTGCCCGAGCAGCACCGGCCGCCCGTCCCGTGCTTGGTCCAATGCCGCATACCGAGCCCGCCGCGCGGCTGCTTCCAGCCCGCCTTCGCCACCGACCTCGACCGCGATCACCCGAGCCGAGCGGCACCCGAATGCCAGCGCCGCAGCAGCGGCGTCCGCCGCGACCACGTCCGAGCCCGCCTGCAATTGATGGTCGATCACGATCGCATCGACCGCGCCCGCCTCGACCACAGCCGCGGCAGTGAGCGCCAGCGAGTCAGCCCCGCCCGACAGCGCTACTACGAGATCCCCACCCGGCGCATACGCGGCGACCCAGTCCCGGACCGCGCGCCGGACCGCCAGCACCGCCGCCGTCTCCGGCAGCCGACGCGGCTCAGCCACAGGTCCACCCATAACCGGAGCGTACCGACCTCGCCCCTACCGTCGAGGAGTCGCGTGGTCGCGGCGTCAGCCGAGGACGCGGGTGACCCAGCGTTCAGGACGCTCGATTTCGTCTGTGCGGGGCAGGGTTTCGGCGTTGGTCCAGATGGTGTTGAAGCGTTCCATGCCGACCCGGCCGACGACGTCGTCCACGAACGCCTTGCCGCGCACGTACTGCGCGACCTTCGCGTCCACCCCGAGCAGCGCGCGCATGATGCGCTGCAGCGGGTTGGTCGGGCGCTTGCGGCGCTGGTCGAACGCGGAACGGATCTGTTCGACCGAGGGGACCACGGCGGGACCGACGGCATCCATCACATGGTCGGCGTGGCCTTCCAGCAGCGTGCCGAGCATCAGCAATCGATCGAGGGCCTCGCGTTGCGGCGGAGCCTGGGTGGCCCGCAGCAGGCCGACCACACCGCGGGCGGCGGGATCGTCGGGCGTGCTGCCGCGGCGGCGGTCGCGGACCTCCTCGACCAAGCGGGAGAGCATCTCGTTGAGCGGTTCGTCGCCGACGTCGCCGAGCACCTCGACATTGGTGCGCATGTAGTCGGCCAGCCAGGGCGCCGAGGAGAACTGCACCCGGTGCGTCACCTCGTGCAGACAGACCCAGAGCCGGAAGTCGCTCGGCGAGACGCCCAGTGCGCGCTCCACCGCCACGATGTTCGGCGCGACCAGCAGCAGGGTGCCGTCCGGCCCGGTGAACGGGTCGTACTGGCCGAGGATCGCGGTGGACAGGAAGGCCAGCATCGCGCCCGCCTGCACGCCTGCCGGTTTGCCTTGCAGCAGCCCGCGCTCGCCGGTGTTCCCGCCGGTGCCGGTGAGCTGGCCCATCGAGTCGGCGGCCGCCTCGATCCAGCCCGGCCGGTCGACGATCCGAGCGGCGGGCACCGGCTGATCGTCGAGCAGCCCGCTCACTTCCCGGACCGGTCCTTCGGCGCGTTCGGACGCGACGGCCAGCTCGGCCACCACCTGCTCGGCCGAGTATCGCGAGGTACGCGGACCGGACGGCACCAGGGTGGCGCCGGTCTTCGCGGCCAACTTCCAGTCGACGGCACCGGAGAACCCCGAGCGGCCCTTGGCCTTCTCGACCGCACCCGCGGCCACGGGCTCGACTGAACCCGCGCCGGTATCAGCTGGGTCGGAAATTTCTCCGTGCATTGTCAACCACCCGTCACGAGCATCCACAGTTGCGTAGCGTGCCTGCGATCGCGTCGAGCGCGGGCCTGCTCACCTCCGGCGGTCGATCGTTCGACATCAACGCGAAGGTCAGCACCCGCCCATCGGCGTCGAGCACATACCCGACCAACGCGCTGGACACCGACAGAGTTCCAGTCTTGGCCCGGACAAAACCGGCGCCCTGCCGGTTGCGTTCGACATAGCGGCTGGTCAGCGACCCGGTCGCGCCCGCGATCGGCAGGTCGTCCAGCAGCGGCGCCAAAGTGGCTGCGAGCCGGTCGTTTTCGGGGCGTGCCATGGTGTTGGCGGGCTGGACGGCCGTCGACGCGTTCGGCTTGGCCGCGGTCGCGATGACCCGATCGAGCAGCTTGGCCGGAACGCGGTCGTCCACCGACAACCCGCTGTTGTCCTGCATGTCCAGCCCGGCCAGGTCGAAGCCCGCCTTGCCGAGCGCGGTGCGCACCGCGTCGACCGCGCCGCTGAACGAGGCCTCGCCGCCGTTGGCGACGGAGATCTCCCGCCCGACCGCCTCGGCGAGAATGTTGTCGGAGTAAACCATCATGTCGCGCAGCCGGTCGCGCAGCGGCGCCGACTGCACACTCGCCACCTCGGCGGCGCCGGGCGACGCGGTGCCGGCCCGGACCTTGGCCGGGTCGAGACCGAGGTCGGTGGCCAGCCTGCGCCCGGCGTCCAGCGCGGGCGTCGGGGTGCGCGGCGAGTACTCGACGAGCGGCTGCAGCCTGCCGCCGTCGATCATCACCGACTCCATCGGCGCGATCGAGCCGTCGTGGATGTCGACCGGGTCCCAGCCCTTCGCCATGCTCGGCCCGGCGTAGGCCGAGGTGTCGACCACGATCGTGTCGATGGCCCGGCCCGAGTTCTTGATCTGGGCGACGAGATCGGACACCCGCGCCGAGTTCGGGTAGTAACCCTTGCCTTCCGGCTCGGCGGTGAGCGTCGGATCGCCGCCGCCGACCAGCACCAGCTCGTTCGGCGCGGTCCCGGCCACCACCTTGGTGATCAGCCGATGATTGTCCGGCAGCGTGAGCAGCGCGGCGGCCGTGGTCAGGATCTTCGCGGTGGACGACGGAATCATCGGCCGGGTCGGGTCGCCGCTCCACAGCACCGTCGCGCTGTCGGCGTCGGTGACCTGCCCGGCGAAGGCGCCGAGATCGGGATTGCCGATGACCGGCGCGAGCGCGGCGGCGATCCCGGCCGGGCTCGGCGCTGGCGCGTTCGAGGGCGCGGGGGCCACCTGCGGATACGGTTTGACCGGCGCGGGCGGCGCGGCCGTGGTCAGGCCGCCGTGCCGGAATTCGTCGGTCCACGGCTTGACCGTGAGCAGGACGCCACCACCCGCCGCGAGGACGACGGCGAGCGTCACGCCGAGTCCGATCCAGATATTGCGGCGCCGTCGGGCAGCCAAGCCACCGATGTTCTTACCAACCACAGCCCGCAGCTCTCCTCGACTGATTTCCGCAGCAGCCGCCTGCCGCACCCATGTCCCCGCCGACCACACTATCCTCGTTGCGCAACCGTTCCCCCGAACAACCTGGCGAGTCGGCAGTCGTGACTGCTCATGCTCATAGATGCACCGAAGGAGATGGCGTGGAGTTCGACGTCACCATCGAGATCCCCAAGGGCTCTCGGAACAAGTACGAGGTCGATCACGAGACCGGACGGGTCCGGCTCGATCGGCACCTCTACACGTCCATGGTCTACCCCGCCGACTACGGCTACATCGAGAACACCCTCGGCGAGGACGGTGACCCGCTGGACGCGCTGGTCCTGCTGCCCGAGTCGGTGTTCCCCGGCTGCCTCATCGAGGTGCGCCCGGTCGCGATGTACAAGATGGTCGACGAGGCAGGCGGCGACGACAAGGTGCTGTGCGTGCCGGCCGGCGATCCGCGCTGGGAGCACATCCAGGATCTGAAGGATGTGCCCGAGTTCGAGCTTGCCGCGATCAAGCACTTCTTCGAGCGGTACAAGGATCTCGAGCCCGGCAAGTTCGTCAAGGGCTCGGAGTGGGTCGGCCGCACCGAGGCCGAGGCCGAGGTGACGGCCTCGATCCAGCGGCTGAAGGACAACGGCGGCCACTGAGCCGTGCGGCACGGTGAGCGGGAAGTCCGTCGGTGGCTTCCCGCTTACGCCGAACCGGTGGCGGCACGCCGCTGATTGCGTTCGGCGATCACCTGGTCGAGGTGCTCGCCGAGCAGCGCCAGGATCGGCGCCTCCACCTGACCGTTGAGCCGTTCGTGGGTGAAGTGCGCGTCCTCCATGAGGGCGAAAGCCTCTGCCGCCGAACGGTATACGCAATACGCCTGATGGGTCCGGCCGACCGCCTGCAGGATGAGACCGTGCAGCACCAGCACGCGGGCCCGCGACATCGGCCCGATCGCGCGGTTGAGCATTCGGATTGCCGCATCGGCGATCGGTTCGGCCTCGATCACCTGCCCGGCCATCATGTGCACGTGCGCCAGCCGGGCCAGTGCCCAGCCTTCGCGCAGTTCCACCCCGCTGAGCCGGGCCAGTCGCACCGACTCGCGGCACAACTCGATCGCGTGCCGATGGTCGCCCTGATAGCCGCGACTCGCGCCGAGCTCGTGGGTCGCCATCGCCTCCAGCGCGGCATTGCCGATCTTGGCGGCCAGGGTCTTCGCCTCGGTCGCCCGTTCCTGGGATTGCGGGTATTTCCCTGCGTCCGACAGGGTTTTGGACATGTGCACCAGGCTGGCGCATTCGACGGCGGGGTCCTCGACCCGTCTGGCCAGCCGGATCGCCCGTTCCGCGTGCGCGATCGAGGCCGCCGTCTCGGTGCCCATCCTGGTGGTCGCGGCGAGCAGCTGGCCGGCGAACGCGATCAGTCGCACGTCACTCGCCGAGGCCGGCGGTAGGGACAGCGCGATGCGCACGTGATCCCGGCCTTGGCGCAGCGTGCCGAGCGAGTAGCTGTAGATCGTGCCGAGGGTGACCCGGATCCGGCATTCGACGCGGCGATCGCCCGCCCGCACGCCTGCCTCGAGCAGCCGGTCCAGCGCCCGCGACAGCTCCTGACAGTGCGGCCCGCCGTCGATCAATTCCGCAGTGGCCCAGGCGATATCGGCGGCCAGCGCGAGCGCGGGACCACCGATCCTGGCGATCTGCTCGTACAGCGAGATCAGGTTCGGTCGCTCGACGTCGAGCCAGTACTGCGCGGCGATGCTGTCGGGGAACGACAGTCCGGCGGCTGCGGTGGGCGCCAGGTGTTCCGATAGTCGTGAGCCCGGATTGCACACCGTCATCAGGTTTTTCATGGTCGCCAGATAGAAGTCGAGCAGGCGGATCAGCACGCCGGACACCGGCTCGGCCGCGTCGGGGCCCAGGTGCAGCTCGCGGGCGAACAGGCGGGGCAGATCGTGATAGGTGTAGCGCCCGGACGCGCTGGTCTCCATCAGGTTCAGGTCGACGAGCGACTCACAGAGTTCCTCGACCAGCATCCGGTCCGAGCCGAGGATCGCGGCCGCGCCGTCGAGCGAGAGCTCCGCGACCTCCGGCATGGCCAACATCCGGAAGGCCCTGGCCTGCGCGCAATCGAGCTGGTCGTAGCTGAGCCGGAACGCCGCCTCGACCGCGAGGTCGCCGCTGCGCAGGGTGCCGAGCCGCTGCTTCTCGTCGTCCAGCCGCTCGGCCACGCTGCTGATGCTCCAGTTCGGCCTGGCCGCCAGCCGCGCGCCGATGATCCGGACGGCCAGCGGCAGCCCGCCGCACGCGGTGAGCACGCTGTCCACCGCGTCGGGCTCGGCGGTGACGCGACGCGAACCCGCGATTCCGGCGAGCAGGATGCGCGCCTCGGCCCGGGACAGCACGTCGAGCCGCACGCCGAGAACGCCCACCACGCAAGGTAATTCGGGCATCGATGAGCGGCTGGTGATCAGCACCGCCGAGCCGGGTGTGCCCGGAATCAGCGGTGCGACCTGGTCGCTGTCGCGCGCGTTGTCCAGCACGACGAGCACCCGCTTGCCGTCGAGGATGCTGCGGAACTGGGCCGAACGCTCGGCCAGGGTCGGCGCGATCTCGCCCTCCGGAATGCCAAGGGCGCGCAGGAAATCGCCGAGCGTGTCCGCGGCCGGGGTGCCGGATCGAGTGCCGGGACCGCGACCGCGGGCCTGCGCGAAGCCGTGCATATCGACGTGCAGCTGCCCGTCCGGAAACCGGTCCCGGACGCGATGACCGACGTGCACCGCGAGCGCGCTCTTGCCGATTCCGCCCATGCCGCCGATCACACACACCGGCACCGCGAAACCGTCTGCGCGGGTGAGCCATTCGCTGATCCGGCGGACCGTGTCGGCGCGGCCGGTGAAGTCGACGACATCGGCGGGCAGCTGCGCGACCCGCCCAACGGTACGGCGTGGCGGTCGCACGATGACCGCTTCGTTCTCGGTATCTCGTTGTGGCGCACGCAGATCCGCCCGCAGGATGCGCTGGTGCAGTTCGGCGAGCTGCTGTCCCGGTTCGATGCCGAGCCGTTCGATGAGCACCTTGCGGGTATCGGCATACACCGCGAGCGCCTCGGCCTGCCTGCCCGCGTGATACAGCGCGGTCATCAACAGGCCGCGCAGCTGCTCGCGCATCGGGTGCTCGCCGCACAGCGGTGTCAGCTCGGCGATCACCTCCGGATAGCGGCCCAAGCGCAGGTCCAGCTCGATGCGCTGTTCCAGCAGCGCGACTCGCCGTTCGATCAGCTGCGTGCGCTGCCGGTCCGCGTAGGGGCCGGGCAGCCCGGCCAGCGGCGTACCCGACCAGAGCCGCAGCGCGGCATCGAGCCGTTCACGGATCTGCTCGACCGCGTGCGCCGACTCCGCGTCGATCCGGTCCGGCTGCACCTCGAGCAGCATATCCTCGACCATCTCCACATCGACCGCGCCCTGCGGCAGCCGCAGCGCGTAGCCGCCGCCGAACCCGACGAGCACCGTGGCGGGCGCGCCGGCCGCCCGGTCCGGCTCGAGCGCGCGGCGCAGATGCAGGATGTGGTTGCGCAGCGCGCCGATCGCGCTCGGCGTCGGATGCTCGCCCCAGACGCCGTCGATGAGTTCCGGCACCGTCGCCGAACGTCCGCTGCGCAGCAACAGGGCCGCCAGCAAGGCTCGGCGCTGTTTGGAGCCGAGATCGAGCTCCAGTTCGCCGCGCCACGCACGCACCTCGCCGAGTACAGCGAACTTCAGCATTCGGTCCTCTCTCTGACCGTCGATCGTTCAACAATGAACGTAGCCAATCGTCCGACGTATTCGGCCGTCCTGCCCAAGCGAAGTCACCGATGAGCCACTGCTGATCTGACGTCATCGCCCAGACATCCAACCAATGGTTTCATGAGTTTTTCGTGACGGCTTACTGATCCGGCGCTGGTATAGGCACGAAAAGGGACATCCGACTCGGCCGGATGTCCCTTCTCGACAGTTGAGATCGGTAATAGATATACAGATCCCGGTCACCGTATGTTTGCACGCACTGCGGGTGCTCGCCACCGCTGCTGAGCGACCGCGCGCGGTAGTGCTAGCCCCACCATCGGACACCAGCAGGCAATACCCCGCATTCGGGTGCGCGCGTCATGGGCGCGACGGCTGCCGATTCCTAGGCTCGAAAGCGTCGGGGATGCACCAACGCCTTCCGGCTCGAACAGGAGGAAAGCACTGCTCATGAACCCATTTCGGCGCAACTCCGGCAGGGCGGCCGTCACGGCCGCAGTGGTCGGCGCGGTACTCGCCGCGTCCGCATGCGGCGGTGAGACGTCGACGGGCAAAACCGATGATCCGGCGAAGACGCCACCGACCGCCGTGTCCACCGCCATGGACAACGCGGTGCGCAAGGGATTTCCCGGCGTGCAGGTGGTGATCGACGGACCCGGCGGGCATCGCACCTTCACCGCGGGCGTCGGCGACCTGACCACCCGGGCACCGTTCCCGGACGACGCTCGCGTCCGAATCGGCAGCAACACAAAGACATTCGTATCGACGGTGGTCCTGCAGCTCGTCGCCGAGGGCAAGATCGAGCTGGACGCGCCGATCGAGCGTTACCTGCCCGGCGTCGTGCAGGGTAATGGCAACGACGGCAACCGGATCAGCGTGCGCCAGCTGCTGCAGCACACCAGCGGCATACCGGACTACCTCGGCCACGGCAGCCCCGACGGCGTCCAGCGTGATCATTCCGAGCAGCTGAACCCGGACGAAGAAGCCCTCCGCTGGCAGCACTTCGACGCGGCCGATCTGGTCCGCCGGGCGATGAGCGCGCGGCCGAACTTCGAACCCGGCGCGAAATCGGTCTACACCAACACCAACTACGTGCTGGCCGGCCTGCTGATCGAACGGGTGACCGGCAATCCGGCCGCCGCCGAGATCGGCCGCCGGATCATCGAGCCGCTCGGCCTGCGCGACACCTACGTGCCCGCCTCGCGCGAAACGACCATTCGTGGCCCGCATGCTCAGGGCTACCACGTCGTGGGCGGCAAGCAAGTCGATTTCACCGACCTCGACCCGTCCTGGGGCGGCACCGCCGGCGATATGGTCGGCACAGCGACCGACCTGAATCGGTTCTTCACCGCGTTGTCGGCCGGAAAGCTGTTGCCGCCGGCGCAATTGGCGGAAATGAAGCGTACCGTGCCGTTCGATCGGATGGCCGGGGCCGATTACGGTCTCGCCCTTATCCACCGGACCACCCCGTGCGGTAAAGAGGTGTGGGGACACGGCGGCAGCATTCCCGGCTTCGAGACGCGCAACGGCGTGCTGGCCGATGGCACCGCGGTGACGGTCACGGTGAACCAGCTGCCGACCACCGAGGAGGGGGCCGACGCGGTCGGCGGTGTGCTCGATGCCGCGCTGTGCGCCTCATGATCGGCCGTACTGCCATTCAGCCCGAACGTGCCGATATCTGTTGCAGCCGAATGACTTCCGAGGAGAATCAGTGAGACGCACGAAAGGGCTGGCCATCGCCTTGGCGAGCCTGGTGGCCGGTGCCGGTCTGCTCGGCTGCGCCGGACCCGAGGCCGAAGCGCAACCGGGCGCCCCCGCGCTGGACCGCTTCTACAGCCAGCAGCTGGACTGGAAGGCTTGCGGCGAGCCGAAACTGGACGAGGCGGGCGCGCAGTGCGCGAACGTCACCGTTCCGCTGAATTATGCTGAGCCGCAAGGGTCTACCCTCACGGTCGCGATATCCCGGCTCGCCGCGACCGATCCCGCACAGAAGCGCGGCGTCATGTTGTCCAACCCCGGCGGACCGGGCGGCGCGGGCCTGGATTTCATGGTCGACGTCAGCAAGGCGATGACCCCCGACGTGCGGGCCCGCTACGACCTGATCGGCATGGACCCGCGTGGTGTCGGGCGCTCCTCCCCTATCCAGTGCCACTGGCCGATCGGCATCGCGCTACAGTCGGCGGGCGTCGACGCGGCAGGTTTCGCGAAATCCGTTGCGGTGCAGGGTGATCTGGCCGCGCGCTGCGCGACCACGGAGGCGGCTCGACTGCCCTACATCACCACCCGGAACACCGCGCGGGACATGGACGTGATCCGCGGCATCTTCGGCGTCGACCGAATCAGCTACTACGGCACCTCATACGGCACCTACCTCGGCGCGGTATTCACCCAGATGTTCCCCGACCGCAGCGACCGGATCGTGCTGGACAGCGCGGCGGATCCGGACAATTACGGAACCGTCGGCATGATGCAGGCGATGGGGCCTGCCAATGAGGCCGCGCTCGACCTGTGGGCGGATTGGGTCGCGGCGCGTGACGGCGAGTACCACTTCGGCACCGACCGAGCCCAGGTCCGCGGCGCAGTCCAGGACCTGATCCGACAGGCCGCGGACAAGCCGATCCGGTTGGGCGAGTACGAGATCGACGATCATTGGCTACCGATTGTGCTGTTCGTCGGACTGGACAGCCCACAGCAATACGAGATGCTCGCCGGTCAAATCCGCACGATCGCCGACGCCGCCGCGGGCAAGCCCGCTGAGCTCGACAAGACGTTGGACGCCAGCCTCGGATACGCGCTGAAGGCGCGGCCGCAAGATAATTCGTCGCAGATGGCGATCATGTGCGGCGACGTGGCCGCACCACGGGATCCGGGATTCTACTGGCGCAATATCGAGGCTGCCCGTCCCACCCAACCGGTGTTCGGCCCGTTCACCAACAACATCACCCCGTGCGCGTTCTGGGCCCCGCCCGCCGAACCGGCCACCGTGGTGCGCAATTCGGTGCCGGCTCTGATCGTGCAGTCCACCGGTGACACGCGGACCGCTTACCAAGGCGCGGTCGCCTTGCACAACTACCTGAGCGGATCCCGCCTGGTCACCCTCCAGGATGTCCCGATTCACTGGATCTTCGGGCGTTACCAGAACGCCTGCACCTACTCGGCGGTGAACACCTACCTCCGCGACGGCACCATGCCCGCCGCCGACGTCACCTGCCACGTCGACTGATCACATCGTGTAATGGCCTGAACCCCAACGGGTTCAGGCCTTCACGCGTTCAGGTAGGCGAGCACGGCCAGCACTCGACGGTGACCGACGTCCTCGGTGGACAACCCGAGTTTCGCGAAGATACTCCGAATGTGCTTGTGCACAGCACCTTCAGTGACCACCAGCCGTTCGGCGATGGTCCCGTTGTTGTGTCCCTCGGCCATCAGCGCGAGCACCTCGCGCTCGCGGACGGTCAGTACCGCCAGCGGATCGTCGGCCTTACGCCGGACCAGCAGCTGCGAGATCACCTCGGGGTCCATGGCGGTGCCACCCGCGGCGACCCGGCGCAACGAATCGAGGAAGCGATCGACCTTACCGACCCGTTCCTTGAGTAGATAGCCCACTCCGCCCGCGCCGTCGCCGAGCAGTTCGGCGGCGTAACTGTCCTCCACCCAGGACGACAACACCAGCACGGGCAGGCCGGGATGCAGCTTCCTGGCGCTGACGGCGGCGCGCAGCCCGTCGTCGGTGAACGTCGGCGGCAATCGGATGTCGACGACCACTGCGTCCGGCCGGTCCGCAGCCACCGCGGCGAGGAAATCGTCCGCGTTGTCCACGGCGGCGACCACCTCGATGCCCGCGGTGCTCAGCAACAGGACGAGCCCCTCCCGCAGCAGGGCGTCGTCTTCGGCGATCATGACCCGCACGGCAACTCCACCCGCAACACAGTAGGGCCACCGGGCGGACTGGTCAGCACCATGCTGCCGTCGAGTGCCTCGGCCCGGCGCCGGATACCGGCCAGGCCGCCGCCATAGGTCTCGACCGCACCACCGACACCGTCGTCGCGGATCTCGATCCGCAACAGCTCGGGCGGGCCACCCAGCACCAGGGAAAGGCCTTCGGCGCCTGAATGTTTGGTGGCGTTGGTGAGCGCCTCGGTGATGACGAAGTAGGCCGCCGCCTCCACCGCCGCAGGCCGCCTGCCCACCTCGCTCGAATCGAGCACGCACGGGATCGGGCTGCGCGCGGCGATCGCCGAGATCGCGCTCACCAGCCCGCGATCCGAGAGCACCGGCGGGTACACGTTGCGCACCACGTCACGCAGTTCGGCGAGCGCGGCCGTCGCGGTGTCCTGCGCCTTGCGGACCAGCCCGGCCGCCGTCTCGGGATCTTGTTCGCGCAGCTGGTCGGCCAGGCCGAGCTGCATGATCACCGCCGCGATCCTGGCCTGCGCACCGTCGTGCAGGTCGCGTTCGATCCGGCGCAGTTCGGCACCGTGCGCGTCCAACGCGGCGGCCCTGGTCGCGGTCAGCGCGGCGACCCGGTCGGCGAGCACGACGCCCTCGGCAGGTCCGAGCAGCGCGCGGGCCAGCAGCGCCTGCCAGCGCGCCACGAGCGGGATCTGCAGGACCAAGAATCCGACGGGGAACGCGATCAGAAAGCTCAGCGCCGCCCGTGGCCACGAGTTGACCTCGAATCCGTAGCTGGTCAGTTCTCCAGGGGGCACATGCTGCCAAATCGCCGGGGTCACCAGCTGTATGAGCGCGCTTACCGGCAGCGCGGCGGCAATGAGCCCGACGAACATCCCGGTCAGCGCCTGTGCGACCAGCCAGGCGAAGTCGCGGCGATTGGCCGGGTCGGTGAAAACCGTGGTCACCCGTTGCCGCAGCCCACCCGTCAGGGGTTGATAAGCCTCGACGATCGGCTCGCCGAGTTGCTTTGCCGCCCTGCGCCGTTCGAATGACGCCACGGGGCGGACCGCCCGAATCGCATCGGGCAGAGCTGGTATTCCGATACCGATCAAGCAGAATCCGGCGGCGAGCAACAGGCCGATCACCGCGAACAGCGCGGCCACCGACGTCACGACGCCGACCACCAGGTAAACGATCGCACCCGGCAGGCGCCGCAATCGGTCGCGCGCTGCGCGTAGGGCCACCATCACGTTGTTCATGCTGTCAGCCGCGCGGACGCCACCGCGCCCGAGTCCCTCATCGACCCGGGCGCGGTGCCACCGGCTGCGGTCACGCCGAGCCGGAGCCGTCCGTGGATCTACCCGCGGCACCGTCGCGCCCACTATCGCCGTTCGGCGGACTCACCGCCTCCCCGCCGCCGAGCAGCAGCCCGGCCTGTTCCACCACGCGGGCCTCCGCGTCGAGCGCCGAGTTCGACTCGCCGGCCGCCGCGTCCTTGGCCGCCTGGATGCCGCTGACCATGCGCAGCGGCACTTCTCGCCAGAACAGCACGAGGATCAGCGCGAGCAACGCGATACCGGTCGCCGACAGGAACACCGTCGACATGGATTCCGCGAATCCGACCTTGAACGGGCGGGCCAGCTCCGGGCTCAGCTGCTGGATGACCGAGCTGTCCTTCAGCACCGCACCCGCGGCCGAAGTATCCTGCGCGAGCAGGCCTTTCGACAATGCGACATCGGCGGGGTTGCTACTCTGCGCGCCCTCGACCACCGCGTGCTGGAAGGCCGGATCGGCTGCCGCACTGCGCATCTCGTCGGAGATGTTGGGCGTCAGCTGCGCGAACAGGATGGACAGGAACACCGCGACACCGAGCGTGCCGCCGATCTGCCGGAAGAAGGTGGCGGCCGCGGTGGACACGCCCATGTCCTTGGGCGGCAACGCATTCTGCAGCGCCAGGGTGAGCGGCTGCATCAGGTTGCCGAGCCCGAATCCGGTGCACGCCATGAAGATCATCGCGAGCCACAGCGGGGTGTCGGCGGTCAGGAAGTGCAGCAGGAACAGGCCCAGCGTCAGCATGGTCGCGCCGATGATGGTGAAGGTGCGGTAGCGGCCGGTCCGCGAGATCAGCTGGCCGGACACCACCGAACCGGTCATCAGTCCGAGCACCATGGGCAGCATCTGCAGACCCGCCAACGTCGGGCTGGCGCCGCGCACCACCTGCAGGTACTGCGGCAGCAGCGAGATGCCGCCGAACATGCCCGCGCCGACCACGAACGAGATCACCACGCCGAGCGCGAAGGTCTTGTTCTTGAAGATCCGCAGCGGGATCAGCGCCGCGTCACGCAGCGACTTCTCCACGAACACGAAGCCGATCACACCGGCCACACCGATCACATAGCAGGCAATGGAACGCCCACTGGCCCAACCCCATTCGCGACCCTGCTCGGCGACGATGAGCAGCGGCACCAGGCCGACGGCGAGGACGAACACGCCCCACCAGTCCACCCGGTCGGTGGAATGCGGCCGCTTCGGCAGCTTGAGCACCCGGTACACCACCGCGAGCGCGATCAGGCCGATCGGCACGTTCACCAGGAACACCCAGCGCCAGCCGCTCACCCCGAGGATCGTGTCCTGCCCGGCGAGTACGCCGCCGAGCACCGGGCCGATCACGCTGGAGGTGCCGAACACGGCCAGGAAGTAACCCTGGTACTTGGCGCGTTCCCGCGGCCCGACGATATCGCCGAGGATGGTCAGCGCCAGCGACATCAGACCGCCCGCACCGATGCCCTGCACGGCACGGAACGCCGCCAGCTCGTACATCGACTGGGAGATCGTGCACAGCAGCGAGCCGACGATGAAGATCGCGATCGCCAGCATGAAGAACTGCTTGCGGCCGAACATGTCGGACAACTTGCCGTACAGTGGCGTCGCCAGCGTCGCGGTGATCAGGTATGCGGTGGTCGCCCACGCCTGCAACGAGTAGCCGTCGAGGTCGTCGGCGATGGTGCGGATCGCGGTGGACACGATCGTCTGGTCCAATGCCGCGAGCAGCATCCCGAGCATCAAGCCACTCAGGATCACCAGGATCTGGCGATGAGTGAACGCGGGTGGCGCCTCCACCTTCTCAGCGGTAGTCACGACTGCGCCTCGCTGACGCTCGGCTCCATCGTGCCCACGGCGGCTGTGTCTTCGGTTCGCTCGCGTTGCTCGCTCACGTGTCTTTCTCCGTCCCAGTAAAGGTCTGATCCCAGTTGCGGCGCATCGCGGCGATCATCTCGGGTCTGGTGCGCTCGAAGTCGTCGACGAACTGCCGGAGCAGCTCGGCGAACTCGGCCCGGGATTGCGGCGCCCATTCGGCCAGCACCCGGGACAGGTTCTCGTTGCGCCGCCTACGGACCTCTTCGGCGACCGTCCGGCCACGTTCGGTAACGACGAGCACGGTGGCTCGCCCGTCCGCCGGGTCGGCCTGCCGCTCGACCAACTGCTTGCCGACGAGCTGTGCCACCTGACGGCTCACCGTCGACGCGTCCGAGTGCAACGCGTCGGCCAGCGCGCCCGATCGCATCGGACCGTCACAGCACAGCCGAAGCAGTGTGCCGTACGCGGCGGGGTCGAGCCCGTCCTTGGTCCACGTGCCGATCTGGGCCGCCGTACGGTCGCGGATCCGCTGCAATCGGGTGAGCTGCATCGCGATCGTGTCGATCGTTTGCTCGTCCAAACCCTATACCTTTGCTTGCATCAATCAATTAGTTGCGCGATGCAAGTATGCGGACGAGCCTCCTACTGGGGCAAGTGATTTACCGAGCTTTACTTACCCTTGAACTCCGGCGCCCGCTTCTCGAACACCGCTTTGATCGCCTCGGTGAGGTCTTCCGACGGCAGGAACGCGGAGTTCCACGCGGACACGTAGCGCAGCCCGGCGGCCACCTGGTCCTTGTTCCGCTGATCGAGCACGTCCTTCACACCCTGCACCACCAGCGGCGGGTTCGTGGCGATTTCGCGCGCGGTGGCGTGTGCCGCGTCCAGCGCCGCCTCCTGATCCGCGAACACGTCGTTGACCAGGCCGATCTTCTCCGCCCGTGCCGCGTCGATGTCCTTGCCGGTGTAGGCGAGTTCGCGCAGCTGGCCCTCGCCGATGATGCCGGGCAGCCGGTGCAGCGACCCGATGTCGGCGACGATGGCAACCTTCGCCTCGCGCAGGCTGAACTTCGCGTCCGCGCTGGCGTAGCGGATGTCGACGGCGGCGATCAGGTCCAGCCCGCCGCCGATGCACCAGCCGGAGATCGCCGCGATCACCGGCTTGCGGCAATCCGCCACCGCGGTCACCGCCGCCTGCAACTTGCGCAGCTCGACCAGGAACTCGGTGCGCGGCGCGGCGAACGCCTTGTCGGCCATCAGCGGGCCGAACATGCCGCTCATCGCGGGCAGGTCGAGGCCGTACGAGAAGTGCTTGCCCGAGCCGGTGAGCACGATCGCCCGGACCTCAGGGTCGGCGTCGAGGCCATGGAAGATCTCCGGCAGCTCCCGCCAGAAGTCCGGGCCCATCGCATTGCCCTTGCCGGGACCCGTCAATGTCACCTGTGCGACGCGGTCCTTCGTTTCTACGGTGAAAGCCTGCCAATCAGTCATTTGTACAGCGTATCGAGCAGGTGGGAGCCGGGCACTCCGCATCCCGGAATGGGGCACACACGCGACCAGCACGGTGTGGATTTACGAGCGCAGTTCGTGGCCCCGTGAACACGGTGCAGCCACCCGGACGTCAACATCGCGATCGCGCGGCCGGCACCCCTCCCATGTAAACCCTGCGCAAAATCGGTGCGGCGCACTAGGTCCCACCTCACCCTCGGGCGGATCATGAAGGCGGTCAGCAAACCTCAATCATCGAGTCGGAGGCCATCATGCTGATGCATCAAGGAATCGGTCTCGAACGGTTCAACGAAATCTCCCGTGCCCGTGCGATACACGCACTCTTCTCCTGCTGCTGCAATGTCACCTGGGCCGCCAAGCTCGCGGCCGCCCGGCCCTATCCGGATCGGGACGCGCTGCTGGCCGAGGCCGATATCGAGTTGCTCGCGTTGTCCCAGGGCGATCTGGATCGGGCACTCGAAGCAGTTGCGCACGAACAGGTCTCGGGCGGCAGCGTGACCGAGCTCGCGCGGATCACCCGCGCGCGGATCACGCTGATGCTCGGGCCGAGCGAGGGCTATCCGGAATACTGACGCATTATCGAGTAGCCCGGCGCACCATCCGCAATCGCTCTACTCTGGTGGCATGCGCAGGTCGACATTGCCACCGATCGCCTGCCGAGTCGCGGACACCCTCATCGCCCGAGGCCATCACGGTGTCATCGTGACCCAGCCGGCACCAACACCCACCATCGCCGATGCCGCGCGAACCCTCGGCGTCGAGGTGGGTGCCATCACCTCCGCGCTGGTCTTCCTGTTGGACGAGGATCCGGTGCTGCTGCTGGTTTCCGGCGCACACGAGGTCGATCTCGAGTCCACCGGAAAGCGGCTGGAGGGCACGCTCACCCACGCACCGGCCGAGATGGTGCGCGAGGTGACCGGCCAGCCGATCGGCGGCGTCGCCCCGGTAGGCCACCCCACCAACCTCCCCACCTGGGTAGACACCGCCCTCGCCAACCATCGCGAGGTGTGGGCCGCAGGCGGCCACCCGAACACGGTGTTCCGCACCTCATTTCACGAACTGGTGCGAATCACCGCGGGCCTGCCGATAGACGTCGACTGAATTCAGCAGAACTGCTGGCAGCGAATCGGACCACAAGTCACCGCGGGCGTTATAGGCGAGCCGTAGGAACCCCGCGTAGTTTTGGACGGGTGACCGAAGCAGAACGGCCCGCCACGGATATCCAGATCCCTGATGATCTGAGCGGGATCACCGCCGAACAGTTCCGCGCCTCGATGCGCCACTATCCGGCGGGCGTCACCGTTGTCACGCTGAACTCACCGAACGGCCCGATCGGCTTCACCGCGACCTCGTTCGCATCCCTGTCGCTGACGCCGCCGCTCGTGTCCTTCAACATCGCGCACACCTCGTCGAGTCTCACCGCCCTGCTGGACGCCGAATCCGTCGTCATCCATTTCCTCGGCGAACACCAGCACGACCTGGCCCAGCGCTTCGCCCGCACCGCCGCGGACCGCTTCACCGACCGCTCGCTGTGGACCACCCTGGACACCGGTGAACCCGTCCTGCACGGCACCCCCATCTGGCTGCGCGCCACCATCCACCAACTGATCCCGTTGGGCGATCACACCCTCGTCGTCGGCCTGGTAACCCGAGTCCACGACAACACCGACGAAACTCCCGCCGCCGCTCCCCTCCTCTACTACAACGGCCGCTACCACCGCCCCACCAGACTCGGCGACTGAACGCGGTCGCCGGGCCCGGGCGATGTTGCCGGGCTAGTCGACGAGGCAGGGGGCTGCGCCGGTGGGAGATTCGGACGTGAAGGGACGGGTTTCGGGGGTGGGGTTCCAGAGCCCCTGGGTGGTGGCGTAGTTCCAGGCCGGTCCGCCCTCGACGAGCGTGGCAATGGCTTGGATCAGGCGCTCTACGTCGGCGAGGGTGGTGCCGAGGCCGATGCTGGCGCGCAGGGCGCCGTCGAGATCGAGGCGGGCCAGCAGCGGGTGGGCGCAGAAGCGGCCGTCGCGGACGCCGATGCCGTGTTCGGCGGACAGGTAGGCGGCGACGTGGCCGGGAACGAAACCGTCCAGGGTGAAGGCGACGATACCGACGGTGTCGGGGGCGTCGGTCCAGATGCGCAGCAGGTTGACGCCGGGGATGGCCGCGAGTCCGGCGCGCAGTCGGTCGGCGAGCTGGTGTTCGTGCGTGGCGAGCGTGTCGGCGTCGATCTCACAGAGCGCGTCACAGGCGGCGGCGAGGGCGGCGGCGCCGAGCACGTTGGGTGAACCGCCCTCGTGCCGCTGCGGGGCGGGCGCCCATTCGGCGCCGGTGGTGGTGACCTCGCGGACCGCGCCGCCGCCGGCCAGGTACGGCTCGGCGTTGTCGAGCCAGTCGCGGCGGCCGACCAGCACGCCGGCGCCGAACGGCGCGTACAGCTTGTGGCCGGAGCATGCGAGGTAGTCGATACCGGTGTCGCGCAGGCTGATTCGCCGGTGCGGCGCGAGCTGGGCGGCGTCGACGAGGATGCGGGCGCCGCACTGGTGGGCGATGGTGGCCAGTCGCTCCAGCGGCAGCACCTCGCCGGTGACGTTGGAGGCGCCGGTGACCGCGAGCAGCGCGGCGGGCTTGCTACACAGCTCGGCGACCAGGCGCCCGATGGTCTCCTCGACCGTGGCCGCGGCCTGCACGACGCGGCGGCCGTGCTTGGTCCACGGCAGGAAGTTGGCGTGATGTTCGATGTCGAGCACCACGGTGTCGCCCGGGACACAGGACGCGAGCAGGTTCAGCGAGTCGGTGGTGTTGCGAGTGAACACCACCGCCTGGTCGTCGGTCGCGTCGAGGAAGCGGGTCACCGAACCACGGGCGGCTTCGTAGCACTCGGTGGAGATCCGGGAGGCGTAGCCCGCGCCGCGGTGCACGCTCGCGTAGAACGGCAGCAGCTGCTGGATCCGGTCGGTGACCTGGGCCAAGGCGGGCGCGCTCGCCGCGTAGTCGAAGTTGGCGTAGGTGGTTGTCCCGCCTTGGACGAGCGGCACCTGGAGGTCGTCACCGGAAACCCGGGCGAGGGGCGCACAGTTCTGGGTCACAACAGCAGTCATCACGAAATCCCGTCGGCTCTGGGACCCGCAATCAGGTGATTCGTCGAGTCCGCGCTTGCCGCACCCGGTCGGGTGTCAGCCCGGTCGTCACCCGGAGCACCCCACCGCGGAGGAGGGTTGCCGACCAGCAAGCCGGGGCTGAACGCTGGTACTCATGACCTGATCCGAGATTGGCAGACATCCCCCGGCGCTGTCAACTGGTCGGCGGCGCCGCGTGTTCGCCCGGAAATCTCGCGCGCTGGTCACCTCCGGCGGGACCGGTGGAAATCCATTGCTTCTCCGGCGACTTTGCGGTCACATCATGAGGTGTCGCTTTCGCTGCTGTTCAGCTTCGTCGGTCTGTGCGTGCTGCTGGCGCTGACGCCGGGCCCGGATTCGTTTCTCGTGCTGCGGTTCTCGCTGGTAGACGCCCGACCGGGCGTCGCGGCCGCGATCGGGTCGGCGCTGGGCGGGATCCTGTGGGCGGTGGTGGTCGCGGCCGGTGTCGCCACGCTGCTGGAGCAGTCGGCGACCGCGTATCGCGCGCTGAAGCTGATCGGCGGAATCTACTTGGTGTACTTGGGTATTCGCGCGCTGCTCGACCAGTGGCGGCAGCGCAGGACAGGCCGGGAAGCCACCGACGCCGAGGGTCTGGCGCACGCGAGCAGCGGCACCCGCGCATCGGTTCGCTCGGCGTTCACCGCGGGCGTCGTCTCGTGCATGTTCAACCCGAAAGTCGGCCTGTTCTATCTCGCCGTGCTGCCCCAGTTCCTGACCGAGGTCACTTTTGCCAACACCCTCGCCCTCGGCGCCGTCGAATCGAGCATTGCCGCGGTAGCGATGGTGCTCCTGGCCCTGGCCGCCTCTCGCGCGGTCACGCTGCTGCGCCGCCCGAAGCTCCGGGATCGACTCGAACAGGTGAGCGCCGCGATCCTGGCCACCCTCGGCCTCGGCACCGCCGCCTCCGCGGCCTGATCGCCCCTGCTCGAAACGCCCTGAGCTGCAAGATCACCAAGCCCATGTGGGGAATCACACCGGGATGAGCAGCTCGACGCAGCGACCGTCCAGCGAACCCACCGGGTAACCCGCCCACCAGGCGTTGCTTCGGCGCGCCCGACAAAAATCGCCACGACCTGCAACAACCCCGCCCACAGTCCCGCGACCGGGAACCGCGCCGGTGAACAACAAACGTCGACAACCCCGAGTACCGTGGACAACTGGTCACCGTGGCGTTTGCCCACTGGTAACCCAGCTATGACACAAACAACACCAGGGAAGTGCGAGGCAGGTCGAATGGGAGGTGGGCAGGGCGTCATGCTCCAACCACAGGTTGATGTGACGGTGGACCCACTACTTCGGACCGCGCACACGCCACCGGCCCGGACCCTCGTCGACATCCTGACCGCGACCGCGCTGACCCATCCCGACGCCCCCGCCATCGATGACGGCAAGGTGGTGCTCAGCTACCTCGAGCTCGTCGTCGAGATCGAGAAGACCATGGCCCGGCTCGCCACCGCGGGCGTGCGGCCGGGCGACCGGGTCGGCGTGCGGATGCCGTCGGGCTCCAGGGAGCTCTACCTGACCATCCTCGCCGTCCTGTACGCGGGCGCCGCCTATGTGCCGGTCGACGCCGACGACCCGGACGAACGGGCCCAGCTGGTCTTCGGCGAGGCGCAGGTCACCGCGATCGTCACGGCGGCAGGCATCGAGACGACACCGGCGGGTATCCGGGCCGCGACCGACCATCCGGCCGACGCGAGCACCAGCACCCTGCCGACCCCCGCCGACGACGCCTGGATCATCTTCACCTCCGGCTCCACCGGAACGCCGAAAGGTGTTGCGGTGACCCATCGCAACGCCGCCGCGTTCGTGGACGCCGAGGCCAGGCTCTTCCTGCCGGACGCCCCGATCGGCCCCGGCGACCGGGTGCTCGCCGGACTCTCGGTCGCCTTCGACGCCTCCTGCGAGGAAATGTGGCTGGCCTGGCGCAACGGCGCCTGTCTCGTGCCCGCCCCGCGCGACCTGGTCCGCACCGGCGCCGATCTCGGCCCGTGGCTGGTGCGCCGGGAGATCAGCATCGTCTCCACCGTGCCGACGCTGGCCGCCACCTGGCCCGCCGAGGCGCTGGACGCGGTCCGGCTGCTGATCTTCGGCGGCGAGGCGGTACCGCCCGAACTCGCCGAACGCCTTGCCGGAAATGGTGATACGGATCGCGAGGTCTGGAATACCTACGGCCCCACCGAGGCAACCGTGGTCGCCTGTGCCGCGCTGCTCGACGGCGCGTGGCCCATCCGGATCGGGCTGCCGCTCGACGGCTGGGACCTGGTGGTGATCGACGCGGCCGGAAACCCGGTGGCCGAGGGCGAATCCGGCGAACTGGTGATCGGCGGCGTCGGCCTGGCCCGCTACCTCGATCCCGCGAAGGACGCCGAGAAGTACGCGCCGCTGCCCTCGGTCGGCTGGGATCGCGCCTACCGCAGCGGCGACCTGGTTCGCAACGACAGCGCGGGCTTGGTCTTCCTCGGCCGCGCCGACGACCAGATCAAGCTCGGCGGCCGCCGCATCGAACTCGGCGAGATCGACAACGCGCTACAGCACCTGCCCGGCGTCACCGGCGCCGCCGCCGCGATCCGAACGACCAAGGCGGGCAACAAGATCCTGGTCGGCTACCTCGCCGGCACCGGCCCCGATTTCGACAGCAAGGCGGCCAGAGCCCAACTCGCCGAACAGCTTCCGGCGCCACTGGTCCCCCGGCTCGCCGTGGTCGACGAGCTACCCACCCGCACCTCGGGCAAGGTCGACCGCAACGCCCTGCCCTGGCCGCTGCCGAACAACACCGACGACGACGAGAGCGATCTCACCGGCACCGCGCAATGGGTTGCCGGACTGTGGGATTCGGTGCTCGGCGGCGAGGTCACCGACCTCGATGCCGACTTCTTCGACCTGGGCGGCGGCTCGCTGGCCGCGGCGCAGATGGTGACCGCGCTGCGTGCGCGTTATCCACAGATCACCGTCGCCGACCTCTACGACCACCCCCGCCTCGGCGCGCTGGTGGAACTGCTCGAGCAGAGCACACCGGCCGTCGCCGTCGAGGAGCGCGTGGTGCGCCCGACGCCGCGGCCCGCCCAGTGGGCGCAGGTGCTGGCAACCATTCCACTCACGACGCTCACCGGCCTGCAGTGGCTCACCTGGCTGGCCATCGTCGGCAATGTCGCGGCCTGGTCCGGCTCGCTGCCGTGGCTCCCGCAGCTGTCCTGGTGGTGGACGCTGGTGGCGTTCCTGCTCTTCATCTCACCGCCCGGCCGGATGGCGATCTGCGTGGCCGGCGCTCGACTGCTGCTGCGCGGCGTCGCACCCGGCCGGTATCCGCGCGGCGGCGCGGTACACCTACGGCTGTGGGCCGCGGTACGCCTGTCCGAGGCGAGCGGTGCGGAAAACCTCTCCGGCGCACCGTGGATGGTGCCGTTCGCACGGGCACTCGGCGCCAAGATCGGCAAGGGCGTCGACCTGCACACCCTCCCGCCGGTCACCGGCATGCTCGAACTGGGCGACGGCTGCAGCGTGGAACCCGAGGTCGACCTGTCCGGCTATTGGATCGACGGCGACGTCGTGCACCTCGGCCCGATCACCATCGGACCCGGCGCGGTGGTCGGCGCCCGATCGATCCTGTTGCCCGGCACCAGGATCGGCAAGAACGCGGAGGTCGCGCCCGGCTCGGCGGTATCCGGCAAGGTCAAGGCCGAGCAGGAGTGGGCGGGCTCGCCCGCCGCGAAAATCGGTAAGGCACAGCACCGCTGGCCCGCGCACACGCCCGATCGCGCGGCGCACTGGGTCGCGATCTTCGGCGTCACCTCGATGACCTTGGCCGCGGTGCCCATCCTCGGTCTCGGCTCGGGTGGTCTCTTCATCGCCTGGTTCATCCGCGACACCCGCACGCTCGCGGGCGGTTTGGGCCGCGCCTTCGCTATCCTGCCGGTCGCCACGCTGCTCAGCCTCGCGGTCTACGCAGCGGTCACCATCATCCTGGTGCGGCTGCTCAGCTTCCGGTTGCGCGAGGGCTATCACCCGGTGCGCAGCCGGACCGGGTGGCAGGTCTGGTCCACCGAGCGCCTGCTGGATTCCGCGCGTACCTTCCTGTTTCCGCTCTACGCGAGCCTGCTCACGCCGATCTGGCTGCGCCTGCTCGGCGCGAAGATCGGCAAGGGCGTCGAGGCGTCGACGGTGCTGCTGCTGCCCAAGTTCACCACGGTCGCCGACGGCGCGTTCCTGGCCGACGACACCATGATCGCCAGCTACGAGCTCGGCGGCGGCTGGCTGCGCATCGGCGAGGCGAAGGTCGGCAAGCGGGCGTTCCTCGGCAACTCCGGCATGACCGCGCCCGGTCGTCGGGTGCCGAAAAACGGTCTGGTCGCGGTTCTTTCGGCCGCGCCGTCCAAGTCCAAGGCCGGCTCCTCCTGGCTGGGCAGCCCGCCCGTGCGGCTGCGTCGCGCGCCGGAAAGCTCGGACACCGCACGCACTTTCGATCCGCCGCCGAAGCTGCGGATCGCGCGCGGCATCGTCGAGACCTGCCGCCTGATCCCGGTGCTGGTGACCTTCGCCATCGGGCTCGGCGTGCTGTTCACCCTCGCCTGGCTCGCGCAGAGCCTCGGCCACCTGCCCACTGCGCTACTCAGCGGCTTCGTGCTGCTGGCCGCCGGCGCGCTCGCGGGCGCGAGCTCGGTGGCCGCGAAATGGTTGCTGATCGGCCGGATTCGCGCCGAGGAGCACCCCCTGTGGAGTTCGTTCGTGTGGCGCAACGAGGTGTCCGACACCTTCGTGGAAACCGTTGCCGCGCCGTGGTTCGCGCGCGCCGCGACGGGTACACCGGTGCTGAACCTGTGGCTTCGCGGACTCGGTGCCAAGATCGGCCGCGGGGTATGGTGCGAGTCCTACTGGCTACCGGAGGCGGACCTGGTGACACTCGGTGACGGCGCGACCGTGGAACGCGGCTGCGTCGTGCAGACCCATCTCTTCCACGACCGCATCATGTCCATGGACACGGTCACCCTCGGCGCGGGCGCCACGCTCGGCCCGCACTGCGTCGCGCTGCCCGCCTCGACCATCGGCGAGGGCGCGACCATCGGCCCCGCCTCGCTGGTGATGCGCGGCGATACCGTGCCCCCGTCCACTCGCTGGTGGGGCAACCCGATCGCGCCTTGGTTCGGAGGCGACCCGGGAGCGGCCCGCTGATGCCGGGGAAGTTCTACGAAGCACCGATCGACGAATACCTGCCGCAGAACGGAAATCGGGGCTACCGGGTATCGCGGTACGAGCTCGACCTCACCTACAAGGTGGCGAGCAACCGGTTGGCCGGCCGCGCGGAGATCACCGCGGTGACCACCGCCGTGCAACCGCGCTTCTCGCTCGATCTGTCCCAGGCGCTCACCGTGTCCAAGGTGTTCGTCAACGGCGCCAAGGCCGCGAAGTACACCCATCAGCGCGGCAAGTTGGTGATCACGCCGCAGCAGCGGATTCCGGCGGGCGGTGTGCTCTCGCTGGTCGTCCAGTATGGCGGCATCCCGCGCCCGGTGCGTGGACCGTGGGGTGCGGTCGGCTGGGAGGAGCTCACCGAGGGCGCGCTGGTGGCCAGCCAGCCCAACGGCGCGGCGTCCTGGTTCCCGTGTGACGACCATCCGAGTTCCAAAGCCAGCTACCGGATTTCGATCACCACCGACAGTCCGTACTACGCGCTGGCCAACGGCACCCTGCTGCGCAAGCAGGTCAAGGCCAGCCAGACCACCTGGGTCTATGAGCAGGCCGAACCGATGGCCACCTATCTGGCGACCATCCAGGTCGGGCCGTATCAGAAGCACCGCATCGTCTCCCCACCCAACTCGGTGCCCATGCATGCCGTCGCCCCGGTCCGGCTGCGCGCCAACTTCGAGCACGACTTCGCGCGCCAGCCGCAGATGATGGCGATCTTCACCGAACGGTTCGGGCCCTATCCGTTCGAGGGTTACACCGTGGTCGTCACCGACGACGATCTGGAGATCCCGATCGAGGCACAGGGCATTTCCATCTTCGGTGCCAACCACTGCGACGGCAGGCGCGGCGCGGAACGGCTGGTCGCGCACGAGTTGGCGCATCAGTGGTTCGGCAACAGCCTCACCATTCGGCAGTGGCGCGACATCTGGCTACACGAAGGCTTCGCCTGTTACGCCGAATGGATCTGGTCCGAGGAGGCGGGCGGCCCGACCGCCGACCAGCTCGCGCGCGCGGCCCGGCACAATCTGTCCAGGCAGCCGCAGGACATCGCCGTCGGCGATCCGGGGCCGCAGCACATGTTCGACGATCGGGTCTACAAGCGCGGCGCGCTCACGCTGCACGCATTGCGGCTGGAACTGGGCGATCTCGGATTCTACGATCTGTTGCGGGAGTGGACGATTCGCTACCGGCACGGCTCGGTGAGCACCGAGGAGTTCACCGATCTGGCCGGGCATTACAGCCGGACTCCGCTGCGGCCGCTGTGGGACAGCTGGTTGGTGGAGAAGCCGCTGCCGCAGCTCCCGCCCTCGGCGGCGTAGTTCGTCAGAACACCAGGTAGCGCGAGGCGAGTTCTTCGATGAGGGGATCGTCGTCGGCGACGTGGTCGAGTGCCTCGAGATCGGATTCGACCGAGAGCCGGCGGGGATCGTCCTGTTCGGCGTCCGGCGTGCCGTCTTCGGCGAGCTGGCGCAATAGCTTCGAGCGGACACGGTCCTTCAGCGAATCACTCATGGGTGCAGCTTGCCCGGTCCGCGGCGGGGAAATCACCCGGGCACGCCGGAGCGGATCAGACCGGGGTGAACCAGGTGCCCCACGGCGTATTGCGCAATACGGTGTAGACCGTCAGTAGCGCGAAGAAGGTCCACATCGTGGTGCGGGAGATCGAGGGCAGGCGCATGCGCTGGCCGCGCCAGGCGCGCAGGGTCCAGTCGCTCACCCACAGCACGAAGGCGAGGACCAGCGGAATCGTAAGCAGGTTGCTGTGCACCGCGTCCAGCAGGTGGCCGTCGGTCAGGTTGTGCACAGCGCGCATGCCGCCGCAGCCGGGACACCACCATCCGGTCAGCGCGTAGACCGGGCACACACCGTAGGAGCCGTCGACGTGCGGGTCGCGCACGTGCAGCAGCACCCCGATTCCGATGCCGACACCCGCCACCAGCAGCGGCACTCCCACGCCGCGCAAACCGGGCTTGGTCGGTGCTGATTGCTGCTGCGCCGCCGGTTCCGGTGCCACGTGCGTGCTGTCCACAGCACCAACGGTAACTGCGCGCCACCGGTCACCGCCATACCGATGGCGCGGGCTCAGTCGGGCTGGGCGAAGCGCAGGGTGTTGCCGGAGGGGTCGATCAGCTCGAATCCCGGACCGCCCGGGCCGTTCTCGGGTGGTCCCGGCTTGGCGTAGCGGTACTCCTTGCCTGCTAGCTCGGTATACCAGGCCTTGATGTCGGCCACCGCGATCCACACCACGGTGCCCGGCGTGCCGTCACCGTGATGCTCGCTGAGGTGGAATTTCGCCGCGCCCCGCGAGACCTCGGCGTACAGCGGGAAGTTGTCGCCGAACCGGTGCTCCCAGTCGACGGTGAAACCCAGGTAGTCGCAATAGAATTCGTACGCCCGCGCGACATCGAACATGCGCAATACGGGAATGGGTGCTGCGAAGCCGATCGCATCGGAAGCCACCCGACGATCATCGCACCGGGGTCGGACATGATCGAATATATTCACTATCTTCGCAGGTAGAGTATGATTTCTGTTGTGGATGCCGTTGGTTTTACCCGGCTCGACGGATTCGCGGTCAGCGCGACTCGCAGGCTCGATTTCGGGCATGTGGGGCACTGGTCCGCACCCAAGCATCACGATCTCGACGACGACAGCGGTCGGATGGTCGCGGTAGAAATCGATCCCGGCGACGGTTCCTCGGTGGTGGTCTTCGTCCGTGCGCCCAATCGCAGCGATGTGCCCAGCGACTTCCATCCGGACGACCAGGTGTGCCTGGTGCTGCCCGAGGTGATCGCCGCGTTGTACTCCACGAGTTGAGCGCGTTCGCGGAAACCGTTACTGGATTGCCACTTTCGCGGGCTAACGGGGCCGGGCAGGTGGTGCGATGAAGTGAGCAGAGGCCCATCCTCCACCCGATTTTTTGTGAAAAGAGACGGTGTCACTGCACCGAATTCCGGGTATTCAACCCAGTGAGCCAGAAGTTCCGCTGCGGCGCGCTTGCACTAGCAAGCACTCAGCTTGCACTGTACTGTGGCGGCAGACACAAAGGAGTGCCCGATGCTGGTGAAGTCGATGAAGACTTTGGCGGACGCGCGTAACGGCGCCCTGACCGCCGCCTATCGTGCCGGACTGCGATCACGCACCTTCCGCACCGCGTCGTTGAACGCACCCACCGCACCACTCGAGGTCATCCCGGTCACCACCGTCGACGGCACCCGCCTGCGGGTGCACGCCTACGGCCCCGCCGACGGCGACGTTATCGTGCTGATCCACGGCTGGAGCTGCAGCATCGAGTACTGGAATCCGCAGATCAACACCTTCGCCGACCGGTATCGGGTGGTCTGCTACGACCAGCGCGGCCACGGTGCCAGCGAACTCGGCCGCCGCATGCCGAGCCGGGACACCCTCGCCGACGACCTGTCCGCCGTGCTCGACGCCGCCCTGCGCCCCGGCCAGCGGGCCGTGCTCGCCGGGCACAGCATGGGCGGTATCACCGTGCAGGCGTGGGCAGCTCGCTACCCCGAGCAGGTGGCCCGCCGCGCCTCGGCCGCCATCCTGCTGAACACCACCGCGGGCAATATCCGGTACGACACCGACCTGCTCCCCCTGCTGAACAAGCAGCTCACCGTGCAGAACAAGCCGGTCACTCTACTCGGCGCCCCGGTCCGCCTGCCCACCTTCGTCTCCGAGACCGTGCTCACCAGCCCGGTCCCGCTGCCCGGCGGCTGGCTGGTCGGCGCGGTGCTCAAGGACCGGGTGATGAGCAAGCACGCCACCGCCGACGAGGTGAACTTCGCCCTCGGCATCGTCCGCTCCTGTCGCCCGCTGGCCCGCGGCAAGCACGCCGCCGCCCTGGCCGACCTCGACGTCAGCGACGGCGCCACGCACCTGACCATCCCCACCACGGTCATCTCCGGCAGCCACGACCGGCTGCTGCCGGAACGGATGGCCCGCCGAATCGCCGACACCCTGTCCGGCACCGGCCACCTCGCCGCATACCACAGCTGGCCGACCGGCCACCTCGGCAATATCGAGGCCGCCGACCGCTTCAACGCGGAACTCGAACTGGTAGCCCAGCAGGCCAATCTCCGCACGGCTGTCGCAGGCTGACCCCGCTTGTTCTCCTGGGCTGGTCAACGGCGCCCAGCCCAGGAGCAACACCCCCGTACCGATTAGTTCGTCGGCGCGACGTCGTCCTTACTGACATGGCGCGATGGTAATCGTCAAACTGCCCTGACAACCAGGGAATTCGGCTGCCACGTCATCGAACGGGACATGGTGGCGGCAGCTGCGGGGTGTGTCACCGCCATCGTGTCCCGTTCGACGATGTACCAGCGGTTAGGCCAGGGCGGCGAGCTTGTCGGAGAGGATCGCGCGCTCACGGGTGTTGCCGCACAAGGTGATTGCGCGTGTCAGCTCAGCGCGTGCTTCCGAGTTCCTGCCCAACTGGATCAGCAGTTCGCCGCGCACGCTCGGCAACAGATGCGTACCCGAAAGTGCTGGGGCTGTGGATAACTCGTCGACAATCAGTAGCGCGGCCGCTGGCCCCTGCGCCATGGACACCGCCACCGCGCGGTTGAGATCGACCACCGGTGAGGGGGCCAGTCGGCCGAGGGCTTCGTACAGCAGCACGATGCGATCCCAGGCCGTGTCCTCGACCGACGGTGCGACAGCATGACATTCGGCGATCGCGGCCTGTAGGCCGTAGGCGCCGAGACCTCGGCCGACCCGCACCGCGCGATCCAAGGCCGCGCGGCCGCGGCGGATCGCGGCGCGATCCCAGCGACGACGATCCTGCTGCGCCAACAGGATCGGGTGTCCGTCCGGTCCGGTGCGCGCGGGAAAGCGGGCCGCGGTGAGCTCGAGTAGCGCCAGAAGTCCCTGTGCCTCAGGCTCGTTCGGCACCAACCGGGCGAGCACCCGGGCCAGCCGCTGCGCCTCGCCCGCGAGCTCGGATCGGATCAACTCACTGCCGGAACTGGCCGTGGATCCCTCGGTGAAAATCACATACACCACGTTGAGCACCGAGCCGAGCCGCGCGGCCCGCTCCTGCGCCGACGGCACCTCGAACCGCACCCTGGCCGCGGCCAGCGTCTTCTTCGCCCTGGTGATCCGCGCCTGCACGGTCGCCGTCGGCACCAGGCATGCCTTGGCGATCTCGTCGCTGGTCAGACCGCCGATGACGCGCAGCGTGAGCGCGACCCTGGCGTCCCTGGACAGCGTCGGGTGGCAGGAGATGAACATCAGCGCGAGGATGTCGTCATCGATCTGGTCCGGATCCCACAGCACGTCGCCGGTGGGCTCGGCCGGTTCGCTGCCCGAGACGGCACCGCCCTCGCCCAGGTTTCGGGCGAGCGCGATGTACCGGTCGTCGAGGGCGGAGCGCCGCCGGAACGCGTCGATCGCACGCCGCCTGCCGACGGTGAGCAGCCACCCAGCGGGATTGCCCGGCACCCCGTCGCGCGGCCAGGTCACCAGCGCTTCGGCCAGCGCCTCCTGCGCGAGGTCCTCGGCGAGCGAGAAATCACCGGTGTAGCGCGCCAGCGCACCGACGATCCGCGCGGATTCGATCCGCCAGACGGCGGCGACGGCCGCACGACCGGTGTGCTCGGCCATCGCCCGCCGTCCCGCTCAGAGCTGACCGGTGGCTTCGCGCCACACCCGCTCCTTCTGAATCCACTCGTTGTCCTGCGGGAATTCGTCGATCGAGGAAACTCGCCTGATCTCGGTCTTGAAGCCGGGCCCGGCTATCGGCATGCGCTTGGCCCACTCGATCGCCTCCTCCTTCGACGCCACATTGAGGATGTAGAAGCCGCCGAACAACTCCTTGGTCTCACCGTAGGGGCCGTCGGTGACGATGGGCGGCTCGGCGGCGAAGTCGACGACCACCCCCTCGGCCGCATCCGCGAGCCCCTCGGCCGCGAGCAGCACCCCGGCCCGGATCAACTCCTCGTTGAACCGCCCGACCGTCTCCAGCATCTTCTCGAAGTCGATCTCGCCCATCCCCGCATACGCCTCGTCCGTCGCGCGCATCACCAGCATGTACTTCATGGTTTCGTCTCCTAGGTTCGTCCGGGTCCCCTGTGGACCCTTTCATCCATAGGTCGAACGGGGAACGCCGAAGATCGACACGGCCCGGAAATTTCTTCTTCGCGCACGTCGGCGTGATTCTGAGCGATGTCATCGCCGGTGGTCAGCCAGACGCTGGATAGGCCAGAGCACCGCGGCGGAATGCTCGGCGGCGTCGGTGCACGTGGCCACAGCCGAGTGCATCACCCCGCAGATGCCATGAACCGCGCAGTCAGCAATCCCCGCTGATCAGCCGGGCACGTCGAACGACTTTGTCGGGACTTCGGTGGGAGTTCAGCCAGAGAGGCCGAACCCCGTTGCGACCGAAAATCGGCCCGCAACTGGGAGTATGGAGCCGCCTGCGAGAATCGAACTCGCGACCTTTTCATTACGAGTGAAGCGCTCTACCGACTGAGCTAAGGCGGCGTGCCTTTCGGCGTGGCGAGTCTATCGTCTTGGGGGGTGGATCGCGAAAACGGGTGGTCACCGCGGGCGGACCCAGGTGATGTCAGCCGGATTGGGCGGCCATCAGGGCGGCGGCCAGGGCGGCCAGGGCGAAGCGGGGTTTGACGTTGACGTCGAGGGCCTCGCGGCAGGCCAGGACGGCGTCGATGGATTTGAGCAGGCCCTCGGGGCGGACGCGGTCGGCCAGGTCGTGGATCTGGTCGGACATGTCGGGGTGGGTGAGGGCCACGCCGGAGCCGTTGCGGGCGGCACCGAAGCGGACCGCGAGTGCGTCGCGGTAGACGCCGGCCACGTCGATGAGAGCGCGGTCGAGCGAGTCGCGCCCGGTGCGGGTGGCCCGCGACTTCTGGCGTCGCTCCAGGTCTTTCAGCACGCCTGCGGAACCGCGGGTGGCACCCGCCGCGCCCTTGCCGGTGCCGCCCGCGCCCATCGCAGTGGCCAATTCTTCGCGCTCGCGGTCGTCGCGGCCCGCGCTCATCTGTTTGGCTTCGTCGTCGGCGGCCTTGACCAGCTCGTCGGCGGCGGCATAGGCGGCGCCGGGTTTCGAGGCGGCGGCGACCAGGGCCAGCGCCCGTTGACGGCGTTCGCGCGCTTCCGCGTCGGTAGCCAGGCGGCGGGCTCGGCCGACATGGCCGCCGCTGATCGAGGCGGCCCAGTTCGCGGTCTTCTCGTCGAGGTTGTCGCGCTCCCGCAGCACCTGCGCGATGGCAGGCACCGAGGGCGTCACCAGATGCACATGCCTGCAGCGCGAGCGCAGGGTGACCGAGATGTCTTCGGGATCGACCGACGGCGCGCACAGCAGGAACACCGTCCGGTCCGGCGGCTCCTCGACCACCTTCAGCAGTACGTTGCCGGCGGCCTCGGTCAACCGGTCGGCGTCCTCGATGACGACCACCTGCCACCGGCCGGTGCTCGGCCTGCGCGAGGCGATCTGCACGATCTCGCGCATCTCCTTGGTGCTGATGCTGAGCCCCTCCGGGACCACCCGGCGCACGTCGCCGTGCGTGCCCGCCATGGTGGTGGTGCAGGCATGGCAGCGACCGCAGCCCGGCGTGCCGGGGTCGGTGCACTGCAACGCGGCCGCAAAACACAGCGCCGCAACGGATCTGCCCGATCCGGGCGGACCGGTGAACAGCCATGAGTGCGTCATCGCCCCCTGGACGACCTCCGCGCGGGCCGCGACCGAGGCAGTCGTGAGCGCGGACTCGACCGCATCCTGGCCGACCAACCGATCGAAGACACCTGCCACGCCGTACACCCTAGCCGCCCGCACCGACACGGATCGCCCGGTCGGGTGCGGGCGACGCGCACACGGCTATTGACCGTGCCGACTGCCGGGCGGATCCTCGAGAAGGAGGTGGAATCATCGTGAGAATCCTGTTGATCACCGGCGATGCGGCCGAAGACCTCGAGGTCATGTACCCGTACCAGCGCCTACTCGAAGAGGGCCACGAGGTACACATCGCGGCCCCCGCCGTCAAGAAGTTGCAGTTCGTGGTGCACGACTTCGTCGACGGCTTCGATACCTACACCGAAAAGCTCGGGCACAGTTGGCCTGCCGACGTCGCGTTCGCCGACGTCGATCCGGTCGGCTACGACGCGTTGGTCGTGCCGGGCGGCCGGGCACCGGAGTACCTGCGCAACAACCCGGACTGCCAGCGCCTGGCCCGGCACTTCGCGGAGGCGGGCAAACCCATCGCCGCGCTGTGCCACGGACCGCTGATCCTCGCTGCCGCCGGCGTGCTGGTCGGCCGCTCGTGCAGCGCGTACCCGGCGTTGGCCCCGGATATCGAGGCGGCCGGTGCCAAGTTCGTGGACAGCGAGGCCTACGTCGACGAGAACATCGTCACCGGTCGCGCCTGGCCCGATCATCCCGCGTGGATGCGTGAATTCCTCAGGGTGCTCGGCAAATAACGCGAAATCCGGTCACGGGCCGGGCGGTCCGCCCGGCCCGTGAACTCAGGAATTCCCGACGCCGGTCTTCTTCGCCGCCGACTTCTGCGCGGCGGTCTTCTTGGCGACCGTCTTGGTGGTCGTCGACTTGCTCGCCGTCGCCTTCTTGGCGGTGGTCTTCTTCGCCGCAGTCTTCTTGGCGGGCGCCTTCTTGGCCGCCGCCTTCTTCTTCACCGGTCCGCGCGCCCGGCGATCGGCGAGCAGTTCCATCGCCCGCTCCGGGGTGATCGACTCGATCTCGTCGCCCTTGCGCAGCGTGGCATTGGTCTCGCCGTCGGTGACGTACGGACCGAACCGTCCGTCCTTGATCACCATCGGCTGGCCGGAGGCCGAGTCGGTGCCCAACTCGCGCAACGGCGCCGCGGCGGACGCCTGCCGCCCGCGCCGCTTCGGCTCGGCGTAGATCTTCAGCGCCTCGTCGAGCGTGACGTCGAAGATCTGATCCTCGCTGGTGAGCGAACGAGAGTCGGTGCCCTTCTTCAGATATGGGCCGTAGCGGCCGTTCTGCGCCGTGATCTCCTCGCCGGAGGCCGGATCCGCGCCGACCACGCGCGGCAACGACAGCAGCTTGAGCGCGTCGTCGAGCGTGACCGAGGCCAGGTCCATCGACTTGAACAGCGACCCGGTGCGCGGCTTGGGCGCGACCGCCTTCTTCGCCGTCTTCTTGGCGGGCGCGGCCGTTTCCTCGGCGGCGGGCTCGGGCAGCACCTCGGTGACGTACGGGCCGAAACGTCCTTCCTTGGCGACGATTTCGTGCCCGGACGTCGGATCCGTGCCCAGCGAGCGACCCTCCTGCGGCGTCGAGAACAGCTTCTCGGCGACCTCGATGGTCAGCTCGTCCGGTGGCAGATCGTCGGGCAGGTTGGCCCGCTGCGAGATCGAATTGCCTTCGGGGTCATCGGGATTGACGACCATCCGCTCCAGGTACGGCCCGTACCTGCCGACCCGGACGACGACGTCGCGTCCCTCTTCGTCGGCAAAGAGCTTGATGGAGTTGATTTCTCGCGCGTCGATGTCATCGAGTCGCTCGCCTACCATCTTCTTCAGCCCGCCCGAGCGCGCCACCGAACCCTCGGCGCCGGTCTCGCCGCCGAAATAGAAGCTGGACAACCAACTTCCGCGCTGCTCGCGGCCACCGGCGATGGCGTCGAGATCGTCCTCCATGCCCGCGGTGAAGTCGAAGTCGACCAGTCGGCCGAAATGCTCTTCCAGCAAACCGATCACGGCGAACGCCACCCACGACGGCACCAGCGCGCTGCCGCGCTTGTACACATAGCCGCGATCGAGAATCGTCTTGATGATCGACGCATAGGTGGAAGGTCGGCCGATGCCGAGCTCTTCGAGCGTCTTGATGAGCGAGGCCTCGGTGTATCTGGCGGGCGGATTCGTGCTGTGCCCATCGGGATTCAGCTCGACCGCGGTGACGCCCTGGCCCTCGGCGAGCGCGGGCAGCCGGGATTCGGCGTCGTCGGATTGACCGCCCGCCTCCTCGTCCACGCTCTCCACGTAGGCCTTGAGGAAGCCCGCGAAGGTGATGGTGCGACCAGAGGCGGAGAACACGCATTCCTCGCCGGTTGTCGCGGTGCCGGTGATGCGCAGGGTCAGCGTGGTGCCCCTGGCGTCAGCCATCTGCGAGGCGACCGTGCGCTGCCAGATCATCTCGTAGAGCCGGAACTCGTCGTTGTCCAGCCGCGCGTGCAACTGCCCCGGGGTGGCGAAGGTGTCGCCGGCCGGGCGGATCGCCTCGTGGGCCTCCTGCGCGTTCTTCACCTTGCGGGTGTATTGCCGCGGTGTCGGATGCACATACTCGGTGCCGTAGAGCTGCGTCGCCTGCGAACGGGCCGCGGCGATCGCCGACTCCGACAGTGTGGTCGAGTCGGTACGCATATAGGTGATGTAGCCGTTTTCATACAGCCGCTGCGCGACCCGCATCGTGCGCTCGGAGTTGAAGCGCAGCTTGCGCCCGGCCTCCTGCTGCAGCGTCGAAGTCATGAACGGCGGATACGGCTTGCGGCTGTACGGCTTGGCCTCCGCGGAGGAGACCACCAGATCGGCGCCGTTGAGCGCCTGCGCCAGGCGGTGCGCGTAAGCCTCGTCCAGCACGACCACCCCGGAGGCGGTCTTGAGCTGGCCGTCCGAGCTGAAGTCGCGACCGGTCGCGACGCGCGCGCCCGCCACGTTCACCAGCCGCGCCCCGAAGGTCCGCGGGTTGCTGGTGTCACCGTCTTCGCCCGGGCCCGCGTCGAGTTTCGCGGCGATATCCCAGTATTCGGCGGAGCGGAACGCCATCCGCTCGCGTTCGCGCTGGACGATCACCCTGGTGGCGACCGACTGCACCCGGCCCGCCGAGAGCCGGGGCATGACCTTCTTCCACAGCACCGGACTGACTTCGTAGCCGTACAGCCGGTCCAGAATGCGGCGGGTCTCCTGCGCGTCGACCAGATCGTTGTCGAGGTCTCGCGTGTCGGCCGCGGCCGCCTGGACCGCGGGCTCGGTGACCTCGTGGAACACCATCCGCCGGACCGGGATCTTGGGCTTGAGCGTCTCCAGCAGGTGCCAGGCGATCGCCTCGCCCTCGCGGTCGGGGTCGGTGGCGAGATAGAGCTCGTCGGCGTCTTTCAGCAAGCTCTTGAGCTCGGCGACCTTGGCCTTCTTATCGGGGCTCACCACATAGATGGCCTCGAAGTCGTGGTCCACGTCGACGCCGAGGCGCGCCCAGGACTCACCCTTGTATTT
The DNA here is from genome assembly GCF_040645995.1 of Nocardia sp. NPDC046473. Taxonomy (NCBI): domain Bacteria; kingdom Bacillati; phylum Actinomycetota; class Actinomycetes; order Mycobacteriales; family Nocardiaceae; genus Nocardia; species Nocardia sp. NPDC046473. The sequence goes on from NZ_JBEYZJ010000002.1 coordinate 317,896, forward strand.
GGCGGGGACGTCCGCCGCCCCCCGTGGCAAGTCCCGGATATGTCCCACCGACGCCTCGACCGTGTAGTTACGGCCTAGGTACGGCGCTATCTTTCGGGCCTTGGTTGGGGACTCGACGATCACGAGACGACGCAGGGGACGGCCCTGGTCGGCTGCACCGCGGTCTCGTGTTGCCACCGGCGAATACACCTTTCCTGTCGACCCGCGCTGACGCTTTTCGGCGCTGTGCACGGCTGGGGCAAGCGGGGACGACGGCTGGGCGTCGCCACCAGACACGTTTATACCTTGACGCTACGTGTGGTCGAGTGCTTGCGACTTGAACCACAGAGCGTACGCGCGTCACTGCGAATCAGTATGCCTTGTGTTCAGGCCTCCGCTGCGCCACGGCGTGTTCACAACGCCCTGACCTGAGTCGCCGGGTGTGTCTTTGCCCTAGATATAGCTCGTCCCCCACCTCCGGGTTACCGGCGGTGAGGGACGAGTGTTGGATGGCGTCGCTCAGCTGAGCGCGCGAACTCCGGTGGCCTGCGGGCCCTTGGTGCCCTGGCCGACCTCGAACTCGACCTTCTGGTTCTCTTCGAGGGTGCGGAAGCCCGAACCCTGAATTTCGGAGTAGTGGACGAAGACGTCAGCGGAGCCGTCCTCGGGCGCGATGAAGCCGAACCCCTTCTCCGCGTTGAACCACTTCACAGTTCCCTGTGCCATTCTGTTCCTTCTCTTTTCTTACCGGAACGGCGGACAACTGGGTTCGTCCACCGGGCCCGTTCCGACCGCTGTACTGTTGGTTCCCCCTGCAGGAAAGCACCAAGCACACCGTTCGCAACATCGATCCTGCTGACGGTTTGGACTTTGGATCCGACCCTCGAACACAGAAGCTTGCGACCAGGAACCAGTGAACCATGTCTCCGAGCAATTCAACAGTCGAGTTACCGACAATTTGCAAAAAAGTTGATCTTGCGAATGCGCAGGTGAGGGACACAATGCCAGAATCCAGACTTGAGGTTCGTTTGCCTCCCGATAACCGAGCGGGCGTATGGCAAACAGCCTGTGACCCAGGTCGCTATTTGGTATCGAATTGGCAGGTAGGGCTTCCTAACCGCGCACGTTTCACACTTTCTCAGCGTGTCGCGGCGCGCGCCGCATGAATCCGACGAACTCGACCGCCCGTGCGGCACTCCCTAACGACCTCGGCTACGGGACATCGTTGCTGAATCGTGTCCTAGCCGGCGCACCCGCTGACGACCCTCGGCTAACCCATGTGGTCGAGCTATCCGCACGCGCCGCCGAGGTCACCACCTGGCCCGATTGGACATCGCCAGAGGTGATCTCGGCATTACAGGACACCGGAGTGGCCGCGCCGTGGAGTCATCAGACCCGCACCGCCGACCTCGCCTTCGGCGGCGCCAACGTTGTGGTCAGCACCGGCACAGCATCCGGTAAGTCGATGGGATATCAGCTGCCGGTATTGACCGCGCTGCGCGAAGACCCACGTGCCACCGCTATTTATCTGTCACCTACCAAAGCGCTCGGCGCGGATCAGCTGCGTGCGGTCGGCGCGCTGACTCATGAGGGACCGCTGCGCGATATTCATCCGGCGACCTATGACGGCGATACGCCTGCCGAGATCAGGCAGTGGGTACGGGCGAACGCACGCTGGGTTTTCACCAACCCCGACATGCTGCATCTCGGCATCCTGCGCTCGCATCAGCGCTGGGCACGGGTGCTGCGCAGGCTGCGGTACATCGTCGTCGACGAATGCCATGCCTATCGCGGCGTATTCGGTTCGCACGTGGCGCTGGTGCTGCGCAGGCTGCGCCGGATCGCCGCGCGTTACGGCGCCGACCCGGTGTTCGTGCTGTGTTCGGCCACTACGGCGGATCCCGCGGCCGCCGCGTCCCGGCTGATCGGGGCGCCGTGCGTCGCGGTCACCGAGGACGGGTCGCCGCAGGGGCCACGCACCGTCGCGTTGTGGGAGCCGCCGCTGCTCACCACGGTGACCGGCGAAAACGGCGCACCGGTCCGGCGGGCGGCCACCACGGAGGCCGCGCGGATCATGGCCGACCTGGTGGTCGAGGGCGCGCGAACGCTGACCTTCGTGCGGTCGCGGCGGGCCGCCGAGCTCACCGCGATGGATGCGCGGCGGCTGCTGAGCGAGACCGATCCGAGCCTTGCCGAGCGCGTTGCCGCCTATCGGGCGGGGTATTTGGCGGAGGATCGGCGCGAGCTGGAGACGGCGCTGTCGGACGGTTCACTGCTCGGCGCGGCGACCACCAACGCGCTCGAGCTCGGGGTCGATATCGCCGGGCTCGATGCCGTGGTGATCTGCGGTTTTCCCGGGACGGTCGCGTCGTTCTGGCAGCAGGCGGGGCGGGCGGGGCGGCGCACCCAAGGGTCGTTGGTACTGCTGGTGGCCAGGGACGATCCGCTGGACACCTACCTGGTGCACCATCCGGAAGCGCTGCTGGACAAGCCCGTAGAGGCCACCATCACCGATCCGCGCAACCCTTATGTGCTGGGTCCGCAATTGCTCTGCGCCGCGTTGGAGCTGCCGCTCACCGACGTGGAGGTGGACGAGCTCGGCGCGCGCGAGGTGCTCACCGGTCTGGCCGAGAAAGGGCTGATCAGGCGGCGCGCGGTCGCGGGCGACGAGGAGCGCGGGCGCTGGTACGTCACGGCGGAGACGCAGCCGCACGACGCCGTGGATGTCCGCGGTGGGATCGGTACGCCGGTGGCCATCGTGGACGGGGAGACCGGCAGATTGCTCGGCACGGCCGATGCCGGTCGGGCGCCGGCGACGCTGCATCAAGGCGCCGTTCACCTGCATCAAGGCGATACCTATGTGGTCGACGAGCTGGATCTCGAGGACGGTGTCGCGTTCGTGCACGGCGCCGAGCCCGGGTGGACCACCAGCGCTCGGTCGGTCACCTCGATCGCCATCGACGCGATGACCGACCAGCGCCGCCACGGCCATGTGACGACCGCATTGGCGCAGGTCAGGGTGACCAGCCAGGTGGTCGGTTATTTGCGGACCCTGGTCACCGGCGAGGTGCTCGACCTGGTCGAACTCGACATGCCCGAGCACACGCTGCCGACCAGGGCGGTGCTGTACACGGTCAGCCCGGAGTTGTTGGCGCTGGCCGGAATCGACGCGGCGGACGTGCCGGGTGCGTTGCATGCCGCCGAGCACGCGGCGATCGGGCTGTTGCCGCTGGTGGCGACCTGCGACCGGTGGGATATCGGCGGGGTCTCCACCGCCGAGCACCCGGATACCGGGCTGCCGACGGTATTCGTCTACGACGGCCAGCCGGGTGGGGCCGGCTTCGCCGAGCGTGGGTTCGCCCAGCTGCAGCGGTGGCTCTCGGCGACCCTCGCCGTCATCGAGTCCTGCGCCTGCGCCGCGGGCTGTCCGTCCTGCGTACAGTCGCCCAAGTGCGGAAACGGGAACCACCCGCTCGACAAGACCTGCGCCGCACGGTTACTCACCGCGGTGCTGGCCGAGCTGTCGGTCAGGTGACGGGCCGAGCTCGGTCCGTGACGGTGCCGAGCTCGGCTTGTGCTCGAATAGCGACCTGACCTGTGCGATCACCGGCACAGGCGGCTGCCGGCGGTGCGGACCGCGGTCCGGGCAGGGTAGCCGAATAAAGAGGAATGTATTCAGGTTAACTGAGCTATTGCCACATCGTCGCCTGCGTACATGCGCATTCATTCGATTCTTTATCCGCATACCTGCGGACAATTGTGCCGTCTGAAATTATTTGGCCAGGGCAATTGCCAATTTCCGCCACTCGCGACAACCCGGAAGTGCGCGTCTGCACTTAGGTTTCTCTCAGTCTTCTACCGGTCCGGCGCGTGCGACAGCGCGCACCATGCGTACTCCTAACAGACCCATTGGTACATTCCTGTTAACAATCACAGTTGCGTCCCACTCGGCGACTTCACACCCTTCCAACTGCACCCCCATCCGCCGCGCAACCACACCCGCCTCGGCACACCCCGCATCGCCCCCTTCGGCCAATGCCCCCGCCGCCGCGAGCGCCGCCAAATCCGCCGCCGCCTGCGCCCGATGCCGAGTGACAACCACCACACCCACCTGCCCCACCATCAGCGTCCCCGCGATAAGCCCGGCCAGCGCAAGACACGCAAACACCGTCGCGGCCCCACCCTCACCCCGAAGCCGCGCAGGCGCACCCACCCGGCCACCACGATCCGGCCACCGACGCCCAGACAACGGCCGAGAACACGCAGCCCACACCCGAACAGCGCCGCCGCCCGCACGCTGCCCGGCGGGTGGCGATCGATGACGCAAGCGCGCCAAGGCGCGCACGATCGCACCTCGCCGACACGCGGCCCCTCGCGCGCTGACGCGCTGCACCTGCGGTTCCCGCCGACAGGCGATCACGGTGTTGTCCCGGGCTCGCGTGACGCGACAGCATCCGCGTGGAGGGTCAGCAGGGGCAGAAGAGGGGTTCGGGCGGTGACTCGGGCGATTACCTGGCTGCCTTCGCTGTGCACCGAGATGTCCGCGGTTGGTGGTGCGACACGGCGTGCGGCCGAGATCGCGTTCGCTTCGTCGCCGCGGGCCGACAGCCGCGCTGCCTCGCGAGCGGCGTCGACGCAGCGCACCTGCGTCGACGCCGCCAGCAATGCTCCGATACACAGCACGACAGCGACGACAAGAGCGGCGAGGGCGATCGCCGCCTCTACCGTCACCGATCCTCGATCATCCACGAGAGACGTTGCACCACAACGACTTACCCTGTGCAGTGACGTAACTACACGGCGGTGTTGAGGGCCCGATCGATGATCTTCGTCAGCGCGTTCACAATGCTGTCGCCGGTCACCACCCCGTACAGCACGGCACCGAACGCCGCGGCGGCGATCGTGCCGATCGCGTACTCCGCTGTGCTCATCCCGTCGTCGGCGATCACCGCGTGCATGATTCGCAAACGCAGCTCCGTATATACAGCCCTCGAGCCGTGGCTCGCGTGGCTCGTCAATCGCTCGATCCGCACCTGATTCCCCTCTCACCTCACCCCGCGCGGCCGATCCGCACAGGCATGTTCCGATGGGCCGTGCGGTCCTTGCGTACACGGCTCCGGTCGTGCCCCGCTTGCTCACGACGCTCCGCACGGACGCTCGCTCACAGCAGTCCGCCGCCGAGCACTCGTCCGGCCAGTCCGATCACCACCGGGACGATGCCGAGGCAGACGAAGGCGGGTAGGAAGCAGAGTCCGAGTGGACCGCCGATCAATACTCCGGCTCGCTCGGCTCGTGCCGCGGCGGCATCCTCGACCGCGGCCCGACGTTGTTCGGCCAGCTCGCCGACGGCGACCGCCAGCGAGGCGCCCGACCGCGCCGACCGTCGCGCCATCCGTGCCAGTGACTCGACTTCCTCGGTACCCGCGCGCCCGGCTCCGTCTGCCGCCGCACGCTCCCATGCCGTCGCGGCATCGGCACCGAGCGCGAGCAGGTCTGCGGCCCGTCGCAGCGCCTCCCCCAACGGTTCCGGCGCCCCGGGCGCCACCGCCCGAGCCGCGCCCGCCATCGGCAGCCCTGCTCGCAGACACGCTGCCAGCAGGTCGAACACCGAGGCCGATGCGAGCGGGTCCAGCTTCTGCTTGGACGCAGGGGTGGTGGTTTGCGTGACCTCCCGCTGCCGAAGGGCCCGCAGGCGACGGCTCACCGCGACCCGGCCCGGCAACAGGATCAGTGCGACCGCAAGCAGCAACGCCGGCAGTGCCGGACAACTTACCGACAGCTCCACCCAGAGCCTCCCCACGCACGTTGTCAGACGAATATTCCTCTAGCGCAAGGTAAGTCGTGAAATGCGAAACCGAGCCTGTCGCGGATGACGAATTCGTTTGCCGCGCAATGGTTTGTCCGCACCGATGCGAATTGACTTGCTTCATACGAGCACCTTTCGGGTGATGACATCGGTCCACAGCAAGCCCGAGCACGCGAGGGCGGCGCCTAGTGGCAGCAGGATCGTGCCCGCCGACGACGCGAAGAGGACGTGTAGTGGCGCGGCGCCCATCAGTTGGCCGAGACCGATGCCGAGGAGAGGCAATGCCGCAAGGACGGTGGCCGTCGCGCGGGCACCGGCGAGGGCGGCGGTGGTGCGGCCGTGGAAACGGATGCGGCCCACCAGGTCTGTGCGTGCGGCGGACAACAGCTCAGCGAGCGCGAGTCCGTGCCGCTCGGCCACCTGCCATGCGTCGGCGATGCGGGAGAGCTCGCCGGCCACGATGGAGTCCGGATGCCGTAGTCCCTCGGCGGCGGAACCGCCCAGCCTGCTGCGTCCGGCGCTCACGGCGAACGCCTTGGCGGACTCACCCCGAGCCTCACTCGCCGCGACCTCGGCAGCGGCACTCGGATGCGCACCGACTCGCAACTCGCCGATCACCGCCTCCAACGCGTCCAGCAGATGGGCGCATTCGGCGTTCCTGCGCCGATCCCGACCCGCTCGACGAACCCGGAATCCCACCGTCCCCGCCACCATTGCCGCCGCAACGAACGGACCGAGCCCGACCACCAGCACAGCCGCGACTCCGCCGCAGGCAATCCCCCGAAGTACCGTGTCGCGCCGCACTCTTCCAGCCTCGATCGGCTCCACGAACAGATCGTCGAATCGACGACGCGAAGTCGAAGCCGGCACCGTGAGCAGTGCCAGCGCGAGACACGTCAATGCCATGGTCATCGGCTGACCCGCTTCGGTGTTGTGCCCGTCCGTTCGGCACTCATCGGTCGAGCCTTTGGTCGAGGAGCCGAGTAAGGTCGCCGCAGGCGGGGGCCGGGGCGGATTCGTGCCAGGCGGGGGCGATGCGGACGCGGCCGTCGGCGTCGCGGTGGACCAGGCCGATCTCGCGCAGCCCTCGGGAGCCGTCCGGCCGCCGGTGCACGTGCAGGACGATCTGGACTGCGGCGGCGAGTTGACTGTGCAGGGCGGCGCGATCCATGCCACCAAGGGCCGCAAGGGCTTCCAGACGCGCCGGTACCTCCTGTGGCGAGTTCGCGTGGACTGTTCCGGCGCCGCCGTCATGACCGGTGTTCAGCGCGGTCAGCAGGTCGACGACCTCGGCGCCTCTGACCTCGCCGACGACGATGCGGTCCGGTCGCATGCGCAGGGCCTGTCGCACCAGGTCGCGGACGGTCACCGCGCCGACGCCCTCGACGTTCGCGGTGCGCGCGACGAGCCGCACCACATGCGGGTGGGGCGGTGCGAGTTCGGCGGCGTCCTCCACACAGACGATGCGCTCGCGCGGTTCGACCTTGGCGAGCAGGCCGGAGAGCAGCGTCGTCTTGCCCGCGCCGGTACCACCGACCACCAGGAACGCCAATCGCGCCTGAATGATCCGCTCCAGCAGTCGCTTTGCCTCGGGCGGTACCGCACCGGCGGCCGCCAATGCGTCCAAGCCCTGGGTGGCGGGCCGCAGCACCCGCAGCGACAGGCAGGTGCCACCGTGTGCGACCGGCGCGAGTACGGCGTGCAGTCGCACGCCGAACGAATCACCCAGCGCCGCTCCGGTTCCGGACAGCCTGCCGTCCACCCACGGCTGCGCGTCGTCGAGCCGCCGGCCGGCCGAGAGGGCGAGCCGTTGCGCGAGCCTGCGCACCGCCGCCTCGTCCGGAAAGGTGATCGAGGTCTTCTCCAGACCGTGCCCGCGATCTATCCACACCGCATCCGGACCGGTCACCAGCACATCGGCGACCTGTGGATCGTGCAGCAGCGGCTCGAGCACCCCGGCCCCGGTCATCTCGGTCTGCAACAACCGCAGCGCCCGCAGCAGATCCGTGTCCCCGAGCACCCCGCCCGCCTCGGCCCGAATAGCGGCGGCCACCTGCGCCGGATCCGGATCCCCCGCGCCACCGGACAACCGCTCCCGTACCCGATCCAACAGCTCGGACGTCACCAACGCACTCATCGCCGCTGCCCCGCAGGCGCGCTCAAGACACCGAGTACCGCGTCGGCGGCATCGCGCAGCGGGCCGCGCCGATGCACGGTCAACCCGCCGCGTTCCAGGCGGGCGGCCAAACCGGATTGAGCACGGACGGCGGCGAGCAGCGGGAGGTCGAGCACCTCGGCCACCTCCGGGCCGCGCAAACCGCCGGGCGCGGGGCCTCGGACTATCAAGCCCTGGTTGGGGTTTCGACGCCCGATGTGCGCGGACACGGCTTCCGCGGCGGCAACCGCGCGTAACCGTGCCGGAACGACCAGCACGACCAGGTCGGCCGAGTCGAGCATCTGATCGGCATGTGGGCCGCGTTCGCCGGAAATGTCGCAAACCACCAAATCGCCTGCGGCACGGCCTGCTTCGATCACGGCGCGCACGGCGGCGGGTCCGATCTCGCGTGGCAACCGGCCCGCACCGCAGCGGCCGCAGGCGAGCACCGCCAAGCCGGGCGCCGCGGTGGGCAGCGCGGAGTGCAGTGCCGCCGCGGAGACTCTGCCGTCCTCGACGACCAGTTCCGGCCAGCGCAGTCCGGCGCTTGTTTCGATGCCGAGCAGCAGGTCGAGACCACCGCCGAGGGGTGCGCCGTCGACCAGGACGGTGTCGCGCCGGAACCCTTCGGCGGCGGATCGCAACGCAAGCGCGGCGGCCAGAGTCGACGCTCCGGCTCCTCCGGCGGCGCCCGCGACGGCGACAACGACACCGTCTCCCGTGCGGTGTTCGCCGTACTCAGCAAACATCTCGACAAGTCCTTCGGCGGCACCGGGCAGCGCGATAACGCGCTCGGCGCCGACTGCCGCGGCGGCTTGCCAGTCGAGCAATCCGGGTTCGCCGTCGGTGACCAGCACGACGCCGACTCGGCGCAGATACCCGGCTTCGGCGGCCTGCCGGGCCGCGGCTGTGTCCAGGATCACCAATGGCGCTCCGGTCCAGGCGTGCCTGCCGACAGGCAGCGAGCGTTCGTCGAGGGCACGTTCGGCCGCGGCGGCGACGCGACGTACTTCGTCGCGCAGCCGGGAGTCGTGCAGGAGCACCAGTGCCGGTGGCGGGCTGCTGTTGTCCGGCGCCACTTCAAGATTCATGCGGCCGAGCGTGGCCGAATTCGCGCGATGGCAGAAGAGGCGATGCGCCGATTGTGGATAACTCGGGGGTGTGGAGAACTTTTGCGTGCTGCGGCGCGGGATTCGAGGGCTGCCGAGCAGGACGCGAACCGTCCCTTGAATAGAGGACGGCCCCAGCCGGGGGGGGAGGAGGCTGGGGCCGTCGGGTTCAGCCCCGGGGGGTCGGGCTGAACGCGCCTGGACCATGTCCAGGTGCCAGCAATACTACACCCAAGCCCCGCCCACAACGCAAGTCTGTCGCGGCAGAAGTTTACGGCGATTACCTGCTCCGTGGCCGCGGGGCAAACTCCCCGCTCGCGGCCGCGGCTGCGACTCGGAAACCGCCTGCGGACGACACCGGCGCCGTCCCCAGACGATCCCCAGTTCCGTTCCGCGCGACCGCCGCGACGAACACCGCCCGCGCGCGGCCGAAGCGGATCCCGGCGTACGCCTATGCTGGTCGAGTGGACTCACCCACTGCGGACGGACGCGTCGCCGCCTTCTTCGATCTCGACAAGACCGTGATCGCGAAATCGAGCACGTTCGTCTTCAGCAAGCCCTTCTACGCGCAAGGCCTGTTGAATCGCCGCGACGTGCTCGAAAGCAGTTACGCCCACTTCCTGTTCATGCTGTCCGGCGCGGACCACGACCAAATGGAGCGGATGCGCGCCCATCTCACGAACATGTGCGCCGGGTGGGACGTGGAGCAGGTGAAATCCATTGTGGCCGAGACGCTTCACGAGCTGGTGGATCCGCTGATCTACGCCGAGGCGGCCGATCTCATTGCCGACCACAAGATCCGGGGCCACGACGTGGTGATCGTGTCGGCCTCGGGCGAGGAGATCGTCGGCCCGATCGCGGAGGTGCTCGGCGCTTCGCACACCGCGGCGACGCGGATGGTCGTCGCGGACGGCAAGTACACCGGCGAGGTCGAGTTCTACTGCTACGGCGAGGGCAAGGTCGCCGCGATCGAAAAGCTCGCCGCCAGTGAGGGTTACGACCTCGCGCGCTGTTACGCCTACTCCGATTCGGTCACCGATCTGCCGCTGCTGAACGCGGTCGGTCATCCGACGGCGGTCAATCCGGATCGCAACCTGCGCCGGGAGGCGGTCGCCAAAGGTTGGCCCATCCTGACCTTTTCGAATCCGGTGTCGCTGTGGGCGCGCTTCCAGGCGCCGTCGTCCACCACCCTTGCCGCTACCGCGGTGGTCGGCTTGAGCGCGGTCCTCGCCGGCGCGATCAGCTATCGCTTGCTGCGCCGCCGCAGCTGAGGCTTAGCCACCGCGCACCGCACCACGCCCAGCGCTGCTCGAGGGGAAGCGGGGTACTTGCCAAGGGAGTTTGCTGGCGAAACGCCAAGGAAATCACGACCAGGCATTGAACCACGAAACGCCGCTCGACACGCCGAAAATTCAATGTTTTCCCAGCTATTGATGTGAGGGCCATCACAGGGTAAAAAGGTAACTACGGAAGGTCGGAAGGCCAAGGCAGGACCGGAAGAGAAGGTTCAGTCTCCCAACCACCCTTCCCAGCACGGGCACCAGGCACCCACGCGGAGCGCGCCGCGACAAGGGCAGAAGCGTTGTGGGCCTGCGAAATCCGGGTCTTCGTCGGCGAGGGCCTCGCACAGGTTGCGGGGATGAACCGCCGGAGTTCGGACTATCGCCGAGGCCGCAAGAACACAACCCACCCAGCACGCTTGGTAACCGGGTAGTCCGTGCTACGCGGGCGGCGAGGTCGACAACGACAACGCCGCCCGTTTTGATGTCCGGGGTTATCCCGCCGAATCGGCGATCGACGTGGCCTCGCGCGCTCCGTCCTCCAGCGCACCGCAGCACAGCATCACCCAGCTGCCGACCGCGTCCGCCGCACCGCTCCCGAACGCCGCAGCGGCGTCGAGATACGCCTGCCTGCGCCGCAACCAGAAAACCTCGGGCACCCCCAAACTGTGCGGATCCAGCCCACTAGACACCGCCACCAGCCGCGATGCCGCACGCGCCACCACGCCGTCGGCGGTGCCGAACGGCCGTAGCGCGAGCAGTTCCCCGTGCACCACCGCCGCGATCACCGGCGCGGGCGCACTCGACCCGAGCACCGCCTGCACCAGCAGATCGAGCCGCTCCGCCACGCCGGCATCCGCGCGCGGCCTGCCGAGCGACTCCTCGTCCGCCACCAAGTCGGCCGCGGCGAGCAGATGCAGCCGGGCCAGCGCCTGCAACGGCGCCCGCTGCCAGGTGCCGACGAGATTGCGCAGCGCGTCACCGTCCAACGCCTGCCCGACCCGCAACGATCCGGCCAGAATCGGATCACCGACCTGACCGTCGGCGGGCAGCTCGGTGCTGCCGCCGTCGATGGCGGCGGAGGACCGAGCGGCACGCACCGCGGCCTCGGCGGCGGTGGTCGGCCAGCCCCGCCGATTCGCCCTGTGCCGATGCACCTCGGCGAGTGCGTCACGGGCGCGGTCGGCGGCGGCACGGACGCCGGGCAGATCGACAAGGGGCTGTAGCGGATCGGTCACGGCTTACGAGGCTACTTGCGCCCGCGTGAACGCCTTACCCAGCCCGTTCCGGAGCCTGCCGCGGGGTTTTGTCGGCCCCCTGAATGCCGCCAGCTGAGCGGCCGTCAGCATGGCCCGAATCTTCTTACAGCAGCGGCCGCCTCGACCCAACAGGTCGAGGCGGCCGCTTCGCTTGACGCTCTCGGCTAGCCGATTCCTCAGCTCACCAACAGATCTCGGCCCGGAATGGCATCCAACAGCCGCCGCGTGTACTCCTCCCGCGGACTGTCGAAGACCTCTTCGGTCGATGCTGCCTCGACCACCTTGCCGGTCTGCATGACCAGCACGTTGTCGGCGATCTGCCGGACAACGGCCAGGTCGTGGGTGATGAAGACATACGACAAACCGAGTTCGGCCTGCAGATCGTTCAGCAACCGCAGGATCTGCGCCTGCACCAGCACGTCGAGCGCGGACACCGCCTCGTCACAGACCACGACCTCGGGCGAGAGCGCGAGGGCGCGGGCGACGGCGACACGCTGCCGCTGACCACCGGACAACTCGTTCGGGTACCGGCGCATCACGGTGGACGGCAACGACACCTTGTCGAGCAGCTCACGCACCGTGGCCTCGCGCTCCTTCGGTGAACCGATGTTGTGCGTGCGCAACGGCTCCTCGATGGTGCGGTAGATCGAGTACATCGGGTCCAGCGAGCCGTACGGGTCCTGGAAGATGGGCTGCACCCGGCGCCGGAACGCGAAGGCGCTCTTGCGATCCAGCTTCGCCACTTCCTTGCCGTCGAACACGACCTTGCCCGAGGTGGGCTCGAGCAGACCGAGAATCATCTGCGCGACAGTCGATTTGCCCGAACCCGATTCGCCGACGATGGCGGTGGTGGTGCCACGCCGCAGCCGGAACGAAACATCCTGCACCGCAATGAAGTCCGACGACTTCCAGGGCGCGTTGCCGCGGATCTTGAAGGCCTTGGTGAGGTTGTCGACGACCACCACGTCGTCCGGAGCACCGGACAACTCGGTGTCGGCGGCCGCGATCTGCTCGGCCACCTGCACCGCCTGCTCGCGAATCTCGATGCGCTGCTTCACCGAAGACAGCCGCTGCGAGGCGAGCGAGGGCGCCGAGTTCACCAGCCGCTTGGTGTACAGATGCTGCGGTTCACGCAGAATCTGCAGCGCCGGACCGGATTCCACCACGCGCCCGCGGTACATCACGACCAGGTGCTCCGCGCGTTCGGCGGCGAGGCCGAGATCGTGCGTGATCAACAGGACCGCGGTGCCGAGTTCGTTGGTGAGGCCGTCGAGGTGATCGAGGATCTGCCGCTGCACGGTGACGTCGAGCGCCGAGGTCGGCTCGTCCGCGATCAGCAGCTTGGGCCGGCAGGCCAGACCGATGGCGATGAGCGCGCGCTGCCGCATACCACCGGAGAACTCGTGCGGATACTGGTTTACCCGCCGCTCGCCGTCGGACATGCCCGCCTCGTGCAGCAGTTCGATAGCGCGCTGCTTGGCGGCCTTGCCCTTGGCGATCCCGTTGGCCTCCAACGTCTCCCGGATCTGGAAGCCGATCTTCCACACCGGGTTCAGGTTGGACATCGGGTCCTGCGGGACCAGCCCGATCCCGCTGCCGCGAACCGCGACGACATCCTTCTTGGACGCCTTCGCGAGGTCCTTGCCGTCGAACATGATGGACCCGGAGGTCACCTGTCCGGTGCCGGGCAGCAGATTGATGATCGCGTGCGCCGTCGTCGACTTGCCCGAGCCGGATTCGCCGACGATCGCGACGGTCTGGCCCGGATATACCGACAGGTTCACATCACGGACCGCGGGGATCTTCTTGCCGTCCGAGGTGAAACAGACGTTCAGGTCCTTGATTTCGAGCAGTGGCGACTGTGCGCTGCGGAATTCACTCATCGCTTCCTCGCCTTCGGGTCGAGGGCATCGCGCACGGCGTCGCCCAGCATGATGAAGCTCAGCACGGTGAGCGCCAAGGCCGCCGAGGGATAGAACAGGATCGCGGAGGTGCGAATCTCCTTCTGCCCGGAGGCGATATCGGCGCCCCACGACACGATGGTGCGCGGCAACCCGACGCCGAGGTAGGACAACGTCGCCTCGGTGACGATGAAGACGCCGAGCCAGATCGTGGTGACCACGATCAGCGGGCCCGCCGAGTTCGGCAGCACGTGCCGAATCAGCGTGCGTATTCGGGAAACGCCCAATGCCTTTGCCGCCATGACGTAATCACTGTTCTTCGCCTGGATCACCGCGCTGCGTGCGATCCGGGCCGCCTGCGGCCAGGTGAACCCGGCGAGGATGACGATCACGGTCCAGATGGTCCGCGAATCGAGCAGCTGCATGATCACGATCGCGGCCAGCATCAGCGGGATCGCGTAGAAGATCTCGGCGACGCGGGACACGATCGAGTCGAGGAACCCACCGTAGAAGCCGGCCAGTGCGCCGAGCACACCGCCGATCAGCACGAAGGCGATCGTCGAGCCGACCCCGGCCATCACCGAAGCCCTTGCGCCGTACACGGTTCGGGCGTAGATGTCACAGCCCTGCTTGTCGAAGCCGAACGGATGACCCGCGCCGCGCGGATTCATGCTGAAGTCGCCGTTGCAATACCGGGGATCCTGACTGGTGAACAGACCGGGCCAGATCACCACGACGAGCACGAACAGGATCATCAGCGCCGCGACAATGAAGATCGGGTTGCGCCGCAGCTGCCGCCACGCGTCGTACCAGATGCTGCTCGGCGAGCCCTGGTCGACGACCATGTCGGTGGCGAGCACCTCGACCTCGTCGGGCGGCGCGACGAAGTAGGTCTGCCTACCCCGAGCCGCGCTCTCCGCGAGGTCGATTCCTTGTCCTTTGTCGAGGTCAGGCATAGCGGATCCTCGGATCGAGTGCGGCGTAGAGCAGGTCGACGATCAGGTTCGAGACCAAGAAGATGATGATCAGAACCGTGACGAACGAGACGACCGTCGGCGGTTCGCCTCGGGTGATCGCCTGGTACAGCGTGCCGCCGACGCCGGGAATGTTGAAGATGCCTTCGGTGACGATGGCACCGCCCATCAACGAGCCGAGTTCGGCGCCGAGGAAGGTGATCACCGGGATCATCGAGTTGCGCAGGATGTGCACGGTCACCACGCGCGGCCTGCTCAGCCCCTTCGCGGTCGCGGTGCGCACATAGTCGGCGGACATGTTCTCCGCCACCGAGTTCCGGGTCAGCCGCAGCACGTAGGCGAACGACAGCGACCCGAGCACGAACGCCGGGACAAGCAGCTCGGTGAAACTCGCCTTGCCGGTGACGGTCACCGGCGCGATCCCCCACTTCACGCCGAGCAGGAACTGCGCGAGGAAGCCGACCACGAAGATCGGCACTGCGATCACGATCAGGCTGACGACCAGCATGGTCGAGTCGAACAGCTTGCCCTTGCGCAGGCCGGCGATCAGGCCGAACGCCACGCCGAACACAGCCTCGATGACCACCGCCATGGAGGCGAGCTTGATCGTGATGGGGAAGGCGCGAGCCAACTCCGCGCGCACCGGCCTGCCGGAGAAGGCGGTGCCGAAGTCGAAGGTGACGATGCCCTTCAGGTACAGCAGATACTGCATGAAGAAGGGCCGGTCGAGGTGGTACCGCGCGCGGAGTTGGGCCTCCACCGCGGGGGTCATCGGTTTGTCGCCGGCGAGCGCGTGAATCGGATCGCCGGGGACGAGGAATACCAGGGCATAGATGAGCAACGTCGCCCCGAGGAACACGGGGATCATTTGAAGCAGACGCCGCACGATATACCAGGCCATTTCGCCTCCTGGGTCAGTGCTGAGCCGCGCCGCGCGGGGCGGCGCGGCTCAGCAGCGGCTACTTCTGGATGCCTTCGAAGTCGAACAGGCCGTTCCACGCGAGACCGGCCGACTTCACCTTGTCGGAGCGACCGGCGGACGCGATGTAGTCGAGGACCGGGATGTCGGCCATCTGCTGCAGCATCATGGTCTGCGCCTGCGCGGTGATCTTGTAGGACTCCTCCTGTGTCGGCGCGGCGAGCGCGGCGTCGAGCAGCTTGTCGAACTCCGGCACCTTCCAGTCGACGTTGTTGGTGGAGGAGTAGCTGTAGTACTGCGAGGTGAGGAACTGCAGCATGGTCGGGTAATCGCCCTGCCAGCCGTAGCGGAACGCCTTGCCGATGGACTTGGCGTTCACCTCGTCACGGATGTTCTTGAAGGTCGGGTACGGGGCGCCGATGGACTCGATGCCGAGAGTGTTCTTGATGCTGTTGGCAACGGCTTCGATCCAGGCCTGGTGGCCACCGTCGGAGTTGTAGGCGATCTCGAAGCGACCCGACCACGGGGACATGGTGTTGGCCTGGGCCCACAGCTTCTTGGCCTCGTCCGGGTTGTACTTCAGGAACTCCGAGCCGGGCAGGTTGCCGTTGAAGCCGGGCAGCGAGGCCGAGGTGAAGTCACGCGCGGGCAACCGGGTCTTGTGGAAGATGTTCTCGCAGATCTGGTCTCGGTTGATCGCCATCGAGAGGGCCTTGCGGCGCAGCACGCCTTCTTCGCCCGAGAAGTGCGGGACGTTGGACTGGATGCCGATGTGCTGGTTCTGCGCGGTCGGCTTGGTGATCGCCCGGTCGCCGAGATCCTTCTCGTAAGAGGTGATCGCGCTGTCCGGGATGGTGTCGAGGGTGTCCAGGTTGCCCGCGATCAGATCGGCGTATGCCGTGTCGTAGGACTGGTACATCACGAAGCGCAGGCCCTTGTTCTTGGGCGCGCGGCCACCGTGGTAGTCCGGGTTGGCCACCAGGTCGATCTGCACGTTGTGCTGCCAGGCGCCGTTCTTCGCGAACTTGTACGGGCCGTTGCCGATCGGGTTCTCGCCGAACGCCTTGATGTCCTTGAACGCAGCCTCGGGCAGCGGGTAGAACGGCGCGTAGCCGAGCTCGGTCTCGAAGTCGATGGACGGCGACTTGAGCGCGACGGTGAAGGTCTTGTCGTCGACCACCTTCAGGCCCGACATGGTCTGTGCCGTCGGCTTCTCCGCCGACACCTCGTCGAACCCGACGATCGGGGTGAACGCGTAGCTCTGCAACTGAGCGTTGGTGCCGAGGGCGCCGTAGTTCCAGGCGTCGACGAACGACTTCGCGGTCACCGTCGTGCCGTCGGAGAACTTCCAGTCCGGCTTGATGGTGATCGTGTAGTTCTTGCGGTCGGTCGTCTCGATCTTCTGCGCCATCTCGTCGTGCGCGACGCCGTTGGCGTCGTAGTACTTCAGGCCGGCGAACAATCGGTCGACGACGCGGCCGCCCATGTTCTCGTTGGTATTGGTGGGCACCAACGGGTTCTGCGGCTCACCACCGTTCGTGGTGACGATGCTCGCGTCGGCACTGTCGTCCGACGAACATGCGGACAGTCCGAGGCTCGTAGCCAGCAGGGCTGCCGCAGTCAGCGCCATTGCTCTGTTGAATCTCAACGCGTTCTCCCGATTTCGAGAAGGGCGGAATCCGTGGCACGCGCATGAGGTCACCAGGCGCATGCCGGCACAAACCGCCTTGGGTGCCTCGCAGATTATCCACAAGAACGTGCCTTGTCATCGGATTGACAAAGGTTCGTTCCACTTGTTACCAATCCGGCAACATGACCGAAACACGGAAAACATCGCGCGAAAATGGCCTATCGGCCGGAACATTGCCTCCGTAGAGACCGTCCGGTGTCTCCTGGGACCGACCACTCCGTTGCGGATTACGCGACGGAGTGACTGGACCGAAACCCGGTGGAAACACCGGACGCGGCGTAGGTCACAGTTGATTACTGTCGAACTTGCTGCGTTTGAATCGTGGGCTCAGGCTACGTGGAAAGAAGATACGAGATGACCGAAACCGCCGACCACAGGGACTCGTACTCGCCGAGCGCGGAGTTCGCGGCCGCGGCGAACGCCGATGCCGCGCTCTACGAGCGGGCGTCGGCCGATCGTGACGCGTTCTGGGCCGAGCAGGCGAGTCGGTTGCACTGGCATCAGCCATGGTCACAGGTGCTGGACTGGAGCGATGCGCCGGTGGCGAAGTGGTTCGCCGACGGCAAGCTCAATGTCGCCTACAACTGCGTGGACCGGCACGTGCTGGACGGGCACGGCGACCAGATCGCGATCCACTGGGAGGGCGAGCCCGGCGATTCGCGGGCGATCACCTACCGCGAGCTGCTCGCCGAGGTCAGCCGCGCTGCGAACTACCTCACCGAACTCGGCCTCGAAGCAGGCGACCGCGTCGCCATCTACATGCCGATGGTGCCCGAAGCCATCGTGTCGATGCTGGCCTGCGCGCGGCTCGGCCTCACCCACTCGGTGGTGTTCGCGGGCTTCTCGCCCACCGCGCTGCGCCAGCGCGTCGACGACGCGAGCGCCCGACTGATCATCACCACCGACGGGCAGTGGCGGCGCGGCAAGTCCGCCCCGCTCAAAGAGGCGGTGGACGAGGCGCTGTTCGCGAACGGCGACGTGCCGCACAGCGTCGAGCACGTACTCGTGGTGCGCCGCACCGAGATCGAGGTGCCGTGGACCGACGGTCGCGACCTGTGGTGGCACGAGACGGTCGCGCAGGCATCCCCGGAGCACGAGGCACAGCCGTTCGATGCCGAGCATCCGCTGTTCATCCTCTACACCTCCGGCACCACCGGGAAGCCCAAGGGCATCCTGCACACCTCAGGCGGATACCTCACCCAGACGTCCTATACCCACCACAACGTCTTCGATCACAAAGCGGGACAAGACGTTTACTGGTGCACCGCCGACATCGGCTGGGTCACCGGGCACAGCTATATCGTCTACGGGCCACTCGCCAACCGCACCACCCAGGTGGTGTACGAGGGCACGCCCAATTCCCCGGATGAGCACCGGCACTTCCAGATCATCGAAAAGTACGGCGTCACTATCTATTACATCGCGCCGACACTGGTGCGCACGTTCATGAAGTGGGGCCGCGAGATCCCGGCCGCGCACGACCTGTCCAGCATCCGGCTGCTCGGCAGCGTCGGTGAGCCGATCAACCCGGAGGCGTGGCGCTGGTACCGAGAGGTCATCGGCGGCAACCGGACTCCGATCGTGGACACCTGGTGGCAGACCGAGACCGGCGCGATCATGATCTCCCCGCTACCCGGCGTCACCGCGACCAAGCCCGGTGCGGCGATGGGTGCGTTGCCCGGCATCTCGGCGCTGGTCGTCGATGAGGAAGGCAAGCCGGTGCAGCGCGGCGAGGCCGAGGCCAACGGCTATCTGGTGCTCGACCAGCCGTGGCCGTCGATGCTGCGCGGCATCTGGGGCGACATGGATCGGTACCGGGCCACCTACTGGGAGCGCTATGCCGAGCAGGGCTGGTACTTCGCCGGTGACGGCGCCAAGCTCGACGCCGACGGCGACCTCTGGGTGCTCGGCCGGGTCGATGACGTGATGAACGTGTCGGGCCACCGGATCTCCACCGCCGAGGTGGAGTCGGCGCTGGTCGGGCATTCCGGTGTCGCGGAGGCCGCGGTGGTCGGGGCCAGTGACGAGACCACCGGTCAGGGCATCGTCGCGTTCGTCATCCTGACCGCCGAGGCCGAGGACACCGGCACGGCGCTGGTGAACGAGCTGAAGGCGGAGGTGTCCCGCGCGATCAGCCCGATCGCGAAGCCGCGGGAGATCCACGTGGTGCCCGAGCTGCCCAAGACACGCAGCGGCAAGATCATGCGCAGGTTGCTGCGCGACGTCGCCGAGGGCCGGGAACTCGGCGACACCTCGACGCTGGTCGATCCCAACGTCTTCGAGGCGATTCGGGCGACCAAGGCGTAGCCCAGCTCCGATAACCAGTGCATGTGGCCGCACGCATTCGCGGCTCGCAAGCGCCCCATGTTAGGGCCGGTGGCGTGATTCGTCACCGGCCCTACCCGTTAGGATTGCGTAAGGTGTGCCGGGAAGTCTGGTCGGCATGCGCTCACGTACCTGACAGCCGAATCGGTGGATGGCGTGGTCGCAGCGTTGACCGATCCTGCCGAAAGGTTCCCCGTGATCACGCAAGTGCGCTCGGAACTGTCCCGCTATCTCCGGACCGAAACAGTCGGCGGTGCAATCCTTCTCATCGCGGCGGCCGTCGCATTGCTGTGGGTGAACTCGCCCTGGGGCGACAGCTACCTGACGATGACACAGACGACGCTCGCCATCCCGGGGCTGCACCTGGACCTCACGCTGGCCGAGTGGACCGCCGACGGCCTGCTCGCCATCTTCTTCTTCGTCGCCGGGCTGGAGCTCAAACGCGAGCTCGTCGTCGGCGAGCTGGCCGACCCGAAGCGGGCCGCGCTGCCGATCATCGCCGCGGTCGGCGGCGTGGTCACCCCGGCATTGATCGCCCTGGTGGTCGGCCTGGGCGTGCCGGGAATGGATCGCGGCTGGGCCATTCCGGTGGCGACCGATATCGCGTTCGCGCTGGCCGTGCTGGCGATGACCGGATCGCGCATCCCGGCGAGTGCGCGGGTGTTCCTGCTGAGCCTCGCCGTGGTCGACGATTTGATGGCCATCATTCTGATCGCCGTGCTGTTCACCTCCACGCTGGCGCTGCTGTGGCTGCTGGCCGCCGCGGCCTGCTTCGCGGCGTGGGCGCTGGCTCAGCACAAGCGGATCAGCACGCCGTGGCTCTATCTGCCGCTGGCGTTGGTGTCCTGGTACGCGCTGCACGAGGCGGGCATCCACCCGACGCTCGCCGGCGTGGCACTCGGCCTCCTCACTCGAGTGCGGACCGACCCCGGCGAGGAGGAGGCGCCCGCCACCCGGTTGGAGCACCTGATCCAGCCGATCTCGGCCGGACTGTGCGTGCCGCTGTTCGCGTTGTTCGCCTCCGGAGTTCCGTTGGACGGCAAGGTATTCGGCGCGCTGTTCAGCGACAGGCTGGCGCTGGCCGTCATTCTCGGGTTGCTGCTCGGCAAGACCGCCGGAATCTTCGGGATCAGCTGGCTCGCAATCCGGTTCGGGGTGGCGAAGCGGCCCGCCGGACTCGGCTATCGCGACATGTTCGCCCTGTCGGTGCTCGGCGCGATCGGGTTCACCGTTAGCCTTCTGGTGGCAGAACTCGCGCTGGCCGACGTCGGAGACGGCTCCGAAGTCGAATTGGCGAAGGCCGCTGTGTTGGTCACATCAATGGCGGCGTCGCTCGCCGGTTCGGCGCTACTGTTGCGACGTGGGCGTGTCCACCAGGCGCGGCGGGACGCCCGTGCGCTACAACCAGAAGAGTGAGGCCGAAGCAGTGCCTGGACAGGGAGAAGGGTCTACCAAGTGAGTGTCACAAACGGCGGAAACGGGAACGACGCACAGCGCGGTCGTACGGTGACCTCCATTCCCCTGTCCGACGCCAATCCCAGCGGTAGCGCCAGCTTCGGCACGCTGGTGCGCGACGCCACCGAACAGATGTCGACCCTGGTCCGGGCCGAGGTCGCGCTGGCCAAGGCCGAGGTGACCGGCGAGATCAAGAAGGGCCTGCAGGGCAGTGTCTACTTCATCCTCGCGCTGACCGTCCTGCTGTTCAGCACGTTCTTCTTTTTCTTCTTCGTCGCCGAGCTGCTCGACGTGTGGCTGGCCCGCTGGGCGGCGTTCCTGATCGTGTTCGCGTCGATGATCGTCGCGACCGCGGTGCTCGCCTACCTCGGCTATCTGCGGGTGAAGAAGCTGCGCGCGCCGGAGAAGACGATCGATTCGCTCAAGCAGGCCCGCGCGGCGCTGCCGCACGGACTCGGCGCCGCCGCCCACGACGCGCCCCGCTCGCTGGAAAAACCCGCTTCGTAACCGCTCGCTCGCGCGCGGATACCCCGAACTACTAGGCTGCATCGGCGTGTCGTCGCACTATATTCCGGATCCGTCCAGCGTCCGTTTCGACGGGCCGTGGGCGCATCGGGACGTTCATGCCAACGGCATTCGATTCCACGTGGTCGATGCCGCCCCGGAGCGCACCGACGCACCGCTGGTGGTGCTGCTGCACGGTTTCGCCGACTTCTGGTGGTCCTGGCGGCATCAGCTGACCGGGCTCGCCGAGCTCGGCTATCGCGCGGTGGCCGTGGACCTGCGCGGGTACGGCGACAGTGACAAACCGCCGCGCGGCTACGACGGCTGGACTCTGGCCGGCGATATCGCCGGGCTCATCCGCGCGCTCGGCTACACCGACGCGACACTTGTCGGGCATGCCGATGGTGGTCTGGTGTGCTGGGCGACCGCGGTGCTGCATCCTCGGCTGGTCCGGTCCATCGCGGTGGTGAGCTCCCCGCATCCGGCGGCACTCAAGAGCGCGGTGCTGCGCAACCGGCACCAGCGCGCGACCTGGCTGCCCAACTTCCTGCGCTACCAGCTGCCCCGCTATGGCGAGCGGCTGCTGACCACCGCCGACGGGTTCGAGGTCGAGCGGCTGCTGCGGCAGCGGGTGAGCGGATCCTGGTCGGGCACCACCGAATTCGTCGACACCGCGCGCCGAATGCGTTCGGCCATCCAGATTCCCGGCGCCGCGCACTGTGCGCTGGAATATCAGCGCTGGGCCTTCCGCAGCCAGTGGCGTCCGGACGGCCGCCGCTTCATGGCCACCATGCGCGAACCGATCCGCATCCCGGTCCTCGCCATGCGCGGCGACCTCGACCCGTACGTGCTCACCAGCACCTTCCGCCGCGGCCAGCACCTTTCACCGGACCGCCGCCTGGCCACCATCCCCGCCGCGGGCCACTACGCCCATCAGGAAAACCCGGACCTGGTCACCGCCGAATTGGCCAAACTCCTGACCTAACCCCGACCGAAGGCGCCCTTCAACCCGTCTGCCGGGATGAAGGTCGCCTGCGGTCAGCACAACCTCGAGACGGGACGCTGACCGAAGGCGCCCTTTGGGCTGTCTGGCGGGCTGAAGGTCGCCTTCGGTCGGGTCGGGGTATCAGCTGAGGACGCAGGCGCCGGTGCCGACCGGGACAGTGGACCCGGATGCGGCATCGAGCTGGGCGCGGACCTCGGACAACGTGAGGACGTAGCCGGTGTCGTCGTCGGTTACGGCGGCGCCGAAGACCACGCCGAGCACCTCGCCGTCGGTATCCACCAGTGGCCCACCGGAATTGCCCGCGCGGACCCGGCCACGCACGGTGTAGACCTCACGCTCCACCGTTCCGTCGCGGTAGATCGTCGGACCGGTGAGGTCCAGCGTCTCCCGGACGCGCGCCGCGCTCGCCGTGTACGGACCACCGCCTGGGTAGCCCAGCACGATGGCACTGTCACCCGGCCGCGCGGCGGCGGGCGCCTGCGGCACCACCGGGGCCGTGAGCCCCGGTACCGCGAGCACCGCGACGTCCTTGGACGGGTCGAACAGCACCACGCTCGCGTCCAGCGGGCCGCGCACGGTGTCCACCTGCACGCTGGTGGTACCCGCGACCACGTGTGCATTGGTCATGATGCGTTCGGGCGCGATCACGAAACCCGAACCCTCCAGCGCGCGCTGGCAACTCGGCGCGACGCCGCGGATGCGCAGCACGCTGCCCTGCAGCGAGGCGGCGACCGGGCTGGACAGCACGCTCGGGTCCGGCGGTTCGACGGCCGCGATGGGCGCGCGGCCGAACGGGCCGATCACGTCCGGCAGGCCGGAGGTGTTGAGCAGCTTGGAGAACTCGTTGGGCAAGCGGCGCAACCAGTTCGGCGCGACATCGTTGACGTCGGTGAGCACCCGGGAACCGTTGATCGCGGTGGCGATCGACGGCTGCGACGAGGTGGCCAGCGGCAACGCGAGCAGCCATGCGGTGACCAGCACCGCCACCGCCTGCAGCACCGCACCGACCACGCTGTCCACGCTGCGGGTGAACGGATGTCGCATGCCGCCGCGTGCGGCGCGGCCGAGCACCATGCCCGCGACCTCGCCGACGATCACCAGCAGCACGATCAGCAGCACGCCGGTAAGGACCCTGGCGCGGCCCTCGTCGACATGGATCAGGATGTGCGGGGCGATCAGAATGCCCGCGACCGCACCGAGGACGACGCCGAGGAACGCGAGGGCGGACGCGACCGCGCCCTGCCGCCACCCCGAGGAGGCGGCCAGCAGCGCGAGCAGCACCACCGCGATATCGAGCCAGGCCGAGGTACTCATAAGGTCATTCCCACGTCGGCAAGGGCGGCCTCTAGGTCACGCACATCCCGGTGGTTCCAATCCGGTTCCCAGCCCGCGGCTTTGAAGATCCCGGCGAGGATCCCGCCGGTCAGACCCCAGACCAGCATGCCGTCCACCTGAAACGCGGGGCTCTGGTAGCCGAGACTGCTGCGGACCAGGAAACGGTTCGCCGGATCGAGCAGGCTGGCCAGCGGCACGCGCACCACCCGTTCGGTCTCGCTCTCGTCGACCACCCCGACCTCGCTCGGGGTGCGCCAGTAGGCGACCACCGGCGTCACATCGAAGCGCGACGGCGGCACGAACAACTTCGGCAGCACCGCAAGGGGATCCACGCCGGCCCGATCCAGCCCGGTCTCCTCGCACGCCTCGCGCAACGCGGTATCGATCGGCCCGGTGTCACCCGGATCCACCGCGCCGCCGGGGAACGCGATCTGGCCGCGATGCTGCCGCAAGGTGGCGGCACGCTGGGTGAGCAGCACCTCCGCATCGGCGGGCAGGCCGCCGAGCCCGTCGGCATCGGCCTCGGGTGCGCCGCCGAACAGCACCAGAACCGCCGCCTGCCGTGGCGTCGAGGTGATGGACATGGCGCGACGCAGCGTGCGCGCGATCGTGAGAGTGTCCGAGTTGTCCGTCGCGGGCTCGGTGGCCTTGCTCAGCCACTTCGGAATGTCTTGCGGCACAGGGATGGTCATGCGGCAACCCCGAGCTCCTGCGCGACGGTGTTCGCGATGTCGTCGACCCCGGTGAACGCGCGCACCTCGACCCGCGCGACCGAACCGTCGGCCCGCAACAGCACCGAGATCGGCAGCACGGCGGGCGCGCCGACGGCCGTGCGCACGCGCGCGTCGGCGTCGAGCACTCCAGGGAGTTTCACGTTCAGTCCGGTCAGTCGTGAAATCGCCTTGGCCTCATCGGGGTCGCTGTGCACGGTCAGCACGGTAATCGCGTTTCCGGCGCGTTGGGCGAACTGCTGCAAATACGGCAATTCTTGCGCACACGGCCCGCACCAGTAGGCCCAGAGGTTCAGCAGCGCGGGTTTACCCGCGAGCGCGGCGGCCAGGTCGACCGCGCCGCCGTCGGCCAGGCAGCTGACCGGGATACCGGCCAGCGGGCCGGAACCGGCGGTGCCGGGGGCGGGACGCGGGCAGGCCGCGAGGTTCGCCGCGCTGCGTTGCTGCTCGGATATCCCGGCGCTCGAGCGTGCCTGCTGCCCGTTGTCCGCCGTGGTGTCGGTGTCCCGGCCTCGTGGCCACAGGGCAGCCGCCAGTGCGATCACCGCGATCAATCCCGCCAGCGCCCATCGCCAGGCGACCGGGAATTGTCTCACCGGCCCACCAGTTCGAGCAGATGCTCCCGCTCCGGACCCTTCACCAGCTCGGCGGCGGTGTCCGGGTCGGTGGGCCCGGCCCCGAACGACGGGCAGTCCTTGGCCAGCACGCACACCCCGCAGGCCGGTTTCCTGGCATGGCACACCCGGCGGCCGTGGAAGATCACCCGGTGCGACAACATCGTCCAGTCTTTGCGTTCGATGAGCTCGCCGATGATGTGCTCGACCTTCACCGGGTCTTCCTCGGTGGTCCAGCCCCAGCGCCGCACCAGGCGGCCGAAATGGGTGTCGACGGTGATGCCGGGCACGCCGAACGCGTTGCCGAGAATGACGTTGGCGGTCTTGCGGCCGATCCCGGGCAACTTCACCAGTTCGTCCATGGTGTGAGGCAATTCACCGTCGTGATGCTCGAGCAGTGCCTGACCGAGGCCGATCAGCGAGCTGGCCTTGTTGCGGAAGAAACCGGTCGAGCGGATGTATTCCTCCAGCTCGGCACGGTTGGCCTCGGCGTAAGCGCGCGCGTCCGGGTACTTGGCGAACAGGGCGGGGGTGGTGAGATTCACCCGCACATCCGTGGACTGCGCGGAAAGTATTGTCGCGACCGCCAATTCGAGTGGATTCGTGAAGTCGAGCTCACAATGCGCGTCCGGGAAAGCGTCGGCCAATGTCCGATTCATTCGGCGCGCTCGGCGTACTAGTCCGAGCTGAGTTTCCGCCTGTCGCGCGCGGGATTTCCGTTTCGGAGCGGCGACCGGGCCGGGTTGCGCATCGGTCGCCTCGGGGGCGGACGCACGCCCGTTCCCGGCGGCTGTGGAGGGGGTGACACGCACCTGTCCACCATACGGAACCATCGGCGAACGTTGCCCGTCCAGTTCGGTTGCCGTGTTCCATCTGAGACCTAGACCGTGTTTACTCCTCCGTATGCAAGGACTCGCTGTGGTGCTCTTCCCAGTGCTGTTGATGCTGTTCGCACTGGGTATGGAGCGGGTCGAGAACCGGCTCCGCAAACTTCTCGAACCCGACGAAGAGGTTCAGCAGTACCTGGACAAAGCAAGCAACGCAGAAGTGAAAGAGCTGACGAGGCTCGGCCTGCCCGCGGCCGTAGCCCGGATGCGTAAGCGCCGCGCCCGCGGCGAAGAGCTGGATGTGGCACGGGCAAGCTGACGCGCGAGTCGACAGACCAGACGGCTGGAGCTGGGGCAACCAGCTAGGTGCCCGCGAATGCCAAGATCAGAAACTGGTACGGTTCTTCGCTGCGCCACGCAATCCACACGTTACGTGGTGTCTGTCACTACGCTGTCATCATGCCGCGTAGACTGCGCTGTTGGCCGAGTCGCTTTCGGTCCAGTACAGAGCCATTTCCCATAAGGAGCACATAAGTGGACGAGGCCCTCGCCAGAGCAGGCATCTTCCAGGGCGTCGAGCCCACTGCGGTGGCCGCCCTCGCCAAGCAATTGCAGCCGGTGGATTTTCCGCGCGGCCACGTCATCTTCAACGAGGGTGAGCCAGGAGATCGGCTCTACATCATCACCTCGGGCAAGGTGAAGATCGGCCGCAGATCACCGGACGGCCGGGAGAACCTGTTGACCATCATGGGCCCGTCGGACATGTTCGGCGAGTTGTCGATCTTCGATCCGGGCCCGCGTACCTCCACCGCGACCACGGTGACCGAGGTCCGCGCCGTCACCATGGACCGGGACGCCCTGAAGTCCTGGATCGACCAGCGGCCCGAGATCGCCGAGCAGTTGCTCCGCGTGCTCGCGCGTCGCCTGCGTCGTACCAACAACAACCTGGCCGACCTCATCTTCACCGACGTCCCCGGCCGGGTCGCCAAGGCGCTGCTGCAGCTCGCACAGCGGTTCGGCACCCAGGAGGCCGGTGCGCTGCGGGTCACCCACGACCTGACCCAGGAGGAGATCGCCCAGCTGGTCGGCGCCTCCCGCGAGACCGTGAACAAGGCGCTTGCCGACTTCGCGCACCGCGGTTGGCTGCGGCTGGAGGGCAAGAGCGTGCTCATCTCCGACTCGGAGCGTCTGGCCCGCCGCGCGCGCTGACACGCTACCGACCTGACCGAACAACACGCTGGGTTCCTAGCTCCTAGAGCCCAGCGTGTTGTCGTGTTCGGAGTAAGTCCGGGTTAGCCTTCGGCGCGCAGGTACTCCAGCTGCGCCTGCACCGAACTGCGCGCGGCCAGCCATAGTCGTTTGTCGACATCGGCGTAGACGCGCCGGACCACGGCCATCGCACCCGCGTCCGGGCCGAGCACCCGCAGAGCTTCACGCACCTGATCGAGGCGTTCCTGCCGATGCGTGATGTAGTACCGGGCCACCGGCTCCAGATCGGGATGGTCCGGGCCGTGCGCGGGCAGCAACGCCTTGCCCGCCCCGATCTCGACCAGTCGGTCCAGCGAGGCCAAGTAGTCGGCCAGGGTGCCGTCGCTCGAATCGAGCACGGTGGTGCCGCTGCCGAGAATGGTGTCGCCGGTCAAGACCGCGTCGTCGAGCAGGAAACTCGTCGAGTCGCCGGTGTGGCCCGGCGTGGCCACCACGGTGATCCGCAGCCCGGCGGCCTCGATCACCTCGCCGTCGACCAGCGGTGCGTCCGAACCGTGCAGGAACTCGGTTTCCTTGGCGCGCACCGGAGTTCCGGTCAGCTTGACGAGGTGATCAATGCCGCCGGTGTGATCGTGATGCCGATGGGTGATCAGCGTGAGCGCGATACCGCCCCCGGTGACCTCGGCGATCTTGGCGCCGTGCGCCTTGTCCTTCGGACCGGGATCGACCACCACACAATCCGATCGGCCCGGCGCGCGCAGGATCCAGGTGTTGGTGCCCTGCAGCGTCATCTGGCCCGGGTTGTCCGCCAGCAGCACCGCTGCCGTCGGGGTGACCTGCCGTAGTTGTCCATACGCGGGATGTTCAAGTGCCATATGAGTTTGTCCTCGATTGCACAATATCGATTCTCAGCGTCTCGCCCCCAAATGACCAGCGCCGTTCGCGGCCCCCAGGGCCGCGAACACGCCGCGCCCGCGCGGCCGAAGACGCAGCTAACGAACCTCGACGATGATCTCCACCTCGACGGGGGTGTTCTTCGGCAATTCCGACACGCCCACCGCGGAACGCGCATGTACGCCGGCATCGCCGAAGACCTCGCCGAGGAATTCCGACGCACCGTTGATCACGATCGGCTGGTCGTTGTATCCCGGTGCGGAGGCGACGAATCCGACCACCTTCACGACGCGCACCACGGCGTCGAGTCCGACCAGATCGTGCACCGCGGCCAGCGCGTTGAGCGCGCACAGCTGCGCGGCGTCCTTCGCCTGCTCGGTGCTCACCTCGGCGCCGACCTTGCCCGCCACCGTCAGCTGACCGTCCGCCATCGGCAGCTGGCCGGAGGTGTAGACCAGCGAACCGGTGCGGATCGCCGGGATGTAGGCAGCCACGGGCGCCACAACCGGAGGCAGCGTCACTCCGAGCTTGGCTAGGTTGTTCTCCCACTCAGTCACTGCGGTCATCCCCTTCTCCTTACTTCGGGCGCTTGAGGTAGGCGACGTGCTGCTCGCCGGTCGGCCCCGGCAGCACGGAAACCAGCTCCCAACCGTCGGCGCCCCACTGATCGAGAATCTGCTTGGTCGCGTGCGTCAACAGCGGCACGGTCGCGTACTCCCATACGGTCGCTTCACTCATGCTCGTGAGCGTAGCGGTGTGGGATTGGTGACGCTGCGGCGCCGGTTGTTCGCGACGCTGTCTGATTCGCAGTCGATCTCGCGCCGCTCGGAACCTGCGCACCACCGTCGGATGCACCGGCGGCACAGGGCGAACCTCTCGTGTTGCCCAGGACGCAACCGAGCCGCTGTCTGGTACAGACACACGCTCTGGACCAGGCACTAGGCGGATCCCTCGGGCGCGATCTCAGAACGGGTTATAGGCTCGCGAGCGTGGGAGTACCAACAGCAGTGCCTCTTTCGGCGGAGCCGGGACTGGAAACAGGGTGGCCGAAGCGCGCGGAAAAGGCCCGCTTGCACTATGTCTCCGGAAAGGGCGGCACGGGCAAGTCCACAGTGGCCGCGGCACTCGCCTTGGCGTTGGCCGCCGGCGGGCGCCGGGTGCTGTTGGTGGAGGTGGAGAGCAGGCAGTCCATTGCGCAGCTGTTCGATCTGCCGCCGCTGCCGCCCACCGAGACCAGGATCGCCACCGCCGACGGTGGCGGCGAGGTGGTCGCGCTCGCGCTCGATATCGAGCACGCGTTCCTCGAATACCTGGACATGTTCTACAACCTCGGCTTCGCGGGCCGGGCGATGCGCCGGATGGGCGCCATCGAGTTCGTCACCACCATCGCGCCCGGTCTGCGTGACGTCATCCTGACCGGCAAGATCAAGGAGACCGCGGTCCGGGTGGACAAGTCGGGCAAGCGGGTCTACGACGAGATCGTGGTGGACGCCCCGCCGACCGGCCGGATCGCCGGCTTCCTCGACGTCACCCAGGCCATGCTCGAGGTGGCCAAGGGCGGGCCGATCGCCTCGCAGGCCGAGGGCGTTTCCAAGCTGCTGCACTCGGATCAGACGATGATCCACCTGGTCACCCTGCTCGAGGCGCTGCCGGTGCAGGAGACCGCCGACGCCGTGGCGGAACTGAAGGCGGCGGATCTGCGCATCGGCACGGTGATCGTGAACCGGGCCACCGAGGGCCAGCTGCCGTCGGAGTTGCGCGCGAAGGCCGCACAGGGCGACGTCGACACCGACGCCGTCCGGGCCGGATTGGCCACTGCGGGAATCACCTTGTCGGATAACGACTTCCAGGGTTTGATCACCGAAACCATCGAGCACGCAGCCACTTTGCAGGCGCAAGATGACAGCGCAGCCGAGCTCGCCAAGGTCGACGTGTCCCGCCTGTATCTGCCCGCCTTGCCGGACGGTATGGACCTCGGCGGCCTGTATGAACTGGCCGAACATCTCAGTACGCAAGGGGTCAGATAGTGAGCGAGCGCAGCAACGACACAGCCGCCCTCGGGGCGCTCATGACGGAGCCGAGCGCCAGCGAGGTGGAGTCATGAGCACGCCGATTGTGGCTGCGCCGCTGGATATTTCGGACATCATCAATGATCGGACCGCGAAGGTGGTGGTCTGCTGCGGCTCCGGCGGAGTCGGTAAAACGACCACCGCCGCCGCGATCGCGCTGCGCGCGGCGGAGCAGGGTCGCAAGGTGGTCGTTCTCACCATCGACCCGGCCCGCCGACTGGCCCAGTCACTCGGCGTCGCCGATCTCGGCAACACCCCGCAGCGGGTGCCGCTCGGCCCAGAAGCCAAGGGCGAGTTGCACGCAATGATGCTGAACATGCGACGCACCTTCGACGACATGGTGCTCGAGCACACCAGCCCGGACAAGGCCGAGCAGATCTTCGCCAACCCCTTCTATCAAACCGTCGCCTCCTCGTTCGGCGGGACGCAGGAGTACATGGCGATGGAGAAGCTCGGCCAGCTGGCCGGGCGCAAGGAGTGGGACCTGATCGTGGTCGACACTCCGCCGTCGCGCAACGCGCTGGACTTCCTCGACGCGCCGAAGCGGCTCGGAAACTTCTTGAACGGCAGGATGATTCGGGTGATCATGGCGCCGGGTCGCGGCGTCACCCGACTGGTCACCGGCGCGATGAGCCTTGCGGTGCGCGGGGTGTCCACCATCGTCGGCGGGCAGATGCTCAAGGACGCGTCGAACTTCCTGCAGTCGCTGGACTCGTTGTTCGGCGGCTTCCAGGATCGCGCGGACCGCACCTACGCGATGCTGTCCAAGCCGGGCACCCACTTCCTGGTGGTTGCCGCCGCCGAGCCGGACGCGCTGCGCGAGGCGTCGTTCTTCGTCGACCGGCTCTCCACCGAGCGGATGCCGCTGGCCGGATTGATCCTCAACCGCACGCATCCGGCGCTCAGCTCGCTCTCCGGCGATCACGCGTTGACCGCGGCCGAGCAGTTGGCCGATGGCGATCCGCTCACCGCGGCCGTGCTGCGCATCCACGCCAGGCGGGTGGCCACCGACAAGCGCGAACAGCATCTGCTGCACCGGTTTACCGGGGCGCATCCGCGGGTACCGATCGTGTCGGTGACCGCGTTGCCGTTCGAGGTGTCGGATCTGGAGGCGCTGCGGGTGGTCGGTGATCAACTGACCGGTAACCGAGCATCTGCTTGATACATAGACGCATCGGCTATTGCAAACGGAAGTAATTGCGCTTTAAACGGAACTGAGCCCGCGTCAGCAGGCTCAGTTCCGAATTGACTACCGGGGCTACATTGCCACCTGATGCTGGCGCTGGGCCTGGAAGAAATCGGCCCAGGAGGTCACCTCGGGATGCTGCTTGAGCAGCGCGCGACGCTGCCGCTCGGTCATACCGCCCCACACGCCGAACTCCACTCGATTGTCGAGAGCATCGGCACCACACTGCATGAGCACCGGGCAGTGCCTGCAGATCGTCGCGGCTTTGCGCTGCGCAGCGCCGCGGACGAACAACTGATCGGGATCCACTTCCTTGCATCGAGCCTGGGCTACCCAGGCAATCCTTGCTTCGGCCTGCTCCACGTCCAATCGAGCGATGGGGGTTGTCATGTGCATTTGGTGTGCCCCTTTGCAGTCCGAACACCGGGTCAACGGCGCTCCAGAATCGCGTGTCAGCGTCGCAGCAACCCAAACCCCGCTGCGCTCTGCACCACATTCCACTTTGAGTGTTAGCTCTATCACACTGGGTTCTCAATCTAGGTAAAGGTATGGCCCCAGCGCAAGACCGCCCCCGGAATTTTTGGTACGTCCGTCCCTGCAAAATGCCGCGAGCGGCGGCGGGTCCGGCACATTCGCGGCGCGCCGTCCCGCGACACGCCAGACTCGCCCTCGCGACACGCCCAATCGCTCGTGCGAATCGCCTTCGGGTAAACGCACGGAAGAGCGCCTGGCCCCCACCCCGTAGGCTGGGGTTCGTGCCGATCACACAAACGCTCGCGAGGCTGGCCGGCAGCTGCGCGCTGGCCGCCGTGCTCGTCGCCGGGTTGATGTTCCCGCTCGCAGGTGGCTTCGGATTCGTCTCGAACCGTGCCGCCGATGCCGTCGACAACGTGTCCTCGGAACTGGTGGAGGGCACCGCGCCCGCCGTCTCGACCATGGTCGACGCGAGTGGAACACCGATCGCCTGGCTCTACGAGCAGCGCCGCTTCGAGGTTCCCAGCGACAAGATCTCCAACGACATGAAGCTGGCGATCGTCTCCATCGAGGACCGGCGCTTCGCCGAACACGAGGGTGTCGACTGGCAGGGCACGTTGCGCGCGTTCCTGACCAACACCAGCAGTGGCGAGGTCCAGCAGGGCGCGTCGACGCTCGACCAGCAGTATGTGAAGAACTTCCAGCTGCTCGTCGTCGCCAAGACCGACGCCGAACGCCGGGCCGCCATCGAGACGACCCCCGCGCGCAAGATCCGGGAAATCCGGATGGCGCTCACCCTGGACCGGCAGCTGACCAAGGACGAGATCCTGACCAGGTATCTGAACCTGGTCCCGTTCGGCAACTCCTCCTACGGCATCCAGGACGCGGCGCAGACCTACTTCGGCGTCGACGCGTCCGACCTGAACGTGTCACAGGCGGCGATGCTGGCGGGCATGGTGCAGAGCTCCTCGAAGCTGAACCCGTACAGCAACACCGAGGGTGTGCTGGCCCGGCGCAACACGGTGCTGGACACGATGATCCAGAACATCCCCAGTCGCGCCGACGAGTTCCGCGAGGCCAAGACCAAGCCGCTGGGTGTGCTGCCCGAGCCGAAGGGCCTGCCGCGCGGCTGCATCGCCGCCAACGACCGCGGCTTCTTCTGCGACTACGCGATGGAGTACCTGGCCAACGCGGGCATCAGCAAGGAGCAGATCGACAAGGGCGGCTACCTGATCAAGACGACGCTCGACCCCGCGGTGCAGGACTCGGTGAAGCGGTCGGTGACCGACACCGCCAATCCGAACCTCGACAACATCGCGCAGGTGATGTCGGTCGTCGCGCCGGGCCAGGACTCGCATCCGCTGCTCGCGATGGCGAGCAGCCGCACCTATGGCCTGAACCGCGACGCGAACGAAACGGTACAGCCGCAGCCGTATTCGATGGTCGGTGACGGCGCAGGCTCGATCTTCAAGCTCTTCACCACCGCTGCGGCCATGGAGAAGGGCCTCGGCATCAACGCCCAGCTCGACGTGCCGAACCGGTTCGAGGCCAAGGGCATGGGTAACGGTGGTGCGCGCGGCTGCCCGCCGGCCACCTACTGCGTCGAGAACGCCGGCAAGTACAAGTCGCCGATGTCGGTGACCGAGGCGCTGGCCACCTCACCGAACACCGCGTTCGTCAAGCTCATTCAGGCCGTCGGCGTCACGCCGACCGTCGACATGGCGGTCCGGCTCGGCATGCGCTCCTACACCGAGGCGGGCAGCTCGGGCCACGGCAACCAGAGCCTCGCCGACATGATGAAGGAACAGAACCTCGGTTCGTTCACCCTCGGCCCGGTCGCGATCAACCCGCTCGAGCTGTCCAATGTGGCCGCGACCCTGGGCTCCGGCGGCAAGTGGTGCCCGCCGAACCCGATCAAGGAGGTCGTCGACCGGTCGGGCAAGCAGGTACCACTCACCCAGCAGGCCTGCGAGCAGGTCATCGAGCCCGGCCTGGCCAACACCCTGGCCAACGCGATGAGCAAGGACGACACCAGCGGCACCGCGGCCGCCGCGGCCCAGTCCACGGGGTGGAACGCACCGATATCCAGCAAGACCGGCACCACCGAGACCCACCGCTCGTCGGCCTTCCTCGGGTTCACCAACGCACTGGCCGGCGCCACCTACATCTATGGCGACAGCCCGACGCCCGGCGAGATCTGCTCGTTCCCGCTGCGCAACTGCGGCGACGGAAACCTGTTCGGCGGTAACGAACCCGCGCGGACCTGGTTCAACTCCGTCAAGCCGGTGCTCAACCGCTTCCCGCCGCCGGGACTGCCGCCGCTGGACGACAAGTACGTCCGTGGGTCGAACAACGCGCAGGTGCCCGACGTGGCCGGGCAGACCCAGGGCCAGGCGACCGCGGCGCTGGTCGGCGCCGGCTTCCAGGTGACGCCGGTGACCGGTCCCGGCGCCCAGGCCAAGGGCACCGTGATAGGGACCTCGCCGAACGGATCGGCGATTCCTGGTTCGGTGATCACGCTCTACATCAGTGACGGCACCCAGCGTGCCGCGCCGCCGCCGGGGCCGCCACCGGGTCCGCCGGGAATCCCGGGGCTGCCACCGCCACCGCTGTTGCCGCCCATCCCGATTCCGATCCCCATCCCCCGCTGACAAGAAGGGCCGCGAACCTATTAGGTTCGCGGCCCTTTTGCGTGGCGTGCGTTGGTCAGAGTCGGGACTTCACCGCTGCCGAGAGCCGAGACCCGTCGGCCTTGCCCTCGGCCAGCGCGCTGGCGACCTTCATGACCTGACCCATCTGGCGCATGCCCGGCCGCTCGCCGAGTTCCTCGGCAACCTGCGCGATCGCGGTGTCGGCGACGTCGGCGACCTCCGCCTCGCTCAGCTGGGTCGGCAGGTATTCGTCGATGATCCGGGCCTCGGCGTGCTCGTTGGCGGCCAGTTCTCCGCGCCCGTTCTGGGTGTAGATCTCGGCCGACTCGCTGCGCTTCTTCGCCTCTTTCTGCAGCACCGCGATCACGTCGGCATCGGAGAGTTCGCGCGCCTCGGAGCCTGCGGTCTCGGCCGTCTGAATGGCGGCGAGCAGCATCCGCAACGTGGCAAGACGCAGCGTGTCCTTGGCTTTCATCGCGGCGGTCATGTCCGTCCGCAGTTGCGCTTTGAGTTCCGACATGAGGCTCACGGTAGCCGGTCCTTCGCAACCCGCCCACCACATTTGCGCAGCTGCGACGAATTGTGGCGCTGTTTTACGGGGTAGCTCATGGTGTCCGCGCAAGGGCTTGTGCGTAAACACACTCGGCGTTCCGCAACGGGGTCACCTATGCTGGGCAAATGCCCGTAATCTCGACCTCTGCTGTCCGCACGACCGCGTTGGGAGCCGCCGGGGCGGCCGTGGCCGGAATCGGCTACGCCTCGTTGGTCGAACGCAACGCCTTCGTTCTGCGGGAGGCCACAATGCCGGTCCTTGCGCCCGGGTCGTCGTCGCTGCGGGTACTACACATCAGTGATCTGCACATGACTCCCGGCCAGCAGCGCAAGCAGCAGTGGCTGCGTGAACTGGATCGGCTGGAGCCGGACCTGGTCATCAACACCGGTGACAACCTCTCGCACCAGAAGTCGGTACCCGCGGTAGTCCAGGCCCTCGGCGGATTGCTTTCCCGCCCGGGGCTTTTCGTTTTCGGGAGCAACGACTACTTCGCGCCGGTGCCGAAGAACCCGATGAAGTACTTCAAGAAGGACCACCGTCGGGTCTACGGCGCCCCGCTGCCGTGGAAGGACCTGCGCGCGGCCTTCACCGAGCGCGGCTGGCTCGATCTGACACACATCCGCCGCGATCTGGAGGTCGCGGGCATCCGGATCGCCACCGCGGGCGTCGACGACCCACACCTGCACCGCGACCGCTACGACACCATCGCGGGCGCGCCGAACCCGTTGGCCGACTTACGCATCGGCCTCACCCACTCCCCCGAGCCGCGGGTGCTCGATCGCTTCGCCGAGGACGGCTACGACCTGGTGATGGCCGGGCACACGCACGGCGGTCAGCTGTGCCTGCCCGGCTACGGCGCGCTCGTCACCAATTGCGGTATCGATCGGTCCCGGGTCAAGGGCGCGTCAAAGTGGGGCGAGCACACCCAGCTGCACGTCTCCGCGGGCGTCGGCACCTCGCCGTGGGCGCCGTACCGCTTCTGCTGCCGGCCGGAGGCGACCTTGTTGACGCTGGTCGCCGCGCCGCCGAAGCGGCCGTCCGCCGATAGCGGCCAGGGCGTGTCCACCTCGGAGGCCGTCGCCCGCTAAGGTCGCGTGCCGAGACGTGTGTCAGGCAGGGGACAACTGTGAGTGGATTCGACGACCGGCGCAACGACCCGACCGTTCTGGGCCAGCCCGGTGCGGCGCACCCAAATCAGCAACAGTCGTACGGCGCAGACCAATTCGACCCGGCCGGGTCTGCGGACGAAACGGCCGAGCAGGCCGCACCCGCGCGGCCGTGGAAGCGGGATTCGGGTTTCCACGAGCAGGTGCAATGGCCGTCGGCCGCCGGGTCCGGGCAGCCGGATCCGACCGTCCAGTGGCAGCCGGGGACGAATACGCCCGGTGCTGGGGCCGATCCCACGGTGCAGCGGCAGTCGGAACCCAACTATCAATGGCAGCCGAGTCCCAGCGGGCAAGGCCAGCCCGCGCAGTGGGGATCGGCTCCCGCGACAAACTCGCAGTGGCAACCGGGTAACGGCGGGACGGCCCCGGCACCAAACGCGCAATGGCAGCCGGGCGGGCCGACTCCCGCCCCGAATGCACAGTGGCAGCCCGCTGACAGCGGGTCGGCCCCGGCGCCGAACTCGCAGTGGCAGCCCAGCAGTGGCGGTTCCACACCCAACGCACAGTGGCTGCCAGGCGGCAGCAGTCAGCCTCAGCAGTGGCAGGTACCCACCGCAGGCCGATCCGACCCAACTCTCATGGCACAGCCCGTATCCGGTGGTCAGGCGCCCGCATCGTGGCAGGCACCAGGGCAAGCCGACCCGACCCTCATGGCACAGCCGCTGTCGCGCGGTACCGGTGAGCCGGTCGGCCTCTGGCAGCCGAGCCTCGGCACTCCCGAACCGAGCCCTAACGCGCCCGGCGAAGCCGCGCCGACCCTGCTCGGCTATCCCAACGCCACTCGACTAGGCCAGCCCGATCCCGCGCCGCAATGGCAGTCTGCGGCCCCGGCGCCCACCTATGCCGCGCCGCAGTACGGACAGCCGCCGGCCGGTGCGTACGCGCCACAGAGCGGGTTCGGCGGGCCGCCACAGCAGCTGCCGCCCAGCCACGCCACGAGTGGGCCGCCGCCGAGCGGACGCGGGAAAGCCGTGCTGCTGATCGGGTTGGTGGTGCTGCTGGTCGCCGCGGGCGCGGTGACCGCGGTGACGCTGGCCAAGCGCGGGTCGAACAACGCCGACTCGCAACGCAACTCGCCCTCAATGGTGAGTGCGCTCACCACCAGCGGGGGTGCGCAGCCGACACCGTCGAAGACCACCGCACCGCCGACCCCGACCAGCTCGAGCCGCCACGAGAATCCGGTGGTCCCCGGCTACCAGGTCGTGGTCGCGCCCGATCGCGGCGCGGCCTACGACGTGCCGCCGGGCTGGACGATCGCACCGGAAACCGCCATCGGCGGGTACGGTGAGCCGCCGAACGCGGTAGCGGGCAAGGGTTACGCCAGCGACGGCAAGGGCTACTGCCCCGGCTCGACCCGCACCGCGTCGTTCCTCACCGGCTCCAAGGACGCCGATTCCGGCACCGCCGCAACCGATCTCGGCACCCGGACCGCCAAGCTCGCCTACACCGCCTCCGCCGACCCGCACCCCGCCCCGCCCGTCCCGCTCGAATCGCTGGACGGGACCCAGAAGGGCATGTTCGTGGAGACCAAGGGCACCGTCACCCAGGCCAAGCCCGGCTGCGCCACCGCGTACTCCGTCTACACCGCCGCCTTCCCCACCGAAAACGGCAGCTTCGTGATGGTGATCACCGCCGACACCGGCGTCCCCAACGCACTCGACGCCGACACCGCCAAGCGCATCTTCACCAGCATCCGCCCGCACGACGCCTGACCTCGGCCTGGAATACCCCGCTGACCTGGCGGTTTAACGTCTACACCGTCCTTGTTGTAAGGTAGTCCAGGTTCGATTCACGGGGTGTGGCGCAGCTTGGTAGCGCGCTTCGTTCGGGACGAAGAGGTCGCAGGTTCAAATCCTGTCACCCCGACTCGTGGTTGAGACGAACGGTCTGCCCCCTGCCTTCACCGGCAGGGGGCAGACCCGTTTCCGGAGCCTGTCGCAGCGGCACGCGATCCCATCGAGACAGCCCAATGGGGTAGCGAAGCAGTCGATTTTGCGCCGATGCGGAATGCATACTTGCTCTGCTGCGCACCCAGCGGCGCATACGGAAAGGCAAGGCCATGAACAAGACCGGCCCGCTGACCGGAAAGACGGCCCTGATCACCGGCGCCGACACCGGGATCGGCAAGTCCATCGCCAAGACGCTGGCCG
This sequence comes from Nocardia sp. NPDC046473, assembly GCF_040645995.1. Lineage (NCBI taxonomy): Bacteria > Bacillati > Actinomycetota > Actinomycetes > Mycobacteriales > Nocardiaceae > Nocardia > Nocardia sp. NPDC046473. The sequence continues at coordinate 356,117 of NZ_JBEYZJ010000002.1, forward strand.
AGCAGGGGGCGCAGGTGGTGATCCAGCATCCGCACGCGCCGGAATCGGCCGCCGACGTGGTCAAGGAGATCACCAACGCGGGCGGCTCAGCGTTGGCCCTCGCCGCCGATATCGGCGATCGGGCCGAATACGAGGAGCTGATCCAGGCTCTGCTGGAAGAGTGCGGGCACTGGGACGTGCTGGTGCAGACCACCGCAGCGGCGATCAAGACGCCCCTGCAGGAGATTTCCGAGGAGGAGTTCGACCTCGGCTTCGCGGCTCCCGCCAAGGCCGTTTTCTACGGCATACAACTCGCCGCCGCTCACCTGTCCGACGGTGGCCGCATCATCACCGTCGGCAGTTCCACCGCGCCCGGCAACGCCGTCGACAACGCCGCGATGACGGCCATCGCGGAGTTCACCCGCGCGCTTGCCACGGATTTCGCGCCGCGGCGGATCGCGGTCAACGCGGTCAGCCCCGGCACGGCCGATCCGAAGGCGGACAGCGCGGAAAAGGCCGAGCACGAAACGAGTTACGTTATGGGCACAAACTTCCTCGATCGCATCAAAGCTTCAACCGAGATCACTCGAGCGGTGGCCTTGCTGGTGAGCGACGACGCCGAAGCGGTGACGGCAGAGCACATTCGGATCGGCGGTGGCACTGCCTGAAAACGACCGCTACGCAGGCAAACTGCCGGTGAAGCGCGAGCAACGGCGATAGCCGGATCGATTCGGGTACGGCGTTCACCGAACGGCTCAGCGAGGCCGCATGACTCCACCTGAACGATCTCGATCCGGATCGTGCACACCGGGTTCGCCTCGACCGACCGAGCAAACGCTTACGCTGTGTTTTATGACTCGTGTTACCGCGCAAGGGAGCACAGTGGGCAGCGCGACGACGTCACCGTCGCCCGTGTATCGGAGTGCGGAGCTTTCCGATCTCGTCGATGTCGCCGCAATCGAGGCCGAGCGCTTCGGCGACCAGGCCTACCCGTACTTCGTTTTGCGCCAGCTCTTCGACCTACACGGCGCCAACTGGCTGATCGTGGAGGCCGACAGCATCGTCCTCGGCCATGTACTGGTCGCGCTCACTCCGGATCGACGCGGCTGGCTGCTCAGCCTCGCGGTCAGCGAGCGCTGTTGCGGTCGAGGTTACGGTTCGACCCTGCTCAAAGAGGCGATCGACCTATGTAGGCAGCGCGCGATGCGCAGTGTGCGCATCACCGTCCGCCCGACCAACCAGTCGGCATACAACCTCTACCGTCGCATCGGCTTCGCCTGGACCGGCTACGAAGAACGCTACTTCGGCGCCGGTGAACCGCGCGATGTGCTCGAGTACAAACTCGCCAACGCCTGACCGAGAACTCGGCTCTACCCACGCCGCTCGACTACGGTGGCCCCGCGTCGCCAACCACCGAACCCCGTTCGAGCACAGTCACTCTCGACGTCCTCGCCCTACTGATCCGCCACGGTCCCCGCCTATCGGGTTGTACCGCAGGGAATTCCGATCATCGGCCTCCCATCCCACCGCGAACACCTGTCACCAAAAGTGTGCGCCCCTTTCGCCGTTTAACCAAGGGCGTTGGCCGACAACATGATCCATGCACGGCTTCGCCTATCCCCATCCCTCCCGGTCTATTTCGCCGTCTTCCCATCGATCCAAGCCTTGATCAGCGCAACGCTGGGCCCGCTAGCGGCATCGGCGGCGTGGCTGTCGGCGGTCCGGCGAACCATCCACAACTGTCCCCATCCCTCGCAGCGCCCCTGCCCACACCGCATTTCCGCAGGTCGTCCTGTCCTGATGTCTCTAATTTAGAGCCATAAATCTCAATTTGTCCTAAGATTAGAGACATCAAGACATCGGAGAGCGACCAGTGCTGTATGCGACACCCGAGCTCAACTCCACCGACCAGGCCGTACTGGCGGGCATCTACCGGCGGCGGGCCAGCCTCGCGTCGGCCATGCGAGTGCCCAAACGCTGGCCGGGGCTGCTGCGCCGCAGTCTCATGGCCCGCGCCATCCGCGGCTCGAACAGCATCGAGGGCTACCGGGTGGAAACCGATGACGCGGCCGCCGCGGTCGACTACGAAGAAGCGCTCACCGCCGACGAGCGGACCTTCGCCGAAATTCGCGGTTACCGGCAGGCCCTCGGCTACGTGCTGACGGTGGCACAGACTGCGGCGCCGGTCGACGAATCCACTATCAGGGCACTGCATTTCATGCTGCTCGGCCACGACCTCACGAAGAGTCCTGGCCAATACCGCACCGGACCGATCTACGTGCGCGAGGACACCGGCGGCGACGCCGTCTACGAAGGTCCCGGCTCGGCGCTGGTCCCCGGATTGATGACCGAACTCGCCGGTGCGCTCGAGTCCGACACCGACCCGATCGTGGCCGGTGCCATGGCACACCTGAACCTGGTGATGATCCATCCCTTCCGCGACGGCAACGGGCGAATGGCGCGAGCCATCCAGACCCTGGTCGTATCCCGTGGCGGGATCGCCGAACCGACCTTCTGCAGTATCGAGGAATGGCTCGGCGTCAATACCGACGACTACTACCGCATTCTGGCTGTCACCGGGGCGGGCGCCTGGTCGCCCGAGCGCGACGCCGGGCTGTGGTTGAAGTTCAACCTGCGCGCCCACGACATCCAGGCGCAGACCGTCGAGGGCCGGATGCAGCGCACCGAGCGCGCCTGGTCGCACCTCGACGACCTCCTCGGCACGCACAAGCTGCCGGAACGGGCCGCCGACATCCTGTACGACGCTCTGATCGGGTTCCGCATCCGCCGACACGGATACCTCACTCGTGCCCAGATCGATGAACGAACGGCCTCCCGCGACCTCAAGACACTGACCGACCTCGGCCTGCTCGCCGCGCGTGGGGAGACGCGAGGCCGCCACTATGTGGCCGGTGCGCTACTTGTGGAGCTCCGATCCGTGCTTCGCGCGGAAGTGCCGCGGCACATCGTCGATCCGTATCCCGGACTTCGGGCTGAATTGATGAAGCCGTGAACGGCGACGTCCCTGCGGCGAAATCAGGGAGCGGTGAGCAGACCCTTACGCCTTGCTAACCTGTTGTCACATTGCTGAAACGCGAGCTCCATAGCGTATACAGGCATGTCGACACGGGTGGCCACAGTAGAAGATGCGGCGGGGCGGCCGCTTCGGGACGTGGTGTATGCGGCGCTGCGTAGCGAGTTGATGAATGGGGACATCAAGTTCGGGGAGCGGCTCACCGAACCGAAACTGTCGGCGCGGTTCGGGATTTCGCGGACGCCGATTCGGGAAGCGTTGACGGTGCTGTGTTCCGACGGGCTGCTGCAGCGCGAGGAGTACGGATTCAGTCCGGTGCGGCCGAGTATTCCGTTGATCCGCGACCTGTACGAGCTGCGAATCACGGTGGAGCTCGGCGGGATACAGCGGGCGATGACCAATGCCACGGTGACGCACGATCGGGCGCTGCTCGAGGTCGAGCGCGACGCCTGGCTGGCATTGCGGGCCGATCCGCCGGTGCAGGAGCCGGGATTCGTGGTGCGGGACGAGGAATTCCACGTCACCTTGCTGACCGCGGCCGGTAATGCCGAAATGGTGCGGGCGTTGAAGGCGGTGAATTCGCGGATCCGGCACGTCCGGATGTACGACTTCATGGTCAACAACCGCATCGAGACCACCATCGCCGAGCACCTCGGCATCCTGGAAGCCGTACTGGCCGACGACCTTTCCCTCGCCTACCGACTGCTGCACACGCATATCGGCGAATCGCTGGACGTGGTGCTCGAACGAGTCACCCGGGCCATCGCCGCGATGGCCGCCGAATAACGCTCAACTGAATAGGGAGAAGCACGTGAGGCTGGAATTCGATACGGTGCTGGTCGCCAACCGTGGCGAGATCGCCTGCCGGATCATGCGATCCGCGAAGGCGCTCGGCCTGAAGACGGTCGCGGTCTACTCCGATGCCGACACCGGCGCGGCCCATGTCGAAATGGCCGATGTCGCGGTGCGTTTGGGGCCCGGCCCGGCAGCCGAGTCCTATCTCCGCGCGGATCGGGTCATCGAGGCGGCGTTGGCAACCGGCGCGGGCGCTATCCATCCCGGTTACGGATTCCTCTCGGAGAACGCGGATTTCGCCACGACAGTGGCCGCGTCGGGTGTGCGATTCGTCGGCCCGACCGCCGAGCAGCTGCGCATCTTCGGCGACAAGCACACCGCCCGGGAAGCGGCGCGCGCCGTCGGCGTTCCACTCATTCCGGGCAGCGGACTGCTCGACTCGGCCGACCACGCGGCCGCGGAAGCCGATCGGATCGGTTACCCGGTGATGCTCAAGGCGGTCGGCGGCGGTGGCGGCATCGGCATGCAGGCCTGCTCCGACGCCGCCGAGCTACGCACCGCCTACCAGCGCGTACAGCGCCTTGCGGCAACGAACTTCGGCTCGACCGGCGTCTTCCTGGAACGCTTCGTCGCACGGGCCAGGCACGTCGAGGTGCAGTTGTTCGGCGACGGCCACGGCCGGGTGGTCAGCCTCGGCACCAGGGATTGTTCGCTGCAGCGACGCAATCAGAAGGTGCTGGAGGAAGCGCCCGCACCTGACCTGAGTCCGGCGCTGACGGACCAATTGCTCTCGGCATCAAGGGAACTGGCGAGATCGGTCGGCTACCGCTCGGCCGGAACGGTGGAGTTCGTCTACGACGCCGACCACGGCACCGCGTCGTTCCTGGAGATGAATACCCGTCTGCAGGTGGAACATCCGGTGACGGAGGCGGTGACCGGCGTCGACTTGGTCGCGTGGATGCTGCGCCTGGCCGGCGGCGACACCTCGATGGTGGACGAACAACCGGAGAGCGGTCCGCCGATCACCGGCTGGGCCGTGGAAGCCCGGGTCTACGCGGAGGATCCGGGCCACGACTACCGCCCGAGCGCCGGATTGATCACGGCCGCCGCCTTTCCGGTCGAGACCAGTGCCGAGCCGGCCGCGCACGAGACCGGCATCCGCGTCGACACCTGGGTGAGCACCGGCACCGAGGTGAGTCCGTACTACGACCCGCTGCTGGCCAAGGTCATCGCGGTCGGCGACAGCCGCGACCAGGCCTTCGCCCGGCTCACCGGCGCACTCGCCGACTCGCGCATCTATGGCGTGCAGACCAACCTGCCCCAACTGCGCCAGGCGGCCCGCGATCCGCGCGTGCTGGCCGCGCAACACGTCACGACCACGCTCGCCGATATCCGCCCGGTCGGCCGTCGCATCGATGTCCTGCGCGGCGGCACCATGACGACGGTGCAGGACTATCCGGGCCGAATCGGCCTGTGGCAGGTAGGCATTCCGCCGTCGGGCCCGATGGACGATCTCTCGTTCACCCTCGCCAATACCGCGGTCGGCAATCCGGTCGGCGTGCCCGCACTGGAATGCACCCTGCAGGGCCCGCAGCTGCGCTTCTCCGACACCGCGGTGGTGTGCGTGACCGGCGCACCCACTCCGGTCACGGTCGACGGACAACCCGTGCCCATGTGGCAGCCGATCACCGTGCCCGCCGGTTCGGTACTCGACATCGGCGCGCCGACTGATTCCGGCCTGCGCACCTATCTGGCGGTCCGCGGCGGCATCGACGCACCGCTCTATCACGGCAGTGCCGCCACCTTCACCCTCGGCGGCTTCGGCGGTGTCACCGGCAAAGCCGTGGTGGCAGGCGATGTTCTGGGCATTGCGGCGACCGCCGGGCACACCCTCGGCACCCCGGCCGAGGTACCGCCGCGCGAACGCCCGGACTTCACTCACGACTGGCAGCTCGCTGTCGGCGAAGGGCCGCAAACCTCCCCGGCCTACTTCACCGACGCCGACATGACCCAGTTCTATACGCACCCTTGGCAAGTCGGCAGCCACGCCAACCGCACCGGCATCCGCCTCGACGGACCCAAACCGACCTGGTCGCGCACCGACGGCGGCGACGCCGGGCTGCACCCGTCCAACCTGCACGACAACCCGTACAGCGTCGGCACTGTGAACGTCTCCGGCGACACTCCGATCCTGCTCGGCCCCGACGGCCCGAGCCTCGGCGGTTTCGCCTGTCCGCTGACCGTGGTCTCGGCACACCGCTGGAAGCTCGGCCAACTACGGCCCGGCGACACGCTCCGCTTCGTGCCGGTCACCGACGACGAGGCGATCACGCTGCGCGAATCGAACACCGCTCGCGCGCACGACTTCGCCACGAATCCCCTTGCCGCACTGCGTGATCGAGGAATCCTCGGCGCTCTCGACGGCGACGGCGATCGACCAAAGGTCGCCTATCTGCGCGGCGGCGACGACAACATCCTGGTCGAATACGGCGACATGGTGCTGGATCTGGGCCTGCGCATGCGGGTGCACGCGCTCGCCGAGGCGCTGGCGAGCACCGGCCTGCCCGGCATCCTCGATGTCACCCCCGGCGTCCGCTCGCTGCACATCCACTTCGATCCCGCAGTGCTGCCGCAATATCGGCTGCTCGGCACGCTGCACGAGCTCGAACTCGCGCTGCCAGCGACCACCGACCTGGTGGTGCCGAGCCGCACCATCCGGCTGCCGCTCTCGTTCGACGACCCGTCGATCGCCGAGGCGATCGATAGATACCGCAGTGGCGTTCGCGACACCGCCCCGTGGCTGCCGTCGAACACCGAATTCATCCGCCGCATCAACGGACTCGACAGCGTCGACGACGTCCGCGTCACCGTGTTCGACGCCGAATACCTCGTGCTCGGCCTCGGCGACGTGTATCTCGGTGCGCCGCTGGCGGTTCCGCTCGATCCACGGCACCGACTGGCGACCACGAAATACAACCCGGCTCGCACCTGGACACCGTCGGACGCGGTCGGCATCGGCGGCAAGTACCTGTGCGTCTACGGCATGGCCTCGCCCGGCGGATACCAGCTGATCGGACGGACCGTGCCGATCTGGTCCAGCTACCGCCAGTCCGCGCCGTTCGAGCCGGGCACGCCCTGGCTGTTCCGGTTCTTCGACCGCATCGTCTGGGAACCGGTGAGCGCCGAACAACTCCTGGAACATCGTGCGGCCGCCGCGGCGGGCCGATTCGACGCGGAGGTGAGCGACGGTACCTTCGCGCTGGCCGACCACCTGCGCATGCTCAGGACGGAAGCCGACTCCATCGCCGAGTTCGAGTCGAAGCAGGCGACGGCGTTCGAAGCGGAGAAGGCCGCCTGGCGCGCGGCAGGCGAATTCGATCGCCCCACCGCGACCGCGGCCGTCGAACCCATCGACGACCCGCTTGCGGGCATGCCGCCTGGCGCGACCGTGGTGACAGCGCCGATGATCGGCAATGTCTGGCGGATCGAAGTCGTAGCGGGACAACGACTCACGGCGGGCGCCCCGATCGCCGTACTGGAGGCGATGAAACTCGAACTGCCGGTGCACAGCCCGGGCGCCGGCACGGTTTTGAAGGTACTTGCCACACCAGGTGCCAAAGTAGAACCGGGAACCCCACTAGCAGTGATCGGAGTCGACTGAATGACCGCCGACGAGCCGTACCTACCCACCCGGCCGGCTGCCGTACGCTCCGGCAACAGCGCATCACCCACCGAGCGGGTGACCGCCGCGTATCGGCGGATCGCCGAGGTGGATCGGCCCGAGGTGTGGATCACCCTGCGCCCGGAGAGCGAGGTCGCCGCCGACGCCGCGGCGGTCGAACGGCGGCTCGCCGACGGCGCTTCGCTCGCGTTGGCCGGTGTGCTGGTGGCGGTCAAGGACAACATCGACGTCGCCGGGCTGCCGACGACCGCGGGCTGTCCCGAATTCGCCTATACCGCCGAGGTGACCGCAGCCGCGATCGAGCGGCTCGTCGCGGCGGGCGCGATCGTGCTCGGCAAGACCAACCTCGACCAGTTCGCCACGGGGCTGGTCGGCACGCGCAGCCCGTACGGGGCCGTGCGGAACGCGTACGATCCGACGCTCATTTCCGGTGGTTCCAGCTCGGGGTCGGCGGCGGCGGTGGCGCTCGGTATCGCCGACATCGGAATCGGCACCGACACAGCGGGTTCCGGTCGCGTCCCGGCGGCGCTGCACGGAATCGTCGGCATCAAGGCCACTTTGGGCGTCATCCCCGCGCACGGGGTCGTGCCCGCGTGCGCGGACTACGACGCGGTCACCGTTTTCGCCGCGGACCTCACGGGTGCAGTGGCGGTGGCCGCAGTGATGTCGGGATCCGAGTCGCGGGATCCGCGCAGTCGCACCTGGCCCGCCGACGTCCTGCTGGCCGCCCCGCTGGCGCCGCGCATCGCGATCCCGCGCGCCGCGGACCTGATCGCGTTGAGCGGGCCGTACCGGGATGCGTTCGCGCGCACCGCCGCCGTCGTCGCGGATTCCGGCGCGAAGATCGAGGAGGTCGACATCTCCGGCCTGCTCGATGCGGCACGCCTGCTCTACGACGGTGCGATCGTCGCCGAACGCTATGCGGCGGTCGGCGCTTTCCTGGAGACGGCACCCGCCGGCGCCGACCCAACGGTCGCTACGATCATCGAATCGGCAGGTCGCACAACCGGTCCCGCATTCGCCGCCGATCTCGACGCCTTGGCTCGCGCCCGCGCGTCCGCCACCGAACTGCTCGACGGCTTCGACGCACTGCTGCTGCCGACGACGACCGAACATCCGAGTATCGCTACGGTACAAGCGGACCCGATCGGCATCAACAGGCGCTTGGGCACCTACACCAACTTCTGCAACCTGCTCGACATGGCATCGATCGCGTTCCCTGGCGAATCCACCGCCGACGGCGCCCCTTTCGGCGTCATGCTGGTGACGCCCGCCTTCGGCGACCAGGTCGCCGTCGATCTCGCCGCCCGCATGCTCGGTGCCGAAACGGCCCCGCTGCTGGTCGAACGCGGCGTCGAACTGGCCGTTTTCGGGGCACACCTGCGCGGCCAGCCACTGCACTGGCAGCTCGAACAGATCGGCGCTCGCTTTGCGGGAGAAATCCACACCACCGACGCCTACCGCCTGACCGCGTTGAACACCACTCCCGCGAAGCCGGGACTCGTCCGCCACGGCGACGGCCTCGGCGCCCCCATCCTCGGCGAGCTCTTCCGCGTCTCCGAGGCCGGGCTCGGCAGCTTCCTCGCCGCCCTGCCCGCACCCATGGCGCTGACCAGCATCGAATTGTCCGACGGCCGTTCGGTAATCGGCTTCGCCTGCACCTACGACGCGGCACGCACAGCCACCGACATCACCGAATTCGGCGGCTGGATATCCTACCTCGAGCAGCGCGGATAGCGCCGTGAGCGGCACATCGGCCGCAGCCATGTGCCCCTCAGGGAGCAAGGGCGGCTATGGCGGTGGCGAGTTCTTCGCCGGTGGGGAGCGGGCTGGCGGGATCGCTGATCCATTGCAGCGCTAGGCCGTTGACGAGGACGAAGTACAGCTTGCCGATGGCGCGGGCCTGAGTTTCGGACAGCGGCGGATGCAATTCGCCGACCAGGGCCGCGAAGTCGGCGATCGCATGTTCATGGACCGTCGCCATGTGGCGCTGATCAGTAGCCATCGCGCGGTGGCTGCGGATCAGGTTCTCGGCGCTGGCGACGAGCCCGTTTCGGTGGCGGCCGAAGAGTTCCTCGATGCCGGACCAGGTGTCGGCGAACGCCTCGGCCCGCGATCGGTCGCGGGCCGCACTCCGAATCCGCTTCGCTAGTTCGTCACTCAGCAGCTGACCTGTCGCCTCGGTGAAGGCCTCAGTGAGCAGACGCTCCTTCGAACCGAAGTGATAGCCGATCGAGGCCAGGCTCACCCCTGCCGCGGTGGCGATGTCGCGCGCCGTCGTACCGGCGAATCCCCGCTGGTAGACGCAGGCGCGGGCGGCAGCGAGCAGTGCTTCTCTGTTTCCCATGCTTCTACCGTAAGGATGCCTTGCACATTTGTGCTAGACATTTGTGCAAGAACGCTGTAGACATATGTCTAAGACATTCAGACCAACGCAAGGAACAGATCATGAGCGAGCGCAGCGAGCGACCAGTCAACGCAGACAACCACTCCACCGAGCTCCGCATCCTCATCGCCGGCGGCGGCATCGGCGGCAACGCGGTCGCCCTGCAACTGCTTCGGGCAGGCATCCGCGCCACCGTGGTGGAGCGGGCCGAGGCACCGCGACCGGGCGGGCAGGCTGTCGACCTGCGCGGGCCGAGCTGCGAGGTGGCGGAGCGGATGGGCCTGATGCCGGGCATCCGCAAGTACCAGCTCGATGAGCGCGGCATGAAGTTCGTGGACGCCGCTGGCCGCGAAGTGCTGCGGATGCCCACCGAGCTGTTCGACGGCAAGGGCGCGGTCGCCGAAATCGAGCTCACCCGAGGCGATCTCAACCAGGTGCTGCTCGACGCGCTGGCCGAAGCGGGCGGCGTCGACTACCGCTACGGCGAGTGGATCGTCGAGCTGACACAGGACGAGGCGGGCATCGAGGTCACTTTCGCCTCCGGTGTGCAGCAGCGCTTCGACATCGTGATCGGCGCCGATGGACTGCATTCCGGCACCCGCCGGATGGTGTTCGGCCCGGAAGATGAGTTCTCGACCTACCTGGGCGGGTATATGTCCTTCTTCACCCTGCCCACTCCCGACAGCGTGGAGAACAACTGGTTCACCATGCACTCGCTGGTCGGCGCGACCAATATCGGCCTGCGCCCCGACACCGACCCGGCGACGTCCAAGGCCCTGGTCACCATCCGCACCAAGGCCGATCCCGCACTGCGCCGCGATGTTTCGGCCCAGCAGGACCTGATCCGGCAGCGGCTGGCCGATGGCGGCTGGGAAGCGGCCAGGATCACCGCCGCCATGGCCGAGGCGACCGACTTCTACTTCGACGACCTGGCCCGGATCGACATGCCGACCTGGTCGAAGGGCCGGGTCGTGCTGCTCGGCGATGCCGGATACTGCGGTTCACCGCTCACCGGCAACGGCACCGCGATGGCACTGATCGGCGCGTACGTGCTCGCCGGTGAAATCGCCACGCACCCAGGCGATCCCGAGCTCGCCCTGGCCCGCTACGAGGAGGTGCTCCGCCCGTTCATCGCGAAGGCCCAGGAGCTCCCGCCGGGTGGACTGAAGGCCATGACCCCCCAGTCGAACTTCGGCATTCGCGCGGGCCAGGCCGTCAGCAAGCTGATGACCTCGAAGGCGATGAAGCCGCTCATGATGAAGATGCTCAGCAAGACCGAGTCCTACGACCTGCCCGACTACTCCGCGCAGACTGTCCAGCGGTAACCCGAACCCACCTCGACCGGAACCGTCCAGCACGGCTCCGGTCGTTGTCGTACCCGGCTATTCGATTGTCGTTCGCTGGTCGAGCAGGAACGGAAGTGCGAAGTTACGGAGCAGCATTCGCTCTTCGTCTTCGCCCGCGCCGGGCAGGGTCAGCAGGGACACCATCACACGGACGAACCATTGACCGAGTCGGCGGGCGGCAGGCGCGGATAGGTCCGGTCGGAAGCCGCTGACGAAGTCGGTGGCGAGGGCGTCCACCACCTCGGATGAATTCGACAGCTGAGCAACGATTCCCGCGTTGGCAGGCGCGAACCACACAGCAAGGTGTGGTGTTTTCCGAACCTCGGCGATCAAGGCGGTGAATCCGTCGAGCAGTTGCTCCCCAGGGTCGGTGGCGGCGCTGACAGCCGGATCGCGCCACACGCGCTCGACCACCTGACGTGCCTCGCGACCGGCGAACGCGACGTACAGGGCCTGCCGATTGTCGAAGTAGCGGTAGAGCGTCGCCCTGGAACACCCTGCGGCCTCGGCGACTTCGGCCATCCCGACGCCGCTGACCCCCTTATCGATGAACAGCGCACGGACCGCGTCGAGGATCCGCTCGCTCGCCAGCTCCGCGCGACCGTCCGCCAGCCAGTCACCGGTCATGCCGCGCACCGGAACGGCACGGTGGTCGGCCGCCGAACATAGGGTCCCGGAGCATATTCGACCGCGTCGATATCCACCGCGAAGTTCGGGAAGCGATCGAGCACTTCCTCCAGCGCCACCCGGGCTTGCATCCTGGCTGCGGCGGCACCGAGGCAGTGGTGTGGACCGTGCCCAAAAGTGAGGATTCGCTGCGGATTCCGATCGATGTCGAGGTCCGCCGCGTCGGCGCCGAAGGCGCGTTCGTCCCGGTTCGCGGAACCGAACACCAGCAATACCTTGCGCCCGACGGGAATTGTCTTGCCGCCCAACGCGACATCGCGCGTCACCGTCCGCGCCAGTCCCTGCACCGGCGCGGTCAGCCTGGCGAATTCCTCGATGGCCGTGCGGATCCGGTCCTTGTCCTCGACCAACGCGGCCCGCTGCTCCGGATGTTGTTGCAGCAGTTGCACCGCGCCACCGAGCAGACCCGTCGTGGTGTCGTTGCCGCCGGCGACCATCGTCCAGGTGTAGGCCAGAATCTGCACCAGGCCACGCACATCCGCGTCGTCGGCCGCCATGCCCGCCTGCACGAGCAGCGACACCGTGTCCTCCCCCGGGTCGGTCCGGCGCCGCTTGATGAGTTCGGCGAAGTAGCCCATCATCTCCATCGAGGCGGGCATGGCCTGGGTTTGCGCGCGATCGCTGCTGCCCGCGACCACGGCCTCGGTCCAGCCGTCGAATCGAGCCCGATCTTCCTCCGGCACCCCGAGGTAGTAGGCCACCACCATGCTCGGCAGCGGCTTGAACACCTGCTTGACGATGTCGCCGCCGCCGTCCTCGGCGATCCGGTCCAGGCGGTCGCGGACGAATCGGCGCACCACCGGTTCCACCTCGGTGACCTGGCGCGGGGTGAACCCGCGGGCGACGAGTTTGCGAAAGTCGGTGTGCTCCGGCGGATCCTGCATCACCAGCGGCGGGTTGTCGGTGAGACCGATCTGTTCCAGCTCGCCGTATTCCACGGTCAACCCGTCGCGCGAGGAGTAGGTCTCGCTGTCGCGGGCCGCCGCGTACACGTCCGCGTGCCGGGTGAGCACCCAGTAGTCGTTGCCGGGACGCGCGGGCGGCACCACGTGGTGCACCGGATCCTGTTCGCGCAGTACGGCATACATCTCCCACGGCGACGTCCAGGTGGCGCCGGAGCGCAGCTCGAATACGGGAGCGGGACGATACGCATCGATCACCATGTAGTGAAGGTAAGACAAATGCACGATTATGTCTAGAACGAGTTCTACTCGATGGCGCCGGGCCGATTACCCTCCGAAACCGGTCCGGCCGCCCTTTCGAGTCGGGACCGTAGCCGCGCATTGCGGTTACCTTCAGCAGTGGCAACCCGGTGCTCGTTGCCGGTCAGCTCCCGGAAGAGCCAGCGAAAAGCGTGTACCAGTGTCCCGAGTGGCTCGCCAGGCCGGTCACCCCTCGTGGACCGGCCCGGCAAGCACTCTCCCCCGGAGCCCGACCTGTCAACCCCTCGAAGACAGGTCACGCTCCGTTCCCCACCCCCGGTGGTGGCTAGAACACCGAAGCCCCTGATCTCCCCACCCGGGGCGTTCGGTGTTGACACAAACAATGCACGCGCGGGCTTAGCACGGACTTAAGAACACCTTGCAGGCGTAAAGCCGCCGGTAATCAGGCCATCTGGGCGGCGAATGTACCGAGTTTGTATCAACCGGTCCGGGATAGCGGATGATGGAGACAGGAGCGCCAAGGAGATTGGGAGCAGCAATGGAAACCGTGGTGGTCTGGGCACTGGCCTGCCTGCTTTATTGGTGGGGCCTGCTGTAGTCGAGGAGACAACCTGGCCGAAACCGACCAGGTCTACGACACTCTGTCGTAGAGTTGCGGCGTTGTCGTACGCACTTCTGGTCCGATGGGGGTAACCATGACCAACCCGACAGCTGCCCGGCCAGATCTCGGCGCCGGGTCGGCCTTCGCCCAATTACGCTGGGCTACCGCCTTGTTCGCGATAGCACTGCTCACTCACGGCGCCGATCATCTGCGACGGGGCATGGACACCGTTTCCAGCACCGTAATGGTGCTCGGCACAGTGCAATTCGTCCTCGCGGTCGCGACCATCGTGCTGGTGTTCACCGGTCACCGAATGGCTGCAGCCGCGGCCGTCACCATCGGCTTCGTCAGCGCGGCCGGGTTCACCCTGGTGCACCTTTTCCCGGATTGGTTCGGCCCGCTCAGCGACAGCTTCATCAACCCGCCCGCCTCGGCCAAGGTGAATGGATTCTCTTGGTTCGCCGCGATTTTCGAGATCATCGCCGATCTACTGATCGGCGCCGCCGGGCTGCGCGCCCGTCGCACCGTCGCCTGATCGCAACGAAATCCGCTGCCCGCCAACGTGAATGACGGACAGCGGAAACAACGTCAGTGCAGGTTCTTGACGACGACCCTGGTGACGTCGGCAACCAGGTCGTTGCTCGGCTCGGCGTCCTTGGCGGGCTTGCGGGACTGGACCGCGATGACCAGTGGCGCGTGGGCGCCGTCCGGCCAGGTGACCGCCACGTCGTTGGCACAGCCATAGTCGCCGGTGCCGGTCTTGTCACCGGTCGTCCAGCCCGCAGGCACGCCCGCGCGAATGCGCTTGTCGCCGGTGGTATTCGCCTTCAGCCAGCCGGTCAGCAGCTCGCGCTCCGGCGCACCGAGGGCATCGCCGAGCACGACCGCACGGTAGTCGGCGGCGAGCGCGGCCGGGGTGGTGGTGTCGCGCTCATCGCCGGGGATCGCGGTATTGAGGTCCGGTTCCCAGCGGTCGAGATGACTCACCCGATCGCCGAGGGTGCGCAGGAAGTCCGTAAGTGCTTGCGGGCCACCGAGTTCACGCAGCAGTAGGTTGCCCGCGGTGTTGTCGCTCTGGGTGATCGCGGCGTCGGCCAGCTGGGCCGGCGTCATGCCCTCGGCCACCTTGGTGCTGGTCACCGGCGAGTAGCTGAGCAGGTCGGCGGGGGTGAAGTGGATGACTCGATCGAAGTAGCCGGTGTCGAGTGGGTGCGCCTTCAACAAGGCCGCGGCGGCCAAGCCTTTGAAGGTGGACAGGAACGGGAAGCGCACATCCCCGCCCGCGGCGACTGTCTTGCCGCTTCCGGTGTCGACCGCGAACAGACCGATCTGCGCGGCGTACTGCTTCTCCAGCGCCGCCACCTCGGCAGCGGCGGAATTATCGGCCTGCGTGCTCGCGCTCGGCGAGTCGGTATGCGCAGCAGGGGTGTCGGTGCCACAGGCGGCGAGCAACGGTAGAACGAGAACGGCGGTGGCCAAGGCCACCCGGGAATCACGCGTCAGCCGAAACATCCCATCACTGTTGCAGGCGGGTCACCGCCCCGCAAACGCGACTTCGGTCCTGATGACCTGCGGCTATCACCGAGGCAGGCGCGCACCACAAGGGTTACCCGCCTGCCTCGGCATCGAATTGCCGCGTCGCTCAGCCCTGCGAAGGCGGCGGCGTCGAACCGCTGTCGAGACCCGCGCGGACGCCCGCCTCGACGCGCTTGCCGAGATCGGCATCCACGTTGGTCCAGTACTCGAAGACCCGGCTCAGCACCGGCTCCCGCACACCACCGAGCACGTGCCCGACGATGTTGTTCACCAGGCGGTCGCGCTGCTCATCGTCGAATACCTCGCGGACCATGGTGCCCGCCTGGGTGAAGTCGCCGTCCTCGGCGTGCTGCACGTAGCCCGCCCGCACCATCGTCGGGTCGAACTCCCACAGTCCGCCGTCGGGCGCCTGCGCCGGATCGGCGTGCGGACCACCGAAAGAGTTCGGCGCGTACACCGGCACGCTCGCGTCGTTGTAGGAGTACCGCATCGCGCCCTCCTTGGAGTAGGAGTTCACCTCCGCGGCCCGCGCCGTGTTCGGCGGCAGCTGCGCGTAGTTGGTGCCGATCCGGTAGCGGTGCGCGTCCGCGTAGGCGAACACCCGGCCGAGCAGCATCTTGTCCGGCGAAAATCCGATGCCGGGCACGACATTCGACGGCTCGAAGGCGGCCTGTTCGATATCGACGAAGTAGTTGCCCGGGTTGCGGTTCAGCGTCCACTTGCCGACCTCGATCAGCGGGTAGTCCTTGTGCGACCACACCTTGGTCAGGTCGAACGGGTTGAACCGATAGCCCTCGGCATCGGCGACCGGCATCACCTGTACGTGCAGCGTCCAGCTCGGGAACTCGCCGCGCTCGATCGCGTCCCACAGGTCCTTGCGGTGGTAGTCGGCGTTCTCGCCGGCGATCCGGTCCGCGTCGGCCTGGGTGAGGTAGTCGACGCCCTGGTCGGTCTTGAAGTGGTACTTCACCCAGAAGCGCTCGCCCGCGGCGTTGACCCACTGGTAGGTGTGCGAGCCGTAGCCGTTCATGTGCCGGTAGGTCTTCGGGATGCCGCGGTCGCCCATCAGCCAGGTCACCTGGTGCGCGGTTTCCGGGCGCAGCGTCCAGAAGTCCCACTGCATGTTGTGGTCGCGAAGTCCGTTGCCGGGCAGGCGCTTCTGCGAGCGGATGAAGTCGGGGAACTTGATCGGGTCCTTGATGAAGAAGACCGGGGTGTTGTTGCCGACGAGGTCGTAGTTGCCGTCCTCGGTGTAGAACTTCACCGCGAAACCCCGTGGGTCCCGCCAGGTGTCGGGGCTGCCCTGCTCGCCCGCGACGGTGGAGAAACGAACCAGCGACTCGGTCCGCGCACCCGGCTGGAACAGCTTGGCCTTGGTGTAGCGGCTGACGTCGTTGGTCACCACCAGTTCGCCGTAGGCGCCGGCGCCCTTGGCGTGCACGATCCGCTCCGGCACCCGCTCGCGGTTGAACTGGGCCAGCTTCTCGATCAGATAGTGGTCGTGCAGCAGAATCGGGCCTTGGGTGCCCGCGGTGAGCGATTCGTTGTCGCTCTCCACCGGCGTTCCGGTGTTCGTCGTTGTCGGCTTGGTCATCTCGAAGCCTCCTCGTTGGTGCGAATGCCCCGGGGGTGGGCTGTACCCCCGGGACTCGATCAGGATTGCTGCCGCTCCTGCGTGCGGCACGTCGGGCACAGACCCCAGAAGACGACCTCGGCCTCGTCGATCGCGAACCCGTGATCGTCGCCGGGCGCCAGGCATGGGGCGCTACCCACGACACAGTCGATGTCGACGACCGTGCCGCAGCTACGGCACACCAGATGGTGATGGTTGTCCCCGGCGCGGGTCTCGTAGAGCGCCGCCGAACCAGCCGGCTCGATGCGACGCAACAGACCGGCGTTCACGCAGGCCCGCAGCACGTCGTAGACGGCCTGAGTCGACACCGCGCCCAGCGACCGGCGGACGGTGGCGGCGACCCGATCCGCATCGGAGTGCGGATCGGCCGCGACCGCGTCCAACACCGCGATCCGCGGGGCGGTGACCCGCAGACCTGCTGCGCGCAACTGCGCCTGCGCATCGGTGTGGTTGGTGTGCATAGCTACGATCCTCCGCATTTTCTGGAATTAGTCAAGAAACAGAATGAATCCACATTATTGGAGATCAGGGCCATGATCGCCCCGCGCAAGCCTAGGTCGACCCTGGTCAAATGTGAGGAAAGACACAGTGGGCAGCCAGCTCCGAGGTCCGTTCATGTTCATCGGCACCACAATGCTCATCGGCCGTGGCTGAGATTCGGAGTCGGCAGGCCAGTCTGTCGACCCAGGCGAGCTCGCCTACTTGGGCGCGGAATACTTCCGCGCAGGTGGTCGTTGATCACCACTGTCGGCGTCCGGACAGCCCCGGGCCTCACCCCTTTGTCGCTACGAGCGACCACCCGCCGAGAGGCGCTTGTGGGACGTCGACGCGAGTCGTGATGCTGGCCTGTGGAGCGCTTGCGCGAGCGAATGCGCGAGGCCGCGCGTCCGGCGACTCAGCGCCGCCAGGTTTAGTGACCTGGCGGCGTTTGTGTTTTCCGGCCCGGCTCGCCGCCTTGTTGGCCGGTCCCGGCGAGCTTGCGCGATAGCCTCGTTCGCATGGGGCGAATCGGTGGGTTCCTTGTGGTGTTCGCTGCGTTATCGCTGGTGGCAGGCAATATTTTCGCCGAGACCGCGCAGGCGGCGCCCAGCCGCGCGTCCGCTGACCTCCGTTGCACACCGCAGTCGGGACGCGAGTTCACCCGGGCGAAGCCGGAGCAGGTCGGCCTGGACACCAAGTTGCTCGCGGACGCGCTCACCTTCGCCGCTACCCGCAATCGGTTGAATGTGCAGGTGTTCCGGCACAACTGCCTGATCGGCGAGGGACCGACGAACACGCAGACCGGCAACGTGGCGTGGAACATCTGGAGCGCGACCAAGAGCGTGGTCTCGATGCTCGCCGGAATTGCCTGGGATCAGGGCAAACTCGAAATCTCCGCACCGATCGATCGGTATCTGCCGCCGGGACTCGGCGACGCCGAACATCGCTCGATCACGGTGGAAAACCTGCTCACCGAGTCGTCGGGACTCGCGGTCGGCGCGCTCACCGAGGGCATCACCGGGGTGGTTCCGATCGATCCGAACAGCGCGGTGCAAGCGTTGGGTATGCCGCTGGACAATCCGCCGGGGCAGAAATTCAGCTATAGCCAGCGCAATGTCGACCTGCTCAGTTATGTGCTCGAATTGGCGGTCGGTGAGCCGCTGCAGCAATTCGCGCAGCGCGAACTGTTCGATCCGCTCGGCATCGAACGCGGCGACTACTACTGGGCGCGCGATCGCGCCGGACATACCTACGGCTACGCCCATCTGATGATTCCGCCGAACGATTTCGCCAAGCTCGGTTTGCTGGTGAGCAACGACGGACGTTGGGGCACAAAACAACTCATCTCCGACAGGTATCTTCGGCTGGCGCTGAAGCCGTCACCGGCCAACGAGTGCTACGGGTACCTGTTCTGGCTCGGGCCGGAGTGCGCGGCTCCGCTCTACAACGTCCCGAAGGACGTGTTCATGATGGACGGACTCGGCATGCAGAACGTTTTCGGCATGCCGAGCCTCGACCTCACGGTGGTCTGGACCGGGTTCCTCGGCAATCGCAGCAGCAAGGGCCTGACCGGCACGCTGCAGAACCAGGCGGAACTGCCGTACGAGTTCTTCCGCAAACTGTTCGCGGCGTTCCACGAACGGCCCATGCCCGACCTCGGCCCGTTCGTCGAGCCGCCGGTGCGATTGGACCCGAGAACGTATGTCGACCCGGACATTCTGCTCGCGGTGTTCGGCATCGGCCCCGGCGCGTACCCGGGCTGCAATGTCTTCTCCTGCCTGGACTACCCGCTGGCCCCGCCGTTTTGGGACACCGCACCGGGTTGTGCGATTCTCGCGTGCCTCGGTCCCGAGGCGCCGGGCATCCGGTAAGGTTCGGGCGCACCGTAACTCGTCATTCGCCCGTAGCCGCCGAGTCCGCGCGTTAACCTCGTGCGCATGGGGCGATTCGGTGGGTTCCTCGTTGGGTTCGCTGCGTTATCGCTGGTCGCCGGGAATGTCTTCGCCGGCACCGGAACGGCATCCGCCGAGCCGGTGAGTTGCGCGGTGCAATCCGACCGCGAGTTCGCGCGCGCGGCCCCCGAGCAGGTCGGCCTCGACAGCACGCGGCTTGCCGACGCGTTGGCCTTCGCCGCCACCCGAAACCGGATCAATGTGCAGGTGTTTCGGCACAATTGCCTGATCGGCGAGGGACCGACGAACACGCAGACCGGCAATGTCGCGTGGAATATCTGGAGCGCGACCAAGAGTGTGGTCTCGCTGCTCGCCGGAATTGCCTGGGATCAAGGCAAACTCGACATCTCCGCACCGATCGATCGATACCTGCCACCGGGCCTCGGCGACGCCGAACATCGCTCGATCACCGTCGAGAACCTGCTCACCGAGTCGTCGGGGATGAAGGTCGGCGTGCTGACCGAGGGTGCCACCGGTGTCGTTCCGATCGATCCGAACAGCGCGGTGCAGGCACTCGGTGTGCCACTGGACAATCCGCCGGGCACGGTATTCAGCTACAGCCAGCGCAATGTCGACCTGCTCAGTTACGTGCTCGAATTGGCCATCGGGGAACCACTTCAGCAATTCGCGCAGCGTGAGCTGTTCGGTCCGCTCGGTATCGAACAGGGCGACTATTACTGGGCGCGCGACCGCGCCGGGCACACCTACGGCTACGCCCATCTGATGATCCCGCCGAACGATTTCGCCAAGCTCGGCTTGCTCGTCAGCAACGACGGGCGTTGGGGGACACAGCAACTCGTCTCCACGCAGTATCTGCGACAGGCACGCCAACCCGCCGCGGCCAACAAGTGTTACGGCTATCTGTTCTGGCTCGGGCCGGGGTGTGCGGAATTGTCGAGCAACCTGCCGCCTGACGTCTACATGATGGCGGGGCTCGGCATGCAGAACGTCTTCGTGCTGCCGAGTCTGGACCTGACGGTGGCGTGGACCGGGTTCTTCGGCGATATCAGTCAGTACGGCGTGACCGGGACCATCCAGAACACCGCGGAATTGCCGTACGAGTTCTTCCGCAGGCTGTTCGCGTCGTTCCAGGAACCGCCCATGCCCGACCCAGGCCCGTATGTGGAACCGCCGGTGCGCCTGAACCCGAGTCAGTTCGTCGACCTGAACTTCGTGCTCGCGGTATTCGGCACCGGACCGTTCGCCTATCCGGGCTGTAATGTCGTGTCCTGCTTGAACTTCCCGCTGGCACCCCCGTTCGCGGATGCCGCGCCGGGATGCGCGATCTTCGCCTGCCTGGGCCCCGACGCCCCCGGCATCCGCTGAATCACACGCCGAGGAAAGGCAACTCGCCCTCCTTGGCGCCGTGCGTGCGGAAGTGATCCGGGGACACGACGATGAACAGCGCGTCCGACTCGGCGATGAGCTGGCCGTCGAGTTCGAGCCGCGCGTAGATGTGCAGCTTGCGGTCGCCGTCGCGGCGATCCACGTGCGCCGACACCGTCATCGGGCGATGCAGCGGCGCGGGTTTGACGTAGTTCACCGTGAGCTTGGCGGTCACCGCGGGAATCCCGCCGCGGGTCGGCACGCTCCCCGAGGCCTCGTCCAGGACCGCCGCGACCACGCCGCCGTGTGCGAGACCGGGTGCGCCCTGATGTCTTTCGTCGAAGGTGCAGTCGCCGACGATGCGGCCGTCCACGAGTTTCGTCATCATGGCCACTCCGGCGCGGTTGGCGGGCCCGCAGCCGAAACAGTTGTCGCCATGCGCGGAGTCCGCGCCGTCCGGCGCCTGGCCGCTCGCGGCGGGCTGGCGCTCCGTGCCGCGATCGGATGCTTCGGCAAGTCCGGTCATGCACACCCCTCAATCAGGAATCAACTGTGTCCTGATTGAAGCTACGGCATGCTCGGTCATCGATCGCACCGGCGATTATCGGTCGATGACCACTATGTGTTGCTACGGCAGGACCGGCGGTCGGTGATCCGATACGGTTCAACCGATTTACCGCGTTGTCGTTAGGAGCCCGAAGCGTGACCGATCAGGTATCACCCACTCCCACGGACGAGAATTTCAGCGCACATCGGATGGGAGCGTTCGCCGACGCGGTTCTCGCGATCGCGATCACCCTGCTCGTCATCGAGATCAAACGGCCGGAGGGCGAGGCACTGGCCAGCCCGCACGCCCTCGCCGAATTCCTCTGGCACGAGAAGGCGTCGTTCGTCGCGTTCGCGCTGGCGTTCTTCCTGCTGTGGTCGGTGTGGCGCAGGCACCACATCCTCATCGACGAGGTCGACCGGCTGGACCGGGCGACGACCGCCGCGCACGCGCCGCTGTTGCTGTTCGCCGCCTTCCTGCCCTTCCCGACCGCGATCTTCGGGCACGCGTCCGACAACAAGCTCGCTGCCTGCTTGTTCGCCGCGACCGCCGCGGCGCTGTTCGGCTCCGAGGCGGTCATGAAGGAGTTCGCTTGGCGGCGCGCGATATTGCGGCCCGGGGTGGATCCGTTGCAGATCCGGGTCAGCGCCAACGCGTCCGCCTCGGTCACCTTCGTCTTCGCCTTGACGGCCGCTCTGGTGTGGATCACGCCGTGGATCTGGTACATCTGGTTCTTCGTTCCGCTGGCCGCCGCATTCGGTGGGAAGCTGCTCGAACGCGTGCGGCCCGACGCCGGCGGGCGCCGGGCCGAGCACTCGCAGGTGTAGCCCGGACGCCCGCGGTGGTCAGCCGAGCGGGGTGATCCAGCCGTGCAGGTCGTCGGTGCGCAGTGCGGCGTCGTGCC
Source organism: Nocardia sp. NPDC046473 (assembly GCF_040645995.1). Lineage (NCBI taxonomy): Bacteria > Bacillati > Actinomycetota > Actinomycetes > Mycobacteriales > Nocardiaceae > Nocardia > Nocardia sp. NPDC046473. Next base: position 378,168 of record NZ_JBEYZJ010000002.1, read on the forward strand.
GCTTGCGCAGGGCCTGCGAGATCGGGCCCGCTTGCCCGTCGGCGACCGTGCGGCCGTCGACCTCGAAAACCGGGGCGGCGCCCGCGGAGGTGCCGGTGACGAAGACTTCGTCGGCGATGTACAGCTCGGTCAGGTCGACGGTGCGCTCGACGACCGGGATGCCGTCCTCGGCCGCCAGGGTGAGGATCGTCCTGCGGTTGATGCCGTCGAGGATGTCGCAGGACACGTCGGGCGTGACCAGGGTGCCGTTGCGGACGAGGAAGATGTTGGCCGCGCTGAGCTCGCAGACGTGGCCGTTGCCGTCGAGGAAAACGCAGTCGTCGTAGCCGCTGTCGATCGCGTCCTGCTTGGCCAGCACCGAATTCACGTACGCGCCATTCACTTTCGCGCGGGACGGGATCGCGTTGTCCGGAATACGCCGCCACGGACTGGATTTCAGCCGCATGCCGTCCTGCGGGACGATCGGCACCGCGTCGTAGACGAACATGCTGACCTGAATCGCACACCCACGCACCCGGGTGCCGGGAATCGACTCGACGACATGCACTGTGGCACGTACGAATACGTCGTCTGCCGGGGCGTTGCGACCGACGAGCTCGACCACCGCGGCGTAAAACCGTTCGTAGTCCCACTCACTCGCGAACCGATCGATCCCGATGATCTTGCAGGACTCCTCGAGCCGCCGGAAATGATCGTCCAGCCGGAATGCGGTACGTGCTGCCCCTGCCACGTGAACCGGGAAGACGGTGTACACGCTGAGTCCGTACAACACCGCCGACGATGCGACACCGACCGTGGCCGCCTCGGCCGCGACGATCCGGTCACCTAGATACACATGGGGATGGGGGTTTGCCATCGGCGCAGGCTAACAGCCGCGCGGGCGACGGGGCGACCGGATTTTCCGCCGGATCCGCTGTGCGGGTGGCGGGTCTGGTTAGGCTCGACCGCGTGACTCAGGGACGGCGGGGCGGGCGGGAGGCGCAGGGGGCTGAGCGGCGGGAGGCGATTCTCGAGGCTGCTCGGGAGGTGATCGCCGAGCGGGGGTATCGGGGGGCTTCACTGGGGGCGGTTGCGGAGCGGGTTGGGCTCACTCAGCCCGGGGTGCTGCATTATTTTCCGAGCAAGGAACACCTGCTGGTCGCGGTGCTGGAGGCTCGGGATCGGTGGGATACGGCGGCGTTTCTGGCCGGCGGGTCGGATAGCTGGCGGTTGGCGCACCTGGAGCAGTTGGTGGAGTACAACGCGACGCGGCCCGGGGTTATGCAGACGTTCGCGGCATTGGCCGGAGAGAGTGTGACGGGTGGGCATCCGGCGCGTGCGTACTTCGTCGAGCGGTATGCGCAGGCCAGGGCGAGGCTAGCGGAGATGCTGCGGGCGGAGTTCGGCGATCGGCTGGCGGGTGGGCGGACGCCGGAGCAGGTGGCGCCGCTGTTGATCGCGGTACTGGATGGGTTGCAGACGCAGTGGTTGCTGGATCCGGAGGCCATCGATATGGGTGCCGCGTTCCGGGACTTCGTCGCCTTGCTCGGGCCGAGTGACGACACAGCGCGCTAACGGCAGGTTCTCGATTTATATAACGAGCCGATAACAACACCTACCATTGGTTAGGTGAGCTCGGCAGCACCTGCGGACGTCCGCTGCCCGCACTCACGGGTTGTCGATGACATCCCGCCGAACCCGTCCGCAACGACCTTGGCAGACAAAGGAGTTCATCATGAGTCCAGCCGACGTAGCCCGGGAGGAAGCCGTGACGGCGGCTCTCGGGAAGCTCGATCTCGCCGCCAAAGCCCGGTTGTTGCTGGGGCAGGACATGTGGTCGCTGCCCGCGCTGCCGGAGATCGGGTTGCGGTCGCTGGTGATGTCCGACGGCCCGATCGGGGTGCGCGGCGTGCGCTGGACCGCCGATGATCCGTCCATCGCGCTGCCGTCGCCGACGGCGCTCGCCGCGACCTGGGATCCGGAACTGGCCAGGCGGGCCGGGCGGCTGCTCGCGCAGGAGGCTCGACGCAAAGGTGTCCACGTGCTGCTCGCGCCGACGGTCAACCTGCATCGATCACCCTTGGGCGGAAGGCATTTCGAGAGCTACTCGGAGGACCCGTATCTGACCGGTCGCATCGGAACCGGCTATGTGCGCGGGGTGCAGGACGGCGGGATCGGCACCACCGTAAAGCATTTCGTCGCCAATGACGCCGAGACCGAACGTTTCACCGTGAACAACGTCGTCTCCCCCCGGGCTCTGCGCGAGCTGTATCTCGCACCGTTCGAGGCGATGGTCCGCGAGGCCGGACCGTGGGGCGTGATGGCCGCCTACAACCAGGTCAACGGCACGACGATGACCGAGCACGGCGAGCTGCTGAACGGAACACTGCGCGAGGAATGGGGTTTCGACGGCATCGTCGTCTCGGACTGGATGGCCGCGCGGTCGACGGTCGCGGCGATCACCGCCGGGCTGGATGTCGCGATGCCGGGTCCGCGCGGCGTGTACGGGGACGCGCTCGTCGCGGCGGTGCGCAACGGCTCGGTGGACGAGTCCGTGGTCGATGCCGCGGTGCGCAATGTGCTGCGGCTCGCGGCCCGAGTCGGCCTACTGGAAGGCGCGGAGCCCGCGGTGACCGCGCCGCCCGCGGAGATCGAAGGCGTGGCACTGGCGCGTGAAATCGCCTCGCGCGCTTTCGTTCTGGTACGTAATGAGACGGTCGGGCAGCGCCCGGCCCTCCCCCTCGACAAGGCTCGAACAAAGGTCGCGCTGATCGGTCTGGCCGCTCGGGACGCCCGCATCCTCGGTGGCGGCTCGGCCACCGTCTTCCCCGAGTCCGTGGTGTCGCCACTCGACGGACTGACCGCAGCACTCCCCGACGGCGCGCTCAGCTACGCGATCGGTGCCGCGCCCAGCGACGTCCTCGGCGCCGCAGACCGCGGATTCGACCTGCGCGCCCGCGTTTTCGACGCCGACGGCACCCTGCTCGGCGAAAGCTCGCTGCCCAACGGCATGGTCAACTGGCTCGGCGAACTGCCCGACGGCATCGATTACGACGCGCTGCACACCGTCGAGGTGCGTGGCACCTTCACCCCCGAGGAAACCGGCGCGCATGTGTTCGGCACCAAGGGAGTCGGCGATTTCCGGCTCGCCGTCGGCGATACCGTGCTGTTCGATGGCGCCGAAACCCGCACCGGTGCAGACCCGTTCGAGGCCTTCTTCGGCACACCGATCGAACGCGGCACGGTCGAGCTCGCCGCGGGGAGAGCGGTCGAGGTGACCATGACCCATACCCCGCTGAAGTTCGCGGACATGCCCATCCAGGCGATCCTGTTCACCCTCGCGCACAGCGATCCACGGCGCGATCCGGACGAGCTGATCACCGAGGCCGTCGAGGCGGCGCGGGTGGCCGATGTCGCAGTGGTGGTGGTCGCCACCACCGAACAGGTCGAGTCCGAGGGGTTCGATCGCACCAGCCTGAAACTCCCTGGCCGCCAAGACGAATTGGTCAGCCGGGTCGTAGCGGCCAACCCGAACACCGTCGTGGTCGTGAACGCCGGGTCACCGGTGGAGATGCCGTGGCGGAACGAGGTCCCCGCCATTCTGTTGAGCTGGTTCCCCGGCCAGCAGGGCGGCGCGGCGCTCGCCGAGGTACTGCTCGGCGACGCGGAGCCCGGCGGCCGGCTCCCGACCACCTGGCCGGTCGCCCTGGCAGACTGCCCGGTCACCGAGGTCACCCCGACCGACGGCGAACTCGTCTACCGAGAAGACCTGTTCATCGGCTACCGCGCATGGGAGCGAGCGGAAACTACTCCGGCCTACCCGTTCGGACACGGATCCGGTTACACCACATGGGATTACGAATCGATCACCAACGAAGACAGCACGGTGACCGTCCGGCTGCGCAACACCGGCACCCGCCGCGGCGGCGAGGTCGTACAGGTCTACCTTGCGCCCGTGGCCGATTCGGCCCTCCGCCCCGCTCGCTGGCTGGCCGGCTTCGCCCGCGTCGAGGCCGATCCGGGCGAACTGGTCGAAGCCGAGATCCACATCCCGGACCGGGCATTCGAGATCTGGGACGACGGTGCGTGGCGAAAAGTGTCCGGTACCTACGAGATCCAGGCGGGTCATTCGATCGCCGATCGCCGCCTGACGGCCGATTACACAGCTGAGTAAACGACTGCGGCCGTGGATCCGGTAGGGATCCACGGCCGCGATGTCGGATCAGCGTACTCAGCGATTGCTGAGCAGCACCTCGGCGATCTGAATGGTGTTGAGGGCGGCACCCTTTCGCAGGTTGTCGCCGGAGATGAACAGCGCGAGACCACGGCCGTCGGGGACGCCCGGATCCTGGCGGATGCGACCGACGAGCGAGTCGTCGGCACCGGCCGCCTGCAGCGGCGTCGGCACCTCGACGAGCTTGACGCCGGGCGCCTTGGCCAGGATCTCCTTGGCCTGTTCGACCGAAAGCGGCTGGTCGAACTCGGCATTCACCGACAGCGAGTGGCCGGTGAACACCGGCACGCGCACGCAGGTGCCGCTCACCAGCAGCTCGGGCAGGCCGAGAATCTTGCGGCTCTCGTTGCGCAGCTTCTGATCCTCGTCGGTCTCGCCGGAGCCGTCGTCGACCAGCGAACCGGCCAGCGGCAGCACGTTGAACGCGATCGGCGCGACGTAGGAGTTCGGTGCGGGGAAGTCCACCGCGCTGCCGTCGTGGGTCAGCTTCTCGATGTCGTCGATCACCGCGCGCGACTGTGTCGCAAGCTCTTCCACACCGGCCAGGCCGCTACCGGACACCGCCTGGTAGCTGGACACGATGAGGCGGCGCAGACCGGCGAGGTCGTGCAGCGGCTTCAGCACCGGCATGGCGGCCATGGTGGTGCAGTTCGGATTGGCGATGATGCCCTTGACCAGATTGCGGGTCTGCTCGGGGTTGACCTCGCTGACCACCAGCGGGACGTCCGGGTCCTTGCGCCAGGCGGACGAGTTGTCGATCACGGTGACGCCCGCCGCGGCGAAGCGCGGGGCCTGCACGCGAGACATGGTGGCACCGGCGGAGAACAGCGCGATGTCCAGGCCGGCCGGATCGGCCAGCTCGGCATCTTCCACGACGATCTCGCCGCCGCGCCACGGCAGCGTGGTGCCGGCCGAACGCGACGAGGCGAAGAAACGCACCTCGTCGGCCGGAAAGTTGCGCTCCGCCAGCAGTTTTCGCATGACGGCACCGACCTGTCCGGTCGCGCCGACGACGCCTACTCGAATACCCATGGTCTAGCGCCCCGTTCCCGCATGCACCACGGCGACCTCGTCGCCGCCCAGGTTGAAAGCACGGTGCAGCACCTGGACCGCCTCGTCCAGCTCGGTGTCGCGCACCAGCACCGAGATCCGGATCTCGGAGGTGGAGATCAGATCGATGTTCACGCCCGCGTCGGCCAGCGCCTCACAGAAGGTGGCGGTGACGCCGGGGTGGCTCTTCATGCCCGCGCCGACCAGCGACACCTTGCCGATGTGGTCGTCGTAGAGCACCTGCGCGAAGCCGATCTCGTCCTGCTGCTTGGTCAGCATCTCGACGGCCCGCGCGCCGTCGGTCTTGGGCAGGGTGAAGGTGATGTCGGTCTTGCCGGTATCGATCTTGGAGACGTTCTGCAGCACCATGTCGATATTGATCTCGGCATCGGCGACCGCGCGGAACACCTTGGCGGCGTAGCCGGGCACGTCGGGCAGCCCGACCACGGTGACCTTGGCCTCGCTGCGATCGTGCGCGACGCCCGTGAGGATTGCTTGCTCCAAGGGGATGTCCTCCATCGATCCGTAAACGTAGGTGCCCGGCTTGTCGGTATAGGACGAGCGAACATGCACAGGCACGTTGTACCGGCGCGCGTATTCGACGCAGCGCAGCATCAGCACCTTCGCGCCGCAGGCCGCGAGTTCCAGCATCTCCTCGTAGGAGACCTGCTCGAGCCGCTGCGCGTCCGGCACGATCCGCGGGTCGGCGGTGAAGACGCCGTCCACGTCGGTGTAGATCTCGCAGACGTCGGCCTCCAGCGCCGCGGCCAGCGCGACCGCGGTGGTGTCGGAGCCGCCACGACCGAGCGTGGTGACGTCCTTGCTGTCCTGGCTGACGCCCTGGAAGCCGGCGACGAGCACGATCTGCCCGTCGTCGAGCGCCTGACGGAGCCGGCCCGGGGTGACGTCGATGATCTTCGCGTTGCCGTGCGCGCCGGTGGTGATCACGCCGGCCTGTGAGCCGGTGAACGAGCGGGCCTCGGCGCCGAGCGAGTGAATGGCCATCGCGACCAGCGCGTTCGAGATGCGCTCACCCGAGGTGAGCAGCATGTCCATTTCCCTGGCCGGCGGCGCGGGCGCCACCTGCTGGGCCAGGTCGAGCAGTTCGTCGGTGGTATCGCCCATGGCCGAGCAGACGACCACCACGTCGTGGCCTGCCTTCTTGGTCTCGACGATCCGTTCAGCGACGCGCCGGATGCGCTCGGCGGTAGCCACCGAGGATCCTCCGTACTTCTGAACAACGAGAGCCACGACAGGGTCCTCCAAGATCGACTACCAGCTGCTAACAGCCACCCAGCGTACCGGCCGTCGTCCAGCGGATTCCGGCTACCTCCTCAGCCGACCGGCGCGGCGGAGCTGTTTCGCTGGTCGGACTTGGTCGCGAACTTCGCGAGTAGCCGAGTCACGGGGCGGCCACGCAACAAAACCCAACATGCCACCGCCGGCCGCCGGCGACACAGTTATCGCGCCTGAATCTGGCCTGAATACGCGGAGAGGCGGGACAGTGGGGTGATGAAGAGCACGGTATTAGCGGTGACCACGGGACGGACCGAGGTTGTGCAGGACATCACCGGGCAGTGCGCGGCGTTCGTGCGCGAGGCGTCCGGCGGTGGGGACGGGTTGCTGAATGTGTTCGTGCCGCATGCGACGGCCGGGGTGGCGGTGCTGGAGCTCGGTGCGCGCAGTGACGACGACCTGCTCGCCGCGCTGCGCGAGCTGCTGCCCGCGGATGATCGCTGGCGGCATGCGCACGGATCGCGTGGGCACGGGCGCTCGCATGTGATGCCCGCGTTGATCGCGCCCTACGCGACGATTCCGGTGATCGACGGGGTGATGGCATTGGGGACCTGGCAGTCCGTCGCGTTGGTGGATCTCAATATCGATAATCCGGATCGGCAGGTGCGGTTGTCGTTCCTCAGCTGAACTGGCCGTCCGCGGGCACGTGTAGCCGGGCGAGCTCGGTGCGGTTGGCGACGCCGAGCTTGGCGTAGACATGGGCCAGATGGGTTTTCACGGTGCCGCGACTAATGAAAAGGCGTGCGGCGATCTCCGGATTGGACAGGCCGTCGACGGCGAGATCGACGACGGACCGTTCCATCGGGGTCAGGCTCGCCCAGCCGGAATCCGGGCGGTTGCGTTTGCCGCGTGCCTTGGTGGCGTAGTCGACGGCCTGGGCGATGCCCATGGATCGGCCACGTTCGCGGTGGTCGGCCAGATCCTGTTCGGCGACACGGGAACTCAGCAGCGTACGGGCTGCTTCTACCGATCGCCCCGGCGCCGAACCGGTGTCGGAGCGGGCGCGGTCGACGGCGCCGAGCAGCACCGCGGCCGTTTCGACCGTGCCGCGCCGGGCCAGCGCCACCGCGAGCGCCTCGAGGCTTGCCACGCAACCGAGGACGAGCTCGTGCTCGGCCCGGATGCGTAAGGCTTCGTGGTGCAGGCGCAGCGCTTGCTCGATGTCCCTGTGGTGCAACAGGAATGCTTGCTGGTCGAGCACCTCGGCGTACACCGAGGGCAGGGCGCGGATCATCGGCTCGGCCGCCATCAGGTCGAGAAGTGCTGCCGCCGTGGCGGATTCGTCTGAGCGACCGCTATCGAGTTCGCCCAGTTGCCGCAGCGCGGTGGCCAGCACCACCTGGGTCCACGGGGTGAGTGGCCCATCGGCGGTATCGCCTGGCGTGCGTCCCTCCCCGCGACACCAGGTGACGGCCGCCGCCGAGTCGCCCGCCGCAAGCGCGAGCAGGCCGTGCACGCGCTCCCAGCCCGGCACGAAGGGCGAGGCTTCCCCGTCGAGCAGGCGATCGATCGGGGCGAGGGCGGCGGCCGCGTCGTCGAGACGTCCTTGGCGCACTCGTATTTCGGCGAGCGCCGCCCGCGCCGAGCCCATGTGATGGAAGTCGTGCAGTGGCTGCGCGGTAGCGACGGCGTGCTCGGCGAGTTCGGCGGCGCGCGACAGTTCGCCCGACTGGGCGGTCGCGGTGGCGAGCCAGGTGAGCGCGAAGGAGGCGAAGCCGCGATCCTTGCGCTTGCGCATCCCGACCAGGGCTTGGTCGAGTTGTTCGATGGCGCTGCGATATTCATCGCGGAACAGGTGGATCAGTCCGAGCAGCGCCTGCGTCGAGTCCGCGATGAAACCGTCGCCGACGCGCACGGCGTCCCGATGCAACGCGTCGGCGTCGGCGTAGGCCCGGTCCAGGTCGATGCCGAGTTGCTCGACCGCGCACAGCGAGCGTGCCAGCCTGCCGACCGCGTCCGCCCCGACCTCGTCGGCCAATTCGACTGCGGCACGGGCGGACTCATATCCGACGAAGCCGTAGACGGCGGTGTCGCACACCAGCGCCAACCCGGCCAGCACCCTGGCTTGCAGCTCGTCGCGCGCCCCGTCGCCGCGCTCGACGGCAAGCCGCAGCACCCGCACCCCTTCGAGGCCGCGCGGTTCGAGATACCAGAACCAGGCCATCGCGGCGGCGAGCCTGCGGCCATCGGCCGAGTCGTCGCGGCTCAGGCCCCAGTCAATGGCCGCGCGAATATTGGTCAGTTCCACCGTGATTCGGGCTCGCCAGGCATCCTGGTCGGTGCCGCGCAGCGGATCGGCGCGCTCGACCAACGCGAGGTACTCCGCGAGGTGACGGTCGCGCAGCAGCTCGGTCTCCCCGGCCGCACCGAGCTGCAGCAGCGCGTAATCCCGCACCACACCCAGCATTCGATAGCGGGCCACCTCGCCGGTCGTGTCCGCCGAGACCAGCGACTTGTCGATCAATCCGCGCAGGGATCGCAACGCGCGACCCGGTGTCGGGTCCAACGCGGCCACCGCGTCGGCGGCGAAACCCGGCTCGAACACCCCGAGCCTACGGAACAGCACCCGCTCGTCGTCGTCGAGCAGCTCATGGCTCCAGCGCATCGATTCCGCGAGGGTCTGCTGCCGGAACGGCGCGGTGCGCGAACCACCGTCGAGCACAGTGAACGGCTCGTGCAGTGAGTCCGCGAGCTGAGCGAGCGACAGCGTGCCCGTCCAGCCCGCGGCCAGTTCGAGGGCCAGCGGCAGGCGATCCAGGCGGTCGCACACCCGGCGGGCCGCGGTGCGCGCCTCCGGCGTCGGCTCCCCCGCATGCGCACGCGCGAGGAACAGCGTCAACGCGTCCGCCAGCGCGAGCGGCGGCACCCGGCGCATCCGCTCACCGCCGACCCCGAGCGGCGCGCGGCTCGTCGCGAGCACACCGAGTCGTGGACATCGCCCGAGCAGGCCGGTGACCAACGCCGCGACACCGTCGCCGAGTTGCTCGCAATTGTCGAGTACCAGCAGGGTTTCGCGGTCGGCAAGCCCGCGCGCCACGGTCGCGACGGGATCCGCGCCGCCGGGTAGCAGCACATCGATGGCCGCGGCGACTCGCTGCACGACCGCCGCATCGTCGTGTTCTTCTTCCAGCGCGACCCATCGAACGCCGTCCGGCCAGTCCTCGAAAACGGTGCGGGCGACCCGAAGCGCGAGCCGCGTCTTACCGCAGCCACCAGGTCCGACCAGGGTGACGACCTTGCCCGGTGCGACGGCGGCGCCGATCGCCTCGAGTTCCTCGGTGCGGCCGATGAACGAGGACAGCTCGGTGGGTAGTGCGTCGGCGGAGTCTGGCATCGCGTCAGCAGTCTGACATGCCGGACTCGCGCGGGCGACCGATATCCGGTCAGCCGACTCGGCCACCCCGGCCACCGGATCTCGGCCAGGTGGCAGATGTTCCGCGGCCGTCGCGACGGAAGTATTCATCTCAACGACGCGGACAGCGTCACAGACAAGAAGGAAACATCATGACGAACACAGGAAACCGCCGGGTCGTTGCCAACATCTCGCTCTCGCTGGACGGGCGCACCAACGGCCCGGGCGGCGACTACGACATGAGCTGGATCGTGCCGCACGCCGTGAGCGACACGACCCGCGACCGGATGGTGCAGATGACCGAGGCGGCCACCACCGCGCTGCTCGGCCGCAAGAACTACCAGGGTTTCGGCGGTTACTGGCCGACCGTCGCGGTCGACGAGAACGCCGACCCCCGCGACCGGGCCTTCGGGCAGTGGCTCGACGACGTCGAGAAGGTGGTCTTCTCCAGCACGCTCACCGAGGCCCCGTGGCAGCACTCGCGGATCGCGGACGCCGACCCGGTGGCGACCGTCAAGCACCTGCGCGAGCAGGACGGCGGCGACATCGTCGTGCTGGCCAGCAACAGCGTGATCAAGGCGCTGCTCGCGGCCGACGAGGTCGATCGGATCCTCATCACCCAGTGCCCCGAGATCGCCGGCGGCGGCGCCCGCCTCTTCGAGGACGGGCTCGCGGCGTCGAGCTGGTCGCTGACCGACCTGTCCACCACCGAGTCCGGCGCGCTGTACCTGATCTACGACCGGGTTCGCGGCGAATGATCCCCCGACGGCGACGGCCGCAGCGAAAGCTGTTCGGCCGTCGCCATTGTCGGGTCAGGCGCGGGTGAACCAGGTGACCTGTGCGCCGTTGCCGAATTCCGCGCGCCGGGTCGGCGCGAAAAGGGTCGGCCGGAACTCGCCGGCGAAGGCGGAGACGCCGCTGCCCGCGACCACCGGGTAGCTCTTGATGATCATCTCGTCGATCTCACCGAGCAGCTGCGCGGCGAGATTGCCACCGCCGCAGAGCCAGATATCTTGGCCCGCTTCCTTTTTGAGCCGTTGCACCAGACCTAGCGGGTCGGCGTCGACCAATTCGACTGCCGGGTCATCGATGCGGCCGAGCGTGCTCGACACTACGTACTGCTTCATGTGCGGATACGGGCTGCTCACGCCGACGGACAGGCCGGGCTCGTAGGCGCCGCGCCCCATGAGCACGGTGCCGAACCGCTTGTTCGGCTCGTCGCCGGGCATGCCGAAGTGCGGCCGCACGAACGACGGGACGAACTCCGGATACTCCGCATTGAGCGAAGCCCCCATCTCCTCGTCGGCGGGATAGAAGTCGTACTCGCCGCCCGGACCTGCGATGTATCCGTCGAGCGACACGGCGACGTAGTAGACGAGCTTTCGCATTCCAGTACCGCCTAATCTGTTGTACTCTGTCTGTAGTGATTAAAAGATAGTACTACGAATGGAGTGGTGTCAAGTGCGAACTAATCCCGAGCGCCGACAGGCCCTGCTCGATGCGGCGATCGAGGTCCTGGCCAGCGACGGAGCGCGCGGACTCACCTTCCGCGCGGTGGACAAGGAGGCGGCGGTGCCCGCGGGCACCGCGTCGAACTACTTCGCCAACCGCGACGACCTACTCACCCAGGCGGGCAGCCGCTTCTACGAACGGCTGGCGCCGAGCGCGGCCGCCATGACCCAGCTGGCCGACGGCCCGAAGAATCGCGCGCACATCACGAAGCTGATGCAAGAGGTAGTCGAGCGCATCGAGGCCTACCGCACCGGCTACCTCGCATTGCTCGAACTGCGCCTCGAGGCGACCAGGCGACCGGAACTGCGCGCCGTGCTGACCGAGCGGGTGCGCGCGGACATGGAATTCAACGTGCGCAACCACCTCGACGCCGGACTTCCCGGCGACGAAAAGTCGGTAATACTGCTCTATTTGGCACTGAACTGGCTGATCGTGGACCGGCTCACGCTGCCGGGCGTATTCACCGAGGAACAGAGTCAGGAACTGATCAAGGCCGCGGTCGATCGGGTCATCGAGGCGTGAAGACCACCCGGTCTCCATGGCCGAATCCTTGTGACGCGCGTCACCGACATCCGATAATGAGTCGATGATGGCGAATGTCGGAGATCGACTGCTCGTGCACGGACACGTTGTGGGCCAAGGTGATCGCCACGGGGAGATCATCGAGGTGCGCGGACCGGAAGGAGCACCCCCCTACCTCGTGCGCTACGCCGACGGGCGCGAGTCGCTGGTGTATCCGGGACCCGACGCGATAGTCGAACCGGCCAACTGACGACGGCCGCCGTCGCAATGGCCGCATTGTGACGCGCCCTCGCGCGCCGATTCGGCGATGCGGTCGGGTACCGACTTTCGACGACATCCGCGCTGCACACCACTTGGAAGATGGCACAAATCTTCCGCATGGAACTTGTTCAGGCACTTCCGATGTCCGCTTTTGGACACAAAAGACCACGTCGCTCGCGCGAACGGACTATCCGACTCGGCGACGAGGTTGACGAATCAGATAACCGATAGAGAGAATCGGGCTGAGTTGTCCATCGGGGGTCGGAAGGTTTTGCATGCGCACGAGAACCGATATTCGATTCGTCGTCGACGCCGATTCCGCGCAAGTGATGGATGCGCTGGCCGCTGTCGAAATGCTGCCGGAATGGTCGCCGGGATATACCGATGCTCGCGTCGCAACACGTGACGACGCGGGCAGGCCGGTTCGAGTTTTCGTCAAGACCGAACTGCTCGGCAGCTCCGATCTGCAAGTGCTGGAATACGATTGGGCAGGCAATCGATCGTCCTGGCAGGTCACCGACAGTTCCCGGGGCGCGAAGGGCGGCGGCTGGTTCGAGGTCAGCGGGGGTGCGGAAGCCACCGACGTCTGGTTCCACGCCGAGGTCTACCTACCCATCCCGGTGCCCGGACTACTACTCAAGCGCACCGTGCGCAAGCAGAACGAGATCGCGGTGCAGAATTTCATCGAGTTCGCCGAGACGTTTCCGGAAGCGGAAACAATGAAGCCGTATAGCTATAACGAATAACCGGCAGTAGCCGCACGCCCTGAGCGAAATCGAGCGACGCGCAGCCCAGCAAGCACCCGTCGACCCGATCGGGGTGCGACTATGTGCAGCATGATCGGTTCCAAACGGGTTCGGCTGCAGGCGGTGGCCGAAGGTGAGTCGGTGACACAGCTCGAGCTGTTCTTCGACCTGGTGCTCGTCTTCGCGTTCACCATGGTCACCGACCTGGCGGCGGAAGAGACCAGTGTCAAGAACATCCTGCGCGCGTTTCTCGTGCTCGCGGTGATGTGGTGGCTGTGGATCGCCTACTCCTGGCTCGGCAACGTGGTTCGCGCCGACGAGGGCTTCGCCAGGGTCGCGATGTTCGCCGCGATGGGCGGTGCGTTCCTCGCCGCGCTCGCCATCCCCGAGGCCTTCCACGATCTGCCCGGCGGCTGGTACGGCCCGCTGGTCTTCGCGATCGCGTATCTGATCGTGCGACTGGTGCACGTCGGCATGTTCTGGCTGGCCAGCGCCGAGGACGCGCAGCTGCGCGGTCAGGTGCTGCGCTGGTCGCTCGGCTCGATCACCCTCGGCACCACGCTGCTGGTGATCGCGGCGATGACCTCCGGCGCGGTCCAGATCGGCTTGTGGATCGCCGCCATCGCGGGTGACTATCTGTGGACGCTGTTCGCGGGCACCGACTGGCGCTTGAATTCGGCCAGCCACTTCGCCGAGCGGTACGGACTGATCATTATCGTCGCGCTGGGCGAATCGATCGTTTCGATCGGTATCGGGGTTGCCGGACTGCCTATCTCGTGGCCGATCGCGGTGGGCGCACTGCTCGGGCTCGCGGTATCCGGACTGCTGTGGTGGACGTATTTCGATGTCGCCGCACTCTCCATCGAACACGAGCTCAAGCATGCCGACGGCGCACGGCAGATCAAGATCGCGCGGGGCGCCTACACCTTTTGGCATTTCCCGATGATCGTCGGAATCATCGCGCTGTCACTGGGTTTGAAGAAAGTCCTCTACTATGTCGGCGACGAGTCACATCACACGCTGAAAGACGCGTTGTACGGAATTCCGTTGTTCGCGTTGTACGGCGGAGTTGTGCTGTATCTGATCGCGTTGGTCGGCGCGAAACACTATGCGACAGGACAGGTCAGCCTGCCGCGGGTGATCGTCATCGTCGCGCTGCTCGCGTTGATCCCACTGGCCGCCGCGCTGCCCGCCTTGGCCGCACTGGCCATGCTGTGCGCGGTGCTCGCCATCCTGATCGTCTGGGAAACAATCCAATTCGCGCAGCCGCGGGACGAGATCAGGCACGGGGTATCCGACTGAGGTGATGCCGCACGCTGTGTTCGGCCGGCGTCGGGCCGTACGCGGACGGCGGCACCCGGACGTCGTTGCGCACCGCGTGCCGGATCTGATCGATGTTCTCGCGCAACACATCCGAGACCAGCTCGTCGGTGCGCGGATCCTCCAGCACCTGGAACAGGATGCGGAACGTGGTGTCGGCGATCAGCCGGATGATGTCGTCGTGGAACGGGATGTAGCGGACCCGGCCCGCCTGCGGGTCCTTCTTGATCAGCTCCAGGATCATCTCGTCCATCTCGGCGCGGTTCTCCTGTAGCGCCGCCGCGATATTGCGGGTGTAGTGGCCGGTGCGCATCACCGAGGCGACCTCGTCCATCACCGCGATGGTCATCGGCCGCTTGATCGTGTCCACGATGGTCATGACGAACCGGTTGACCACCGCGGCGGTGATCCGGTCACCGAACACGCGATCAGCGACCCGGCCGAGCCGGACCACGATCACCACGATCCGCAGCAACCGGAACCCGCGGAAGAACGGGCTGGTCACCGGGATCATGCCGAGGACCTCGTACCAGTAGACGAACGGGAACGTCCACGGCCAGCCCGCCCGGCGCCAGCGCCACAGGAACTCGACGGCGAACACGCCACAGATCGTCCAGTCGACGACCACGATCGTGTGATGGGTGCGCGCGGCCACGTCGAAGAAGGTGATCCAGACGACCAGCGCCACCGACACGATGGCCAGCGCCAGCATGCAGAAGTCGGTCCACAGCGCGGGCGGTTTACGCGGGTAATCGCCCTCCGGAAGTTCCTCGCTGACCGGAGTGGTACTCGCAGCTGTCACCTGGGTGTCCCTTCAACGCCGAACGGTCGTGCCGACATTAGTCGGCACGACCGCGCTGCGGCCGGATCGCTACTTCCCGGTGCGGATGATGGCCTCGATATTGCGCTCCGCGAGCGCGGCGATGGTGAGAGACGGATTGACCGTGCCGGTGCTGCCCGGAATGGCGGCACCGTCCATCACGTACAGACCGGGGTGCCCATGCACCCTGCCGTAGCCGTCGGTCGCCTTGCCGAGCACCGCGCCGCCCAGCGGGTGCGCGGTGAACAGCGCGTTGGCGTCGTAGCCGAGGGCGCCGTATTCGAGCACCGCGTCGGCCCGTTCGGCGATCCGGTGATCGACCGCGCGGGCCGCGGCCACCATGTCGTCGCGGTTCCGGCTCGGCCAGGACAGGCCGACCCGATTGGCGGCCGCGTCGTAGCCGAACCGCGCGCGGGCCGGGTCGAGCACCATGCCGAGCGAGGCGAGCGCGCCCGTCTCGAACGGAATGCCGGGGATGTACCAGCTTTCCAGGCTGAGCGGCAGGCCCGACTCGTCGAAGATCCGGCTCGCGCTCGGCACCCCCTGCCCGAAACCGGCCAGCGCGCTCGCACCACGGCCGAGCACCACGTCGCCGTTGGTCCCCCAGCCGTCGCCGACGTGCTCGTTGAGGTTGGGCAGTGCGCCGGTCGCCTGCGCACGGACCAGCAGCTCTGAGGTGCCGACCGAGCCGGCGCCGAGGAAGAGCTGGTCGCAGGTGAGCGTGCGGGTGCCCAGCACCTCGCCGGTCGGCGCCAGCTTCGTCACCCGGACCGAGAACCGGCCGCCCGGCTCCTGGGCGATGGACTCCACCTGATGGCCGGGGAAGATCGCGGACCGGCCGGTGCCCTCCGCGTACTTCAGATAGTTCTGATTGAGGTCGAACTTGGCGCCGTTGGAGTTGCCGAGGTTGCTGCGGGCGGCGGTGGCCGACTCCCGGCTCCGGCCGGCCAGCTCGGCCCGCAGGATGTCCCAGTTGAAGATCGAGTCGTTCGGCGTCGGCTGGTAACCGGCCTTGCGCACCTGGTCGTCCCACGCCCTGGAGTGCGCGAACGGCTTGGCGCCGTAGATGTCTCCCGGCATCGAATTGAGCCGCAGCATCTCCCGCACCCGCGGGTAGTAGACCCGATCCAGCTCGCCGTACTCGACCGTGCCGCCGAAGAGGTGATCGAAGAAGCGACGCTCCGGGGCCACCATCGCGCCGGTGAAGACCACCGACCCGCCGCCGACCGCGGCCGCACGCCAGACGTCGATGCCTGGATAGGTGGTGCAGTCGAGGACGCCGCCGAAGCTGGCGAATGTCATCGGCACCTTACTGACGCCGGTGAAGCTGGTGCGATGCCAGAAGCCGCGCCCGTCCGGCAGGTCGTCGCCGGTGAAGATCTCCCGCCATGGATCGTTGGGCCAGCGCGACCCGCGCTCCAGCACCGTGTTGGCGATCCCCGCCTCGGCCAGCCGCAACGCGGTGACCGCGGCGCCGAAGCCGGAGCCGATCACGATCGCGGGCGTGTGCTCGGGCGGGTCGGGTAGTGGGGCAAAGATTTCCGGTACCCACGACTGGAACAGCAGGTTCCACACCGGGTCCGCGGACGCCGGTGCGGTGGCCCGCAGCGTTGCCGCGGTAGCACCGAACAGCGCGGCCGTACCCGCTGCTTTGAAGAAGGTACGTCTTCGCACCCAGCCACCTCCCTCATCACGCATGGCCGAGCGCAGATTACCGGTATTCCCGCTAACTGAACAGTTGTTGCCTCACTGTCATCCGTTGCCTCCCTTCCATTGTCCCGCCGGATGGGACCGCGGCCGCGCCCGGCGGGGGGAACGGCAGGATGACGAGCAGGCCACAAAACGCTTGCGGCAGATGGACAACAGGGGTCGGCGGCTCAGTCCGTGAACGGTGCCCGATCGGCCTTACAGGTCGCGCCGGGCGCGGGGAGTTGCTGATCGATGAGGTAGCGCTCCTGCAGGCTCCGGGTGCAGTCGACGGTGGTGTCGTGTCCATAACCGCCCTCGACGACCACCAGGCGCGCGTTCACCAGGGCCTGCTGCGCCTTGCGTGCCGCGGTCAGCGGCGTGACCGGATCGAACCGGTTGTTGAACAGCAGCGCGGGTACGTCCGAGCGCAGGATCCACGGACCGGCGTAGCGCTGCGGGTAGCCACCCTGCGGGGTCGGCCACGAGGCGCACGCCTGCCGCAGGTACAGCCAGAACGAGCTGAAGGTGGCGTCGTCGGCGCCCAATTCCTTTGCCATCGCCGGCCATTGCTCCGGCTCGCGGGGAAAGGTGTTGTCCGCGCAAGAGATTGCCGTGTACGAGTCGAGGAATCCCGGCGGCACCGCGTTCGCGTCCAGGATCGCGCGCACGACGTCGGGGTTGCCCGCGGCGCCGCGCTCGAGTTCGGCGAGCAGTTGGGCCAGGGCGGGCCAGCCGTCCTTGGGGTCGTACAGCATCAGCGTGTGCGGCGAGATGACGTCGGCATAGCTGACCGTCCGGGCATGCTCGCCCTCGCCGACCACCACGGGCCCCTGCCGCAGCCGGTCCAGCAAGGCAAGATCGCGGGCGCGCAAATCCGCACCGTCGCTTGCCTTTTGGTCGCTGCGGATCTGCCCGATCGGATCGGCCGGCGCCTTGCCCGTGCTCGCGAAGGCGCAGCGCGACTGACCCGCCTGGGCGCACAGCCGGAAGAACTCCGACAGCACCTCGTCGGTGCCCGTCGCCGCGGCGGCGATCTCGGCACGGGTGTCGGAGGTGTAGGCGTCCGGGTCGATCATCGAGCTCAGGCTCAGCGCCCGCACCCGATCGCCGAAGACCGCGCCGTACACCTCGCCGAGATAGCTTGCGTACGAACCACCTTCGTAGGTCAGCCGCTTGTCGCCGACGGCTCGGCGCAGCAGATCGAGGTCGCGGGCGGCGTCGACGGTGGTCAGGTGCGGCAGCAGGGCGGCGCTGTCGGCCGCGCAGCCTGCCGACAGATCGCGGCTGAAGCGCGCCTGCGCGGCCTCCTGCTCGGCATTCACCGGCGGAATCGACGCGCCGGCCCAGAATCGTTGCTCCGCTTCGGCATCGGCGAAGCAGCGCACCGGCGAGCTGCGCCCGACGCCGCGTTGATCGAAGGTCACCACGTCGAAGCGGCGGGCGATCTCGCCGGGGAACATCGGACCGGTGCTCGCCCAGTGGATGCCGGAACCGCCCGGCCCGCCCGCCGCGGTGAAGAGGGTGCCGATGCGCCGCGACTGCTCGGTCGCGGGCTGACGAACCAGCGCGAGCCCGAGCGTCGGACCGTCCGGGTGCGCGTAGTCGACCGGCACCGTCGCCGTCGCGCATTGCAGCTTGCTCAGGGATTTCTCCTGGCACGGCGCCCAGTCCAGCCGCGGCGTCGGCGCGGCATCGGCCTGGGCGACC
Source organism: Nocardia sp. NPDC046473 (assembly GCF_040645995.1). Lineage (NCBI taxonomy): Bacteria > Bacillati > Actinomycetota > Actinomycetes > Mycobacteriales > Nocardiaceae > Nocardia > Nocardia sp. NPDC046473. Next base: position 396,656 of record NZ_JBEYZJ010000002.1, read on the forward strand.
AGGTCGGCCACGGCCTGCTCATGCTTCTTCGGCGTCCCGCAGCCGCTCGCCGCCAGCGTCGCTGCCAGCGCGGCAACGACGACGATCCTCCACCCACGCATGCCGATCATCTTGTGCCGCAACGGCACGGCGGTCGTCCCCCGCAGGGATGAATTGCACCCTGAGATCGCCGATGGCGCCGACCCTGACGGGACCACTACGACCGGACCCGCCGCGGCACCGGCGCTGCGTCGCTGTTCGCCGAAGTCACGTGCCACCTCCTAAGTCATCAACAGTCGGACCACCGCGATGAGGCCGACCACCACGATGACCGCGCGCAACGCGGTCGGCGGCATCCGTCTGCCCATCTTCGCACCGAGCTGCCCGCCGATGATGGAGCCGAGCGCGATCAGCAGCACCACGCGCCAGTCCACGTCGGCGATCACGATGAAGATCAGCGCGGCCACCGCGTTCACCAGCATCGACAGCACGTTCTTGATGCCGTTGAGTCGCTGCATGTCGTCGTGCACGAACACACCGAGCATCCCCATCAACAACACACCCTGTGCCGCGCCGAAGTAGCCGCCGTAGACACCGGCCGCGTAGATCAGCACGAGCAGGATCGGGCCACCGTGCTTCGGCGCGGGACTGTCGCCGTTCTCGCGCCGCCGCTTGACCCACCGCGACAGCCTCGGCTGCACGACAACGAGCACCAGCGCCGCGAGGATCAGCACCGGCACGATCGCCTTGAACGCGTTGGCGGGCAACGTGAGCAGCAGTACCGCGCCGGTGATGCCGCCGAGCAGCGACGCGGTGCCGAAGCGCAGCAGTCGTTCGCGCTGTCCGGCTAGTTCGCGGCGATAGCCGTGCACACCGCTGATCGCGCCGGGCACCAGACCGATCGTGTTGGAGACATTCGCGGTCACCGGCGGCAGCCCGAAGGCGAGCAGTACCGGGAAGGTGATCAGCGTGCCCGAACCAACGATCGTATTGATGCCGCCCGCCGCGATGCCCGCACCGAAGACGGCCAGCTGTTCCAGCCAAGTCATAACACAATCCGTTCGACGTCCCGTCGGACCAAACGGTCCGTACAAGCGTTTGTTTCCGGCTCGAACGCTAGTGGCACGGTCGGTTGAACAGACGACGGGACCGGGGTTCCGGAGGCGTATTGCCACACGGTAAACTGCCGACATCATGCAGCGGGCACTTCTTCTCAGCCGCCGCGACGGGGTCTGATCGGACCGGCTCCCGTCGCGGGGTTTCGCCGCGCCGGTCGACCCACCCTTTGGGAAACACCACACCCTCGGAGTAATCGCCATGTCCCCTGCTGACGCCTTCGTATCCGGCTCGCGCACCATCACGCCGCCGTCCAAGCCCGCCCCGGCCGACCAGGCCGCGTGGAACGCGCAGAAGAACTCCTCGATGCCGACCTTCCGGTACCGGCCGTTCGCCGAGGAGGTCGAGCCGGTCACCGTGCCCGACCGCACCTGGCCGGACAAGATCATCGATGTCGCGCCCGGCTGGTGCGCGGTCGACCTGCGCGACGGCAACCAGGCCCTGATCGATCCGATGAGCCCGGCCCGCAAGCGCCGCATGTTCGATCTGCTGGTGCGGATGGGCTACAAGGAGATCGAGGTCGGCTTCCCGTCGGCCAGCCAGACCGATTTCGACTTCGTCCGCGAGATCATCGAGGACGGCGCGATCCCCGACGACGTCTCCATCCAGGTGCTGACCCAGTGTCGGGCCGAGCTGATCGAGCGGACCTTCGAGGCCTGCGCCGGCGCGCAGAACGTGATCGTGCACTTCTACAACTCCACCTCGATCCTGCAGCGCAAGGTGGTGTTCCGCGCCGACCGCGCGGCGGTCAAGAAGATCGCCACCGACGCCGCGGCGCTGTGCCTGGAAATCGAGAAGCGCTACCCGGACACCAACTGGCGCTATGAATACAGCCCGGAGTCCTACACCGGCACCGAGCTGGAGTACGCCAAAGAGGTCTGCGACGCGGTCTCCGAGATCATCGCGCCGACCCCGGACAAGCCGCTGATCATCAACCTGCCCGCCACCGTCGAGATGGCGACGCCGAACGTCTACGCCGACTCCATCGAGTGGATGAGCCGCAACCTGGCCCGCCGCGAGTCGATCGTGCTGTCGCTGCACCCGCACAACGATCGCGGCACCGCCGTGGCCGCCGCCGAGCTGGGCTACCAGGCCGGCGCGGACCGGATCGAGGGCTGCCTGTTCGGCAACGGCGAGCGCACCGGCAACGTCTGCCTGGTCACCCTGGGCATGAACCTGTTCTCCCGCGGCGTCGACCCGCAGATCAATTTCTCCGATATCGACGAGATCCGCCGCACCGTCGAGTACTGCAACCAGCTGGCCGTCGCCGAGCGCCACCCGTACGGCGGCGATCTGGTCTACACCGCGTTCTCCGGCAGCCACCAGGACGCCATCAACAAGGGCCTGGACGCGATGAAGGTCGCCGCCGACGACGCGGACGCCGACGTGGACGACATGATCTGGGCGGTGCCGTACCTGCCGATCGACCCGAAGGACGTCGGGCGCACCTACGAGGCCGTCATCCGGGTGAACTCGCAGTCCGGCAAGGGCGGCGTCGCCTACATCATGAAGACCGATCACGGGCTGGCGCTGCCGCGTCGGCTGCAGATCGAGTTCTCCCAGGCGGTCCAGCGGATCACCGACGGCGAGGGCGGCGAGGTCACCCCGAAGGAAATGTGGGACGTCTTCGCCAGCGAGTACCTGAGCCCGATCCAGCCGCTGGAGCGGATCCGGCAGAAGGTCACCGCGTCCGAGACCGACGGCGGCACCGACACCATCGCGGTGGTGGTCAAGGTCGACGGAGTAGAGCAGGAGATCACCGGCACCGGCAACGGCCCGCTCGCCGCGTTCATCGACGCGATCGCCACGGTCGGCTTCGACGTACGGGTGCTGGACTACTCCGAGCACGCCATGTCCGCGGGTGACGACGCGCAGGCCGCCGCCTACGTGGAGTGCGCGATCGGCGACAAGGTGGTGTGGGGCGTCGGCATCGCCACCTCCATCACAACCGCGTCACTGCGCGCGGTGGTCTCCGCGGTCAACCGCGCGCACTAGAACGCAATCGTTGTCAGCGCGTGCGGTGGTCTCCTCGACCAACCGAGCACGCTGATAGCGCAGGTCGAGTACGGTAGAGCCGGGCATGGTGGTCGTTGGTCGACCCCGTGCCCGGCTCTCGATCTTGCTGTCGGAGACCAGATATCAGCGGCGTGTCATACGGGCGCGTCCGCCTTACCTACCGCGACGCGAGCCCGCGAACCCCGTGCTAGCGTTGGTTTCGCACTCAAGCGCCGAGCTCTCTGCTCGTAGTCCCGAGCAGATGGGGGAACTGTGACAACAAACGACCACAACCCGACCTCACCGCCCTGGCTGCAGAGTCAATCGGTGGACACGGCCGACGGCACCGAGTCGGAGCAAGCCGCCGATTCCTCGGCAGAGCTGCCCGATGGGGAAGTGGCGGAGTCCGAGGCGGCCGAAGCGACGGACAAGCCGGACCAGGAATCGGCCGAGCCCGACTTCAGCGGCTCGACGGACCAGACCGTGTCCTATCCGCACGCGGCGATGCCGCCGCAGTCCTACGGCCCGCCCGAGGGTTTCCCGCCGCCGCCCGGCTCCGCCGAGCAGTACGGCGGCTACGCGCCGCCGAATGCCGGGCCGTTCGCGCCACCCGGCACATATGAGCCGTACCAGACCGGCCAGTACCAGCCGATGGCCGCGCACAGCGGTAGCCATCAGATCGCGCCCGAGCAGCAGCAGAATCCGGGCTACGGCGAATACCGGCAGGAGATCGGCCCCGACGGCCTGGTCCGCCGGGTGCCGCACGAGCACGCCGAAGCCGTTGCGCCGCAAGCTGATCAACCGGCCGGACCGATCTACAGCTGGGCGCCGCCGCCACCGCCGGTGACCCACCAGCCGCCGCCACCGCCCGCGTATCAGCCGCCGCCCGCCCCGATGGGGCAGCAGCCGCAGGGACCGCCGATGGGGCAGGTGCCACCGCCGAACTGGCAGGGCGGGCCGAACCCGCACCAGCCCGCGCAGCCGTTCCAGCCGCAGCATGTGCCCGCGCCCGGCCAGCCGGGCCACTCGGTCAACGACCTGAACCTGCTCAAGCGCGCCCGGCGCGCGCCGCGCAGCGGATGGCGGCGTGCGGTGCACAAGGCCACCGGCGGCGTGCTCAACCCCGGCGAGTCCGCGGCCGACGTCGTCTACCGCGACCTCGTCGACCGGGTGAATCAGCCGGTGCGCGGCGACTATCGGATCGCGATCCTGTCGCTCAAGGGCGGCGTCGGAAAGACCACCACCACGGTCGGTCTCGGCTCGACGTTCGCGTCGCTGCGCGGTGACCGCGTCATCGCGATCGACGCCAACCCCGACCTCGGCACCCTCGCCCACCGGGTGCCGCGGCAGACCCGCTCCACCGTGCGCAACCTGCTCGAGGACCAGCACATCAGCAGGTACTCGGACGTGCGAGCACACACCTCGCAGGCGCCGAGCCGACTGGAAGTGCTTGCCAGCGAACAGGATCCGGCAGTCTCCGAGGCGTTCAGCGAGGCCGACTACCGCAAGGCCATCGGCATCCTGCAGTCGTTCTACAACATCATCCTGACCGACTGCGGCACCGGCCTGATGCACTCGGCCATGGCGGGCGTGCTCGATATGGCCAGCTCGCTGGTGCTGGTCACCTCACCGGCCATCGACGGCGCGCGCAGCGCCTCGGCCACGCTGGACTGGCTGGACCACCACGGCTACGGCAAGCTCGTCGAGCGCACCGTCGTCGTGGTCAACGCCTCCCGCCGCGGCGCGTCCACGGTCGACCTCGACCAGTTACGCAAGCTCTTCCTCGACCGCACCCGCGCGGTCCAGGTGGTGCCGTTCGACGATCACCTCGCCGAAGGCGCGGAGATCGACCTGGAACTGGTCAGCAAGCCGACCCGGCGGGCCCTGCTGGAACTGGGCGCGATGGTCGCCGACGACTTCGGTTACGTCGGCGCGCAGCAGTACCACCACCCCGGTCCGATGGGGCACTAGACCCGAAAGATGTTGCGGCCCTGGCGTATACGCACCGGGGCCGCACTCTTTGCTAGTACTTGCCGAACAGGACCGCGGCGTTGTGACCGCCGAAGCCGTACGAATTGTTCATCACGTACCGGACATCGGTGTATCGCGCTGCGCCGCTGACGATATCGAGATCGATGTCGGCATCTTGGTTGTCCAGGTTGAGGGTTGGCGGTATCGCGCCGTCGCGCAGGCTCAGCACCGAGATCGCCGCCTCCAGTGCACCGACCGCGCCCACCGAATGACCGAGCGCCGACTTGGGTGCGTAGACCGCAGGGTGCTTGCCGATCGCGACGGCAATTCCCTTGGCCTCGGCCAAGTCTCCGAACGGCGTTCCCGTGGCGTGCGCGTTGACGTGGTCCACCTCAGCACCGTCGACGCCTGCGGTCTCCAGCGCACGACGCATGGCCCTGGCATTGCCCCGACCCTCAGGATCCGGCGCGACCAGGTGATAGCCGTCGGCGGTCAAGCCTGCCCCGAGCAGCCGGGCCAGCGGCCGGGCGCCGCGAGCCAGGGCGTGCTCCTCGGTCTCCAGCACGAGCAGGGCCGCCGATTCGCCGAAGACGAAACCGTCCCGGTCGCGGTCGAACGGGCGCGAGGCGCGTTCCGGTTCCGCCACCCGCGAACTCAGCGCGCGCATATTCGTAAAGCCTGCCAGCGCAAGGGCATTGATCCGGCCCTCGACGCCACCGGCGACGATGATGTCGGCCTCGCCGAGGATGATCGAGCGCCAGGCGTGCACCAGCGACTCACACCCCGACGAACAGGCCGACACCGGCGTGACCACGCTCGCCCGCGCGCCGAGTTCGAGCCCGAGGACCGCGGCGGGACCGTTCGGCATGGCCATCGGTATCGCGAACGGCGAGACCTTGCGGTAGCCCTGATCGCGCAGGATGTCGTTCGAGTCGACGATGACCTCGGCGCCGCCGACGCCGGTGCCGATCGAGATGCCGAGCCGGTCCTTGTCCACCTCGGGCGCGCCGAGGGTTTCCCAGATCCGCTTGCCCATCACGTAGGCGACCTGCTGGACGTAGGACATGCGCCGCTTCTTGATTCGATCGAGCTCGGCGGTCGGGTCGCTCGTGAACTTCGCGCCGATATCGATGGGCAGCCGACTGCGCTCGACCTCCGGGTCATCGAGCAACCGAACGCCGCTCTCCCCCGCCAACAGGCCCTTCCACGTGGACTCCGCATCGGCGCCGAGCGCGGAGGAGACCTCGACCGCGGTGACCACCACGCTTCGGAATCCACCGTTGCGAGTGGAGAACTCGGAGATATCACGCATCGTGTCAAAAATCCTTCATCGATTCGGACGGCCTGTCCTGCAATCTATTTCGCGAATGCATGATTCGACATGTACGGAACTCTCACAGGTCGCACCCGGCCGTTGTGGGAATGCGCCAACGACGCAACGGTGTTCGGCCCCCTAAGCTCTACAGCTGATCTCTGTACCTGCGCCTTCTCACCCCAGTCCACCCAGTGTCACGAAATCGCCTGTGGAAAGCCGACAATCGGCCCGGTAGACGAAATCAGCTCTCGCGCCGCATGGTCGACCGAGGTGCCGACTCCGCGACAATGCTCGCCGCGGCATCGCGGAAGGCCGCGAGGACCGCGGCGATGGCCGGGCTGCTCTCGGCCCTGGGGCGGGTGGCCAGCTCGAACATGCGGGCGGCGCGGACGCCGGTGAGGCGCAGCAGCGAGAGATCCTGGTGCACCACCGAGTAGCGGGGCATCAACGCGACACCGTAGCCACTGACGACCAAGGCTTCGATGACACGGAAGTCATTGAGCCGCTGGGCTATTCGAGGCTGCACACCGGTCAGTGTGGCGATCGAGCGGAGCACGTCGTCGATCGGGTAGCCGCCGCGCACGCTCAGCCAGGTCTCATCGGCCAGTTCCTCGGGCGCCACCGCGGCGTGGCCGGCCAGCCGATGGAACGGCGCGACAACGACATCGATGGGTTCGCGCATGAGCAGGCGCACCACGATGCGCGGGTCGGCGATGGGCGCGGCTCGCTCGTCGCGATGAGTGAGCACCACGTCGAAATCGGCGAGCAGCCGGGTGGCCTCGGACGGCGGCAGGTCGACGTCGCTCGCGACGAGGTCGACGCCGCTGTGCGACAGCGCGGACAGCACCAGCGGCAGCAGCAGCGCGCCCGCCGAGGGGAACAGCGCGACCCGGACCCGACCGCGCGGCGAGCCGCGATAGTTGGCCATCTCCGCCACGGCGCGATCCATCGCGGCGAGCACCTCGTCCGCGCGTACCACCAGCGCCCGGCCCGCGTCGGTCAGCCGGACGCGGCGGCCGTCGGGCTCGAGCAGCGCCACGCCCGCCTCCTTGGCGAGCACCTTGAGCTGCTGCGAAACGGCGGACGGGGTCATCGAGAGCGCGGCGGCTACGGCGGCGATGGTGCCGCGATCGGCGAACTCGCGCAGTACCCGGAGCCGCTCGACCGACATCGGCGGCCCATCCGGCTGGTCAACCACGGTTTTGCCGAGCCGAGAGCGACTCTTCGATCATGAAGTAAAACTACAGCAATAGTCCACATTAATTCGATTGTTCTGATGGTTAGTCGCGCGCACGATTGACCACATGACCGCTCGTGACCGCCTGCTCGGACTCACCGTCGTCCTACTCTGGGGACTGAACTTCCTCGCCCTGCGCGCGGGCCTCGACCACTTCCCGCCGTTCTTCTTCGCGGCGCTGCGCTTCGCGGTCATCGCGCTTCCGGTGCTGCTGTTCGTCCCGCGCCCCAAGGTCCGGATGCGCTGGCTCCTGTTGTACGGCACGGGTTTCGGCATCCTGCAGTTCGCGTTCCTGTTCACCGCGATGCGCGCGGGCATGCCGACCGGGCTCGCCTCGCTGGTGCTGCAGTCGTCCGCGCCGTTCACCGTGCTGCTCGGCACACTGTTCCTGCGCGAGCGGATCCGGCCGATACAGGTGGGCGGCATCGTGGTTGCGATGGCGGGCATGGCGGTGATCGGCTGGGATCGCCTCGAACACGCCTCCGTGCTGCCGGTGCTGCTGACGCTGGCGGCTGGGCTCGGCTGGGCCTTCGGCAATATCGGTGCGCGGCAGGCCACCGTCGAATCCCCCGGCCTCAACACCATGCACCTGACGCTGTGGATCGCGGTCGTCCCGCCGCTGCCGATGTTCGTGCTGTCCGCCGCGACCGAGGGCCCGACCACCGGCCTGCGCGCGGTGGTCGACTCCTTCTCCACGACCGGCTGGCCCGCGCTGGCCGCGATCGCCTACACCGCCATCCTCGCGACCGTGGTCGGCAGCGGCCTGTGGACTTATCTGATGAGCCGCTACCCCGCCGGCGTCGTCGCGCCGTTCACCCTGCTGGTTCCGATCGTCGGCATCGCCGCCGCGTGGGCGTTCCTCGACGAGACCCCCACACCGCTCTCGCTGATCGGCGGCGTGATCGTGATCGCGGGCGCGTTCGCCGCGACCGCGGGCAAGCGCTCGAAGGTCGACCGCGCCCAGGCCGCGGAGCTCGATGCGGCCGCCGGTACACCGGAACTCGTCAAGGCCTAGTTTGCAGGCGAATGCGCATGGCCGCCTGACACCGCGCGCACCCCGTCGTGCCGTCTGCTCCGCTCGTGTCGCCGAGCGGACCGGGCGGCACGGATATTTATGTGCGCCAAGAGGTTCGAGAAACTGACAGCACGGGTTTGCCTATCCGACAGCCGATATCGCTATGCTCACATTCGCCGACCGAATCAGCCTTCACCTCGGGCCAGGCGCGGGGCGGGTACGCCGGTGCGGACCTGCCGCTTTACAGTAGTGACAACGTGTAATAAAGGTCCCGAGGCTAAGCACAGAGCGGCGCATGGCAGAAAATCGGTGGACCGTATCGCGGAGGACATTGCTTCGCGGAACGGCTGTGGCGGGGGTAGCGACAGCGGGGGCACTGACGGCCGGCGCGCTGAGATCGGGGCCTGCCGCGGGTAGTCCGGGCAGGCGGGTCGCGGTACTCGGCGGTGGCGTCGCGGGCTTGACCGCGGCCCACGAGCTGATCGAACGTGGCTTCCAGGTAACGATTTTCGAGCGCCGCGCGTGGGGCGGCAAGGCGCGCAGCGTGCCGGTGCCCGGCACCGGTTCGGCCGGCCGGCCGGAGCTGCCCGGCGAGCACGGCTTCCGCTTCTTCCCCGGCTTCTATCAGCACGTGCCCGACACCATGCGGCGAATTCCCTTCCCGGGCAACGCCAATGGAGTCTGGAACAACCTGGTCGCGGTGCCGGAGGCCCGCTTCGCCCGGCGCGACGGCGACGACTTCCGGCTGCCGCTCGGCCCGCGCGCCCGCACTGGGTTCACCCCGGACAGTTTCCGCGAGACCCTCGGCGCCACCATCTCGACCACGCTGAACATGCCTGCCGCCGAGGGCATCTACTTCGCCAACCGCCTGCTGGTGTTCAACAGCAGCTGCGATGCCCGCCGCCTCGGCCAGTGGGAGCACACCTCCTGGCGCGACTACGTCGGCGGCAACGCGCGCTCCCACGAATTCCGTGCACTGCTCTCCCGCACGCTGACCAGCATCATGGTCGCCGCGAAGGAGGACATCGCCAGCGTCCGCACCATCGGCAACATGGGCGAGCAGTTCCTCGGCAACCCGGCCGAGATCGGCAACGACGGCGGTCTCGATCGAGTGCTGAACGGGCCGACCAACGCGGTCTGGATCGAGCCGTGGCTGCAGCGGATGCGCGAGCTCGGCGTGCAGTTCGAGCTCGGCGCCGAGGTGCGCGGGCTCGACGTGCGCGATCGCCGGATCGCGGCGGCCCGGGTGGTGGACAAGTCGGGCGCGCAACGCACCATCGACGCCGACTACTTCGTGGTCGCCGTGCCCGCCGAGCAGGCGCGCGCCCTGTGGTCGCCCGACGTGCTCGCCGTGCGCCCCGAACTGGCCACGATGGACCGGCTCTTCTCCGACTGGATGAACGGCATCCAGTTCTATCTGCGCAGGCCCGCCGATATCTCCCGGGGCCACACCGCCTACATCGACGCACCGTGGGCGCTCACCTCGATCAACCAGAACCAGGTGTGGGCCCGCAAGTTCACCGACTTCGGCGACGGCACCGTGCAGGACTGTCTCTCGGTCGACGTCTCCGACTGGAACACGCCGGGCATGCTGTACGGCAAGCCCGCCAAGGAGTGCACCCACGACGAGATCGCCCGCGAGGTGTGGGCGCAGATCGCGGCGCATCTCAACGATCGCGGCGACGTGCTGCGCGACGCCGACCTGCACTCCTGGCATCTCGACCCCGGCATCACCTGGCAGGACGGTCCACACCGCAACGCCAACGCCGACCCGCTGCTGATCAATACCGCTGGGTCATGGGAGTTCCGGCCGGAACCGCACGGCGCACTCGAAAACCTGTTCCTGGCAGGCGATTACGTCCGCACCAACGTGGACCTGGCCACTATGGAAGGCGCCAACGAGTCGGCCCGCGCGGCGGTGAACGCGCTACTCGACGTGGACGGCTCGAACGCCGAACGCTGCAAGATGTTCACGCTGTACCGGGCGGCCGAGCTCGAACCACTGCGCCGGATCGACGCGGATCGCTACGCCGCGGGCCAGCCCAACATGTTCGACGTCCAGCTCTGATGTGATCGATCTCCCCGCTGCCCACCATGATTCGGATGCTTGAATCGGGGTATGCGCGAGCCTGTAGATCAGATCACCGACCCCGTCGACCTGCGAAATCTGCTCGGCGAGGTGGGATCCCGCGCCGCGAACAAGGAGCGGGTCACGCTGCATCCCCGTGATCGCGACTGGATCGCGGCCACTCCGTTCCTGGTGATGAGTACCAGCGACGCCGCGGGCAACTGCGACGCGTCGCCGAAGGGCGATCCGGCGGGGTTCGTGCGGGTCCTCGACGACCGCACCCTCGCGATTCCCGAGCGCCCCGGCAACCGGCGGGCCGACGGCCACTTCAACATCCTCGCCAATCCGCACATCGGCCTGCTGTTCGTCATCCCGGGCCGCAGCCAGACCCTGCGGATCAACGGGCAGGCCCGGCTCGTGCGCGACGCCCCCTACTTCGACGACATGGTTGTGCGCGGCCACCGCCCGATCCTCGCCGTCGAGGTCGACATCGAGCAGATCTATTTCCACTGTGCGAAGGCGTTCCTGCGCAGCCACCTGTGGCAGCCGGAGCAGTGGCCCGACGACGGCCTGCCGTCCTGGCCGCACCTGGTCAAAGAGGTGCAGCCCGATACCACCGAAACCATCGAGGAACTCGAACGCCACTACGCCCCGGCCAACTACAACAGCAAGCTGTACCAGGGTTAGCCGCACCGGGTGGGCTACGCCACTGGCCCGGGCCGCGCCGGTAACGCCGGTCGAACATAGACTCGCGGCGTGGCAGACATTTCGGTGCGCGGGCGTATCGCCCTGCGGGCCGCGGCGGCAGCGTCGTGGGCCTCGCAGAAGGCCGGACGCGGCAAGGGATCGATGATCGGCGGGCTCATCGCGCTGCAGATCGACAAGACGATCATGGACCAGCTCGGCCGCGGCCGCCGCACGGTGCTGGTGACCGGCACCAACGGCAAGTCGACCACCACCAGGATGACCACCGCGGCGCTCAGCACGCTCGGCGCGGTCGCCACCCAGGCCGACGGCGCGAACATGGACGCGGGCATCGTGGCCGCGCTCAGCGCCCATCGCGGTGTCGAGCTCGCCGCCATCGAGGTGGACGAGCTGCACCTGCCGCACGTCACCGACGCGATGAACCCCGCCGCCGTGGTGCTGCTCAACCTGAGTCGCGACCAGCTGGACCGGGTCGGCGAGATCAACATGATCGAACGCAAGCTGCGCGCGGGCCTGGCCCGCCACCCCGACACCGTGGTGATCGCCAACTGCGACGACGTGCTGGTGACCTCGATCGCCTACGACCACCCGAACGTGGTGTGGGTGGCCGCGGGCAGCGGCTGGGCGATGGACGCGACCAGCTGCCCGCGCAGCGGCGAGCCGATCCTGTGGGAGGGCGAACACTGGCGTAGTACCGGCGCGGATTTCGAACGGCCAGAACCTGATTGGTGGCTGGACGGCGATGATCTGGTCGGCCCGGATAAGCAGCGATTCCCGCTGACACTGGCGTTGCCCGGCCGGGCCAACCGGGGCAATGCCGCCCAGGCGGTCGCCGCGGCCATCGCGCTCGGCGCCGATCCGGCGGCCGCGGTCACCGCGACGGGCACGGTGCGCGAGATCGCGGGCCGCTACCGCACGGTACAGGTCGGCGAGCACGCCGCCCGGCTGCTGCTGGCGAAGAACCCGGCGGGCTGGCAGGAAGCGTTGTCCATGATCGAGCCGAGTTCGGCCGGACTGGTGATCGCGGTGAACGGGCAGGTGCCCGACGGCGAGGACCTGTCCTGGCTGTGGGACGTGCGGTTCGAGCACTTCGAGGGCGTCCAGGTGGTCGCCTCCGGCGAGCGGGCCACCGACCTCGCGGTGCGTCTCACCTACGCGGGCGTCGAACACACCACGGTGCCGAATCCGTTGCGCGCCATCGCCTCCTGCCCGGCGGGGCACGTCGAGGTGCTGGCAAACTACACCGCATTCCGGGATCTCAACCGCGACCTCGAGGCCAAATCATGAGTGAGCGAAGCGAACGAATCATGTCACAGCGCGCATCGCGCATGACGGAACCGAGCGCCAGCGAGGTGCAGTCATGAGCGAATCTACGGTCCGCATCGGTTTGGTGCTGCCCGATGTGATGGGCACCTACGGCGACGGCGGTAACGCGCTGGTGCTGCGACAGCGGTTGCGGCTGCGCGGTTATGCCGCCGAGGTCGTCGAGATCACGCTGGCCGACCCGGTTCCCGATTCGCTGGACATCTATACCCTTGGCGGCGCGGAGGATTCGGCGCAGCGACTGGCCACCCGGCATCTGCAGCGCTACCCCGGGCTGCAGCAGGCGGCCGCGAACGGCACTCCGGTGCTTGCCATTTGCGCCGCCATCCAAGTGCTCGGCCAGTGGTATGAGACCTCGTCGGGCGAGCGCGTGGACGGCGTCGGCATGATCGACGTGACCACCTCGCCGCAGCCCAAGCGCGCGATCGGCGAAGTGACCACCGCTCCCCTGCTGTCCGGGCTCACCGCCGCACTGACCGGATTCGAAAACCACCGGGGCGGTACCAAACTCGGTGGCGACGCGACGGGGCTGGCGAAGGTCACCCGTGGTGTCGGCAACGGGGTCGGTGACGGACTCGAGGGCGTGGTGCAGGGCTCGGTGATCGGCACCTATATGCACGGCCCCGCGCTGGCCCGCAATCCCGAATTGGCCGATCTGCTGCTGGCGCGGGCGCTCGGCGTCGCGGAATTGGCTCCGCTGCCGATGCCGGAAGTCGAGCAACTCCGCCGTGAACGTCTGCGCGCGTAGGTAGTACAGCACCAGATACCACAATGCCAGGTTGCGGCTTTACCGATCGATAAACGCGACTCGACCGATGCGCTCCGGGGTGCTGGGCTATCTGCACGCTACGCTCCCCGCTATGACGACGATCACGCCGGGGTTACCTGCTGAATCAATGACGCAGCCGGTAATGCCACGCCGTCCACCGTCCTGGTCTCGCTGGCGCAGCATCCTACGGCCGCGTCCGTTGTATCTGTCGCTGATCGTTTCGTCGGTAGTCGCGCTCAAGGCGTTCGAGATGTCTTTTGCGGCACTACACCATCTGGCCGTGCGCAACCTGGTGGAAGCCGACCTGGCCTCCAATGTGCCGATCGCCATCGACGGCCTTGTCGTCGGCTCCATCGTCGCCACCGCGTCATTCCCGAAACGCAGCGCCGGCTGGTGGTATGCGACCGGGCTTTTCGTGCTTTCGACGCTGGTATCGGTCGCCGGAAATATCGAATACGCGCGCGAGATCGGCGGCGGCCCGGTGTCATTGATCATCTATGCCGGAATGCCGTTGACCCTGCTGTTCGCGGTGCACCTCACGCTGATTCTGCTCGGGCGCAGCACCGCCGCGCGATCGGTCCCGGACATGGTGACCGCGGAGATCGATCAATACGTCACTGCCGAGGAGATGCCGGAGCAGCTGATATCGCCACAGCTCAACGGGCATGCGCAGGCCAACGGGCACGAGGTCGCGAAGCCGGCGGCGGCGCCCTTTGCCGCCGGACCCAACACTCCGATGCGTTTCAAGACCTTCGACGCCGACGGCCGAAAGCTGGTCAACCACCGATAATCACGCGGCGACGCCGGAGGTAGTTAGTAACTCACCCACGCTCGACTACTTCGATGGAGAAAACGCATGTCTCTCACAGTCTGGCAGGACCAGGACGTCGATCAGTTTCGTGAAGTAGCGAGCAGGCTCGCCTCGGTGATCCAGAGCAGTGTGGACCGATCGGGTGCGCTGAGCCAACTCACCGAGTCGGTGGAAAGCGGGGACGCGTTCACCGACCTGTTGATCGAATTCGCCGGTCGCTGGTTCCACGAGACCGGCGGGCAATCGGTGCTGATCGGGCCGGAATTGTTCTGGCTGCTGTCGGAACCGAACCTGCGCAAAGGCATCAGCAGCGCGCTGCGCGGTCCGGAAACCGCGCCCGACCTCGAGTACTCGGTGAGCAGGCGCAGTCGAAAACTGTTGCTGATCTGTGTTTTCGAGACATTGGCGCAGAACCAGTGGCTGGCGGGCAACATCGGCGAGCACGTCGGCATGAACGGCAGCGTCAACGGAATAGGGTGACCGGCTCTTCGGCGCCCGCGATCAATTAAGTTCACGGCGTTTCTAACTCTCCCTTCGGCCCCCTCGCCACGGATAGCGTCGAGGTTTGCCGAGTTTTGAGGAGAGTGCCGTGTCCGACGTGGGCCTGCATCGGCGCGGATTGCCGCCGAGCGCCGCATGACCGCGATCACCACGCCGGACGCACCGACGGTGGGTACGGACGCGCCCGCCGTCGCACCGCGGCGGTCGGGGAACTATCGCCGCCTGCTCGGACCGGCGCTGACCCGCCTCGGTGCGCTCGCGCTCGTGCTCGGCCTGTGGGCGGCGCTCACGACGACCGGTCTGGTCGATCCGCTGTATCTGCCGTCGCCGCGGGCGGTGTGGGAGGCCTTCGTACGGGCCAACTCTCGGCACCAGATCGCGGCGGGCGTCGATCGCACGGTGATCGGTGAGCAGAACTATTACCTGTGGGAGCATCTGCTGGCCAGCCTGCAGCGGATCGGCGCCGGGGTCGGCCTCGCGATCGTGGTCGGCCCGCTGGTCGGGTTCGTGATGGGCATGCTCACCCCGGTGCGGCTGGTCACCGAGCCGATCCTGAACTTCCTGCGGTCGCTGCCGCCGCTCGGCTACATCGGTCTGCTGATCGTCTGGTTCGGCATCGGCGACATGTCCAAGATCTGGCTGCTGTTCCTCGCCGCGTTCCCGCCCATCGCGATCGCCACGCTGAGCGGCGTCACCGGCGTCAAGCAGGACTACCTCAACGCCGCCCGCTCGCTGGGCGCCGGTCGCGCCCAGGTCATTTCGCGCGTGGTGCTGCCCGCCACGCTGCCCGAGGTGATCGGCGGCATCCGGATCGCCACCGCGTTCGCCTGGACCACCGTGGTGGCCGCCGAGCTCAACAACGGCATCCCCGGCATCGGCGGCCTCGCGTATATCTCGGGCACGCAGCTGAATACGCCGCTGACCATCGCCTGCATCATCGTGATCGGCTGCGCCGCTCTCGTGCTCGACTCGGTCATCAAATTCCTTGGTGCCAAAGCAGTTCCGTGGAAAGGCAAGGTATGAAATCCGCACTCCGCCGGGCGGTCACCGCAGGTTTGGCCGTGGCGGCCGTGGTCGCGACGACCGTAGGGTGTGTTCAGTCCGGACGTGGCGATACGGGAGCCGAAGGGGCGCAGGCCGCCTGCCCGTTCGCGGCGGATCCCGGCGTGACCACACCGGTCAGGATCGGCTACCAGGCCATCCCGAATGCCGATCTGCTCGTGCAGGATCGCGGACTGCTCGCTGCCTGCCTGCCGAACGCGAAAGTCACCTGGAGCCAGTTCTCCTCGGGTGCCGACGTGGTCCAGGCGTTCGGCGCGGGCAGCCTCGACATCGGCACCATGGGCTCGAGCCCGGCGACCAAGGCGCTGTCCGCGCCGCTGAACCTGCCGGTGCGAGTGCTGTGGATCCACGACGTGATCGGCAAGTCGGAATCGCTGATCGCCAAGGACAAGTCGATCACCTCGCTGGCCGGGCTGCGCGGCAAGCGCGTCGCGACGCCGTTCGGCAGCACCGCGCATTACAGCCTGCTCGCGGCGCTCGGCAAGGCGGGTCTGACCGCCGACGTGCAGTTGATCAACATGGCGCCGGACGCGATTCCCGGTGCCTGGAACGGTGGTCAGCTCGACGCGGCCTGGGTGTGGGATCCGACCCTGTCCAAGCTCGCCGAATCCGGCGGCCACATCATCACTTCCAGCGCCGACACCGCGGCCGCCGGTGCGCCGACGTTCGACCTGGCGGTGGCGAGCAAGAAGTTCCTCGACGAGAACGCGAAATTCGCGGTGGTCTGGGCGAAGTTGCAGGACTACGCGGTGACGCAGCTGCGGACCAAGCCCGACGACGCGGCGGTCTCGATCGGGGCTCAGCTCGGCATCGAGCCCAAGCTGGTCGGACCGCAGTTGGCCGGGTACACCTACCTCGGCGCGGCCGAGCAGGCCGACGCGAAGTACCTGGGCGGCGGCTTCGGTGGCGATCTGCACAAGACGGCCGAATTCCTGTTGAGCCAGGGCGGAATCGACGCGATCGGCGACGAATCCGCCTACCGCACCGGCATTTACGCCGACGCGGCCAAGGGTGCCGGCTCGTGACGGACGAGCTCCGGGTCGCCCTTACCGGGGTGAGCAAGAGCTACCCCGGCGACGACGGCCCGACCCAGGTGCTCGCACCGACCGACCTGACCATCGAGGGTGGCGAATTCGTCTGTGTCGTAGGGCCTTCCGGCTGCGGCAAGTCGACCCTGCTGAACATCCTCGCCGGATTCCTCGCACCGACCGAAGGCTCGGTGCGGGTCGGCGGCCGGCCGATCACCGGACCCGACCCCGACCGCGGCGTCGTCTTCCAACAGCCCAACCTCTACCCCTGGCTGTCGGTCCGCCAGAACGTCGAGTTCGGCCCGAAAGTCCGTGGCGTGCCGCGCAACCAGCGCGCCACCGACGCCAACCGCATGCTGACCCTGGTCGGCCTCGACCATCTCGGCGGCCGCCGTCCCTATGAACTCTCCGGCGGCCAGCAACAACGCGCCCAAATCGCCCGCGTCCTGGTCAACGATCCGCAAATCATCCTGATGGACGAACCCTTCGGCGCCCTCGACGCGCTCACCCGCGAGAAACTCCAGGGCGAACTACTCACCCTGTGGCGCGACCGCAGAAAGACCGTCCTCTTCGTCACGCACAGCATCGACGAGGCCCTGCTCCTCGGCACCCGAGTCCTGGTCATGGGCACCCGCCCCGGCCGCATCATCTACGACGAGCCAACGTCGTTCAAGACGACCTCGCCCGACCCCACCTTCACCACGCTCCGCGCCCACCCGGACTTCATCCACATGCGCGACCAGGTCTCCGCCCACATTTACGCCGCCCACGCATAACGCGGCCTCACACCGGGAGAACGGCGACCTCGTACCGCTGACACCACGGGTCGCGCGTGACCAGCGTGAGGTCCTCACATTGCGCCTGCGCCACCAGCATTCGATCGAACGGGTCCCGATGAATCAGGGGCAGCCGACCGGCCGCGGCCGCATGGTCGAGGCCGATCGGTAGCGGGATGAACCCGCCGTTCCCGATGTAGTCCGCGAGCCCGACCGGCCCGTCCAGCTTGCCGAGCGCCTGCTTGATGGCGACCTCCCAGATCGTTGCCGCACTCACCAGGATGTCCGGGTCGTGGGTGATCTGTTCCTTCATTGCGTCGGAGAGCGCCGGATCGTCGGTGAGCCACCACAGCACGACGTGGGTGTCGAGCAGCAACCTCACGGCACCATCCCGAAGTCGGCGGCGATCTGGGCGTTGGTCTCGTCGGAGTCCCACTCGGGGGTGAGGACCAGCCGCCCGCGCAGCGAACCGCGGCCGCCCCGGTTCGCACTGCGACTCAGCGGGACCACTTTGGCGACCGGCTTGCCGGCGCGGCTGATGATGATCTCCTCGCCGCGTTCGACCCGCTCGATGATGCGCGACAGGTTCGTCTTGGCGTCGTGGATATTGAACTGTTCCGCTGCGTTGCCCGACATGGCCCACCTCCTTAGCTAAGAGGTTAGTCCACTATCGAGCGGAAAGGCAACGCAGTTCGCGATGGTCAGCGGGTTGCGGCGGCGCAGAGGTCGTGGGCCAGGCGCATTTTGTCGAGGACCGGGTCGGGGAGGACGAAGGGGTAGAGGTCGGGGTGGCCCATGGAGCGGTTGACCATGTTGAGGGACCAGGCCAGGGGGAGCCAGAGGTCGATGATCTTGTCGAAGCCCGCTCGGCCTACCTGGGGGCGGTCCAGGGTGGCGCCCGCGGGAGCGATGCCGAAGGCGGCGGCGGTGTCGAGGGTGTCGCGGATGTGCAGGTAGTGGGCGAAGGTTTCGGCCCAGTCCTCCGACGCGTGCATGGTGGCATAGGAGGAGACGTAGGCGGAATCCCAGCCTGCCGGGGCGCCTGCGGAGTAGTGGCTGTTCAGTGCCGCCTGGTAGTCGGCGTCGGGGTCGCCGAAGAGGTCGCGGAAGCGCCGGGCGGCATCGTCGGTGGCGACCAGGATCATGTAGTAGTAGTGGCCGATCTCGTGGCGGAAATGGCCGAGCAGGGTGCGGTAGGGCTCGTCCATTTCGATGCGCAGCTGTTCGCGGTGCGGGTCGTTGGCCTCGGCGAGGTCGAGGGTGATGACGCCGTTCTGGTGGCCGGTGACGACCTTGCCACTGACACTGGTGAGCAGGTCGAAGGCCAGGCCGCGGGCCGGGTCCCGGTCACGGCCGACGATGGGCAGGCCGAGTTCGGTCAGCTCGACGATCAGGCGGCGTTTGGCCGCTTCGGCTTCGGCGAAGGCGGCCAGCCCGGCGGCGTCGAGGTCGTTGGGCCGGGTCCGGGTGAGCCGGCAGGATTCACACAGCACCGGCTTGCCGTTGCCGTTCGCGACCTGCGCCGCGGATTCGGATCCCGGCTCCGGCACCGCCACCAGCCAATTGCATTGCGCCACATGGAGGTTGTCGCAGAGCCGGAAGCGGCTGGCATCCACGACACCGGTGCTCGCGTCGGTCGGGCCGTCGCCCGGCGGCGCACCGATCACCACCAGGGCGATGTCGGCGAGGCTGAAACCCAGTGGGCTGGAACAGGACAGGCACACCGAGTTCTCGAACGCCAACTGCTGACCACAGTTGGGACAGACGAAATCACGCACGCGGGTTACACCTCCACCGGAGAGACATCGACCGAGACGGTAATTGTGCTCGCCTTGGCGTCGGTATAGATGATGCCGCGCAGCGGTGGCACGTCGGCGTAGTCGCGACCCCACGCGACGGTGACGTAGCGCTCGTCGCCGAATTGATCGTTGGTGGGGTCGAAGTCGATCCAATAGCCGGTCCGGTCCAGCTCGTCGCCGGGCACCCACACGGCCGACCAGGCATGGGTGGCGTCGGCACCGACCATGCGTTCCTTGCCGGGCGGCGGATCGGTGGCCAGGTATCCCGAAACGTAGCGGCCCGCCAGACCGTGTGATCGCAAGCAGGCCACGCCGATTCGCGCGAAGTCCTGGCAGACGCCGGCCCGGGCGGCGAACACGTCGGCGACCTTGGTGGAGACGGTGGTCGAGCCGGACTTGTAGGCGAAGTCGGCGTGGATGCGGCTGTTGAGTTCGGCCACCGCCTCCAGCAGCGGCCGACCCGGGGTCAGCGATTCGGCCGCGTACGCCCGCACTTCGGGAGTGATCTCGGGCGGCTGCAGATCGAGGGTGAATTCCACGGCCAGGGGGCCCGTCGCCCCGGTCGGGCGGGCCTGCTCCCACGGCCGCGCCGCCGGGCCGTCCGGCGCGCGATCGGGTCGGTCGACCTCGACCAGGGATTCGCCGGTGACCACCAGGGTCCGATGTTCGGCGGTGACATGGAAGTAAGACGTGGTGTTGCCGTATACATCCGGGCCGACCGACTGATCCGAGGGCACCGGATCGATCGAGATATCGTGCGAAAGCAGCCGCTGCCCAGGGAATTCGCGCGGCGTCAGGTAGGCGCGCCCGTAGGAGCTGGTGACCTCGTCGGAGTAGCAGTAGGTGGTGCGGTGCGCCACGCGATAGCGCCGGGCCGAACCGTTGCGGCCGGTCATCCGACCACCCTGGTGCTACCCCACAGCGGCTGAAAGCCTGCGGGCAGCGACAGTTTCGACGTCTCGAACGATTCGGACAGCTTGCGCAGCCGCAGATGCACGCCTTCCAGCAGCTCGAGCAGCTCGGTGCGCATGCCGTCGTCGTCGGTGACGTCGAGATCGTCCGGGTCGACGCGGCGCAGCATCCGCTGCGCGTCGGCCAGCAAACGTTGCGACCGAGACGATCCCGATGCGCCGGGCAACGCCTGCAGGTCGGCGTCGAGCCGATCCAGCTGATACGCCAGCGAGCGCGGATTGGCGGTATCGAAGAGCAGCAGACCGGCGACCGCGGAGATGCGCACCGAATCCCCGTGCCGCCGACGGTAACTCACCTGCGACTCGGTGGCCCGCAGCACCGACTCGGTGACCACCCGCTCGGCCTCGTTCGGATAGGTCTGGGTGAGCGCCGCCGACATCAGCGCGGTCAGCGCCAACCCGCGCTCGAGCCGCTTGCCGATATCCATGACGTACCAACCGGAGTCGCGCACCAGCGATTCGGCGCCGATGCCGGACAGCGACAGCAGCGCCGCCAAGGTCAGCGAATGCACCGCCGACAGCGCCGTCTCCTGATCCCCATCGGTACCACGGTATTCGGCGAGCGCCCGATCCACGGCGCTCAGAATCATCCAGGTATCCGCGGACAGCTGATCGCGCACGGCGCGGGCGGCGTTCTCGTATCGATCGATCGCGAACGCCAGCGATCCGGGCAGCTCACGGTCGATTGTCAACGCCGCCAAGTATTCGTAGCCCTCGCGCGATGCCCCGGCCACCGCGGGCGTCCACACCGGTCCGGGCGCCGTGACTCCTTGTTCCTCGGCAGCGCTGGCCGCAGCGACGATCGCCCGCTGCAGCACGCCTGGTCGGATGGTCACGTTCATTTCCTCGGCAATACCCGAATCCGTACCGTCGACACGTTCTGCCGCAGCGTTCGATTGATCGGCCGAACCGGATTCGGCCCCCACCGAATTCGGTGGGCGGCCCATGGACTGGGACTGCCCTCGACTCCCCTGCGTCTGCGCTGCCGTCGTTCGGTTCGCAGCGGACTGAGCTTGTGAACTCACCTCAGGCACCGAGTTCACTACCGAATCCCGCTCTGCCGCAGCACTATCGGCGTCATCGGGAGCGATTCCGGATACCACAGCTGCCGGAGCAACCGTCGCGGTGGCACGAGCCAGCGCCGCCATCAAAACCGGCACGGCTTCGGCGCCCTCCATCCACGGCCGGTAGCGATAGTCCTGATACCGGGCGTGCGTGGCGATGAGCAGCCGGGCGGCGGACTCGGCCCGCTCGCTGTAGCGCCCCATCCAGAACAGATCGTTGAGCACACGCGGCGAACTGACCGCCATCACCGCCGGCGCGGCCCGCCGTTCGCGTTCCTCGTGCGGCGCCTCGGTGCCGACCGCGGGCACCGCGGTGGGCGCCGCCCTGACCCAAATGTCCTTGGCGGCAACCTTGATCACCACGCGCTCGGGCAATATGCGCTGATGCAGCTGGCCGAGACCGCCGGCCATCGCGGTGTAGCCGCTGCGCCGGGCCATCGAGAACAGCCGCATACCGACCGGCGCGGGCGCCAACCCGCCGTAGCCTTCGACGGCAGGCGCCACCGAGAACTGCGTGGGCTCCTGGCCGACCCACTGCCACCCGGTGTCCTCGATCTCGGCCCGCAGATCGGCCCGTTGCCTGATCGACAATTCGGGACCGAAAACGGTGGCGCCGTCGACCGCGGAGCGAATGATCAAGCGGTGCAGGTTCTTTGTCAGGTGCGCGCGCTCTTTCTCGTCACCGCCCCAATAGGTCGGCGCGCTCTCCAACATCAGGTCCTCGCCGAGCAGCGCCCGGGACAGCCGCGGCAGGAACCCGGTCAGCGCCGGATTCTCCAGCAGCCCGCTGCCCAGCGTGTTCACCACGGTGACCGCACCCCTGCGCAACACCTCGACCAGACCCACGACGCCGAGCCGCGAATCCGGCCGCAGGTCGAGCGGATCGGAGAACTCGGCGTCCACCCGGCGCAGCACCACGTCGACCCGGCGCAGCGTGCCGAGCGAACGCATCCACAGCGCGGCATCGCGCACCACCAGATCCGCGCTCTCCACCAGCGGAAAGCCCAGCATCGACGCGAGATTGGCCTGATCGAACGCGGTCTCGGAGTACACGCCGGGACTCAGCACCACCACGAACGGATCGTCGGCCGCGCCCTCCTGCGCCGACTCGATCAGCATCAACCGCATCGCCCTGGCGAACGGCGTGAGCGGGCGCGGATTGGAATGCTCGAACGCCTCCGGGATGGCCGTGGACACCACCCGCCGGTCGGCCAGCGCGTACCCGGCGCCGGACGGGGCCTGCGCCCAGTCGGCGGTCACCCGGAACTGGCCGTCGCTCCAGCGGCTGATATCGCAGCCGTGCAGGAACAGCTGATGCCGGCCGGGCACCGTAATGCCATGTGCGGCACGGACATAGCCGCGATAGCCGAAGATCACCTCGGGCGGCAGCAGCCCGCTGGTGAGCGTGCGGCGCGGGCCGTAGACGTCGGTGAGCACCTCGTCGAGCACCCGCGAGCGCTGCACCAGCCCCGCCTCCAGCCGGGTCCAGTCGTCCGCGGAGATCAGCAGCGGGATCGGATCGAGCCGCCACGGGGTGGTCGCCGCCTGCTCGCCCGCCCCGGTGACCTCGGTGTAGGTGATGCCGTCGTCCTCGATCAGCCTGCGCACCCGGCTGTCGAGCCGGCCGAGCCCGGTGGTGCCGAGTTCGACGAAATCGGCGGACAACTCCGACCACATCCGGCGCACCTTGCCGTCGCCGTCGACCAATTCGTCGTAATAGCCCTCGGTCGGTCTGCCGCAACCGTCGTACGGCGCGCTCTCGACGCCGCCGGTCCGGTAGCGCGCGAGTTGCTCGGCCACCTGCTCGCGCACCGTGGCGCCCGCAGTGGTCTCCCGCAGCGCATCTTCGCGCATCGTCACCGCGCCGACCTCACTTCCCCTGCCAGACGTGCCTAACGGTCGCTGACCAATCCCCAGACGGTCCGCGCCCGGCGCAGATCGAGGATGCCCGCGACACCGGCGTCCGTGGATTGTGCTGCTATTTTCGCACGTAACTCGCCGGGATCGACCCGATCGGTGGTGTGGCCCGCCGCCTCGAAGCGCCGGTTGCGGCGTGATTGCGCGGCCACCGCGTTGACCGGAGGTTCGTCGTAGGCCATGCCGCCCGGGTGCGCCACGTGGTAGGTGCAGCCGCCGCGGGACAGCCCGGTGTCGGCGTCGATCAGGTCGAACACCAGCGGCACGTCCACGGTGATCGACGGATGCAGCGAGTTCGGCGGCTGCCACGCGCGGTAGCGCACGCCCGCGACCTGCACGTCGGCCTTGTCGGTGGCCAGCAGCGGGACGGGCATGCCGTTGCAGGTCAGCACGTGGCGGCCGCGGTCGGCGCCGACCACCCGCACCTGCAGGCGTTCCACCGAGGAGTCGACGTAGCGGGCGGTGCCCGCCGTGGTGGTCTGCTCGCCGAGGGTGTGCCACGGTTCGATGGCGCCGCGCACCTCGAGCTCGACGTCGCCGAGCATGACCGTGCCGATGCGCGGGAAGCGGAACTCGGTGAACGGATCCAGCCAGCTCGCGTCGAAATCGATGCCGTGCGCGCGCAAATCAGCGGCCACCTCGGCGATATCGGCAAGCACGAAGTGCGGCAGCAGATATCGGCCGTGCAGGTTGGCGCCGTGCCGAATCAGCGGCGCCCGCAACGGTTCCAACCAGAATCGAGCGACCAGGCCGCGCACCAGCAGCGACTGCACCATCGCCATCTGGAAGTGCGGCGGCATCTCGAAGCCACGCATCTCCACCAAACCTAGCCTGCCCCTGGCGGTTTCGGGGCTGTAGAGCTTGTCGATGCAGAATTCGGCGCGGTGGGTGTTGCCGGTGAGGTCGGTGAGCAGATGCCGCAGGGCTCGATCGATGTGCCACGGCGCCGAACCGACCGAGCGGCTCGCCGGATCCGACACCTGCGCAAGCCGACTCGGCTTGGCGAGCCTGGCGAGTTCGGCGAACGCGATCTCCAGCTCGTAGAGGGTCTCCTCGCGTCCCTCGTCCACCCGCGGCGCCTGCGACGTCGGCCCGATGAAACGTCCGGCGAACAGGTAGGACAACGACGGATGCCGCTGCCAGTAGGTCAGCATGGACACCAGCAGGTCGGGACGGCGCAGCATCGGTGAGCGCGCGGGGGTGGCGCCACCGAGGGTGATGTGATTGCCGCCGCCCGTGCCGCTGTGCGTGCCGTCGACATCGAACGATTCGGTGCTCAACCGCGCCAGCCGCGCCTGCTCGTACAGGGTGGACAGCAGCTCGGACTGCTCGGCGAACGAGACGGTCGGCTGCACGTTCACCTCGATCACGCCGGGATCGGGTGTCACCGAGAAGGTCCGCAGCCGGGCGTCGACGGGCGGGGCGTAGCCCTCCAGCACCACGGGCCGGTCGAGCGCCACCGCCGCGGCCTCGATCCGGCGGACCAGGTCGAGGAAGTCGTCGAGTTCCTCGATGGGCGGCAGGAATACGTGGAGCCGACCGTTGCGCACCTCGCCTACCAGTGCGGTTGTCGGTTCCCAGTCAGCGGGTTGCACCACGGCGGGTGGTTCGGTGCGGTCACCGGTCAGCGGCTCGGCGAAAAGTGGGTCGCGGTCGGGGCGATGGGTCGGCGCGTGCCAGGACACCGAGTCGAGCGGTAGTCGCAGCCCCGCCGGAGAATCGCCCTCCGTCAACACGATTCGCCCGGCGGGCTGGTCGGCGGAGACGCCGCGGCGCAGCCGCCAGTCCGCGCTCGCCCAGCCGGTGCCGTCGTCGCGGCGATACAGCGACAGCACGTACGCCGTCGGTTCGCTGACCTCGGCGTCCAGTCGGGTCAGCAGTTCCTTGCGGGCCTGCGCCGAGTCCATATCCGGGTCGAGATCATCGACCGGGTCGACCGGATCTCCCTCGGGGGCACGGACTTTCCCGGCCAGCCGGAGCAGCGGATCCTCATACGCTGGGCGGACCTGCCCCTGCGGCAGGTCGAGGCTCGCTGCCACGTGCGCGATCAGGGCTCGCGCGGCGTCGGGTTCGACGGGTGCGTATGTGCGTTGCGCGGCAGCCGCTTCGGCGACCTCGGACAGCTGCGGACCGCCATCCGTGAGCACACCGGCCTGCCCGGCGGGCTCGGGTGATCGCGTAGCCTGCGTTGCATCGGCGCTCGCTGTGGTCGAAGTTATTGCGGTACTGGGCTTTTCGACGGCATCCGGTTTACCTGCCGGCACGAACTCGAACGAGTGCCCGAACGGTGTCCATGGGTCGGCCAGCAGATCTTGCCGCGTCCATGTCGACTCGCCATCGGCGCGCCAAGCGACCGCGATCTCCCAGCGCGGCAACGGCTCTCCCGGATACCACTTGCCCTGCCGATACTGCACCAACCCGGTCGGCGCGTAGATCCGCCGCAACCGATCGGCGAGATCGACCGCGCGTTCGCGCTTGTGCGTGCCGTCGGCCTCGGTGGTCCACTCCGGCGCGGTCTGGTCGTCGATGGAGACGAACGTCGGTTCGCCGCCAACGGTCAAGCCCACGTCTTCGGCGGCCATCCGCGCGTCGACCGCGGCACCGGACGCCGCGATCCGCTCCCACTGGGATCCGTTGTAGGGCAAGGTAACCCGAGGATCTTCGTGGAATCGCCGGACGGTATTGGAGAATTCCATGGTGGCGACGGTCGGCTCGGTCGCCCCGGTGATCGGCGCGGAGGACACCGGATGCGGCGTCGCCGCCAGCGGAATATGTCCCTCGCCCGCGAACAGGCCCGACGTGGGATCGAGCCCTACCCAGCCCGCGCCGGGCAGATACACCTCGGTCCAGGCGTGCAGGTCGGTGAAGTCGGCGGGCGGACCCGACGGCCCGTCCAGCGACGGCATGTCCTGGGCCAGCTGCACCAGATACCCCGACACGAACCGCGCGGCCAATCCGAGCTCGCGCAGGATCGACACCAGCAGCCAGGCCGAGTCCCGGCACGATCCGAGCGCGCCGCGCAGCGTGTGATCGGGCGGCTGCACACCGGCTTCCAGCCGGATCGTGTAGCCGACGTCTTGCCGCAGCGCCTGGTTGAGGTCGACCAGGAAGTCGATGGTGCGCGGCCGATCCGCCACGTCGTGCGCGCGCACCCAGTCCTTGACCAGCTCACCCGGCCCGGAACCCGGACCCGATTCGTCCACCGGCCGCAGATACGGCTCCAGATCCGCGAGCAGGTCCGCGCTGTACTCGAACGGATAGCGCTCGGCGTAATCCTCGATGAAGAAATCGAACGGATTGACCACCTCGAGGTCGGCGATCAAACCGATGGTGATCGACAACTCCGGTGTGGGCTCCGGAAACACCAGTCGCGCAAGGAAATTGCCGAACGCGTCCTGCTGCCAGTTACAGAAGTGCTCGGCGGGCGTCACCCGCATCGAGTAGGCATCGATCCTGGTGCGCGAATGCGGCGCCGGGCGCAGGCGCACGACGTGCGGATGTACCTGCACCGGCCGGTCGAAGGTGTACATGGTCCGGTGTTCGAGCGACACCTTGATGCCCATGCAGCAAGTTCACCACATGGCGGACGCGGTGTCAGACACAATCGCGCAGCGTTCACGCCGCCGCCGAACTGCGCAAACGCCGGCCGCTGTCCGACACACGGTGCGAACGTCCCCCAGCGTCCGGCGCCGGAGTGGTAGACCGAAGATAACGAACCGATCTCGTCTGGAGGTCACATGCGCGCGCCGGATTGTTCGTCCTGCGAATCCGCCGTCGACCACTGCCACGGCACCCTGATCGTCCATCCGAACAGGCTCACCGAATGCACCGAAGTCGACTGCGTGGATCTCGACTACGTCAGGCACACCTTCGTCGTGGACTGCGCCGACGTGGCCGGTGGCTGCGCCTGCGCCGAGCCCGAGACGGCCCGTCGCCGGGCCTGAACGGCCGCGTACGTACCCTGTCCGGGTGAGCTATGACCACATCTTGCTGCCGTCCGGTGTCGCGTCATCGATCTCCGAGGTCGACGCTTACCTCAATACCCAGCAGGGACTCCCGCAGGCGGGCCTGGTCGCGCAGATCGCGGCCGAGCTGAACAAGGCCAACTCGGAAGTTCCGGAGGACGACAGCTTCCTCAGCGTGCACCCGGTGGGCGGCGTCCCGACCGGCGCCGCACTCCAGGTGCCCAGCCCGTACGACGCGATCGGCTTCGTCCGGCAGCTGCTGTTCGCGATCGCGACGCCGCTGGACTATGCGATCTACGATCCGCAGCTGGCCTGGCTGATCGACCCGGCCGGGCACGTGCCCGCCACGGTCACCCACGGCGGTGCGGGCGAATTCCCCTACCTGACCAAAACCCTTGCCGATCAATGGGTTTCCGAGCTGGCCCCGCCGAACCCGTACCTGGTGGTGGAACGCGACGAGCAGGTCTACATGCAGACCTACCGGGAGAAGACCGGCGCGTTCACCCTGGAGTACCGAGATGGCGCGCCGGACAAGCACTTCGGCACCACGGTGCTGGACGCGCCGACCGTGTCCGCGCTCATCTGGGACTGGGCCACCGACGACCGCACCCGGATGCAGAACCTGCCGTGGTCGCGCGTGGAACTCTGACTCACTGGTTCTGCACGGCCAGGCGACCGGCCAGCGCGATGAACGAGACGCCGAATACCCGGCGCATCCAGGTCACCACGACGGGCCGGGAGATGACGTGGTTGCGCAGCGCCGACGCGCACACCCCGTAGATCGCGAACACGACGAACGTGGTGAGCATGAAGACCCCGCTCAGTTCGAGCAAGCGCGCCAACGCATTCGGTGATCCGTTCGGCACGAACTGCGGCAGGAACGCGAACGCGAAGATGGTCAGCTTCGGATTGAGCAGATTGAGCAGCACCGCGGACGTGATCACCTTCCGTACGGACTGCGCGTCCTGCTCCGGCGCCTCCGGCACGGTGAGCGCGCCCTTGTCCCGGAAAGTGCTCCACGCCATGTAGATCAGGTACACGACACCGAGATACTTCAACGTCTGGAAGGCGACCGCGCTCGCGTTGAGCAGTGCGGCCAGACCGGTCATCGCCGCGACCAGGTGCGGCACCGTCCCGAGGGTGCAGCCGAAGGCCGCGATCACGCTGGCCTTCGTGCCCCTGGAGAGCCCAGCCGCCAGCGTGAACAGCGCGCCGGTGCCCGGCGTGACGCAGATGACGAGCGTGGTCAGCAGGAATTCGATGCTCATCCCCGTGACAGTAACCCGTCAGCGCGACACCGCAAACCCCCTTAATTCGGGGCTGGACCTGCACCGAAGTTAGAGCGCGCGCCGTCCGGACAGCGCGCGGCCCAGCGTCAGTTCGTCCGCGAATTCCAGATCGCCGCCCATCGGCAGGCCCGACGCCAGCCTGGTCACGCTCAGGCCGGGGAAGTCGCGCAGCATCCGCACCAGGTAGGTGGCCGTCGCCTCGCCCTCAGTGTTCGGGTCGGTCGCGATGATCACCTCGGTGACGTCGATGCCGTCCTCCTGATTGCCGATGCGCGCCAGCAACTCCCGGATGCGCAGCTGGTCCGGCCCGATCCCGCTGAGCGGGTCGAGCGCGCCGCCGAGCACGTGGTATCGACCACGGAACTCGCGGGTGCGCTCGATCGCCTGCACGTCCTTGGGCTCCTCGACCACGCAGATCATGGTGCGATCGCGGCGCGCGTCGGCACAGATGCGGCACTTCTCGCCGTCGGAGACCGTGCCGCAGACAACACAGAACTGCACACCGTCGCGCACCTTCTGCAGGGCGGCCTGCAGCCGGTCGATTTCCGGCGGCTCCACCTGGAGGAGGTGAAATGCGATGCGCTGCGCGCTCTTCGGACCGACGCCGGGCAGCTTGCCCAGCTCATCGATCAGATCCTGAACCGGACCCTCGTACAACGGCTATGTCCTCGTGGCTATCAGAAGTCCGGCAGCCCGGGCAGCGAGCCGCCGCCGAGCCCACCCGAGAGCGGGCCGAGCCGCTCGGCCGCCAGCTGCTGCGCGTTGGCCATCGCGTCGTTGACCGCGCCGATCACCAAGTCCTGCAGCGTCTCCACGTCCTCCGGGTCGACCGCCTTGGGATCGATGGTCAGCGCGACGACCTCGCCGGACGCTTTGATGGTGACCTTGACCAGCCCGCCGCCGGCCTGGCCGTCCACCTCGGCCGCGGAGATCTCGGCCTGGGCTTCCATCACCGCCTGTTGCATCTGCTGCGCTTGGGCGAGTAACTGCTGCATGTCGAACTGACCACCGGGCTGCACGGCATATTCCTCTCTGGGGAAAGTGTCATTGATCAGCGTAGTCCCTGATCCGGGGGTGACGGCGCGCCGCCTCGACCGAGCGCTGCGCCAGCGCGCCCGAAATCCGTTCGGCGATATAGCTCCCGACCGGTCGTTATGTCTTCGAGGCATGACCGGTAACGGGTTGAGTACGGCCGGGTGCAACGCAACAAGATCGACCTACCATCGGGAGACAGGTCGGGAGTTCTGGAGTACCGATATGAACACGATGAGGGCGCGTTTGCTGAGCACCGCGGTGCTTTCCCTGGGGGTTCCCGGCATCTTCCTCGGCATTGCCGCGCCGACGGCGACCGCCGATCCCGGTGTCACCGCGGCGGCCGCCGACTACGGCGGCGGTTGCGTCCTCTACCCGGACAATCCCGCGGCCACGATCGACTCGCTGCGTTTCCGCTGCGCACCCGAACAGCAGGACGCCATCTTCCGGGACGCGGACCGCGGCGACGTGCCGATGGGCGTGAAGAACGGCTGGGTGACCAGGCCACCGGCGATTCAGGGCATCGCGCCCGCATTCTGGATCGGCAAGACCTTCTATACCGGGCCGGACGGCGGCATGCTGACCAACCGGGTGACCGGCGCGGGCTACGAGGCCTGGCCCGCATACGTGTACACCGCGCCCGCAATGCTCGACGGCAGGCCGACCTGGGCGCTGAACTACGACCCGTCTCCCACGCCGCAGGTCTACGACGAGATCCGCGAGGTCACCCCCGGCGTCTGGTTCGGCTACTCGTGGTGGCGCGGTTTTTTCCAGAACACCCTCCTGCTGACCTTCGTGTTGACCTAGGGAGCATTTACGAGTCGCGAGGACGCTTCCATGGGGGAAGTTGACTCTCCCCTCGCTGGAGGGTGTTCGCTGAGGGCATGACAGCGACCGTCTCCATCGGGGAGTTCGCCAGGCTGACGTACCTGACCGTGAAAACGCTCCGGTACTACCACGACATCGAGCTGCTCGAACCAGTCGAGATCGATACGGGTTCCGGCTATCGGCGCTACTCGACCGACCAAGTGGCACAGGCCCATCTGATCCGGCGCCTGCGCCAGCTCGACATGCCGCTGCCCGAGATCAAGGCCGTGCTGGCCGCCCCGGACGACGACATCCGCAATGCCGCGCTGCGCGCACATCTGGAGCGGATGGAGGCCGAGCTGGCCAGAACCCGCTCGGTGGTGGCGTCGCTGCGGTCGCTGCTCACCCCGTCCGCGCCGATCGCCGTCGAATACCGCTCGATCCCCGCCTTTTCCGCGCTGGCGCGCACCGAGGTGGTCAGCAGGGACGACATCGGCCCGTGGTGTGCGGCCGCGTATCCGCTGCTGCACCAAACACTGGCCGCGGCGGGCATCGAGCCCGACGGCATCGACGGCGCGACCTACTCGATGGAGTTCTTCGAGAACGACATCGGCGAGGTGGTGGCCTACGTCCCGATCCCGGCCGCCGCCCGAATCGAAGCGGCCGACCGGGTCTCGGTGATCGAGCTGCCCGCGCGCCGATTCGCCATCGCACTGCACGAGGGGGATTTCGAGGACTTCGACCGCACCTACGGCGCACTGGGCAGTTACGTCGCCGAACACGACACCGCATTGGCCGAACCCGTGCGGGAGCGCTACCTGCTCAGCCCCGACGACACCGACGACCCGAACACCTACCGAACCGAAGTCTGCTGGCCGATCGGCCGGCTCTGAGAAGTGGAGCACCCCATGACACTGTCCCTCGCACACATCACCATCGACAGCAACGACGCCGCCGCCCTGGCCGGATTCTGGTCCGAACTGCTCGATCAGCCGGTCGACGAGGGTGCGTCCGCGCAATTCGCCACCGTCGGCAGCGCGGCCGGTCTGTCACCGGTGCTGATGTTCATCCAGGTGCCCGACAAGACCCCGGGCAAGAACGTGATCCACCTCGACTTGCACGCCGAGGACTGGCATCAGCACATCGAGCGCGCGGTCAGCTTGGGCGCCAAGCGGATCGGCGACTTCGACGAGTACGGCGCGCAGTGGACAACGCTGGCCGACCCGGAGGGCAACCTCTTCGACATCGGCGCGGCGTAGCCACCCGACTCGAAACGCGCAGCCCGACACGAGGGGCCGGACTGCGCGTTTCGGCATTGCTTCTATGTCAGGCGAGTTCGCGCTGCAGGTTGCCCAGCACCTCGGCCTGGATCTTCTTCAGGCCGAGCGGCGCGAAGATGCCCTCGAAGATGCCCGCCACGCCGCCCGCGCCCTGCCAGGTGGTGCGCAGGGTGACCTGCGCGCCCGCGCCGTCCGGCGTCACGGTCCAGGTGTTGACCATGGTGGAGTTCGAATCGCGCTCGGTGACAATCGAATCCGACACGGTCACGACCGCGTGCACGTTGCGCGAGCGCTTCTCGGTGGCCTGCAGCGTCCACTCGGCCACGGTGCCCGCGCCCTTGCCGCCCTCGACCACCTTGTAGTCGCGATAGTGCGACGACAGAATGCGCGGCCGCACCGTCTCGTAGTCCGCGATGGCCGCGAGGGTGCGCTGCGGGTCCGCCGCAACGGTGATCGAACTGCTGGCGCTGACCTGTCCCACAATGAGCTCCTTGTCCGGGTACGGTATGTCGACCGGTCTCCATCCTGCCCTGTAGCGGCCACCACACCGCATGCCGGTCGAATCGTGTGGCGAACTTCTCCGAGCCGGTCGGTATTCCGGTTCGCAACATATGCGTGACATTTCTCCCGAGACCCTGCCCTCGCGGTGGTCTCACACTGAGGTGCGTACTAGCGTCGAGGGGTGGCAGTGAGTCTGTTGGGGAAGGCCGGACACGCTCCGGCCGCGCACGAATCCGGGTTTGCCGCGCATCGGGCTGGAGTGGATCGACTCCTGGCGAGTTATCGCGCGATTCCCCGGGACGCGAATGTGCGGCTGGCGAAGAAGACCTCGAACTTGTTCCGGGCCAGGGCGAAAAACCCTGCGCCCGGTCTCGACGTATCCGGGCTGGCCCAGGTGATCACGGTGGACCCGGTGGCGAAGACCGCCGACGTGGCCGGGATGACCACCTACGAGAACCTGGTCGCCGCGACCCTGCCCTACGGCCTCGCGCCGTTCGTGGTGCCGCAGCTCAAGACGATCACGCTCGGCGGCGCGGTGACCGGTCTCGGCATCGAGTCGACCTCGTTCCGCAACGGCCTGCCGCACGAGTCGGTGCTGGAGATGGACATCCTGACCGGGTCGGGCGAGATCATCACCGCCACCCCGGACAACGAGCACGCCGACCTGTTCCGCGGCTTCCCCAACTCCTACGGCACCCTCGGCTATTCGGTCCGGCTGAAGATCGAACTGGAGACCGTGCAGCCGTACGTGGCCCTGCGCCACCTGCGCTTCCACGACCTGCGCGAGCTGGAGCGGACCCTGGCCACCATCGTCGACGAGAAGACTTATGACGGCGAGCGGGTCGACTATCTCGACGGCGTGGTGTTCACCGCCGACGAGAGCTACCTGACCCTGGGCCGTCAGACCGACGAGCCGGGACCGGTCAGCGACTACACCGACATGGACATCTTCTACCGGTCCATCCAGCACGATGACGCACGGCCCAAGCGCGACCGACTGACCATCCACGATTACCTGTGGCGCTGGGACACCGACTGGTTCTGGTGCTCGCGCGCGTTCGGCACGCAGAACCCGAAGATCCGCCGGTTCTGGCCGAAGCGGTACCGGCGCAGCAGCTTCTACTGGAAGCTCATCGCGCTCGATCACAAATACAACATCGCCGACAAGCTGGAGGCCCGCCAGGGCAACCCGCCGCGCGAGCGGGTGGTGCAGGACATCGAGGTGCCGGTGGACCGCACCGCCGACTTCGTCGAATGGTTCCTGCGCGAGATTCCGATCGAGCCGATCTGGCTGTGCCCGCTGCGGCTGCGCGAGACCGACGCGCCCGCGACGACCGAGCGCACCTGGCCGCTGTATCCCCTCGAACCGAACCGGACGTACGTCAACGTCGGGTTCTGGTCCGCCGTCCCCACCGTGCCCGGACAGCAGGAAGGAGCGGCCAACCGTGCGATCGAGCGCACCGTGACCGACTTCGATGGACATAAGTCGCTGTACTCCGATTCCTACTACGACAAAGATGAGTTCGCAGCGCTGTACGGCGGCAATACCTACACCGAATTGAAGAAACGCTACGACCCAGACCAGCGGCTGCTGGATTTGTATTCGAAGGCGGTGCAACGCAAATGACGACATTCAAGGATCGTTCCGACGTCTTAGGTGACTTAGGAGCCAAACTCAGCATTGCCGAGATCTTCGAGACGCTGATCGACGGCGAGGCACCGATCCGGCTGACCGCCTACGACGGCAGCGCGACCGGACCCGAGGACTCGAAGTACGCGCTGGACATCAAGACGCCACGCGGCATCAACTATTTGGCGACCGCGCCCGGCGATCTCGGCATGGCGCGCGCCTACATTTCCGGCGACATGACCGCCGACGGGGTGCATCCCGGCGATCCCTACGACATTCTCGCGGCGATGGACGGGCTGAAGTTCCACCGTCCGTCCGCGCTGGCGCTGGTCACCATCGCCCGCTCGCTGGGCTGGGAGCGGCTCAAGCCGATCGCGCCGCCGCCGCAGGAGACGCTGCCGCGCTGGCGCCGGATCGCACTGGAAGGCCTGCGGCACTCCAAGACTCGCGACGCCGAGGCGATCCATCACCACTACGACGTCTCGAACAAGTTCTACGAGTACGTGCTCGGCCCGTCGATGACCTACACCTGTGCGTGTTATGGCGACGAGGACTGGACGCTGGAACAGGCGCAGGAGAACAAGTATCGCCTCGTCTTCGAGAAGCTGCGGCTGAAGGAAGGCGACCGGCTGCTCGACATCGGCTGTGGCTGGGGCGGCATGGTCCGCTACGCGGCCAAGCGCGGCGTCAAGGTGATCGGTGCGACGCTGTCCGCCGAGCAGGCCGAGTGGGCGCAGCAGAAGATCGCCGAGCAGGGCCTGTCCGAGCTCGCCGAGGTGCGGCACTCCGATTACCGCGACATCGCGGAGGGCGAGTTCGACGCGGTGTCCTCGATCGGGCTGACCGAACACATCGGCGTGCACAACTACCCGTACTACTTCGACTACATCAAGACCAAGCTGCGCGATGGCGGCCTGTTCCTGAATCACAGCATCACCCGCCCGGACAACACCAGGACCACCAAGGCCGGCGACTTCATCGACCGGTACGTGTTCCCGGACGGCGAGCTGATCGGCTCCGGCCGGATCATCTCCGAGATCCAGAACACCGGCTTGGAGGTGCTGCACGAGGAGAACCTGCGCGAGCACTACGCGCTGACCCTGCACGAATGGTGCAAGAACCTGGTCGAGAACTGGGACGCGTGCGTCGCGGAGGTCGGCGAGGGCACCGCGAAGGTGTGGGGCCTGTACATGGCGGGTTGCCGACTCGGCTTCCAGCGCAACGTGGTTCAGCTGCACCAGGTGCTCGGCGTGAAGCTACCGGCCGACGGCGACTGGACGGTCCCGCTGCGCCCGTGGTGGACAGCGTAGGCACGACGCCGCAGGTCGATCGGGATCGCTTCGCTCACCCGATTGACGTATACAGACTAAATGTCCGACCGACTTGCCCGCCCTAGTCCAGGAGCTCGTCCAGGAACAGGGCGGGCAGTTCTATGTCTCCGGCATGTGCTGCGGCGGAAGGCATTTCGGCGCGCAGCACCCGCAGGATCGAGACGACGCCCGGGCCCGCGTCGAGTAGCGGCCTGGTCCAACCGAGTTCGGCGCACGTCGCGGCCGCGGGCAGCAGCAGGCCGGTGGCCTCGCCCACCCAGCCCGAGGCGGCGAGGCATTCGGCGAGCAGCAGCGACGCGTCCAATTGGGCGCGGGGACGGCCCTTGTCGAGCATCCGGCCGTGCAGGGCACGCGATCGGCGGACCGCGCGATCGTCCGAGCCGATCCGGCCCTTGGCCAACAGGGCGCGGATCGCGGCGACCTCCTCGGCCTCCGCGGTGAGCACGGCGGCGCCGGTCATCCGGTGGCCCGCATGCAGTGGCGCGGAAGGTGATTCGGGGCCCGCGAACTGATCGTCCGCCTCGTCCAGCGGCAGACCGAGCCGTAGCCGTTCGGCACGGATGTGCGCGGCGAGCCGGAACAGCCTGTTGTCGTTGGCGATCCGCGCGCCCTCGTCGAGCCGGGTCGCGGCCGTGAACAGGTCGCCACGCACCGCCTTGACCCTGGCGCCGATGACGAAGGTCGAGATCAGGAAGTCCACCGGGCCGACCCTGGCGACCAGCTGGTGGCTTTCGTCGAGCAGCCGGTCGGCGGCGTCGAGATCGCCACGGCGGTAGTTCAATTCGCCGAGCATCGCCGAAGCCACCCGCAGTGAGTGCGAGCGCGGACCCGACCGCTGCTTGGCCACCTGCCACGCCTGCTGGAAGCACTCTGTCGCCGTGGGGATGTCGAGTTGCTCGTAGGCGGCCGCGCCACGCCCGCACAGACCGAACACCGCGCCGAGCGGATCCTTGGACCGCGCGTGGTACGGCGCCGCCCAGTCCTGGATCTCGCGGGCGCCGTCGAAGTCGAACTCGCACAGCCGCACGAACGAGGTCAGATTCGCCGCGGTCGACACGGTCCAGGCGGGCAGCTCGTCCGGCTTCTGCAGGCAGTCCGCGACCCGGTCGAGCACGCCGTCGGTGTGGTCGCGGGCGATCTGATCGGCGGCGCCGATCACGGCGGCCTGGCAGCGCTGCTGACTCACGTCCTCGTCGGTGGCCGAGCCGCGGGCCAGGATGTTCGACAGCCGGCCGAGCGCCGTTCGGGCCGCGCCGGACTGCTGCAGGTTCACGTTGGCCCTGGCCACCGCCATCAGCAGCTTGGACCGCGAAGCCACCTGCTGCATCGGCAGTTTGGAGACCGAGCCGAGCAGCGTCGCCAGCCGGGAACGATCGATCAGGTCCATCCCGCCGGTCTCGAGCAGATCGAGGGCCATCTTGAAGTCGGTGGCGGCGAGCGCGTGATCGACCGATTTACGCAGCAGCTGATGCTCGGCGTACCAGCGGGCCGCCTTGCGGTGCAACGACTTCAGCCGACCCGGCTGGGCGCGCTCTAGCCGGGCCCGCAGATGCTCGGCGAACAGCGGCTGCATCCGGAACCACTCCGGGTCGTGCACGATCCGGCGCAGGAACAGCTCGCGCTGCTCGGCCTGCTCCAGCAGGCGCTCCGCGTCCGCGTCCTCGGACAACGCCGCGGCCAGCGAGCCACACACCCGCTCGGTCACCGAGATCGACATCAGGAAGTCGAGCATCCTGGGTTCCAGTGTGTCCAAGACGTTTTCGGCCAGATACTCGCGGATGCCGTGATTGCCCTCGGACAGATTGGCGATCAGCTGCGCCGGATCGGCATTGCCGCGCAGCGACAGGCTGACCAGCTGGATGGCGGCGGGCCAGCCGTCGGTGGCCGCGTGGATCTGCTCCACCTGGGTGTGGCTGAGCGGAAACCCATGGTGCTGCACCAGGATCTCGTTGGTCTCCTCCGTGGTCAGGCGCAGTGCGGCCGAACCGATCTCGACCAGTTCGTCGTGCACCCGCATCCGGCTGGTCGGCAGGCCGGACTGCTCCCGGCTCGTCACCACGAAGCGCAGATGGTGACATCCGTTGTCCAGCAACGCTTCCATGGCCCGGTGCGCACCCGCGTCGGTGACCCGATGCCAGTCGTCGATGACCACGACGACCGTGCTGCCGCCGGCATGGATTTCGTCGATGAGCGTGGAGATCACGAAGGCGCCCGCGTCGGCGGGCCGTTCCTCCAGCGCCTGATCCAGGCCCGCGCCCACGTCCGGGCGGACCCGGCGGATCGCCTGGATGAGGTGGGCGAGGAACCAGATCTCGTTGTCGTCGTCGCGATCGATGCCGATCCAGGCGACCGGGATGCCGCGGTCGGTCAGGTCGGTGCGCCACTGCGCGGCCACGGTGCTCTTGCCGAAGCCGGCGGGTGCGTGGATCACGGCGAGCCTGCGCCGACCACCCGCCCGCAGGATGTCGAGCAGGCGCGGGCGCGGGACCGGGTCGCGGGCCGGGGTCGGCGGGCGGAACTTGGTGGCCGCGGTCGGCGGCAAAGTGGTGGCAGCGCCGGTGGCGCCGGTCTGCGGGGACAGCGCCGGGCGCAGCGTCAGCGGCCAGCTGCGCCGGGCCGTCACCGCGGGCCTGGACTTGGTCGACGTCGAGGATTCGGTGGGATGTGCCATCGGCTCGGGCGCGGCGATGGTTTCCAGCAGCGCCATCTCGTCGGGCATCTGATCGTGGTCGCGCTGCACCGCGCGCAGCAGCTGCCCGAAGTCGTAGGCCGAGGGCGGGCGTTCGTCGGGATCGGTGGACATGGCCTGCTGGATCACGTCGGCCACATCCGGCGGGATGTCGTGCGCGCGCAGATCGGGCACCGGCTGGGTGGTGATCCGCAGGAACTGTGCGACCACCTTCTCCCCCGCCTGCCGCTCGAACGCGGCGTGCCCGGTGAGCAGCGCGAACAGCGTCGCGCCGAGGCCGTAGACATCGGAGCGGATGGTCGGGTCGTCGCCTTTGAGTACCTCCGGTGCGGTGAACGCGGGCGACCCGGTGATCAGGCTGCTGGAGGTCTGGAAACCGCCGGGGATTCTGGCGATGCCGAAGTCGGTCAGCTGCGGCTCGCCGTAGCCGCTGAGCAGGACGTTCGCTGGCTTCACGTCGCGGTGCAGGATCTGGGCGCGATGCGCGCTCTCGATCGCGCCCGCCAGCTTCACCCCGGCCCGCAATGAATCGGCCCAGGTGAGCGGGCCCTGATCGCGAATCACCTGTTCCAGCGAGCCGCGGGTGCAGTACGGCATGACGATGAACGGCAGGCCGCTCAACGTGACGTCCACCTGCAGGATGTCGACGATATTCGGGTGGCCGGACAGGCGGCCCATGGCCTGTTCCTCACGCAGGAAGCGCTCGCGGCTCTCCAGCTCGATTTCGGAGGAGAGCACCTTCACCGCGACCACCCGTTCCAGCGCCCGCTGGATACAGCGATAGACCACGCCGAAGCCGCCCCGGCCGATCTCCTTCGCTTCCGTCAGGCCCATCGCCTCCAGCTCGTCGGCGATCCCGATGAGCGGGTGGCGCTGGGTATCCGAGTCGGCCGGAGTCGAGTCCGGGCCGACCTCCCCCGTCTGCGTCCGTGGATTCACGTGACCACCTCGAGCTCATATCGAATCGGCGTCACCGGCGACCAATAAGCGCGCTGACCGCCGGACATCACCCGAAACCCCGCGCGATGTCCGATATGTCTGCGCATACTCCAACGTAGCGCGGGCACGGCATCCGGTGGGAGAAGTTTCGGAACAGGATCTTTGCCACCTCGACCTTCCCCCATAATTCTCCCTGCTCAGCGCTCCGCAGCAGGCCTGATCCCGGGTGCGATCAGGAACGAGATTCGTTCCATAACATTCTGACGCTCGGTGTTGTGGCAAGACGCAATTTCCCAGCGACCCGCCTACCGGACCAGCGTGTAGGTCCGCACCTTGCCCAGCCGGTCCGGCGTCTTCGGGCTGCCCTTATACCGGTCACCTCGGCTCGACTACTTCACTCGGGCCGCCGATGCGTATCGCGACGCGACCGAGGACTTACGCGCCGAATAGCTGGGCAACGCTGGAATTATTTGCGGCTCGACGGCCTAGCGGACGGCCAAGGCGATGAACTGGGTGATCTGGTTGTCGGCGAAGTTGTTGTCGCTCACCAGGATCAGCGTGCGTTCGCCGGAGGGCAGGCGCGGGCCCCAGGTCATGCCCTCGACATTGTCGATGTTGCGCAGGCCGACGTCGGCCAGGTCGACCAGCAGACGCTTGGTGACCGGGCGGGCAGTGCCGAGCGGGGCGTCCAGCACGTTGGTGGCGGCACTCAGGTCGGCCTCGTAGATCCTGATCTTGTTACCGACGCCGAAAACGAAAGAGCGTTCCAGGACCAGGATCTTCGACGGGTCGACCGGGTCGACGGCCAGGATCGAGGAGATGCCGTTCATGCCCAGATCGGGCTGGGGACGGGACTCGGCGAACACCGGCTCCATCGGGTACGCGTACTGGGCGAGCAGCTGACCCGACCGCGCCTGCACGGTGAGCCGCGAGGTCGCGCCCGCCGTCGTCGTGGCGAGCGGACCGTCCTGCAGCAGCGGGCCTTCCACCGAGGTCACCAACAGCGAACCACCGGCGGTGAACGTCGCGCCCTCCAGCGCCAGGTTCTGCCGCGGACCCGAATTCGGCTGCATCCGTTCGTTGTTCGGAATCGGCAGCTCGGCCGCGAAGGTGCCGTCGGGCCGCGCGACCCGGACCGAGGGGTCGGCGAGCACGGTAGCGGTGCGCTCCCCCTCCTGCGTCCAGTAGTAGTCGCCGGTCCACGGGTCGACCCGAATCTCCTCGGGGTCCACCGACTTCGGGCCGTAGGCAGCGCCCTCGGCGGTCAGCAGCGGTCGCGTGCCGGTGAAAGTCACCGGGCCGATACCGTTTTCGCCCACCGGGAAACGAGCGGTGTAGAACCGGGCCGGATCACGCTCGGACCGGTCGTCGCTGATCAGCACGTAATCGCCGGTGCGGGAATCGAAGTCGATCCCGGACAGGCCGCCGACCGCGGTGTCGTGGAAGACCAGGTCGTTGGGCACCACCTGCTCGCCGAGCAGCCGGACCGCGGGGCGGGCGTCCGGCGCCGCGGCGGCGGGCGCTACGCCGAGCGCCACCGCGATGCTCGCGACCACCAGAGCTTGCCCACGTCGTGCCTGTCCACGTCTCACGCGTATCACGCTATCCACAATGCGGTACCAACAGGTGAACAGCACCCGAATCCGCCGAACAGCCCCGAAAACGGCGAAAGCCCGCCGCCGCGAAACGCGGTGGCGGGCTTTGCCGTTGGGACTACTTACGCAGCGAGGCCGGGACCTCGAAACGCTCACCGTAGGTCTTGGCGAGCTCGTCGGCGCGAGCCACGAAGCCCGCCTGACCGCCCGGGTAACCGACGATGAACTGGTGCACACCACCGGTCCAGGCCGGGTAGCCGATGCCGAAGATCGAGCCGATGTTGGCGTCGGCGGTGGTCTCCAGCACACCCTCGTCGAAACACTTCTGGGTCTCGATCGCCTCGATGAACAGCATGCGGTCGATCAGATCCTGCAGCGGGACACCGAAGCCCGCCGTGGTCTTGAAGTGATCGCGCAGGCCCTGCCAGATGCCGGTGCGCTTGCCGTCTTCGTCGTACTCGTAGAAGCCGGCCTTCTCCAGACGACCCGGACGCCCCTCGGACACCAGGTAGTCGATGACGTCCTGGGCCGGGTGCCGCTTCTTGCCCATCGTGGTGTCGCCGTGCTCGGCGGCCTCCTGGGTCTCCTTGGCGATCTTCTGCATGAGCTTGAGGTTCAGCTCATCCGACAGCTGCAGCGGCGCGGCCGGGTAGCCCGCCTGCAGACCGGCCTGCTCGATGGTCGCGGGCTCGATGCCCTCGGTGAGCATGGAGATCGCCTCGTTGACGAAGGTGCCGATCACGCGCGAGGTGAAGAAGCCGCGGCTGTCGTTGACGACGATCGGGGTCTTCTTGATCGCGAGGGTGTAGTCGAACACCCGGGCCAGCGCCTCGGGCGAGGTCTTCGCACCCTTGATGATCTCCACCAGCGGCATCTTGTCGACCGGCGAGAAGAAGTGGATGCCGATGAAGTCTTCCTGGCGCTTCACACCGGCCGCGAGACCGGTGATCGGCAGGGTCGAGGTGTTCGAGCCCAGCAGCGCGTCCGGGGTGACGATGTCCTCGATCTCCTGGAACACCTTGTGCTTGAGCTCGGTGTTCTCGAAGACGGCCTCGATCACGAAGTCCACGCCGTCGAAATCCTTGGCGTCGGCCGACGGGGTGATCCGGGCCAGCAGCGCCTTCGACTTCTCCTCGGTGGTCTTGCCACGGGAGAGGGCCTTGGCCTCGATCTTCTCGGAGTAGTTCTTGCCGCGCTCGGCCGCCTCGATGGTGACGTCCTTGAGCACGACGTCGTAGCCGGCCTTGGCGGAGACATACGCAATGCCCGCGCCCATCATGCCCGCGCCGAGCACGCCGATCTTCTTGATGTCCTTCTTGGGCACATCGTTCGGCCGCGAGCCACCGTTGTTGATGGACTGCAGGTCGAAGAAGAACGCCTGGATCATGTTCTTCGCGACCGGGCCGGTGAGCAGGTGCACGAAGTAGCGCGACTCGATGAGCGAGGCGTTGTCGATGTCGACCTGCGCGCCCTCGACCGCGGCGGACATGATCGCCCGCGGCGCAGGCATGTTGGTGCCCTTGAGCTGCTTACGCAGGTTGGCCGGGAACGCGGGCAGGTTCGCCGCGAACGCCGGGGTGGACGGGGTGCCACCGGGGATCTTGTAACCCTTCTTGTCCCACGGCTGCACGCCACCCTCGGGGTTGGCCTTGATCCACGCCTTGGCGGCGGGCACCAGTTCCTCGACCGAGCCGACGACCTCGTTGATCAGGCCGATTTCCTTGGCCTTGCCCGGGCGGTACTTGTTGCCCTGCAACAGCACCTGCATGAGGGCGTTCTGCAGGCCGAGCATGCGCACGGTGCGGGTGACACCGCCG
This sequence comes from Nocardia sp. NPDC046473, assembly GCF_040645995.1. Taxonomy (NCBI): domain Bacteria; kingdom Bacillati; phylum Actinomycetota; class Actinomycetes; order Mycobacteriales; family Nocardiaceae; genus Nocardia; species Nocardia sp. NPDC046473. The sequence goes on from NZ_JBEYZJ010000002.1 coordinate 438,953, forward strand.
CCGGCCGGCAGCAGGCCGAGGCTGACCTCGGGCAGGCCGAGCTGCACGCCCGGTACGTCGGCGGCGATCCGGTAGTGGGTCGCGAGGGTGATCTCGAGGCCACCGCCGAGCGCCGCGCCATTGATGGCGGCGACGACCGGCTTGCCGAGGGTCTCCAGGCGGCGCAGCGCATCCTTGATGGTGAAGAGCTCTTCCATCACGCCCTGGCCGTCTTCCGGGCCGACCTTCATCATGTTCTTGAGGTCGCCGCCCGCGAAGAAGGTCTTCTTCGCCGAGGTGATCACCACGCCGGTGATGTTGTCCTTCTCGGCCTCGAGCTTCTCGACTGTCGCGGTCATCGACGTCTTGTACAGCTCGTTCATCGTGTTGGCGCCCTGGTTCGGGTCGTCCATCGTCAGCGTGACGATGCCGTCCGAATCCTGCTCCCAACCGATCATGTTGGTTTCGCTCACAGCTCTGTGTCTCCTTGAATTCTCAGCTGTCGGTTGGGGTTTAGACGCGCTCGATGATGGTCGCCACGCCCATGCCGCCGCCGATGCACAGGGTGATCAGGGCGTAGCGGCCGTTGCGGCGCTCGAGCTCATCGACCATGGTGCCGGTGATCATCGCGCCGGTGGCACCCAGCGGGTGGCCCATCGCGATCGCGCCACCGTTGACGTTCAGCTTCTCGTCCGGGACGTTCAGATCCTTCTGGAACTTCAGCACGACGGAGGCGAACGCCTCGTTGATCTCGACGAGGTCCATGTCCTCGATCGTCAGACCCGCCTTGGCCAGCGCCTTCTTGGCGGCCGGGGTGGGGCCGGTCAGCATGATGGTGGAGTCGGCGCCGCTGGTCGCGGTCGCGACGACGCGCGCACGCGGGGTCAGGCCGGACGCCTTGCCCGCCTCTTCGGTGCCGACGAGCACCAGCGCGGCACCGTCGACGATGCCCGAGCTGTTGCCACCGTGGTGCACGTGGTTGATCTTCTCGACGAAGTAGAACTTCTGCAGCGCGACCGCGTCGAAGCCACCCATCTCACCGATCACGGCGAAGGACGGGTTGAGCTTGGCCAGGTCCTCGGCGGTGGTGCCGGGACGCATGTGCTCGTCCTTGTCCAGCACGATGATGCCGTTCTGGTCCTTGACCGGGACGACCGACTTGGCGAAGTAGCCGCCGGTGGTGGCCTTGGCGGCCAGCTCCTGCGAGCGCACCGCGTAGGCGTCCACGTCATCGCGGCTGAAGCCCTCGATGGTGGCGATCAGGTCGGCCGAAACACCCTGCGGCACAAAGTAGGTGTCGTAGTTGGTGGCCGGGTCGAGCGCCCACGCGCCGCCGTCGGAGCCCATCGCCACGCGGGACATGGACTCGACGCCGCCGGCCAGCACCAGGTCGTCGAAGCCGGAGCGCACCTTCTGCGCGGCCAGGTTGACGGCCTCGAGGCCGGAGGCACAGAACCGGTTGAGCTGGAAGCCGCCGACGGTGTCAGGCAGGCCTGCCACGGTCACCGCGGTGCGGGCGATGTCCATGCCCTGGTCACCGACGGGGCTGACGACACCGAGGATCAGATCCGAGATCCGGTCTTCGTCGAGGTTCGGAAAGCGGCCGCGCAGCTCCTGGATCAGACCAACAGTCAAGTCGATCGGCTTGACCGAATGCAGCGAGCCGTTCTTCTTGCCGCGGCCGCGCGGAGTGCGGATGGCCTCGTAAATGTAGGCCTCTGTGGTCATATCGGAGTGTTCCTTCCTTAAAGGTGCGGCGGCCGGACGTCGTCCGTCCGAGCGCTCTGTGCAACGGCACCGCATACTGCGGTTTCACTGCGGGTAACCTCGCCGACCGGCCCTGCGACCGACCGTCCTGACGCTGTACAAAACGCGGCATGCGACGGCGGACGCAGGTTCCGATCGCCCATACGCCTGGGCATACCATAGAACCTCGTCGTACCGGAGCTCACGGCCACCCGTTCATACTACCGTGGTGTGCGAACTCCGGTTAACTTAACGTCCTGGCGGCGGTGCTTGTCAACCACTCAGCCGTGTGGCACCGAGCTCACTCTTCAGCAATTCGAGGGCAGCCTCGTCGGGGTCGCGCCGATCCTCCGGCGCCACCGGGACCGCCGCGGCCCGGATCATCTCCTCTTCGTCCTCCGGCGTGGTCTCCGGTACCGCGCCGTCGGCAGCCCGGCCGACGCCGCCGCCTGTCCCGTTGCCGACCTGGGATTGCGCCGACTCGGGCGGCGCTGAATCAAAAGGGCCGGGATCGTCCGGTAGATCGGGAAAATCGGGCGGCGGAATATCGTCATCGCCGCCGAACGAACGCGGCTTGTTCGCACCCGCCGACTGGTCCGCCGCCGCGTTCTTGGCCTGGCTCGGCCGCGAGAAACGCGGCGGCGCAGGCGCATCCGAGGCGCGCCCGGCCGCGTTGCCGGATTCACGCCCGGCCGGTTGCGCGGCACTGCGCTGGGGTTTCGCCGCCGCACCGGCCCGCTGCGTCGCCGCAGGTCGCGCGGCGGCACCGCCTGCTTCCCAGCGCACGTCGTGCTCGCGTCCGAGCACCGCGTGGACGGCGGAACGCACGGCGTCCAGGTTGCGCGGATCCGAGAGCCGCTGCGCCAGCGGCGCGTGCTGATGCGTGAACACGATGGTGTCGCCTTCGATGCGCGACACCGAGGCACCGGCCAGCATCGCCTGCACGGCGGCGCCGAACTCGCGCACCTTGGCCCGAATATCCGCCCAGGCGCCCTCGACCTCGCGCAGCAGATCCGCGTTCGACCCGGCGGGAGCCGACAGTTCCGGCTCGGCCACCGGATCGGAGTGCACTGCCTCGTCGGGCGACGCAGCGGCGGCCACTGGCTCCGGCTGCGCAGCGGTGGTCCGGCCAGCCCCGGCGGACGCTTGCTCGGCAACCTCGCCGCCAACCGGCTCAGCTGGGGAAAATTCCTGTGCCGCTTGAACTTCGGACGCATCCGCGGTGGGAACCTGCGAACTCGAACCTGCCGGAACTTGCTCCGGCACGGTGCCTGTCGATCTCGGCGCGGACTCGGCCGAGGCCGACCCACTCGATTGATCGACCGAGGCGCTTGGCCCGACCACAGACGCTGCGGCATTGGGGTCAGCACCGACCTGAACGCCGGTATCGGAAATATCCGGTCGAGTTCGACCGGCTTCGCCCGCCTGATCGTGGTCGCGGGCGGGCGGTACGCCACCCTCGGCCGTCGCGTCCGCCGCACTCGAGCCGGTCGAATTGTCGGCTGGTCGCGCTCCCGCCACATCGCCACTGCGCGCAGCCTCCGCCGCAGCCTCGGGGACCGACGCACTCGAGCCTGTCGAAGTATCGGCGGGCGGTGCCGCTGCCGCCTGGTGGCCGATAGGAGCGGCACCCGAACCTGTCGACATATCAGCCGGTCGGGTTCCCGCTGCCTCGTGGGCACTTCGCGCAGCACCCGCGTCGCCCGCGGATGGCGCGCCAGCGGTCGAAGCACTCGATTCGGTCCGACTATCAGTCAGCGGGACGCTCGCGGCTGCTGCTTCAGCAGTTTCGCCACGCGATCCAGGCGCGCCACCAGCACCCGCACTGTCGGCGGCGGCACCACCCGATCCAGCGGTTTCACGGCGGATCGCGGCCAACGCCTCCGCACCGCGTCGCCGGGTCGACTCGCCCGATGTGGTGGCGGGCGCGACTCGCGGCGCCGCCGCAGCGGGTGCCGCGGCAGCAGGCGCCGAGCCCGACGCTGCCACGGGCGCAGCGGCAACTACCCCACCTGCGAACCCACGCTCGAGCCGCTCCAACCGTTGCAAGGTCGCGGATTCCGCATCCGACACCGACGGCAGCAGCATGCGCGCGCAGACGACCTCGAGCAGCAACCGCGGTGAAGTCGCGCCGCGCATTTCGCCGAGTGCCTCGTGCAGCAACTCCGCATACCGAGCCAACGTGGCCGGGCCGAGGCGCCCGGCCTGCTCGCTCATCCGATCGAGCACGTCCTCCGGCCCGGAGACCAACCCGCGCTGGATCGCGTCGGGCACCGCGCGCATCAAGATCAGGTCGCGCAACCGCTCGAGCAGGTCGACGGCGAAGCGGCGCGGATCGTGCCCCGCCTCCATCACCCGGTCGACGGTGCCGAACAGTTCCGCGCCGTCGTTGTCGGACAGCGCGCCGACCGCGTCGTCGATCAGCGCGACATCGGTGACGCCGAGCAGCGACACCGCCCGCGAATAGGTGACGCCCTCGGGACCGGCGCCGGCCAGCAGCTGGTCGAGCACGCTGAGGCTGTCGCGCGGCGAGCCACCGCCCGCGCGAATCACCAAGGGGTACACCGCCTCTTCGACGGTGACCTGCTCCTGGTCGCAGATCTTGCCGAGCAGTCCGCGCATGGTGGCGGGCGGCAGCAGCCGGAACGGGTAGTGGTGGGTGCGCGAGCGGATGGTCGGCAGCACCTTGTCCGGCTCGGTGGTGGCGAAGATGAAGATCAGGTGGGCCGGCGGCTCCTCGACGATCTTCAGCAGCGCGTTGAAGCCCGCCGTGGTGACCATGTGCGCCTCGTCGACGATGAACACCCGGTAGCGGGATTCGGCGGGCGCGTAGAAGGCGCGGTCGCGCAGTTCGCGGGTGTCGTCGACGCCGCCGTGACTCGCGGCGTCGAGTTCGATCACGTCCAGGTTGCCCGGGCCGCCGGGGCCGAGCGCGACACAGGACGGGCAGACGCCGCACGGCGTCGAGGTCGGACCTTGCACGCAGTTCAGCGACCGCGCCAGGATGCGCGCCGACGACGTCTTGCCACACCCCCGCGGTCCGGAGAACAGGTAGGCATGACTGATCCGGCCGGTATCAAGGGCGATGCTCAGTGGGTCGGTGACGTGCTCCTGACCCACTACCTCAGCGAACGTTGCCGGTCGGTACTTCCGGTACAGAGCCACGGCCAGAGGTTACCGGCGCGCACCGACAAAGAACATTCCCGCTGCGCGCCGGGCTCGGCGCGGCGAAACAGCGCCAGCGCAGACTTCGACATGTGATCCAAATCACAAGATTCCGAAGCCCTTCTTAACCCCCACTGACCGATAGCGACAGCGGCAACGTATGAGCTAACGCTGACGAAGCACCGGTCGAACGCGGGAAAATACCGCCCAATTCCCCCTTGTAGACCGGAAAAGTTGTACCCATTCCCCGATTTACCGCAGGTTTGTGGAGATAACGAAAGCGTCAACGAGGGTGACACCGACGCAATCGGCTGGCTACCGTGGCAATCGGCAACTTCGGTAGCCAAACCTTCATCAGGTTGGTTGCCCCGGCCGGTCCCTCATCCCGACCGGGGCACAACCAAAGTTCCCGCACCGCCAAGTTCCAGCGCAACCGAGTTCCACATCCATCGGAGGAACTTCTCACCGTGCAAACGCCTGATGACATCGCCACCGCGTTGCTGTCCAGCACCGACTTCGCCGGCGATCGCTCCGCGGTCGACCTGCTGAGCCGCGCGATCAGCCCGCAGGACTTCGCGATCAAACGCGATTCGCTCCCGGTGGCCGCTGCGGCCGATCCCGCCACCTCCGCCGCCATCCTCGAGCTCCTCGAACGCGGCCAGGTGCCCACGATGGCCGCGATCCGCACCCTCACTGCGCAGAACGAGATGCGCCGCGAGGCCGAACGCATCGAGCGGCTCGGCCGCCGCGCCCAGCGCAGCATCGACGACTTCGGCCGCGCACTGGCCACCCTGGCCGACGCCCACTGGACCGCACACGGCATCGGCCCCACCCGCCGCGACGTGCTGTCCTCCGAGCAGGTCATGTCGCTGATCCGCACTCGCATCGGCGACATCGCCCCCTCGGCGGTGAAACACCTCTGGCTGATCGAGCGCGCCCAGCGAGCCGGCTGGATCGCCTCCAACGCCAACGCCGGATCGCTGTGCGCCGGGCGACGTTTCCACTCCGATCAGTACGGCAACCGGGTCTCGCTGCGCCCGGTCAACACGATCGGCACCGCGGTGGCCGCCTACCTCGGTGACTACCTCACCGAGCACGATCGCGCGCCGCGCTGGTCCACGGTCGCCCAGGAACTGCGCGACGATCGCGGCCGCCGGGTCTTCCACAACACCGCCGACGCCCGCGTCCAGGAACTGTGGCTGACTACCGCCGAATGGGTGGCCATCCAGGACGAGTTGCCTGTCCCCGGCAAGCGTGGTCAGCGCGCGATCGCCCGCAAGTCGCGCACCTGATCGGTCACCGCCGAACGGCACCCGTCGGCAAACATCCCATGTCCGGACTTGCGCGCGACTCGTAGACCAGCGCAAATCCGGCGGTGAGCATTCGGTAATTTCCTTGCAACGCAAAGAGCGCTTGCGAGTCACGCATGTGCGAGGCCGCGTCTTGCGTGGAAGGAGCTCCTCGTGTCCACACCCCTGGATCCCGCGGCCACCGCCTGGCTGCTCGTCAGCACGGCCCTGGTGCTGCTGATGACACCGGCGCTCGCGCTGTTCTACGGCGGGATGGTGCGCTCGACCGGCGTGCTCAACATGCTGATGATGAACTTCATCGCGATTCCGCTGGTGACCGTCGCCTGGCTGCTGTTCGGCTACAGCCTCGCCTTCAGCGATGATGCGGGCGGCGGCCTGATCGGCAATCTCGATCACCTCGCCATGGCGAACATCGATCCGAGCACCCTGCACGGCGCGGTGCCGGAACTGCTGTTCGCCACCTTCCAGCTGACCTTCGCGATCCTGACCGCGGCGCTGGTCAGTGGCGCGATCGCGGACCGCGCGAAATTCGCCGCGTGGATGATCTTCGTGCCGGTCTGGGCGCTGGTGGTCTACGCACCGATCGCGCACTGGGTGTGGGGTCCGGACGGCTGGCTGGCCTCGTTCGGCGTGCTGGACTACGCGGGCGGCCTGGTCGTCGAGATCGCTTCCGGCGCTTCGGCACTCGCGCTCGCCCTGGTGCTCGGCCCGCGCATCGGTTTCAAGACCGATGCGATGCGTCCGCACAATCTGCCATTCGTGCTGCTCGGCGCCGGCCTGCTGTGGTTCGGCTGGTTCGGCTTCAACGCCGGTTCCGCGCTGTCCGCGAATGGTGTTGCGGCGGCGGTCTTTCTGAACACCCTGGTGGCGGGCTGCCTCGGCATGCTCGGCTGGCTCGCGGTCGAGCAGATCCGCGACGGCAGGCCGACCACCTTCGGTGCCGCGTCCGGCGTGGTGGCCGGTCTGGTCGCGATCACGCCGTCCTGCGGATCGGTGAACACGCTCGGCGCGCTGATCGTCGGGCTCGCCGCCGGTGTGGTGTGTTCGTTCGCGGTCGGCTGGAAATTCAAGGCGGGCTACGACGATTCGCTCGACGTGGTCGGCGTGCACTTCGTCGGCGGCATCGTCGGCACGGTGCTGATCGGCCTGCTCGCCACCCAGGTGATGACCGGCGGGGTCGAGGGGTTGTTCTTCGGCGGCGGGCTCGCGCAACTCGGCAAGCAACTGGTCGGCGTGCTCGTCGTCGCGGCGTTCGCGTTCGTGGTGACCTTCGCGCTCGGCAAGATCATCGATCGCACCCTCGGCTTCCGGGTGAGCCGCGAAGACGAGACCGCGGGCATCGACTTCGCGCTGCACGCCGAGACCGCCTACGCGGAGGGCGTGCACGGACACGCCCCGCGCCGATTCGGCGAAGGGCATTTCGGCCAGGGCCAGTTGGGTGACCGGGATCACTGATCGCCCGGCGGTTCCCTCTGTTCGCGTCCGGTTAACGGCGTTACGCTAACGTCGTTAACATACTGCGTCGAGCAAGGGAGCCGCGCGTGCTGATTCGGATTGCACAGATCGTCACCCGATATCCCCGGGCGATCCTGCTCGCCGCGGCCGCACTCGCGATCCTCTGCGGAGTGTTCGGCGCGACGGCGGCGTCGCACCTGAAATCCGCCGGATTCACCTCGCCCGATGCCGAATCGTCCCAGGTCGCACGGCTGCTCGCGGACAATTTCGACGGGGCCGCACCGAACTACGTGCTACTGGTCAGTTCGGACGCGGGCGCGGACGCACCGGCCACCCGCGCGGTCGGCCTCCACCTGACCGACACGTTGCGCGCCCGCGGCGACGTCAAGGGCGTGCAGTCGTACTGGACCGCGCCGCCCGCGGTGGCGTCCGCACTGCGCAGCACCAGCGGCAAGGAAGCCCTGGTCTTCGCCTACCTGACCGGCGACGACACGCAATCCCAGGTGGCCGCGGGCGAGCTCACCGAGCAGCTCACCGGAACCACCGACGGCATCACGGTCCGGCAGAGCGGCACCGCCGCCGTCTTCCACGACGTGAACAAGCAGATCACCCACGACCTCGCCGTCGCGGAGGGCGTCGCGATCCCGGTGTCGCTGGTCGTGCTCGTGCTGGTGTTCGGCAGCCTGATCGCCGCCGCGCTGCCGCTGACCGTCGGCATCTTCGCCATCCTCACCACCCTGGCGATCCTGCGGATGTTCACGCTGATCACCGACGTGTCCATCTACGCGCTGAACATGACCACCGCGATGGGTCTCGCGCTGGCCATCGACTACAGCCTGTTCATCGTCAGCCGGTATCGCGAGGAGCTCACCAACGGCCTCGAACCGGTGGCCGCCACCATTCGCGCCGTGCAGACCGCGGGCCGCACGGTGCTGTATTCCGCACTGACCGTTGCCCTTTCGCTGGCCGTGCTGAGCATCTTCGACATCTACTTCCTGCGCTCGTTCGCCTACGCCGGCGTCGCGGTGGTGGCCGCGGCGGCCGCGGCGGCGATTCTGATCCTGCCCGCCGCGCTGGTGCTGCTGGGGCATCGGGTGAACTCGCTCGACATCCGAGTTCCGTTGCGCCGCTTGTTCGGTCGATCGGCTCCCGATCCGATGGCGCCGCTGGTGCCCGAGCAGAGCTGGTGGTACCGGATGGTGACCTGGGTGACCGGGCATGCCATCCCGGTCGCGGTGCTGCTCGTCGCGCTGTTCCTCGCGCTCGGATCGCCGTTTCTCTCCGTGAAATTCGGCTATCCCGACGACCGGGTGCTGCCGACCAGCGCCGCCACCCGCCAAGTCGGCGATGTACTGCGGGCCGAGTTCCCCGCGGCCAACGCGGGCAACAACACCACCGTCGTGCTGGACGGATACCAGGGCGGCCAAGGGCCGATCGGTGATTACGCCAAGGGACTGTCCAAAGCGGACGGTGTTTCGGCGGTGCTGTCCAGTGCGGGCGTCTACATCAAGGGCGGGCGAGTCGCCAACGGCCCGGCCGGAATGGCGAACAGCACAGGCGAATACATCAATGTCGCGACCCGGGTCGACCCGTTCTCCCCGGCGGGCGAGGCACAGTTGCGCGAGCTGCGCGCCGTGCCCGCTCCGGGCGAGACACTGTTCGGCGGGGGCGCGGCGATCAATGCCGATGCCCTCGACTCGCTCGGCAAGCGGCTGCCGCTGGCCATCGCGCTCATCGCGCTCGCCACCTTCGTGGTGCTGTTCCTTTTCACCGGTAGCCTGATACTGCCGCTGAAAGCCATTGTGCTCAATACGCTTTCGCTGGCCGCCGCGTTCGGCGCGATGGTCTGGATCTTCCAGGACGGTCACCTGTCCGGCCTGCTCGGCTTCACCCCGGTCGGCTACATGACGCCGACGATGCCGATCCTGATGTTCTGCCTCGCGTTCGGCATGTCGATGGACTACGAGGTATTCCTGCTCTCCCGCATCCGCGAGGAGTGGCTCGCCTCCGGCCGGGTCGTCGATGGGGTCACGGTGCGCACCGCGAAGGACAACGTGCACGCCGTCGCCGTCGGTGTCGCGCGGACCGGCCGAATCTTCACTGCCGCAGCACTTCTCATGGCCATCGTGATGGGCGCGATGATCACCTCGAAGGTGTCGTTCATCCAGCTGATGGGGCTCGGTTTAACCTTGACCGTGCTCGCCGACGCCACCCTGATCCGCACCATGCTCGCACCGGCCCTGATGAAGCTGATGGGCACCTGGAACTGGTGGGCGCCCGCGCCGCTGGCCCGGCTGCATGCCCGAATCGGATTGCGCGAGGACGTCGATCCCGATCCCACCGAGCGAGTACTGGCCGGGCGCGAATGATCGGTTCGGGCAGGTCGCGGTCGGCCCGCGGCACCGGCGCTCAGTTGCGCACCGAAATCCTCGACGCGGCAAGGGAATTGCTGGCACGTACCGGGCATGCCGACGCGGTGTCGATCCGCGAGATCAGCAAGCGGGTCGGCGTCAGCGCGCCGTCGATCTACCGGCATTTCGCCGACAAGGACGAGCTCATCGAGGCCGTGGTGGTGCAGGTCTTCGAGGACCTGGACGCCGCGATCGCGGCCGAATCCGATCCGTCGGTCTCGCCGATCACGCGGCTGTGCCAGCAGGGGCTGGCCTACGTCCGGTTCGCCAGGGAGCACCCCGAGCAGTATCGGCTGGCGACCATCCCGTCGGTGTCCGGCGGCGCGGTGGATCAGGTGCTCGGTAGCGGTGCGTTCCTGCGTTTTTCGCGGACGGTTCAGGAATGCATGGACGCCGGGGTGATCACCCCGGGTGACCCGCTGCCGGTCGTGCTCGACCTGTGGGCCGCCGCGCACGGCATCGCGTCGCTGCTGATCGCCAAACCGTTCATCCCGTGGGGCGATACCGAGGTGGTAGCGAACCGGGTGCTGCGCGCCGCGTGTGTCGGCCATGTGGTGGTGGACATGCTCGGCGCAGATACCGAACCGGATGAGTTCGCGGACTGGGTGGACGAGATGCGCCGCGGTCGCTGACCCGCCGGCGCCGAGCGTCGCGCATTGGAATCTGCCTGCGTTATTCCCTCGTTCTCCTGGGCTTTCTCCTCGATGCTTTGGCTCGACAGAGCCATCGAGATGAGGGATTGCAGTACATGAGGATGAGGAAGCTTGCCGTGGTCGCGGCGCTGGTGACCATGGCGACCGGGGTAGCCGCAGGCACATCGGTCGCGGCACCGCAGACCGACGCGCCCCCGGTGAACTACACCGCGCGCGCCACCGACACGTCATCGATCATCTCGACGGATTCCGGCTCGCTGGTGGTCGAGGACGCGGCCTTCAAGATCAAGGCCGCGGACGGCACCACCGTCGCGGCGACACCGCTGAAGCTGAAGATCGACGACTTCGAATTCCCAATCGCCGCGCAGATTTCCGAGCGCACCGCGACGCTCACCCCGCAGATCGACACCCAGCACGCCACCTACAAGCCGGTCGCCCTGCCGTTCGAAGACAAGGCGCCGTGGAAGTCCGAGTACGACCGTGAGCAGGCGGCCTGGAGCCGACTGACCAGCACGATCAGCGCGGGCGCGACCATCGGCACCCTCGTCGGTGGCCTCGGCGGCGCGGCCGTCGGTTGCGTGCTCGGCGGCATCCTCGGCGCCACCGCCGCCTCGGCCACCATCATCGGGCTCTTCGGCCCGTTCATCCCGGCCGCCGCCGTCGGCTGCCTCGGCGGCATCATCGCCGTCGGCGCCCTGGGCACCGTCGCGGGCCAGATCCTGATCACCGCCCCGGTCGCCATCGGTGCGGCAATTCAGTACTTCACCACGATCAATCAGCCTTTCGCCCCGGCGAAGTAAGCCGCGGTCGCCACTGCCGCGACAAAACCCGCTCAGCATCCTCGCGCTGGGCGGGTTTTTCGTGTGCGAACGCGTCCCATCCGATCCTGATTGCCCGAAGTAGCGACGTATGTCCGTCTCGCTCGAGCCGTGACCTGCGGAAACGGTGTGTGCGAGAACACAGCGGCGGGTTGAGGCTTGGTGAGTTGCGGTCACCGGTGTTAATTTCATTTACATGTCTGCTGGCCGCCCGAACGCACTGCGGGTCACCTATGTGACCGCTGCGCTCGGTTTGCGGTTGCCGCTGACGCGCGAACTGTGTTGTCGCCCTTGCTGCAGCTGAGCCCCTCTTTCGGCTCGTTTGCTGCCTAGTCGCCCATGTAGGCACGTCCCGCCCGGCGCGGGACCTCGGCAAGGAATCTTCACCATGTCCCTTCCTACCCTTGAACGATCCGTCACCAGGGTTGCCGGCGGCCGCATCCGCGTCCAGCGACCCGTGGTCGCCCCGGAACTGCGCATCGCCGACAACCCGGCGGCCGCGGTCCTGCGCTCCGCCACCGGTGGTCCCGTCTCGCGTGACAATGCCGCGCGGTCAACGGGTTTGAGCATCGCCACGGTCAACCGCCAGGTGTCGGCGCTGCTCGCGGCCGGGTTGCTGCGCGAACGGCCCGACCTGACGGCGTCGGGTGCGGTCGGACGACCGCGGGTGCCCTTCGAGATCGACCACGAGGCGTACCTGACCCTTGGCATCCACATCGGCGCCGCGGTCACCAAGATCGTGGCGGCCGACCTGCGCGGCCGCATCCTCGGCGGTTTGGCCATCGCCACCCCGCAGACCGGCCAGGAGTTCGCCACCACCACCGTCGCGCGCAGCGCCAAGGCGTTCCTGCAGCGATGGCATCGGCGCAAGCCGCTCTGGGCCGGCGTCGCCATCGGCGGGCGAGTCGATCCGCTCACCGGTGTGGTCGACCATCCCAAGCTGGAATGGCAGGGCGCACAGATCGGCGCCGTGCTCGGCGAGGTGCTCGAGCTGCCGGTGTCGGTGGCGCCGCACGTCGAGGCGATGGCGGCCTCGGAGTTGTTGCTGCCCACCATCGAATCGCGTGATGCGATCAACGGTCGCGTCGCCGGTCCGGAACGCGGCAGCAGCCTGTACTTCTACGTTCGCGAAACCGCCGGTGTCGCAGTGACTTTGGACGGTCGCGTGCACACGCCGAGCAACGGGCCCGGCTCGATCGCGCACCTGCCCACCGGCTCCGACGTCGAATGCACCTGCGGCAGGCGCGGTTGCCTCGAGGCGACCGTCGGCGACCGTTCGCTGCACTCGCGGGCGGTCGGGCGCGGAATCATCCCGGCGCACAACGGAACCGCGGGCTCGACCATCGTCGACCTGTACCGTGCGGCCGAGTCGGGCTCGGAACCGGCCCGCGAGCTGCTCGCCGAACGCGCGACCATCCTCGGCAACACCGTGGCCATGGTCCGGGACATGCTCAACCCGGACCGGGTGATCCTCGGCGGCCAAGCCTTCACCGGCTACCGCCCCGCCGTCACCCACGTGGCGCGTGCGTTCAACCAGGGTTCCACCCTCCCGCCCACCGACATCCGGATCAGCGGATTCGGCGGCAAGGTCCAGGAATTCGCGGCCGTGGTCACCTCACTGAGCGTCCTCTACGCAGACCCGCTCGCCGCTATCCGCCGGACGGCGCTGACCGACTGAACGCCGGGCTGCCTGCCCCGACACCGGGACGGAGGGACGGTTTGTCTACGTTGCGTCGGAAACCGCACTGGCCCTGACCATTCCGGCGTACTGCGGAATCGAGTGGTGACGGAGGCACTCCGTGGCCACTCGACTCACGCGTACGCCGGAATACTGGTGCGGTGTCGACGCGCTGGCCCGGGAGGATCCCGGCGTCAACCCAGTAGCCGCTGAACGGTGCCACCGAGGACCAGTTCGCGTATCTGTGGCGAACGTGTCGCTCGCTCAACGGTGAGGCGTGCGGTGACCGGGTCACCGTACGGCACGTCCGAGCCGAAGAGCGTGCGTTCAGGGACCTCGGCGATGGCGATGCGGACAGCGAAAACGATACTGGCGGTGGACAGTTCGAGGTACATGCTGGGGGTGTCGCGGACCAGCTCGATGGCGTCCATCCAGTGCGCACCGCCGAGCTGGGACACCACGAGCGGCACCTGTGGATAACTTCGCGCCAGGTCGGCCAGCGTGTGCAGGTCGGCGGCGGTAGTGGGCGCGGCGCCGTGCACGACCACGGGGAGCCCACCGTGGTCGGTGGCGGCGCGTAACACCGGCTCGAGCAGCGCCGCCCGGCCCGATGGTGGGGTCAGCTCACCGATTCCGCGCAGCCCGCGGCCGACCACGTCGCGGTCGACGAGCAAGCCGACGTCCGGTGCGTCCAGCGGCACCGAGCCGAAGCCGATGAACCGGTCCGGGTACGCGGTGAGCGCCGCATCCAGTTCGCGCCAAGCGATGTCGCGGGCCTCGTTGCCGCCGCCGGCCAGCGCTTGGTACAACAGTTCCATCTCCTGCCGCAGCTCGGCGAGGTCTGTGGCTCGTTCGGGATGCGGCCTGGACATGAAGAGCACGGTCTTGTCCACACCCGCCTCGTCGAGCAGCGCGATGTGGTCTTCCACCGGGACGTGGACGTGGCTGTGCGCGTCGATGATCAACGGTCCTCCTCAGGAATCGAGTTACCCCGCCGAGTGTTGAACCCTGACACCATGACAAGGTCAAATCATGCTGATCGGTGAGCTGTCCGACCGCACCGGCATCAGCGAACGCCTGCTGCGCTACTACGAACGCGTCGGCCTACTCGCCGCCGAACGCCGCAGCAATGGCTACCGCGAGTACGACGAGGCCGCCGAGCAACGCGTCACCCAAATCCGCGCCCTGCTCGCCGTCGGCCTCCCCACTCGCGTGATCGAACAACTACTCCCCTGCGCTGACAGCGACGGCGCACTCCGAGCCTGCCCCCACGTACTCCCCGCACTGCAGAACCGCCTGGCCGAATTAGACCGCCGCGCCACCGAATTGGCCACCGCCCGCGACCTACTCCGCCGCGCCATCACGAACACCGAGCACTCAGTCCGCGCCGAGGCACCCACACCGCTGGCTTGACGTACGAAGCGTGCTGCTGACGTAGGTTGCAGCCTGCGTGAAGAGCACGCAACCTGCGTCAAGTGCGAGTTAGCGGTGCGGGTCGCCTGCGGTGGCGAAGAGGGCTTCGAGGGCGGTGATGAAGAAGGGGAAGTGGCCTGCGAAGCGTTGGAGGTTGCGGTCGCGGTCGAAGCCGCCGAACCAGTAGAGGCCTGGCTGGGAGTCGGCGGAGGGGTTCAGGTCGCGGAAGGCGCGGATCCAGTTGTCGGCGCGGCCGCCGATCACCATGAAGGGCAGGGCGCGGGAGAACACCGTTTCCTGATCGATCGGTGGGACCTGTTCGCGTCTGGTCGATTCCAGGCCGCGCTGGAGGGCGCGGATCTGTCCGGTCAGGGCGAGGCCGTGGGTGGTCCGGACGGGCAGGTACTTGGGCAGCAGCACGGTGGCGAGGCCTGCCAGCGCGATCGCGACACCGACCAGTGCGTGGCCCGAGGTGAGGGCGAGTGCGATCGTCGCGGCGATACCGGCGACGATCAGCGCGCCGCCCAGCCAGAGCGCCAGGCCGGGGCGGCGGCGGTTGAGGAAGGTGCCACGGGTGACCGCGTCAGCGACGAGGGCGGTGCGTACCGGTCCGGACTGCACCCGTCCCGGCGCGCGTAATTCGGTGATGGTGGCGGCGTCGGTGCCGTCGGGTAGCAATGCCCGATAGACGACCTTCTCGTAGTCGCGCAGCTGATCGTCGGGCGCGTTCACCCGGGTGATCCGCCAGTCGGTCTCCCCCAGTGGCGTGACCCAGATGTACCGGCGCACCGCGAGATCCACCACCGTGGCGGCGATATCGACCGGGTCGACGTGCTCGTCCAGCAGCAGACCCGCCTCGCCGGGCAGTACCCCGTCCGGCGAGGTGAACTGGACTCGATCGCCGTCGCGCACCAGCGGGTCGAGCGTCTCCGATCCGGTTGCGGCAGCGGCATTGTGGCGGCGTGCGCGGAGTACGAAGGCGGCAAGTCCGGCCAGCGCGACCAGTAGCACGCCGAACGCGATGAGCACCGGCGTGGTGATCGCGAACGGGCCGGAAGCGCCGCTGTCGCGCACATCGGCGTTGCTCGGCACACTGCCCGGCGGCAACTGCAGGGTGAGGTCGATCGCGTCACCCTTTTTCAGATCGGTCTGCTCCAGATGGAGCACGCCGTCGACCTCGGTCTTCACATCGGCGCACGGCCTGGTGTTGCCGGGCGGGCCGAGTTTGCAGTCCACGATGCCCATTTCGAAGCTCGGGCTGATCAACGTGGCGCTGATCGACGCGATATCGCTGCCCATCACCCCGAGCCAGTTGAACACCTGACTGCCCGGTGCGTCATTGACCAGGTTGTGCACCGAATAGGTGAACGTCGACTCCCCTGGCTTCGCCTCGATGGTGAATTGATCGTTCGCCACCGTCGCCGTGCCCGCACCCTTGGTGTCGACGTCGGTGACCTTGAAATAGCGCTCGACGTCGTCACTCACCTTCAGTCGCAACGGCAGCGACATCCGGAACGAGCCGTCGGCGGGCACGTCGACCTGTTCGACCACCTCGAGCACGCCCTCGCGGCTGAGCTTCAGATCAGCGATGATGGTGACACCGCTCGGGGCGGGCTGGGCGTGGGCGATCGGGGCGGTCGCGAGCAATCCCACGGTGGCGAGCAGCAGCGCGCCTACGGCGCCCCCCCGAAAAGTCAGCATGGCTGCCTACTTTAGACAGCTTGCTATTCTGCGTCATCGGCTGTCGGTGATCATTGAGACGAGGGGGTACGGGGGCGTGACACAACCACCGTACGGATATGGACCGGTTCCGCCTGGTGGGCGACCTGTTCCGCCCCCGCCCGGGTACGGACAGCCCGCTGGGCCCGGATATGGGCCGCCGCCGGGTTACGGTCCGCCGCCCGGATACGGGCCGCCGCCGGGACAGCCAGGTTATGGCCAGCAGCCGGGATACGGGCAGCAGCCGGGGTACGGGCAGCAGCCCGGTTACGGCCAACAGCCGGGATACGGTCCGCCACCTGGTTATTCGCCGCCCGGATACGGTCCGCCGCCCGGACATCGCGCACCGCCGCCGATGCCCTACGGTCCGCCCGGACGTCCGCCGCACACCCCGCGCCGCAGGTCCGGCGGTGGCGGCGCGTGGATCGCCGTGTTGGTCGTCGTGGTTTTCCTGGTCGCGGGCGGCCTGGTGCGCAACGCGATATCCACCGGCAAGGACGACAGCGCCGCGACGGGTCCCGCACCGAGTCTCACCTTCGCTCCCGACGGCGCCACCGGCCCGGCCGAGACCGGCGCCAATCCGCTGCTGGCCGATCCGAGCGCGACGCTCATCCCGTCACGCTGCGCGTACTCGCCGTGGGGCACGCAGGTCGACGCCGCACGCAAGTTCTTCGAAAGTGCTGCGGGCTGCCTCGAGGCGGCCTGGAAACCGGTGCTGCAGAAGGCGAATCTGCCGTTCACCTCGCCTGCACTCAACGTCAGCGCGACCACCACCGGCATCACCACCCCGTGCACCGGCTCTACCAGCAACTTCGCCGCCTTCTACTGCCCGGCGAACAAAACCATCTACATGCCGATCAGCCAGCTGCAGACCGATTTCTTCAAAGACAACTGGGTCGTCTACCTGTCGGTTTTCGCGCACGAGTACGGCCACCACGTGCAAGCCATGTCCGGCATCCTGCGCAAGGCCAACAGCGACCGCGCCGACGCGGGCCCCCGCACCACCCGCGGTCTCGAACTGTCGCGCCGAGTCGAGTTGCAGGCCAACTGCTTCGACGGCATGTACCTCAACTCGTCCTCCGGCGGCGGGTCACTCACCAACTCCCAGCTCACCCTCGCGCGCAAGGATGCCTACGGTCGCGGCGACCAAGCGGGCGACATGCGCGACCACGGCACCTCCGAAAACGGCGGCCGGTGGTTCGAATCGGGTCTGGACAAGAACCGCACGACCCAATGCAATACCTTCACGGCGTCGGCTTCGGCTGTGAGTTAGTCGCCTCCGCACAGTTCCGCTGCTCTACCAACACCGAATGTGTGCGGAACCAACCAGTTCCGCGAAGGTCAAGCGGGCCTGGGGCCTTCCATCCCGTCCACAAAAGGAGAGCTCGGTCGACGGGCGTACGTGTACTCCGGCGCCACGGTGATGACATCGCACACCTGCACCAGTTCGTCGGGCACGCCGCCCTCGAAATGCGCTGTGCTCGGCACGATCACGGCATCCGTATCCAGCCGCCGCGCCACCGTCACCAACCGCTCGGTGACGTCGGCGGTCTCCGCACCGAACACCACCGTCTTGGCAAGCTCATAACCGAACCGCTGCGCCAAACTCCGGATCAGCACCTCATCCCACTGCTGCCGCGCTCCGGAAACATCTCGACGTAAATACCCGACCGCCGCTGGACGTCGCCTCATCGGACCACTCCCTTCCGCCCAAAACCATCCGGTAATCAGCCGTCCCCAGCAATGCCCGCCCACTGCCAGTAACCCGCCACTGCACCGGATTTCGCCGCAACCGCCCCACACAACACCCCCGGGTACGCGGTACGGCACAGGAGAATGCGATCAATCGGCGCGGTGACGCCGTTCGCAGAGCGTCTCGGTCCTACCCCTGTTTCGCCGCCGCCTTCGCCTGCTTCTTGAATTCCCTTACCTGGGCCAGTGATTCGGCGTCCGTCACGTCGGCGACGGAACGGCGGGAACCTTCGTCGCCATAGGAGCCTGCCGCTTCTCGCCACCCCGCCGGTTGAACCCCGCGCTGCTTACCGAGTAGCGACAGGAAGATCTTGGCCTTCTGGTCGCCGAATCCGGGCAGCGCCTTGAGCCGACGCAGGACCTCGGCGCCGTCGGGCTTGTCGTTCTTCCACAGGTTCTCGGTTTTAGCGTCGTAGTTCTCGATGATGTAGCGGGCGAGTTCCTGGGCGCGCCGCGCCATGGAGCGGCCGTAGCGGTGAATGGCGGGTGGGGTGGCGCAGAGGTCTTCGAATTCTTGGGGATCGGCCTCGGCGATGCGGTGGATGTCGAAGCCGCCCATCCGGTCGGCGATCTTCTTCGGGCCGCGGAAGGCGTGCTCCATCGGATACTGCTGGTCGAGCAGCATGCCGAGCAGGGTGGCGAAGTGGTCCTCGGTCAATAGCTCGTCCGCCTCGACGTCTTGCGCCAGGCAAAGCTTGCGACTCATCGCCATTCCTTCCCACCGTGACAAACATGCTCGGACGGACTCGATCATCTCACTTGTCAAGACGGTGTGAAGGCGTCCTGCTCATCGCGGTCGAACCGCATCGTCACCCCCATCGGAGTAGGTGGGCTTCGCGGATCTTCGCGTGGTTGGATGACCGTATGCAAGGGGGTATCCGGCGACAGCTGAGCGGTCGCTAGAGGTAAACCGGAGACGGCAGCGGTCCGGACCGCGCGGGTGCTGACCGAACTCGGGGCGCCGTGGATGGTCAATACCGTCACCTCGGTAATCGCCGGGTTCCTGGTGGATGCGCCCGCGTGGGGATTGTTCGTCGCGACGATCTCGGGCGTGATCCCGATGATCGTCATCCTGACGGGTGTGCGGCGCGGCATCGCGAGCGATCACCACATAACCGAGATCGACGACCGGCACTGGGTGATACCGGTGATCCTGGCGATCGTGTACGCGGGCCTCATGATCGAGATCGCCCAGGGCGCACCGCGCGAGTTGATCGCCTGGACCGTGGCCGCGCTGGCCGCGACCGCGTACCTGTGGGCCCGCTGACCCACGGCGCCGTGACGGGCCTCACATCCCTGCCGTGCGTCGCTATAGGCCCCCGCGTAGGCTCCACCGCATGCCTCAGCAGACGGCAGTACCTACATCGGCACCCCACGAGGTGGCCACGGCTAGGGATGGAAACGGGCCCATGGACACCTACACTTTGCGCCCCGATCGCTTCGATCGAGCAGGCCAGGATCAACTCGTCGACGTGCGCGACTTACAAGCCGCGCTGCCCGGTATCCGCAGGTTGCGGGACTGGGCACACGACGCGCTCGCGCTGCGTCCCGGCGAACACGCACTCGACATCGGCTCGGGCACCGGCACGGAGGTGATGGCCTTCGCCGACGCGGTCGGCCCCGGCGGCGCGGCGGTCGGCGTCGAGCCGGATCCGAACCTGCTCGCCTCTGCGGAACGCCGTGCCGCGCAAACCGGTTCGCCGGCCAAGTTCCATTCCGGCGACGCCTACGGCCTGCCGTTCGGCGCGGGCAGTTTCGATGCCGCGTTGTGCGAGCGGGTGTTTCAGCATCTGACCGCGCCTAACCGGGCCGCCAACGAGATCGCGCGCGTGCTGCGTCCCGGCGGCCGCGTCGTGGTGGTGGACAGCGACTGGGGCACCGCGATCGTGCATCCCGGCGAGCGTCAGGTGGTCCGCGAGGTGGTCGACACGTTGATCTCCGCGACCACCAACCCGTTCTCCGGCCGCAGGCTGCCCGGGCAATTGACCAAGGCGGGCTTGGTGATCGACGACATCGGCTCGCACGCCCTGGTGCAGGATCGCACCGTCGGCGTCGGCTCGCTGGTCACCCGCATCTCCGCGATGGCGGTGGCGCGCGGCGTGATCACCGAGGAGCAGCGCGACCGGCTGGTCGAGGACCTCGAGGCGGGCGCGGCCAGCGGCGACATCCACCTCTCGGTGACGATGTTCGCCGTGCTCGCGCACAAACCGAACTGACCAGGGACTCCCGCAGCGGGCGCGTACCTCGGTACGCGCCCGCTGTTTTCGTTTACTTGCCGAGCAACTTCTCGGTGGCGGCGAGCAGCACGCAGGTGGACAGGCCGTCCATCGCCTTCTCCAGCTCGGGCAGCTTCGGGAAGCTGGGCGCGATCCGAATGTTCTTGTCCTCCGGGTCATTTCGCAACGGGAACGCCGAACCGGCGGCGGTGAGCGCGATGCCCGCGTCCTTGGCGAGCGCGATCACCCGCCCCGCGGTGCCCTCCATGACATCCAGGCTGACGAAGTAGCCGCCCTTCGGCTCCGTCCAGGACGCAACCTTGGACGCGCCCAGCCGGTCCTCCAGAATCCGCAGCACCGCAGCGAATTTCGGCTCCAAGATGGCGCGATGCTTCTGCATGTGCGCGCGCACGCCGTCGGCGTCCTTGAAGAAACGCAGATGACGCAGCTGGTTGATCTTGTCCGGGCCGATGCTCCGCTTTCCCGCATGCCCGAGGTACCAGTTCAGGTTCGCGGTGGAGCCGCCGAGGAAGCTGACGCCGGAACCGGCGAAGGTGATCTTCGAGGTGGAGGCGAATACCAAGGGGCGGTTGGGGTTTCCGGCCGCGGCGGCCATACCGAGCACGTCGTACACGGGGGCCGCGGTGTCGGTCAGCGGGTGCACGGCGTAGGCGTTGTCCCAGATCAGCCGGAAGTCCGGGGCCGCGGCGGGCATCGAAACCAGTTCCCGGACAACCTCTTCGGAGAAGGTGACGCCGGACGGGTTGGAGTAGTTCGGCACCACCCACATGCCCTTGATCTGCGGGTCGTTCGCGACCAATTCGGCGATGGCGTGCGCGTCCGGGCCGTCGTGGTGCATCGGGACCGGGATCATCTCGAAGCCGAGCACCTCGGTGATCGAGAAGTGCCGGTCGTAGCCGGGGGTCGGACACAGGAACTTCAGCTTGTCCTCGCTGGCCCAGCGACGTTCGGAGTCGTTGGTGCCGTACAGCATCGCGAAGGCGAGCACGTCGTGCATCAGCTCGAGGCTGGCGTTGTTGCCGGCCAGCAGGTTGTCCACCGGGATGCCGAGCAGCTCACCGAAGATGGCGCGCAACTCCGGAAGTCCGTGCTGGCCGCCGTAATTGCGGCAATCGGTGCCGGTGCCGTCGCGATAGTCGCCGTCACCGGGCAGCGAAAGCAGTTCCAGCGACAGGTCGAGTTGTTCCGGCGAGGGTTTTCCTCGCGTCAGGTCCAGCGTGAGCTTCTCGGTCTTGAGCGTCGCATAGTTCGCGTCCTGAGTCTCGTGTTCGGACACGAGTTCCTCGTGGCTCATCAAACCGATCTGCGTTTGCCGGGGCATCCTGGGCAGCCTTTCGAAGCAGCGGGGACGTGGGTTGTGGCCGGACCGATGTGCGGCGGCCGGACGTTCCAGCCCGCCGAGCGCATCGTGCGTCGCCGGACCGTAGTTCACGTTACCCGTGCGTTGCTCGGATTTGGAGGCGTTATTCGGCAGCCGGGCTGCGGCCCGGGCGAGGCCCCTCAAAAATAAGGGGACCCCGCGCACCCGGCAGAGCCCATTGACCCTTGCTGCCTTCCGGCCCTGGGGGAGTTCACAGGATGCGCGCCGCGCGGGATCCGTCGGCCAGTGTAGCCGCTCCCGCGCCCAGCCCCCTGCGCCGGGTACCCGAAACGGGGTCAAAACCGGGCCGAACTGGGACTTTCCTGGTCCGAACGGACCCGTTTGGCGTCAAGCGTCCCCCACCCGGTATGCTGCTCCACGGAGGATTCGCCTAGTGGCCTATGGCGCTCGCCTGGAACGCGGGTTGGGTTAACGCCCTCAGGGGTTCAAATCCCCTATCCTCCGCCACGGCAAACGCCCCTGACCGGATCTTACTGTCTGGTCAGGGGCGTTTTTCGTTACACCTCCCTACCGGCGATCGCTCAGCTCTGTTGACCAAAAGGCTTGCTGGTGAACCATTTTGGAGCAATCTCCGTTGTTTCCGCAGGTCGAGGTCTTGTTGACCGCACCAACACGCCCAAGACAGGCTCCTCCGGGTCGGGCGGAGCGGGACATTGGCCTCGTCCGCAGACGCCGGTTTCGGCAGTTGCTGGACCGAATCGTTCGGGCTGGAGCCCCGTTCAGCCGTGGCAGCACGTTCTGTAGAACTCTGTGCACGGCGTAGCAGTTTGGATAGCCTGCCGGATATGAAGGCGATTCACCAACGCGACCTCCGCAACGACTGCGGCAAGGTCCTCGCCGCAGTCGAAGCCGGCGAGAGCTTCACTATCATCTTGGCAAACGACGGTGGCGGCGACACTGTTCCTCCCGGTGCCGATCCGACCTCCTCGAAGGGTTTAGCGGTATGTCCGAGAATGACAAGAACGTGCAAGAGGAACAGGAAGATACAGCGCAAGTAGGGGAATGGGTCGGTCGACTGGAGGAGTTTGTCGCCAGCCTGGAAGGCATCGAGAGTGATGACCCGTTCGGTTTCTGCGAGAACGCTGCGGACGTGTGGAAGGACGGTGTTTCGCCGGACACCGCACCGCCGCCGACCAGTCCGGCGATGGTCATCATCATCGAGACATTTCGTGCCCTGGCCCAGGCGATGAGCGCAGCGATGACGGATTACGCGAGCACCCCCGATGCCCGGGACCGGATGACACGCGCCGCTGCACAGGGTTCTCTTCAAAACGTTCTGGACGGCATCGTGCGTGACGGTCACCGCTGGTTGTCCGAGGGAGTGCCCTCGGAGGACGAGATTCGGCAGCGCATCGAGTCTGTGGGCGCCAGCTTCCGAGCAGCTCAAGAGACTGCTCAACAGCAAATGGATCAAGACGCGGCCGACGACGCAGCTGCCGCTGCTGACCCATACGGTGCGATACTGGGCTACCACGATCCCAATGTCGATGCGGCAATCATCTTCACGAAGGTGTGTTCGTTCACCGAAGACGAAAACAAGCGTTACGGCGATGCGTACGACCGGCTTCGGCGGATGTTGGACAGTGAGCTATTGCGGCACATCTCGGATGAAAGCGACAGATTCTGCGATGTGCTGATCGGGGTGCTTGCCGATCTACGAGACAATCGAATCTCGTTGGCCGATGAGGATGCCATCGATGAGCGACGGCGTAGGTTGCGTTCGGCATTGATCTCGTTCACCAGTGCACTACACAGCCACAAGGATCAGTCAATCCGTGCCGTACGTGACGCGTTCGGTCGACGGACCCCGCAAGAGAAAGCAGTGTTGGATCTGTTCGACGACCTGCTGAGCACGTCGTTCGAGTATCGCTGGTTGGTGAAAATACGCGATGCGCTGTTGCACGGCGATATCAACGCGTTCAAGTACGACTTCACGGCACGTCTGCACGGAGAACCAGCGGTGAACGTGTATATGGACCGGGGCTACATGCTCCATTTCACTAGGGAGGCTAGGGAGACTTGGCTGAAGCGTCGCGAGCTGGAACAGATGACTTCCGATCCCAGCGTGCTGGATATGATCAATGCCATCAAGCCGCTAGTGGGCAAGCTGCAAGAGAAGCTCGACGCGATCCTATATCCGAACACGGCCGATGATGCCGTCACGGTGAAGGAACTGATCGACCGATTCAATGGCAGGCACGGTTTGTATGCGCTGCAGACCGGTCTGGGCTTCACGCGTCGGATGCGGGTTCCTCCCTACATGCCTCTTGCATCGCGTGTACTTGCCTTCGCAACCAACTACGACACCGGCAACTAGCTAGCGTCAGCACAGGTCATCGAGCGTTTCCAGAAGTCTCCTGGCCTCGGCAGGCGGGTTCGAAAGCCATACCGTTCCTTCCGCTACGAAAAGCCCTGACCACTTGGTCAGGGCTTTTCTTTTGCCGCGCAGCGGATAAAACGGTCCTCGGTTCAGCGCGGGGCCTGGGTCATTTCGGTGTCCTTTCCGAAGAGACTGTCGAGGGCGGGTTCGCCGCCGCGCACGGCGTCGACGTCGACGAGTTGGCCTGCGACGTCGGCGGTGGAGGAGAACTGGAGGATGTCGATGTTCTTGCCGCCCATCGGCGCCCAGCCGGGGTGCTCGTCGCCGGGGTACAGGTCGCTGGCGAAGCCCTCGCCGGGCACGTAGTGGCTGTTCCAGATACCGACCGGCAGCTCGGCGAGGGACGGGGAGCCCATGTGCCCCGACCAGTACCAGCGCGGTAGGTAGATCGGCAGCAGCTCGAAGCCGCGGTCGGTCAATGCGGTGATCCGGGCCGACAGGTCTTCGATGCTGCCGTCGGCCTCGAGGTCCTCGTAATCGATCTGCAGACGGCACTTACCGCCGGAGTGTGCCAGCGCGGCGTCGGCCTCCCGCTCGGGATCGGTGCCGACCCTGCAGAACACGTAGCCGCCCCAGGCGTCCGGAAAGTGGGTCTGCATCTCGGCGCGGGCACGCGGCCAGCAGGGATCGGACCAGGTGCCCTCGGAGATCTTGTGGGTCGCGAACCTGAAGCCTTCGCGCCAGGCCGCGCCGAAGTCGAAATCCTGTTGATGGTTTGAGATGTCAATGCCGAACATCGTTGACATGCTTGGCCTTTCGGTCGTCTCGCCGTTTCATCCACGGGCCGTCGGACGCTGCTGCCCCGACGGCTCTTTCGCAGGTAGTGCTGCCCCAGGCCAGGGCGAGCTCGGCGATGCGATCGACGTGGCCTCCTCGGTCACACGCGGTCGTGTCCATGCGGGTACCCAGGAGGTGGCGCCGTCGAGATCGCGGCGGACCGTGCCGAAAACCACGTCGGCGAAGTGGATTCCGGCCGCGAGGTCGCCGGTCTCGGCGAGCTCGTCGACAAGCCGGCAGCGCTGGAGGACCCCGCGATCCGGGTCCAGGTCGGCGGCGCACGCCCACTCCGGGTGACGGATCTGGAGGGGCGAATGCAGCACGTCACCGAAGACCCGCATCGTTCGCCCGCGCGAAGTGAGCGTGTACCCGGTATGGCCTGCGGTATGCCCAGGGGTCAGGACGGCGGTGACGCCCGGCGCGAGTTGCGCTCCGTCGCTGACGGTTTCGACGCGTGGTGCCAGCACACCGAGTATCTGCGCGAGGTCGATCTTTCCCTTCGCCCAGGGCGCCATGCGGTCGAGCAGTTCGTCGAACTGCGCCGGCGTCAGTGCGTTCCACCACGCCCACTCCGGAGCGGGGATGCGCAGCCGGGTCCGTGCGAAGGCCGGATGTAGCGCCCAGCCGATGTGGTCGATGTGCATGTGCGTGATGGCGATCGCGTCCAGCTGATCTGGGCGGACGCCGAGGCGGGCGAGGTTGTCGAGCAGCGCACCGCCGCGCAGAGCTCCGGTCAACGGGTTGGCGGGGTCCGCGGGCACCGAGACAGCGCCGACGCCCGCATCGATCAGCATGCGGCGGCCGCCGGTTTCGACAAGCAGCCCACCGATTCCGGCGACCAGGCAGCCGTCGGAACCGAGGTAGCGGGCGTGCACGCGCCAGTCGGCGGCGGTGGTCTCGGGTAGCCATCCGCGTGGACGCAGACCGACCACGCCATCAGGCACATAGGTGACGCGCATGTCGCCCACCTGCACCGATCGCATGCGCGGCGCGCGACGCAGCCGTCTGCCACGGCACGCCAACGGGAAGAGATTCATCACGACTGCTCCTTACCCCCAAGGGATGCAGCGGCCGAAAGCAATTGCGCCGCCCCACGCCTTCTCATTCGGATAGTTCGTCGACGGGATCGCGCCGACATACTCATGATCCGGACAGGGGGATGAGATGCCTTGGACAAATCTGCTACGAACCGACGCCGACTTCATCGCACTGGTCAGACGCAGCAGAGCAGCCAAATATGTTGTTGCACAGTCGATTACCGATCAACAGTCGAGCCCGAAGTTCGCATCGCGCCGAAAACAAACTGAGGATTCGCGGACCACCCAGCTGCGGATGCCGCACTTGCTGTCCGGGTTATGCACAACCTGAGTTGAGTTTGTACAGGTGGATCGTGCCGGAGTAGTCGTGGACGAACAGCAGCCAAGGCGAATCTTGGCATGCGCGCACCGACCGGTCGACCGCGAACGGCAACGGCCAGCGGCGATCCGACGACTGCGGACCGCCATACCGCTCGACCAAGCGCTGATACTGCTCGCTGCCCTCGGGTGCGGAATCCACGCGACTGTAGGTGACGTCGTCGATGTGCGGGGGCGGTGTCAACATCCAGGTGAGCGAATCGTAGCGGGACATGAAGAACAGCCAGTCCACGACGAACGCGCCGAGAACAACGACGACCACCACAACCGCAGCCGAAAGCCATCTCCTTGTGCGAGTAGGTGCTTCAGTCACCGGGATGGTTCACCTTGATCATGTGATGGAGCAGCTTGTGCGGGTGAACGTATCCAACCAGCTGTTGACGAAATGCCCGCAACGGGTCCGTCGAGACTCCCAACGATCCGTCGATGTGGTTATGCCTGAACGGCTTTCGATCGGTTGCGGTGGATTCTTCGCGCGGTATGATCATCGGTTCCGCGCGGGTGCGCGGGTGCTCGAGGGCTGAGTGTTCGGCCGGTGGGGGAAGATCGTGCAAGACCAGTGGTACAACCATGTCGATTCGGGTGTGGGTGGCGGGCCTGGCGATGGTCAGACGCCGTATGGGGTTCCCGACGGTGGGCACGTTGTCGGTGAGCCGTGGGTGGGTGATTCGTGGACATCGCCTGACGCGCAACCGGGTTCGATGCCCGTGCGATCCAGTGGGCGCCGGAAGTGGGTGTGGATCGGGCTGGCCGCGGTGCTTGTGCTGGTCGGGTCGGTGTCGATCGGCGGCTACTTTTTACTCCGGCCGGAACCGATAGCGCTGGCTGTCGGCGACTGTGTCTCGATCGACACGGCGACGCCGATCGAATACGGCTGTGCCGACAGCAAAGCGACGTACCGGATCACGGCCCGCGAGGCAGTGGTGTGGCCGATGGAGTCGGCGTGCATGAAGTATTCCGACGTCACCAAGGCCGTCGGCGATGTCCCGGGGGCGAACGCTGAGGTCGCGCTGTGCCTGACCCCTACTCGGTTCAACACCAACGATCCTGGCGCGTTGCAGCCGAACGACTGTGTCGAGGTCACCGGCGCTGGTGACAGCGTGCATCGCATTCCGTGCGCGGCCAACAAGTCGACCCGGGTGCTCAGCACCGAGTTGCATCGACAGGTTCCGGTCACCGATCAGGCGTGCCGTGATCAACCGCAAGCCAGGCAGGCGTTCGCGCAGGCTTCACTCGGCGGACGAGCCATCGTGCTGTGCGTGCTCATCAACGATCCGCAGAACCTCGATTCGGCACAGGTCGGCGATTGCACCAACAGGGAGCTGCGCCAGATAGTGCGGTGCGATTCCCCGGAGGCCAACCTTCGGGTGCTGACGGTCCGCGCACTGCATCAACGGCCGACCAAGCCACAGTGTCCAGATGTGTTGGGCGCCAGCGCCTTCTCGATGACACACAACGACAAGGCGGATCTGGTGCTGACGATCTGCCTCGGCCCGGCCGCCGACAACGCCGTCATCTACTCGAAGGTCGGCGACTGCGTCGCCTCCGGCGGCACCGGCCCCGCCGACCGATCGCGACAGGTCGACTGCGCGGACCCGGCGGCCACCCACGAGGTGATCGACCGGCACCAGTCCAACGACGGCAACTGCCCGGCGACGTCGCCCGCCTGGATCACCTTCGATCCAGGCGTCACCAACGGACTGACGATCTGCCTCGGCCGCAGGTAATACGGACGAGGGGTGACACGGGTGGCAGCCCGGCGTCGTTGCCGCAACGGGGCTCAGACTGAACGAAAGACGTTGACCGCGCTGCGGATCGGTTCAGCAGGTGGTTTCCTCGTTGGCCTGTTTTCCTTCGAGATTGATGGTGCCCTCGTCGTAGGGCGCCGGGTTGTTGATGTACTTGTCGGGCACCGTCGACTTGATCAGCCTGGTGCAGTGCGGGGCCGCGGCGCAGCCGGTATAAACGTGTAATTCCGGGTCTATCGCGTAGAAGTCGTCGACGGTCAAACTCAGCATGAAGGTGCCGTCGTTCGCCGGGTAGCCTCGCCGAATGTCGTCACTACCGACCCTTTTGTTGAGAAGTTGCACCTGGGACTGAGCACTGGTCGACGGCTGACCGTTGCAGAGCAGTCGGCCCTTGACCGAGACGGTCTGCTTGCTCATCAGGGCCCGATCCACCATGTGTGTGGCGGTCGAGTCGAGCGGTGCGGCGGTAGCGGCGGCTCCTGGGAACCATGCCAGGGCGGAACCCAGGGTGGCGAGAGCAATGATCGACAGACGATGACGCATTGTGAAGTCCGATCTTCGGCAGCGGCAGGAGCAGGACAACGCGGAGCAGTACCGAGGTTCCTCCCTCCACGAGCTCGGCGGAGGCGTTCTCGGTCGATCCCCGGCGCGTCTGCCGACACGTTCGATCGCCCACTCGGGCCGCCGACGGTGTCGGCGCACCGTCCACCGACGCAGCGGCGGCGGGCCCGCCGCGTGGGTGCTCGGCGGTTCCGCCGCGGATCAGAAGCGGTAGGCGTCGACCTCGTTCAGGTATCGAGCGCGAGTCGGCTCGTCGATGAACGAGGCCTCGAAGGAGTTGCGGGCCAGGGTGCGCAGCTGATCGACGGTCAGGTCCAAGGCATCTCGGATGCCGTCGAAGTTGTCCTGTACGTAGCCACCGAAATAGGCGGGGTCGTCGGAGTTCACCGTGGCGACCAGGCCGAGTTCGAGCATCTGCCGCAGCGGGTGGTCGGCGAGCTTGTCGATCACGCGTAGCCGCACGTTGGAGAACGGGCAGACCGTCAGCGGGATCCGCTCCCGAACGAGCCGCTGGACCAACTCTGGATCGTCCAGCACCCGAATCCCGTGGTCGATGCGCTCGACGCGGAGCACATCCAGTGCCTCGGCCACGTAGGCTGCCGGGCCCTCCTCACCGGCATGCGCCACCGCCCGCAGGCCCAGCTCGCGGGCGCGCTCGTAGACCGCGGCGAACTTGGCCGGCGGATAACCGACCTCCGCCGAATCGAGTCCGACCGCGACGATCCGATCGAGGTACGGCTCGGCGGCTTCGAGGGTTTCGAGGGCGGATTCGACCGACAGGTCGCGCAAGAAACACAGAATGAGCTTGGTGGTGATGCCGTACCGCTGCTCGCTGTCGCGCAGCGCCGCCCACAGGCCGTCGACGACGGTCGCGAACGGCACCCCGCGGGCCGTGTGGGCCTGCGGGTCGAAGAAGATTTCGGCGTGCCGGACGCCTGCCGCGCGGGCGCGAACCAGATACGCCTCGGCCAGGTCGGTGAAGTCCCGCTCGACCCGGAGCACGTCCGTCAGCCGGTAATACAGGTCGAGGAACGACTGCAGGTCCTCGAACCGGTAGGCGTGGTGCAGCTCCGCCACCGAGGCGAACGGCAACTCGGCGCCGTTGCGCTCGGCCAGCGCGAAGGCCAGCTCCGGTTCCAGCGTTCCCTCGATGTGCAGATGCAATTCGGCTTTCGGTACAGACACCCCGGGGATCCTAGCTAGGTGACCTGGTAGATCCAGATTCCCGGGGTCAGCAGTTCGCCGGTGGCCGTCCAGCGATAGGTGCGGGCCAGGCCGGTACCTTCGTATCGGCGCAGATAGTCCAGCAGGTCGCCGCGGGTGCGGCGGCCGGTCGCGATGCCGTTCAGCGCGATCGTGGCCAGGTCGTAGGCTTCCACAGCGTTCCAGCCCGCCCCCTGGCCGTTCACCGCGCGGAAGTCGAAGTAGAACTTTCCGGAGACCGGACCGCAGGTGCACGACAGGATCGCGCCACGAACCCAATTTTGCTGCTGGGCAACGAAATCCGTGCTGAGCGCACCCTCGGTGGCGACGAAAGCCGCTGGCACGCCGCCCTGTTTCAGCTGCTGGGCGAATGCGGCCGCTTCGGCGCTGTAGCCGGAGTAGAAGACCGCGTCCGGCTTGGCGGCGGCGACCTTGCTCACCGCTGTACTGAAGTCGCGATCGCCCTGCTTGACGTCCGACCGGCAGCCGGGGTCGGCCGCACTACCGAGCATCGCGACGACGTCGTGCGCCATGCCCTTGCCGAATCCGGTGTCGTCACGAACGATGCAGATCTTGCTGAAATGTGCTGTCTCGGTGAGGTATTTGCCAACAGCCCGGCGGTAGACATCGGTGCCGGCCACGCCGCGGAAGAAGCTGCGCCACCCGTTGACCCGATCGACGGGTGTGGTGCCCGGAAAGAGGACCGGCAGCCCGGCATCACCGAGAATCCCACCGGCGGCTTGAATCCCGGCCGACAACGGTCCGACCAGCGCGACGATCGACGGGTCGTTCACGATCTGCCGCGCGACATCGGCCGCGGTCTGCGGGAACCCGCCGGAGTCGAATTCGCGCACGGTGACCCGGCAGCCGGGGTTCGCCTTGGCGAATTCATCGACGGCCAGCTGCACGCCGCCGAGCAGACCACGATCGGTCCCGGCGTCGCTCCCGGTACGCGGCGCGGTCGACGCGATGGTCACCGGCTCGCATGTGGCTTTACCGTCACCGGCCGGACTGGCCGCGGCACTGGGTCTAGGCACCGGCTTGCCGTCGGCGTCGATCTGCATCAGCGCCTGGAACGGTGCGGGACCTCCGGTCGTGCCCGGCGCGACGGCTGCGGACCAGTCGATCGGTTGCAGCGCAACGGGTCCGGTCGCGGTGCTGGTCTTCGTGGTGGAGTGGTCGCCTGTCGCCCAAAGGATCCCGGCCACCAGCGCGAGGACGACGCCGAGCACCAACCCGCCGATACCGGCTCGGCGCAGCGACCGACGGGCGGGGCGGGGTGCCTGCTGGCCGTCTTGTGGCGTCGGTTGCGCGGCGGGACTTTGCGCCGCCAAAGCCTGCTGCGCCGCGATCGCGAATTCCGTGCAGGACGCGAAACGTTCGTCGGGCTGCTTGGCGAGCGCCTTCGCCAGTACCGTATCCACGCCGGGTGGCACGCTCGGCCGCAGGTTGTGCAGCAGCGGCGGCGCATGCTGCAGGTGACCGGCGATGATGGCGGCGGGGCTGCTTGCCGCGAACGGCGATGTGCCCGACAGCAGCCAGAACAGGCTGCACGCCAACGAGTATTGGTCGGATCGGTGATCGACCGGGATGAACGACAATTGCTCCGGTGACGCGTACGCCAGCGTCGCCGCGAGCCCGCCGGTCTCCGTCAACTGCCGGGACTCGTCCCGCAGTCGGGCAACACCGAAGTCGGTCAACAACACCCGCTCGCCCTGTCCGGCGGTCGCGCGGGCCAACAGAATATTGGCCGGTTTCACGTCACGGTGCAGCACGCCGGCGGCGTGCGCGTAGTCGAGCGCTTTCGCGGTCTCGACGATGATCCGTGCCGCCCGCTCCGGCGGCAGCGTCCGCGGGTCGAGATCGGCGGCGTCGATGCCGTCGACGTATTGCATCGAGATCCACAGTTGTCCGTCGTCGAAACCGCGGTCGTACACCGTCACGATGTTCGGGTGGTCCAGCCGGGCAACCAGATCCGCCTCGCGTTCGAATCGGGCCCGAATCTCGTTGTCGGCATACAGATCCGGATAGAGCAGCTTCAATGCGGTCAGTCGCGGCAGGCGCGGATGCCGCGCGAGGTAGACCGATCCCATACCGCCGCGGCCCAGCTGACGCTTGATCACGTATCCGGCGAAAACCTCACCGATGCGCAGCATTCAGCCCCCTCAGACCTCGAGTCCGCCGGACGGGGCGCCACTCGAACCGAGTTCGCTGCCGACCGCGTGTGACAAGCGGTCGACCGGCCCGAATGTGACGTCGCTCGGCAAGCCAATACTAGCTTCGAGATATCCTGCCGCACTGTAGAATCAGGCGCTCATCGACCCATCCGGCAACGCGCGGGGGGCAGGTTACCGCGCGTCCTGGCCGAGGATGACGCGGTCGAACATGTTGTGGTGACCGACCTTTGCGAGCGCAAGGCGCCGGCGACGAATTCTTCACCGCGCTCGCACCGTACTGTCCCGGCGCACCGGCACCGCGCACCATGACGGCAACCACTCGTTCCTGGGTCGATGATCAGCGCAACATCGAAACCCTCTCGGCAACAACACTTACCGCGTGCCTACTGCCCGCGAGTTGGGCACGACGATTCGGGCGCCGCCGGCCAGCAGCGCGCTGGGTGTGAGTCCGCACCTGGCGCGGAAGGTATCGCTGGGCTGGCCTTCATCGAGTGAATACGCGTGGGGGTGTCCTCCGCACGACACCCCACGCAGCTCGACCTACTCCCCCAGGTACACCGGCAGTTGACGGTGACCATTGGAGACAAAACTACCGACCGGCTGCAATTCGGCCGGATCCACCGCGAGCCGGAGGTTCGGGAAGCGCTCGAACAAGGCGGGGAGCGCGACCGCCGCTTCGAGCCGGGCCAGCGGGGCGCCGATGCAGTGATGGGCGCCGTGACCGAAGGACAGGTGGTCCTTGTTGGTGCGATAGATGTCGAACTGGTCGGCCGTCGCGCCGTGCAGGTTCGGGTCGCGTCCAGCACCCGCGTAGGAGGCGAGAATGGCCTCCCCCTTGGGGATTCGGATGTCGCCGATGTCGATGTCGTCGACCGCGTAGCGCAACGGCAGGTGCGCGACCGGTGCCTCGTAGCGCAGCGTTTCCTCCACCACATCCGACCAGGGCACCCGGCCCTGGACCACCTCGGCGCGCTGTTCCGGATGGGTCAGCAGCGCGAAGATCGCCTGGTCGAGCAGGTTGACAGTGGTCTCGTGACCCGCGTTGATGACAAGCATCAGGGTGTCGACGAGTTCCTTCTCGATCAGCTGGGAGCCGTCCTCGTCGCGGGTGGCGATCAAGACGCTGGTGACGTCGTCACCGGGGGTCTCGCTACGGTAGGCGACGAGTTCGCTGATGAGCCGGTACATTTCGAGGTAGTTGGCCTGCGCCTGCTCGGGCGTGAACGAGGTGTCGAAGAATCCGTCGACGCACTTGTGCAGGCCGCCGCCCAGATGTTGCGGCACGCCCATCATTTCGGTGATCACCTGGATCGGCACCGGATACGCGAATCCGGCACGCAGGTCCACTGATTCGCCGGGCAGGGTGGCGGCCAGCGCGTTCAGCAGGTTCTCGGTGATCGCCTCGATCCGCGGCCGCAGCGCCGTCGTGCGGCGATGGGTGAACGCGGGCGAGACCAATTTCCGCAGCCGCCGATGGTCGGTGCCGTAGGCGGTGAACATGTTGTCCACCGCGACCCAGGGCAGCAACGGCCACGCCTCGGTGATCTCGCCGTTGATGAACGAAGACCAGTGCTGCCGAGGATCTTTGGAGACGCGCGGATCGGCGAGCAGGCTCTTGAGCACCGCCGCGTCGGTGGCCGACCACGCGGGCACGCCGCCCGGTAATTCCACTACCGCGACGGGTCCGCGCGCCCGGATCCGCGCGGACTCGCCTTGAATGTCGGAACCGGTCGTGTCCAGAACTATCGGTTCATGCTCCATCGGACGCTCCTTACATCATGTTCAACGGAGGGGACTTGGGGAAGACGACCGGCAGTGCCGCGACCGCGCGATGGAACGGCCCTGGCCGCCACACCAATTCGTCGACGGGCACGGCGAGTTCCATTTCGGGGAGCGCGTCGAGCAGCTGATCGATGGCGTCCTGCACGATCAGGTAAGCGACCGACTTGGCCGGGCAGGCATGTGGTCCGGCGGCCCAAGCCAGGTGCGAGCGGTTGCCGGTGCGGTCGCCGCCGCGGATCTCGGGATCGTTGTTGCAGCCCGCGAGGCTGATCAGCACCGGCTGGTGCGCGGGCAACCAGTTGTCGTCGATCAGGATCGGCTGCCTCGGGTACGAGGTGCAGAAGTTCGCCATCGGCGGGTCGTTGAACAGCACCTCGTCGAGGGCGTCGCGGGTCGACATGCTGCCGCCGAGGACATCGCCGCCGAACCGGTCGTCGGTGACCATCAGCATCAGGGTGTTGATGATCAGGTTCTGCTGCGGTTCGATGCCCGCGCCGTAGAAACTGATGAGCTGGCACAGCATTTCGGTGTCGTCGAGTTCGGCCGGGTGGTGCGCTAGTCGGGAGGTGACGTCGTCGCCGGGCTCCGCGCGCCGCAGGCCGATCAGCTCCAGCAGCGCCTCGCTGAGCATCTGCATGCCCTGGGCGGCGTTGACGGTGTCGAAGAGCGCGGCCATGCCGGTCGCCACCCGCTGGCCCAGTTCCGCTGAGCAGCCGACCATTTGGTTGAGCACCTCGAAGACCAGCGGGAACGCGTACTGGGTCACCAGGTCGGCCGAGCCGGTCGCGCAGAAGGTGTTGATCAGCGGGATGGCGATCCGCTCCACGGTGGCATGCAGCGCGTGCAGGTCGATTCCGTCGATGGCGACGGTGTAGGCCTGCCGGTAGCGCGCGTGCGCGGCGCCGCTGTTACGCAACGCGTTCGGGTACCACTCCATCATCGGCTTGACGGGCGAGTCGTCGGGGATGTGCTGCTGCCAGGTCCGCGGGTCGGCCGGAAAGTGCTCGGGGTCGTTGAGGATTCGCAATGCGGCCTGATAGCCGACCACCAGGGTGGCCGGCACATCCGGGGCCAGCTCGATCGGCACCAGCGAGCCGTACTGCCGACGCATCTCGGCGTACGCCCGATGCGGATCGGCGGCGAACTCCGGAGTGTGCAGCTGCACTCGGGGACCATCGGTGTCGATGGGCGACCCGTGCTGAACAGGGCAGACTCCGGGCGCTGCGGTCTCGATGAATGGTGACGTGGTCAAGGACGTGGCTCCAGACGGTCGGTGCGCGGGCGCCTGGCTCGACCAAGCGCCTCGGGAAAGGTCGGAGGTGTATCAGGTGTCAACCGACCATAGGTGACCATTGCTAACGAGTGCACGTCGAGGACCGGAACACAGTGTGGCAACCGCAGGTTCACCGCGCCTACCGCACAGTCCCTGCAGGACACGTGTTTTCGACGGGTGCGGCACCGGCGAATCCCCCTAGTCCTGGCAACCGCCCAGAAGCTGACGGTGCACCCACGGTAGCAGCATTGCGAGAAAGTCTCTCTCGATGCGGCAACAGGTTACTGGGCGGCGGTGAGTCGCAAATATGGTGTGCTACCAGCGAATAGACCGCTGATGTTCGCCGGTCGCGCGGCGGAGTTGATCGATCGGCACAGCGTTCGGCGGGCAGAGCCGCTGCGGGTTAGTTGACCTTGTAGAGCCAGGTTTGGGGAGTTGCGAGGGTGCCGCGCGAGATACACCGATCCCATCCGGCCGCGACCCAGCCTGCGCTCGATCACATACCCGGCGAAAACCTCACCAGCGCGCAGCATCCCGTCCTCTCAGACGTCGAGTCGCCCGACCGCATTCGGCTCGCCGGCGACGCGGAGCCGAATTGATCACCCGCGCAGGCTCGTCCGTCACCGATGCCGCCTTTCGGTCATCGAAAGCCTGCGCTTTTACCCTGCGGGTCGACCCGAACGCACTAGCTGGACCCGCTGAATCCTGGCTGGCCGGCTTGTCGCCGGGCACGGTGACTTCCACTCAGGCGCCCTTGCTTGTCCCGGCGCGGTTGCCGCGGCACCGCGGTATCCGCCGAAGTGGTAGCGGCCCGGCTCGAGTTGGAGCAGCCGTCAGGAATTCCGTTGACCAGGCATGACCGTTCCAGGAGGCTCTGGGCTGTGCACAGGAATACGGAGCCGGTCGGGCTCGAGCCGCTGACGGCGGACAATCTCGCGTCGCTGCTCGAGGCGGCGGTCGCCGACGCGGATCCACTGGAGGTGATGCCGCCGGTGGATGGTGCGCCAGGGTGGAATGCGGAACGCAAGCAGGCGTTTCTGGATTTCCATCGCGGGCGGGCGCTGTTGGCGGATGCGCCGGTCGAGTACACCTATTTGATAGTGGCGGGCGGTCGGGTGGTGGGGGCCGCGCGGTTGCAGCCGGGCGAGGACGGGGTCGAGGCGGGGGTGTGGATCGGTCGCTCGGATCGGGGGCGCGGTGTGGGCCGGGCCGTTGCCGAGCAGCTGCGGACTGTTGCCGCGGAGATCGGTGCGCGGCGGGTGGTAGCGGTCACCACGGTTGGTAATTCTGCGGCGCGCAGGCTGCTCGAGACGGCCACGTCGACGGTCAGCGGTGACACGGTGACGGCGACGTTGGCGCTCGACTGACGCATCGATGCCCGGAAATACTGTGGCAAAGTGGGATTGATGGCTGGACTGGAGTGGAATCACAACAGCTTCTACCACCGGTTTCTGGTGCGACAACTGCCGAAACCGTGTGCGCGGGTGCTGGACGTCGGGTGTGGGGCCGGCGCGTTCGCGGTCGAACTGGCGCAGCATGCCCAACAGGTGGATGCCATCGATCGGTCGCCGGTCATGATCGATGCCGCGAAGCAGGCGGCGCCCGACAATGTCACCTGCGTTTTGGGAGATGTGCTGGAACAACCGCTGCCCGCAGCGGGCTACGACGCGATCGTGTCGATCAGCACGCTGCATCATCTGCCGCTCGACAAGGCGTTGCCGGTGCTGGCCGACGCGCTGCGGCCGGGCGGGGTGCTGGCTGTTGTGGCGCTGCCGCGCGCGGACCTGCCTCGGGAACTGCCGGTAGAAGTCTTGGCGGCGATCGGGCACCGGGTACTCGGGGTCGCGTTCGCTGGTCTTCGTAGCTTCGGTCGCGGAGCTTGGCATGCCATGGAGCCGAGCCACGATGCCATGCCGGTGGTTCTCGATCCGCCGCTGACGACTCGTCAAGTGCGGCACAAGCGGTCGCATTACTTCCCGGGGCACGGGTGCGGCGGCTCACCTACTGGCGATACTCACTGGTCTGGCACAAACCCGCCGACGGCCAGATCCATTAGAACCCCGAATTCGGCTGTAGCGCAATCATTTCAATCGTTGCACCGTCTCGTCCAGTGCGACACGCAACAGCTCGGCATAGCTGTCGAGATCGGGAATTGTCGCGGTATCGGCATGCAGCGAGATCGTGACCGTCTCCCCGAGTCCGTGGACTCCGTGGGTCAACCGCATGACCGAGCCGATCGCCGGGAAGCCGCCGGTGAAGCGGACCCGGCCGCCGCCGAACATAAGGTTCGCTGGACCGCGATGCACGCTGGAAACAACCGTGTGACCTGCGATGGAGTCAGGAACCGTGGCCAGGGGGTACCGGTCGACATCGCGACGGAGCAGCGGGGCGGGCACGACGGCGGTGACGCGATCTTGCGCCGACAGCAGCGGATGCTGTGCCCGCACCCGGCGGTCGGCCATGGTCGTCGCGATCTTATCGGCACGAAGCCGGAGATCGGGTTCATCGATACAGAGATCGACACTGAGGCTGCGATAGTTGTTGCGCGCGTTTGCTATTGAGGTATCGGACAGCGCCATGGGCACCTGAGCGCCGAGCCGCTCCACTGCCCCACCCCGCCCATCGAGGTAGCGTGTAAGTGCGAGCGACACGGCGGTCAGCACGACAACGGTCACCGTGCGCCCGGGAACTCGCAAAGCCGCCGAGTCGCACACAATCATTCGTACTTGATGTGCCCAATCAGCTTCTGTTGCAGCCTGATTAACCAGACTTGGCGGGAAGTCCGGCCCAGGCGACGGCAGCCTGCCCGCCTCGGTGAGCTCCGCAAGCTTCTGTTGAGCTCGAAATGCCTGGTAACCACGGAAAGCGGTCCGGGCCAAACGAATCGGCAGCTGCGGTAACGCCAGCACCGCATCCACCGGCGCGGAGGTCGCCGATCCGATCGGCCCGCGAAGCACGCCGACAGCCGAATCCCGCAGGGTGGCACACGGTCCGAATCCGGCAACCTTGGCAGCGGCCGCGCGCGTCACCACCGTGGCCAGAGTGCGGGCGCCGAGCAGCCGATCCGTGCGAGTAGCGCCCCCGACAGACTTCGGGCCGGTCTCGACTCCGGGATCCGCCTCGGCAAACAACGCTCGCGCGACGTCGGCGGCGCGCCGTCCGTCCGCGAGTGCGTGCGACATCTGCAGCACCGCGACGAGCACCGGTCCCGCCCGGTTCGGCCCAGGCGCATCGACGATGCCGCGGAACACATGCAGTCGCCACGGCCGCACCGCCGCGTCCACTCCGGTGCCGAGTACCTCGCCGAGTGCGGCCTGCAGATGCGCCCAATCCGGCTCTGCCAGCACATGCTCAACAAACTGGTCGGCGGCGAAATCGCACTGCACCCACGACGGGTAATCGAGATCGCCCGGCACGACACGCGCTCGGACCCGCAGGTCGGCGATCCGCGCGCTGCGTTCGGCGACGAAAGTGCGCAGGTCCTCAGTGCGACGCCCGGTATCGGTGAAGCAGTACAGCAGAAACAGGTCGTTGCGTGTACGGGCCGAGAGCCAGTACATCGTCGCGTCCTGCGCCGCCATCGAACCCACCGCCCGACAGTATCGAACCTGTCCGCCCGCGCGACTCGAGCGCCAGGAAACACCGCCTGCGGCATGGCCGACTGCGGCTGAATGATCTTGTTCTGCAAGCAGATCGGGCAAAACCTATCGATTCCGCGCAGGCTACCTGCTACCGTCTGTAGTAGAACGCATACCACTCTCCAGGGGCGGGGTGTCGACCATGGCTACTCAACTCGGTCGCAAGGTCAGCGCGCAGGCGAATTCCGCCGACGAGCGATATCAGGCCGCCAGCTTTCTCAAGCGGTCGATCAACAAGGTCTTTCCGACGCACTGGTCGTTTCTGCTCGGCGAGATCGCGCTGTACAGCTTCATCATCCTGTTGCTGTCGGGCGTGTACCTGACCTTGTACTTCGACCCGTCCATGACCGAGGTGGTCTACGACGGCGCCTACCAGCCGTTACGCGGCGTCACCATGTCGCGAGCCTACGAGACGGCGCTGAACATCTCGTTCGAGGTGCGTGGCGGGTTGTTCGTGCGGCAGGTACACCATTGGGCCGCCTTGCTTTTCGCGGCATCGATCATCGTGCACCTGTTCCGGGTGTTCTTCACCGGCGCGTTCCGCAAGCCACGCGAGGCGAACTGGGTGATCGGCTCGCTGCTGCTGATCCTGGCGATGTTCGAGGGCTACTTCGGCTACTCACTGCCCGACGATCTGCTCTCGGGTACCGGCCTGCGGGCGGCGTTCTCGTCCATCACGCTCGGCATACCGATCGTGGGCACCTGGATGCACTGGCTGATGTTCGGCGGCGACTATCCGGGCACCATCATCATTCCGCGCCTGTTCATCGCGCATGTGCTGCTATTCCCCGGCATCATGCTCGCGCTGATCGCGGCACACGTCGCGCTGGTCTGGTATCAGAAGCACACCCAGTTCCCCGGTCCGGGCCGCACCGAGAACAACGTGGTCGGCGCGCGCATCGTGCCGGTGTTCTCGCTGGATCAGGGCTCGTTCTTCGCGTTCACCCTCGGCATCGTCGCCATCATGGGTGGCCTGCTGGAGATCAACCCGATCTGGAACATGGGTCCGTACAACCCCTCTCAGATCTCCGCGGGTTCGCAGCCGGACTTCTACATGATGTGGACCGACGGCATGATGCGCCTCATCCCACCGTGGGAGCTGTATCTGGGCCGCTACACGGTGCCCGCCCCGGTGTGGGGCGCGCTGATCATGGGCTTGGTGTTCACGGCGTTGATCACCTACCCGTGGATCGAGAAACGACTGACCGGCGACTCCGCCGTGAATCACAACCTGCTGCAACGTCCACGTGACGTGCCGGTGCGCACCGCGATCGGCGCGATGTCGATCGCGTTCTACGTGGTGCTCACGCTGTCGTGCGTGAACGACATCGTCGCCTACAAGTTCAACATCTCGTTGAACGCGACGACCTGGACCGGCCGGATCGGCATCCTGCTGCTTCCGCCGCTGGCCTACTTCGTGGCGTATCGAATCTGCCTAGGCCTGCAGCGCGGTGACCGCGAGGTGCTCGAGCACGGCGTCGAGACCGGCGTGATCAGACGGCTGCCGGATGGTGAGTACATCGAGCTGCACCAGCCGCTCGGCCCGGTGGACGAACACGGCCATCCGATCCCGCTGGAGTACCAGGGCGCGCCGGTGCCGAAGAAGATGAGCAAGCTCGGCTTGGCCGGCAAGCCGGGGACCGGCAGCTTCTTCCGCGCCGATCCGTCGGAGGAGTCCGAGCGCAATCACGAGGCCGACCACAACGAGGAGCGGCGCCAGCTCGCGGTGCTGCGCGATTACCAGGAACGCGATAGCCGGAACGGGAACGGCGCGGGCGGCAACGGCCGTCCGCGTTAGTCGACAACCAATAGCTGGCCGGCGCGCTTTATCGGCGACAGGCAAGTATTCGGACGCCGGAAATCCGATGCCCGAATATTGCGCGGCCCCGAGTCCGTACCGACCCGGGGCCCATAGTGCCTGTTCAGACGACCTGTTGTTATCAGGCGCGGCCGAACTCCCCCTGCGCCACTCCAGTTAGGAATGCGTCCCACTGCCCCGGGGCAAACGCGAGCACCGGGCCATATCCGTTGTCCTTGGTGTCACGGACCGCGATTTTGCCGTCGACTAGAAAGGCGACTTCTACACAGTTCCCATCAGGGCCGCTGTATGTGCTCTTGCGCCACACAGCATCCGTCAAATCAACCTCCACGGCACTAGCTCCTTTGCTGCGTCGAGAACGAGATTTCTTCTGACATCGTTCTAACTAGCACCGGCACCCGGCCAACGCCGAATCCCCTGCGCGCCTGCTGGAAGCGCGCAACTCAACGGTGCGTCGTTATCGCACTGTACGTCGGGGTGAATACACCCCCGCGAGGTTGCCCCCGCGCGATAAACCCTAGCAGGTCTATCGAAAGTTTGCCCGTCTCTTGCTTATTGAATCATCGCAACTGCCAAGTTTGCGAAGGTAAAATGTTGCGGAAACATTGCCAGCAGCTATTGACCATTCCTCTGATCGGACTGCCGCAAACTTTTCGGCCGATGTAATTGCTCCGTGATCCGCCAAAGTTTCTTTCTGTGGACACTGGCTCATCGACGCCACCGCCAGCGGCGGGCATGATGGAAGCCATGGTGGAACGCGATCGCGACGACGCAGGTCGCGCCCTTAACTCTCGTCCGCGTGACCGATTGGGCCGTCCGCTGCCGCTGGGCAGTGTCGGAGTTGCCCGAATTCCCGACGATCTGGACCTGCCGCCGCAGCAAACGCTCACCTTCGCTCAGCAACTGCTGGACGACGGTTTGGCATTCAACGCGCACGAGGTATTAGAGGCCGCGTGGAAGAACGGACCGTTCGCCGAGCGGATGCTGTGGCAGGCACTTGCCCAACTTGCTGTCGGTGTCACACACATCCAACGCGGTAATCCCAAGGGCGCGCGCACCCTGCTCACCCGCGCGATCACCCGGCTGACCGAGTACCAGCCCGCAGACGGCGCGGACACGCCCTACGGGATAGACCGTGCGGGCCTGATCGCCCACTCGCGGGCACTGCTCGACGCGCTGGACGCGCAGACACCGATCGCGCCGACGGAGCTGATGCCGCAGCTGCGCGGCTGATATCTACGATGGGCACCGTGTTCACGTCATCGCGCCCGAGCCGGGCCCGTGCCTGAGCCGGGTGCGGGCCGGTACGCGCCGAGCCCGTCCGGTGATCTGCACGTGGGCAACCTGCGCACGGCACTGCTCGCCTGGGCGTTCGCCCGCTCGACCGGCCGGCGCTTCCTGCTCCGGGTCGAGGACCTGGACCGGGTGCGACCGGGCGCCGAGCAACGGCAGCTCGATGATCTGGCCGCGATCGGACTCGACTGGGATGGCCCGGTGGTCCGGCAGTCCGAGCGGCTTCCGTACTACCAAGACGCCATCGATCGACTCACCGCCGCCGGACTCACCTACGAATGCTTCTGCACGCGAAAGGAAATCCAGCAGGCGGCGACGGCGCCACACGGTCCGCTCGGCGCCTATCCGGGTACCTGTCGCACCCTGACCGACCAGGCGCGCACCAGGTTTCGCGAGGCGGGACGTCCGGCGGCACTGCGCTTACGTGCGGCGGCAACCGAATTCGAGATCGTCGACGACCTGCACGGCCGCTACCGGGCACCGGTGGACGACGTGGTGCTGCGGCGCGCCGACGGCGTCCCGGCCTATAACCTCGCGGTCGTGGTCGACGACGCGGCGCAGGGCATCGATCAGGTGGTGCGCGGCGACGACCTGCTACCGTCCACCCCGCGTCAGGCCTATCTCGCGACGCTGCTGGATCTTCCGGCGCCGCACTACGCCCATGTTCCGCTGGTTCTCAATGCCGAAGGACAACGTCTGGCTAAACGCGACGGCGCGGTGACGCTGGCCGATCAACGCGCGCTCGGCAACACGCCCGACCAGGTAGTGGCCGCAATGGCCCACTCGCTCGGCTACCCGGCGACCTCGGCGGCGGAACTGCTCGACAGCTTCGACCCGGCACATCTGCCACGCGAACCGTGGATACTCGACGGGAATGGGTTGTTGCAACGCAGTCGATGTCCGTAACGTACGCATTCGTCCAACTACTGATCACTCGACGAGGACAAACTATGACAAGCGGTGGGTACGACCCCAACCAATATCCGCAGGGCGGGCAGCCGTATGGGCAGCCGTACCCGCAAGGCGGCCAGCAACATCCGCAAGGCGGTCAGCAATTCCCGCAGGGCGGCCAACAGTTCCCGCAGGGCGGACAGTACGGCCAGCAGCCGCCGCAGTACGGGCAGCAGCCCCCGCAGTACGGCCAGCAGCCGCAGTACGGCCAGGCGCCGCAGTACGGCCAGCAGGATCAGTACGGCCAGTACCCGCAGCAGCCGGGCGGCTTCAACCAGTACGGTGGGCAGCCGGGTGACCTCGGCACCCGCATCGGTGCGCGCGTCATCGACGCACTCATCCTCTACATCCCCTACCTGATCATCTACTTCCTGGTGAAGAACAGCCTGGGGCTGACCATCGGCCTCGGCCTGGTCTGGACCCTGGTGCAGCTCGGCTACTTCGTCGGCATGGAGACCTCGCAGGGGACCACCATCGGCAAGAAGGTGCTCGGCCTGAAGGTGCTCGCGCCCGGCGGCGCGGCCAAGATCGAGCCGGTCACCTCGCTGAAGCGCAACATCTTCGTCGCGGCGAACATCATTCCGTGCGTCGGTGGCCTGGTCTCGCTGGTTCTCGCGATCTACATCATGGTCACCATCTCGCAGGACCCGAACAAGCAAGGTTGGCACGACAAGTTCGCCGGTGGCACGCAGGTCGTCAAGTCCTGACGCCGATCGGCTGAAGACACGAGCAGGGGCGCACCCGTTATCGGGTGCGCCCCTGACGTTTTGGTGCGGTCGAGACTAAGTCGTTCCAGCGATGAGGACGACGACGAACCACAGGACGGCGAGCACGATGGCGCCGACGCCGATCCAGATGCCGGCCAGCGCCATGCCCTTGCCCTCTTGGCCGCTCTGCTTGACCTGGTTCAAGGCGATGACGCCGAGGATGATGCCGACGATCGAGCCGAGGCCGCAGGTGACGAATCCGGCCAGCGAGGAGATCAGCGCGCCGATCGCCATGCCGTTGGTGCCCTGCTGCTGCGGCATCCCGTACGGCTGGTAGGCGGGCTGGTAACCGTAGTTCGGCTGCTGACCATACGGTTGCTGCGGCTGGCCGTAGGCCTGCTGCGGCTGTTGCTGCCCATATGCCTGCTGCGGCTGCTGGTAGCCCGGGTACTGCTGTTGCGGCGGCGGCGTCATGGGCTGGGCGGGTTGCTGCGGGTATTGCGGCGCCGACGGGTACCCCGATGGCTGTTCAGCGTTCGGGTATTGCGGAACCGAGCTCGGCGCACCGGATTCCGGCGATACGCCTTGGCCGCCGTACTGTTTCCACCATTCGTCGGAATCGCCGGGATTCGTCATTGCTACAGGGTAT
Source organism: Nocardia sp. NPDC046473 (assembly GCF_040645995.1). NCBI lineage: Bacteria > Bacillati > Actinomycetota > Actinomycetes > Mycobacteriales > Nocardiaceae > Nocardia > Nocardia sp. NPDC046473. Next base: position 483,043 of record NZ_JBEYZJ010000002.1, read on the forward strand.
TCCACAACCTGGTTGGATGATGCGGGTGAGTGAGCCGAATAAAATAGATGCGCCCGAATCTGGGCACCCCGCGCCCGACCATGCGGCGTTCGCCCAGGTGGCGCGGGGGTACTACACACCGATCGTGGCGTTGTTCACGGCAACGCTGATCATCTCCAACATCTGCGCGACCAAGGGCGTGCAGTTCTTCACCGACCACTCGGTGCAGATCGGGCCGCTGGAGGTGCTGCCGATCAGCACCGACGGCGCCTGGTTCCTTTTCCCCCTGGCCTACATCATCGGCGACGTGCTGAGCGAGATCTACGGCTTCAAGGCCGCTCGCCGGGCCATCTACTACGGCTTCGCCATCCTGCTGCTGGTGGTGGTGTGCTTCAAGATCGCGATCGAGTTGCCCGCGGCCACGTTCTACGAGAACCAGGACGCGTTCCGCACCGTCATCGGCACCACGCCGCAGCTGGTCGCGGCCGGGCTGGCCGGCTATTTCGTCGGTGAGATGCTGAACTCCGCGACGCTGGTGCTGATCAAGGAACGAACCAAGGAAAAGCACCTGTGGGCGCGACTGATCGGTTCCACCGTGGTCGGCGAGTTCGGTGACACGCTGATCTTCTGCTCGATCGCGGCCACCGCCATCGGCATCGACTCGTGGGGCCAGTTCGTGAACTACGTGATCGTCGGCTTCATCTGGAAGACGCTCGCGGAGGTCATCGTGCTGCCGATCACCTATCGGGTGATCGCCTGGCTCAAGAAGAACGAGCCGAGCTACGCACCGAGCAAAGAACCCGCGCTACTGAGCTGAAAGATGTTGGCGGCCACCGAACTTCACCCGGTGGAGTTCGGGGCCACCGGTTCACGGGGTCGGAATTCGCCCCTTCCAGCGGCCGAGCGTCTCGGCCTTGTGCTCGTCGAAATAGCCGCCCTCGATGCTCGCGCGAATACGGTCGACCAGCCGAATGGTGTAGCGCTCGTTGTGGATTGTGCACAGGGTTGCCGCGAGGATTTCCTTGGCCTTGAACAGATGGTGCAGGTAGGCGCGGGTGTAGTTGGCGCAGGTGTAGCAGTCGCAGGTGTCGTCGATCGGGGTGAAGTCGCGCCGGAAACGACTGGTGTTGATGTTGAATCGGCCCTCGGCGACATAGATGGCGGCATTGCGGGCGACCCGGGACGGGTTCACGCAGTCGAAGGTATCCGCACCGTGCTCTACCGCGGTGAAGATGTCCTCGGGCTCGCTGATGCCGAGCATGTGCCGTGGCTTGTCCTCGGGCAGTTCGTCGCAGCACCAGCCGACGATGGTGCCGAGGTTGCTCTTTTCCAGCGCACCGCCGATGCCGTAACCGTCGAAACTCGTTCCCTCGCTGCCGCGCAGCGATTCCAGGCCGCGACAGGCCTGGCGTCGCAGGTCTTCGTACTGCGCGCCCTGGATCACGCCGAAAAGCGCCTGGTACGGACGGTGCGTGCGGGCGGCGGTCAGGCGCTCGTGTTCGTCGAGGCAGCGTTGCGCCCACTCGTGCGTGCGCTGCAGTGACTTCTCTTGGTAGCCGCGGGTATTGAGCAGGGTGGTGAGCTCGTCGAAGGCAAACATGATGTCGGCGCCGAGCTGGTGCTGGATGCCCATCGACACCTCGGGGGTGAACCGGTGCTTCGAGCCGTCCAGGTGCGAGCGGAAGGTGACGCCGTCGTCGTCGACGGTGGCCAGGCGCTCCTTGCCCTTCGCGATCACGTCGTCGCTGCGCACGTCGACCGCCTCCATGGCGAGCACCTTCTTGAAGCCGACGCCGAGCGACATCACCTGGAAGCCGCCGCTGTCGGTGAAGGTCGGCCCCGGCCAGTTCATGAACTTGCTCAGCCCGCCCGCCTCGTCCACGATGTCGGAACCCGGCTGCAGGTAGAGGTGGTAGGCGTTGGCCAGCAGCGCCTGCGCGCCGATCTCTTGCATCGTCTCCGGCAGCACCGCCTTCACCGTCGCCTTGGTGCCCACCGGGATGAACGCGGGCGTGGCGATCGAGCCGTGCGGAGTGTTGATCACACCCGATCGGCCGTGCCGCCCGTCGAGGCGGTTACCGACGGTGAACGAGAAGGAACCAGGGTCTGACACCCGAACATCCTCCCAGCAAGGAATCGGCCGCGATGTCGGCCCCCGCCGCAGGCACGACAAGGGCCGCCCCGCCGTGGCGAACGGCGAAGCGGCCCTTGCTCGGGCGCTACACGTCGGCCGAGGCCGCCGCGAACTGTGCGTTGTACAGGCGGTAGTAGGCGCCGCGTTCCTCGAGCAGGCGTTCGTGCGTGCCGTGCTCGACGATGCGACCCGCCTCCATGACGACGATCAGGTCGGCGTCGCGGATGGTGGACAGGCGGTGCGCGATAACGAAGCTGGTGCGGTCGCGGCGCAAGGCTGCGGTCGCGTGCTGCACCAGCAGTTCGGTGCGGGTGTCCACCGAGCTGGTCGCCTCGTCCAGGATCAGGATGGACGGCTTCGCCAGGAACGCCCTGGCGATGGTGATCAGCTGCTTCTCCCCGGCGCTGACGCCGGAGCCTTCCTCATCGATGATCGTGTCGTAGCCGTCGGGCAGCGCGTGCACGAAACGGTCCACATAGGCGGCCCGCGCGGCGGCGAGGATGTCTTCCTCGCCGGCGTTCGGGTTGCCGTAGGCGATGTTCTCCCGGATGGTGCCCTTGAACAACCAGGTGTCCTGCAGCACCATGCCGATGCGGGAACGCAGGTTGTCGCGGCTGATCCGGGTGATATCGACACCGTCGATGGTGATGGCGCCGGAGTCCAGCTCGTAGAACCGCATCAGCAGATTCACCAGCGTGGTCTTGCCCGCGCCGGTGGGACCGACGATGGCGACCACATGACCGGGCTCGGCAATCAAGGACAGCCGCTCGATCACCGGCTTCTCCTCCTCGTAGCGGAAGGAGATGCCCTCGAACTCGACCTCGCCGCGGTCGAGCGGGCGGGTATCGGCCGCGATCGGATCCGGGCTCTGCTCCTCGGCGTCGAGGATCTCGAAGATCCGCTCGGCCGAGGCGACGCCGGACTGCAGCAGGTTGGCCATCGCGCCGATCTGGGTGAGCGGCTGGCTGAACTGACGCGAGTACTGGATGAATGCCTGCACCTCGCCGAGCGAGAGCTGCCCCGTCGCGACCCGCAGGCCGCCGACCAGCGCCACCAGCACGAAGTTCACGTTCCCGAGGAACATGATGGCGGGCATGATCAGCCCGGAGATGAACTGCGCCTTGAAGCTCGACTGGTAGAGCTCCTCGTTGCGCTTGTCGAACTCGGCGCCGACCTCCTGGTTACGGCCGAACGCGGTGACGATCTCGTGCCCGGTGTAGGCCTCCTCGACCTGCGCGTTCACCAGACCGGTGTGCTTCCACTGGTCCACGAAGTGCGGCTTGGAGCGTTTCGCGATCAGCGCGGTGACCACGATCGCGGCGGGCACGGTGAGCAGGGCGATCAGCGCGAGCAGCGGCGAGATCCAGAACATCATCACCAGGATGCCGAGCACCGTGAACACCGAGACGATCAGCTGACTCATCGTCTGCTGCAGGCTCTGCGACACGTTGTCGACATCGTTGGTGACCCGGCTCAGCACGTCACCGCGCGGCTGGGAATCGAAGTAGCGCAACGGAAGTCGATGGATCTTGTCCTCGATTTCGCCGCGCAGCCGCTTGACCGTCCGGTTGATCACCAGGTTGAGCAGGAAGGCCTGCAGCCAGCCGAACACCGAGGCGCCGATGTAGAGCGCGAGCACCAGCATGAGCACCTGGCCGACGGCGGTGAAGTCGATGCCGACGCCGGGGGTGACGTCCATGGCGCTGACCATGTCGGCAAAGGTGTTGTTGCCGTGCGTCCGCAGGAAGTCGACCGCCTGATCCTTGGTGGTCCCCGGCGGGAACTTCAGCTGGTGTTTGCCGACGAAGCCGTTGAAGACCAGGTTGGTCGCCTTGCCGAGCATGTACGGACCGAGCGTGTTCAGCACCACCGAGGTAATGGCGAGCAGCATGACGAGCCAGACGAGCTTCTTCTCCGGTGCGAGCCGGTGCAGCAGCCGCTTCAGCGACGGGCCGAACGACTTCGCCTTGGCATCCGGCGCACCGGGGGCAGGCATTCCTGGCCTCATCGCACCTCCTCCGCGCTCAGCTGGGATGACACGATTTCCTGGTATTCCTTACAGTCACGCATCAGTTGTTCGTGCGTGCCGATTCCGGCCATCTCGCCGTCCTCGAGCACTACGATCTGGTCAGCGTCGCGGATCGTCGTGATCCGTTGCGCCACAATGATTACCGAGGCGTCACTGGTCACCGGCCGCAGCGCGTCCCGCAGCCTGGCGTCGGTCGCCTGGTCGAGCGCGGAGAACGAGTCGTCGAACAGGTAGACCCTCGGCCGCTTCACCAGTGCCCGCGCGATGGCGAGCCGCTGGCGCTGGCCACCGGAGACGGTGGTGCCGCCCTGGGCGACCGGAGTTTCCAAGCCCTGCGCCATCTCTCGGACGAAGTCGTCCGCCTGCGCGATCTCCAGCGCACGCCAGAGTTCCTCGTCGGTGGCGTCCGGGTTGCCGTAGCGCAGGTTGCTGGCCACCGTCCCGGAGAACAGGTATGCCTTCTGCGGGATCAGGCCGATCTGTGCGCGCAGCACCTCGAGGTCGATGTGCCGGACGTCGGTGCCGCCCAGGTATACCGCGCCGTCGGTGACGTCCATCAGCCGCGGAATGAGATTGAGCAGCGTGGTCTTGCCCGAACCGGTGGCGCCGACGATCGCGGTGGTCGTGCCCGGCTGCACCTGGAACCGAATGGCTTTCAGCACCGGCTTCTCCGCGCCGGGGTACGCGAACTCGGCGAATTGGAAGTCGACCTCGGCCGGGTCGCCCTTGAACGGCTGCGGCAGCGGCGGCGGCACGACCGAGGACTCGGTCTCCAGCACCTCCCCGATCCGTTCGGCGGAGACCGCGGCGCGCGGTGCCATCATGGCCAGGAACGAGGCCATCATCACGGCCATCAGGATCTGCATGATGTAGGACAGCATCGCGGTGAGCGAGCCGATCTGCATGGTGCCCCGGTCGACGGCGTGCCCGCCGAACCAGATCACCGCCACCGCTGTGACATTGCTGATCAGCATGACCAGCGGGAACATCAGCGCCATCAGCCTGCCGACGCGCAACGCGGTATCGGTCAGCTCCGAGTTGGCGACGCCGAAGCGCCAGGTTTCCTGGCGTTCCCGGACGAAGGCACGGACGACGCGGATACCGGTGATCTGCTCGCGCAGTACCCGGTTCACCTCGTCGATCCTGGTCTGCATGTCCCGGAACCCGGGCACCATCCTGCTGATGATCCACCCCATCGACAGCCCGAGCACCGGCACCGCGATGAGCAGCAGCCAGGACAGGCCGAGGTCTTCACGCAACGCCATGATGATGCCGCCGATGCACATGATCGGCGCCATCACCAGGATGGTCGCCGACATCGCGATGAGCAGCTGTACCTGCTGAATGTCGTTGGTATTGCGGGTGATCAGCGACGGCGCGCCGAACATGCCGACCTCGCGCGCGGAGAAGGTGCCGACTCGGTGCAGCAACGCGCCACGCATATCGCGGCCCGCGCTCATCGCCGCCTGCGCGCCGAGGTAGACCGAGCAGCCCGAGCTGACGATCTGGACAAAGGTGACCCCGAGCATCCGAAGGCCGGTGCTCCAGATATATCCGATATCGCCCTTGGTGACGCCGTTGTTGATCAGATCGGCGTTGAGACTCGGCAGATACAGCATCGCGATCACCGAGATCAACTGCAGCACAACGACCCCCGCCAGCTGGGCGCGGTAGGGGTACAGATAGGTGCGCAGAAGTCGAATCAGCATGATGAATCGCAGAATACCGGCGAACAGTGACGTGCGTCGCAAACATTTCTGACCTGCATAAATGCCCTCCCGTCGAGGCGCTTATCCGCGCCTGGCGTCCAATTCGGTGGCCCTGGCATCTGATTCAGCGGGTGATATGTCTGATTCAGCGGACCTAATTCAGCGGGCGCTCTCTACGCGCCCATGCGCCCGGATCATTCGTGAGCGCGTCGACGAACTCGGGTAGCCGATTGTTGGCGACGTCGTCGATCGACACATTCTCCAGTACCGCACGAATATTCACGCGCAAGGCGATCCAGACACGCTGCAGTGATTCGGCCGCGCCCTGATAGGTCACGTCCTCGGGACGCTCGCCGCGCACCGAGGCGAGCGGACCCTCGATCGCCCTGATCACGTCGGCGACGGAGATCTCGGTGGCCGGGCGGGCCAGCCAGTAGCCGCCATCAGGACCGCGCCTGCTGATCACCAGATCGGCCCGGCGAAGGTCGCCGAGCACCGTCTCCAGCACCTTCGGCGGAATTCGCTGGGCCGTTGCGATCGCCTCGGCCTTCACCACCGGCGCGGCCTGCACGACGGGGCCGAGCACGGCCGGGTTCAGCTGCGGTGCGCGGGCGATCTCGAGCAACGTCCGCACCGCGTAGTCGACCTTCGCGGTGATGTGCACAGCATCTCCTGGCGTTTTCCGGTTTGGTCCGTCGAGTAGCTGCAATCTACGCGCTGTTGCGCGCGTTGAGCACGCAGGTCGCCGCATCGAGCAGCGTGGTTTCCACCAGCGCGTTGTCCGCGCCTGGCGCGAACTCCCTGGACATCAGCGCGACGCCGAGCATCGCGAGCACCGCGCCGGCGCGCAGCTTGGCCTCCTCGGTGGCGTCCGGTCCGGCCAGCCATTCGCGCAAAGTCCGGTCATCGTCGATGAGATCGGGATGCCGGTCGGCCATCGCGTTGAGGATCGTCACGGTGTCGCGCAGCACCAGCGCACCCGCGGCGCGATGGTGCACCAGGCCGCGCAGATAGTTGCGCAGCACTTCCCTGACGCCGTCCGCATCGCGCGCGGCCCGGTCGAGATCGAGCACCACCGAGTGCATGTGATCGATGATCGGATCGATGATCGCGTGCAGCAGATCGAGTTTCGAGGCGTAGTGATAGTAGAGCGAGGCCTTTGTGATTCCCACCGCATCCGCGACCTCGCGCAGGCTCGTCTGCTCGAATCCTTTGTCGCCGAATAGCTTCACCGCGGCGTCGCGAATCGCGGATTTCGTGCCTCGACCAGCGGCAACGCTGCCGTGGGTAGATCGCGCGGTCATCGGATGATCCTCTCACCATTCGTGCGCCGAGCTAACGGTGTCGGCGAAATAGAGGTTGCACCTCCGCTTAGTCCTCGAATAGTCTACCTACCGCACGGTAGGCAGAAAGCGTCACGTGGAGGCGGGGACAAGCAGGGCACCCCGCGAGTGCTGTCACCGGCCTGAATCAGCACCCCCCCAGCACCGCTAGGAGATCCGTCGTGTCCGTGTACCTCTATAGATGGGGAAAGTTCGCTTTCCGAAGAAAATGGATAGTGCTCCCCGTCTGGCTGCTTCTCTTCTTGATCCTCGGCGGCTTGGGTGCGCAGCTCAAGAAGCCGATGACGAACGACTTCAGCATGCCGGACCTGCCGTCCGCGCGCGCGAACGACATTCTCGACAAACACTTTCCGGGCGCGTCCGCCGCATTCAAGTTCGACGCCGTCACCGGCACCTACGTGATCGCCGCACCGGCGGGCCAAAAGCTCACCGACCCGGCGAACCGCACGGCCGTCGACGCCTTCATCGCCAAGCTGGGCGAACTCGACATCGTCGACCACAGCAAGCCGATCATGAACCCGGTCACCGCCGCCGAGAAGATGGGCTGTCTGGCCGACCCGGATCCCGGTAAGTGCAGTGGCGCACCGCTGAACGTGCTCAGCAAGACCGTGCCCGACTCGGTGGCGGTGATGAACGTGCCGTTCACCATCAAGAAGTTCACCGACGTCACCGACCAGCAGCGCGACGCGGCCTACGCGGTCGCCGCCGACGCGCGCAATGCCGGGCTCACGGTCGAGATGAGCGGCTCGATCGCGATGAAGCAGCAGGCGCCGAGTGGTCAGTCCGAGATGATCGGCATGGGCGTCGCGCTGATCGTGATGGTCGTGGCGTTCGGCGCGATCGTCGCCGCCTTCGTGCCGATCCTCACCGCGATCATCGGTCTCGGCGCGGCCACCTCACTGATCTTCCTGGGCACCTCGGTGATCGAGGTACCGAGCTTCACCACCTTCCTCGCCTCGATGATCGGTATCGCGTTGTCCATCGACTACGCGTTGTTCATCGTCTCGCGCTACAAACATGAACTGGCAGTACAGGATTCGCCGGAGGAGGCGGCCGGTACCGCGCTCGGCACGGCCGGATCCGCGGTGGTGTTCGCCGGCCTGACGGTGATCATCGCGCTCGGCGGGCTCAGCATCGTCGGCGTGCAGTTCATGACCTTCATGGGTCTCGGCGGCGCGATCGCCGCGGCCTTCGCGGTGCTCACCGCGATCACGCTGATGCCAGCGCTGCTCGGCGCGTTCGGCCGGTTCCTGTTCAAGCCGAAGCTGCCGTTGGTCGCCAAGCACGATCCGGAGGACGACCACTCGGTCACCAACGGCATGCGCTTCGGCCGGTTGATCGGCAAGGCGCCCTGGCTCGCCCTCGGACTGAGCGTCCTGGTGCTCGGTGCGCTCGCCGCGCCCGCCGCCGGACTGAACCTCGGCCTGCCCGGCGACGACAGCCAGCCCAAGACCTCCACCATCCGCAAGGCCTACGAGCTGCGCACCGAGGGCTTCGGCGAGGGCAGCAACGGCGTGCTGAACGTGGCGGCTGACCTGTCCAAGGTGCCGGTGGAGAACCGGGAGAACGCGGTCAAGGCGTTGCGCGACAAGCTCTCCGCCTACCCCGGCATGGACTACGTGACCGAGCCGAAGTGGAGCGAGGACAAGCAGGGCGTGCTGCTCGACGGCGTGCCGAAGTCGGGTCCGAACAACCAGGCCACCAAGGACCTGGTCAAGGACGCCCGCGACGCGGAAGGACAGCTGCAGGCCGAGTTCGGCATGGAATACGGCATCACCGGCACCACTGCCATCTATGCCGACGTCGATAACGTGCTGCTCGGCAAGATCGTGCCGTATCTGGCGATCGTCGCCGGTGCCGCGTTCATCCTGCTGATCCTGGTGTTCCGCTCGATCCTGGTGCCGTTGACCGCGGCGCTCGGCTTCCTGCTCTCCATGGGCGCCACGTTCGGCGCGACGGTGCTGATCTTCCAGCAGGGCAAGTTCGGGCTGATCGCGGATCCGCATCCGCTGATCAGCTTCCTGCCGATCATGTTGATCGGCTTGGTGTTCGGCCTCGCGATGGACTACCAGGTGTTCCTGGTGACCCGGATGCGCGAGGAGTTCGTCAACGGCAAATCACCGAAGGAAGCGGTTGTCGCCGGTTATCACCACGGTGCCCGCGTGGTGACCTCGGCGGCGATCATCATGATCTCGGTGTTCGGCTCGTTCCTGCTCGAGACCGACGTGACGGCCAAGTCGTTCGGCTTCGCGCTGGCGGCCGGCGTGCTGTTCGACGCGTTCATCGTCCGGATGGTGCTGATCCCGTCGCTGCTCGTGCTGATGGGCAAGTGGGCCTGGTGGATGCCGAAGTGGCTGGACCGGATCGTGCCCGATATCGACGTCGAAGGCGCCAAGCTGCGTGAACTGCAGCAGCGCTCGGCGGAAACGGTGCAGGTGCCGGTCGGCGTCAGCTGATCGGTCCGCACTCGGCCCCGCACTCGATTCTTCGAGTGCGGGGCCGAGTTGTTTCCGCGGTCGGTTCTTGATCTTGTGCGCCGTCCACAGCAGACTCAGAAGAAGTTCGACCTCTCCAGCTCGGTAGTTCCCCGGCGGGCGCAGTCGGCCCGCGGGCGTTCAGTCGCTCGATCCGGCCCGACCCGATCACCGCGAGGAGAACCCTGTGTCCGTGTATCTATACCGATGGGGCAAGTTCGCCTTCCGCCACAAGTGGATTGTGCTGCCGATCTGGATCGTCGGTTTCCTGGTCCTCGGCGTGCTCGGCACCCAGCTGAAGGAGCCGATGAGCGACGACTTCAGCATGCCGAACCTGCCGTCGGAGCGCGCGACGCAGATCCTCGACCAGCACTTCCCCGGTATGTCCGAGGGGTTCAAATTCGACGCCGTCACCGGGACCTACGTGCTCGGCGCGCCCGCGGGTCAGCGGCTGACCGACCCGGTCAACCGGCAGGCGATCGACGCGCTGATCGACAAGCTGAACCAGCTCGGCATCGTCGACCACAGCAAGCCGATCCCGAACCCGATCACCGCGACCGAGGAGATGGGCTGTCTCGTCGCCGAGCCGGACGCCTCGAAGTGCAGCGGCGCACCGCTGAACGTGCTCAACAAGACCGACCGGGACACGGTCGCGTTCTTCAGCGTGCCGTTCGGCATCAAGAACTTCACCGACGTCACCGCCGAGAGCCGCAAGGCCGCCTACGACGTGGCCGACCAGGCGCGCGGCGCGGGTTTGACGGTCGAGCTGAGCGGCACCATCGCGACGGAGCAGGCGGCGCCGAGCGGTCAGTCCGAGATGATCGGCATGGCGGTCGCGTTGATCGTGATGATCGTGGCGTTCGGCGCGATCGTCGCCGCGTTCGTGCCGATCATCACCGCGGTGGTGGGGCTCAGTGCGGCTACCGCGCTGATCTTCCTCGGCACCTCGTTCCTTTCTATCCCCAGCTTCACCACGTTCCTCGCGTCGATGATCGGTATCGCGTTGTCCATCGACTACGCGTTGTTCATCGTCTCGCGCTACAAACATGAACTGGCAGTACAGGATTCGCCGGACGAGGCGGCCGGGACCGCGCTCGGGACCGCGGGCTCGGCGGTGGTGTTCGCCGGTCTCACCGTCATCATCGCGCTGGTCGGGCTCAGCATCGTCGGCGTTCGATTCCTTACCTTCATGGGTCTGGGCGGCGCGATCGCGGCCGGGTTCGCGGTGCTCACCGCGATCACGCTGATGCCAGCGCTGCTCGGCGCGTTCGGGCGGCACCTGTTCAAGCCGAAGCTGCCGCTCATCGCGCAGCACGATCCGGAAGACGACGACTCGATCACCAACGGCATGCGCTTCGCCCAGGCCATCGGCAAGGCGCCCGCCGTCGCACTGGTGCTCAGTATCGTCGTGCTCGGGCTGCTCGCCCTGCCCGCGACGAACATGAACCTCGGGCTGCCCGGCGAGGACAGCATGCCCAAGACCTCCACCGTCCGAAAGGCCTACGAGCTGCGCACGGCCGGGTTCGGCGAGGGCAGCAACGGCGTGTTGCAGGTCGCGGTCGACCTCGCGAATGTTCCGGCGGAAAAACGCACGGCGGCACTGAGTTCGCTGCACGACGAGCTCGCGGCCTCACCGGATATGGACTACGTGACCGAGCCGCGGCTGAGCCAGGACGGACTCGGCGCGCTCATCAACGGTGTACCGAAGTCGGGGCCGAACGACCAGTCGACCAAGGACCTGGTCCGCGACGCCCGCGCGGCCGAGGGCCGGCTCGAATCGCAGTACGGGATGAAATACGGCATCACCGGCACCACCGCCATCTATGCCGATATCGACCACGTGCTGCTCGGCAAGATCGTGCCGTACATGGCGATCGTGGCGGGCGCCGCGTTCATCCTGCTGATCCTGGTGTTCCGCTCCATCCTGGTGCCGCTGACCGCCGCGCTCGGCTTCCTGCTGTCGATGGCGGCCACCTTCGGTGCGACCGTGCTGATCTTCCAGGAGGGCAAGCTCGGGTTGATCCAGGATCCGCGGGCGATCGTGAGCTTCCTGCCGATCATGTTGGTCGGCTTGGTGTTCGGCCTCGCGATGGACTACCAGGTGTTCCTGGTGACTCGCATGCGCGAGGAGTACGTGCACGGCAAGCCGCCGAAGGAGGCGATGATCAGCGGTTATCACCACGGGGCCCGGGTGGTCACCTCCGCGGCGGTCATCATGATCTCGGTGTTCGGCTCGTTCCTGCTGGAGACCGATGTGACCGCGAAGATGATGGGTTTCGCGCTGGCGGCCGGCGTGCTGTTCGACGCCTTCCTGGTGCGGATGGTGTTGATTCCGTCGCTGCTCGCGCTGATGGGCAAGTGGGCCTGGTGGATGCCCCGCTGGCTGGACAAGATCGTGCCGGACATCGATGTGGAAGGTGCGAAGCTGTTCGCGTTGCGCGGGCAGCCGACGCCGGGCGACGCGAAGCTGCCCGCCGACGTCGGCTGACCTCCCGGCATTCGCCCCCACTCGGTTCGCCGGGTGGGGGCTGGTTTTTACTGGCTCGGCTGCGGCAACGTGCAGTCATCGACCTTCGGGTTCATCCCCATGTAGTTGAGCGGGCCGGCCAGTGCCGTGAGGGCGATCGTGCCCCAACCCGCGCAGTTCGTCGGGCTGCCCTCGAAATAGTGGCGCTGACCCGCGGCGATCAGGCCGATGGCCAACCAGATGAGCAACAGTGTGCTGAACAGTCTGGTACCGGTATGGCGCACTGCTCGGCCGCGGAAACCGCGGTCGCGCATCTCTTGGTCGCGCATGTCGTCGCTCCCTTTCCGTGCTCCCCACCTGAGAATACCCCGCCTGATCAGCGTTTATCCCCTACTGGCTCGGCTGCGGAACGTTGCAGTCGGCGATCTTCGGGTTGATGCCGACGTAGTTGAGCGGACCGGCCAAGACGGTGAGCGCGGTGGTGCCGAATCCCGCGCAATTGATCGGGCCAGTGTCGAAGTAGTGGCGCTGGCCTGCGGCGATCACACCGATCACGAGCCAGAGCACGACAATCAGGCTGCCAAGTCGCATATTGCCTCATTCGTCGGCGTCTTCTGAGCGACCCTCATTATCGAGCCCCGAACGCGACGCGCCGAACGCGACGACACGGCCTGCGCGCCGCAGCGAACCTCGCGCCCGTTGCCGGGCGCGAGGTCGCCGAATCAGGTTGGGCCGGTGTGCGGTACGCGATCACCGGTGTCGTTGACTACGGACTCGGTTGCGGCACATTGCAATCGTCGACCTTGGGGTTCACGCCCATGTAGTTGAGCGGGCCCGCGATCACCGTGACGGCAATGGTGCCGAACCCGGCGCAGTTCACCGGTCCGCTGTCGAAGTAGTTCCGCTGAGCTGCGGCGACAACGCCGATCAGCAACCAGACCAAGACAATAATGCTTCCGATTCTCATGTTTCTCTCGCTCATCGGTCTCGAGCGGACTGTACGACGGCGCATGGGCCACCACGTCCTTCCCGCATTTAGCTATCCGGCGTATACCCCCGTTCGCCCGAAATATCCGTTGCCGCCGAACTATTGCTCGCCGGTTCGATACCGCAGGCGTGCGGTGCATTTCATCCGCTGTTCAGCCGGGGCGGGTACGCCCATGGATGTGAGTAGACCGCGTAGTTGGACGATCGATCTCGGTCGGGTCTTCGCGATCGGGGTCGTCGTTGTCATTCACTGGATTTCGGTGCGGGTCACCGTCACCGACGGGGTGCTGCGTGGCGAGCCCGCGCTGCACGGGCGGCCTATCTGGGCGCTGTCCTGGCTGATTCAGGTGATGCCGCTGTTCTTTCTCGCGGGCGGGTTCGCGAACACGCTGATCGTGGATCGTTGGCGGGCAAGCGGGTTGGGTTACGGGGAGTATCTCGGTCCGCGGGCGCGGCGGCTGGTCACGCCGGTGCTCGCGTTGGTCGCGGTGCTGGCTCCGGTGATCGCGGTCCTCGGCGTCTACTCCGAGCGGACGGCGGCGACGGCCGCACACGTCGTGGCCAGTCCGCTGTGGTTTCTCGCGGTGTATCTGGTGGCGGTGGCCGTGGCGCCGGGCGCGGTGGTATTGCACGATCGGGTGCCGCTGCTGTTGCCGGTGGTTTTGCTGGGGTGCTCGCTTGCGGTGGACGCCTTGCGATTCGGTGGTGCGGGGCGGTTCGCGGAGTGGAATCTGGTCTTCGTGTGGTTGTTCTGTCATCAGCTCGGGGTGGTGCACGCGCGCGGATTGCTGCGGACGGTCACCGATGCCGGTGTGCTGCTTCTCGGCGTGGTCGGCGTCGGGCTGCTGGTGGTGATGGTCGGGGCGGGCCCGTACTTTCCGACCACCCTCGGAGTGGCCGATGCGCCCGTGTCCAATCTGGCGCCGCCCACTTCCGCCATCTCGATTCTTGCCGTCGTTCAGCTGGCGCTGTTGACGCTGGTGGATCGGCGGGTTGGTGGGTGGGAACCGCGTCGGTCGTTGCGGCGGGTGATCACCGCGATCGTGCCGTTGTTGATGACGATCTATCTGTGGCATGTGCCCGTGATCGCGATGTTGACCGGGGCGGCGACGCTCGTGCCGTCGCGATTGCTGCCGGGAGATCCGCAAACCTGGTGGGAGACAAGGCCGTTGTGGATTCTGGTCGGCGGGGTGGTGTTGTTCTTCGTGGTGCGGGTCAGCATGCGCTGGGATGTGTTCTGTGCGCGGTATGCCGCGCGCGACGCGACGGTGCCCGCGGTGGTCGGGACGGCACTGGCCGCTTGGGGTGTGTACTCGATCTGGCAGGTCGGGCTGTTCCCGGTGGGGGCCGGTGCTGCCGTGTTGTGTGTGGCGCTCGGCGCTGCCGTACTCACCTCGACGCGACGTACCGGCGCTACCGCGGACAAGTCCGCGGCACCTGCGTGAAGCCATGTGATCGGGAACACTTGCCGCGGCCGGATCGTTTGATCGGTATGGCGTCGGTACTGCAATGGTGGATCCCGGGCTGGATCATCTTGCTGATGTTGGTCGCGGCGTACGAGTTGACGATGGGCAAGCGGCGCAAGCGGCGGCGCACTCCGGTGTCGGGCACCTTCACCGATGAATTCACGGCGCTGTTCTACTCGACCAAGCGGATGGAGCTCGACCATCGTGAGTCGGTGTCGATGTTGCGGGACGAGGACGCGGAGGGTGCGCCGCCGTTCGGAGTCGACCTCGATCGGCAGACCGTCGTATTGCGGCCCGGCATGAACGGGCCCGCTGAACGGTAGGAAAGCCCGGGTCGGCGCACGATTCGGCACGACTGCCGGTTGCCGGGTCCGGCCAGCGATTACGCTACTTTCAGCTCGCCCGCATGCCGACCTTCCAGGAGGTAGCACGATGAGCAGGTCTTTCTCTCGCACCGTGGTGGGTGCCGCGGCCTTCGCGGCCGCCGCTGTTACCGCCGTGACGATCGGTCCACCGGCGAATGCCGATGTCGAATCCGTCAGCGTCGCCGCCGGGCCCGAAGGGCTGCTGACCGGCTGCCGCTACCCGGTGACGGCGACGGTCACCGATTCGGAGATTCCGCCCGGCTCGGTATTCTTCCTGCTGGCCGGCGGAGTGATCCCGGGCAACGGTGAACGGATCCCGGGTGAGGCTGTGCATCACCCGGAGAACAACACCGTCACTTTGAGTTGGACGCCGACCCGGGTCGGTTCGCAGAACCTGATCGGTATGCAGAGTGAGCCGGGTCGGTACACGTCATCGAAGTTCATCACCGTCGAGGTCGTCGGCAGTGGGCTCGATACCGGAAGTTCCTGTCTGCGTACCGGATAGCCGTCAGGCGAAGTCGGCGGCGTGATCGGCGACCCACTGCGCGTAGCTGCGGGCGGGTGCTCCGGTGACCTCCTGGATCGTCGACGTCGGCAGTCCTGGCGTGTCCACCATCGCGGCCAGGCCGCCGAGGATGTAGTCGGCGAATTCCGCTGGTACCCAACCCATCTGCGCCTTGGCCTGCTCCCGAGTGATTTCCTCCCAGACCAGTGGACGACCGAGCGTCGCGCCGATGATCGCTACCTGCTCGGCCCGGCTCAGCGACGCGGAACCGCTCAGCACATACCGGGCACCGAGGTGCTCGTCGGTGGTCAGCGCACGCACCGCGACCGCCGCGATATCAGCCTCGTGCAGCAGGGTCATCGCTGCGGCCCCGTACGCGCCGCGCACGACATCGCCGGTGCGGATCTGCGGTACCCATTCCAGCGTGTTGGTCGCAAAACCGTAGGGGCGCAAGAAGGTCCACTCCATGCCGGAATTCCGGATCGGCTTTTCGATGTCCGCGTGTGCCTTGCCGATCGGGTTGTCCTGTTCCTCGAGATCGTCGCGGACCGCACCGGAGGACAGCAGCACGATCCGGCGCGCGTGCTCGGCGATCACCTCGATCACCGGAATCGCCTTATCGGCAGGCAAATTCGGCCACGTCAGGTAGACAGCGTCCACTCCGGCGAGCGCACGGGGCAGCGTTTCCGGCGCGGTCAGATCACCGGGCACGACCTCGACACCCGTCGGAAATGCCGCCGCCTCGGGTTTGCGTGCGAGCGCGCGCACCGCCGTCCCGGTCGCCGCGAGCTGCGAAACAACCTGTCCGCCAACATGACCGGTCGCTCCGATCACCAAAACCTGCTTTATCTGAGCCATAAGCTCACCATACGAAAGCGACTAACCTTTGGTAAGGCCCCACCTCGAAGTAAGCTCTAGGCGTGAAGGTAGGTTCCCTGGTCAACAGCTCGCCCGGCACCACGCGGCAGGCAATATTCGACAGCGACTGCCCCGGCCGCACCGTCCTCGACAAGCTGACCAGCCGCTGGGGCGTGCTGATTCTGTCCGCCCTGCGCGACGGACCGATGCGGTTTCACGTCCTGCGCGACCACGTCGGCGGCATCAGCGAGAAGATGCTGTCGCAGAACCTGCGCACCTTCACCGACTACGGCCTCACCGACCGCACCGTGGAACCAACTACCCCACCGAAAGTCACATACTCACTCACCCCGATGGGTATGGAAGTAGCGGAACGATTGCACAGTCTGCTGGACTGGGTAAGCCGCAACGGTGAGGCGATCGTGAAATTCCAGTCAGGGAGGTAGCACGTGAGCAGGTCCCACTCTCGAGCCGCGGTCGGCGCGGCCACCTTCGCGGCGGCGGCCGTCACCGCCGTACTGGCCGGTCCACCCGCCAACGCCGAGGTGACCGGCGTCAGCGTCGACCTGGGCTCCGAGGGCATCGTGACCGGCTGCCACTACCGAGTGACCGCCACGGTCACCGACATCTCCGACGACCCCGGTTCGGTCTTCTTCTGGCTCTCCGGCGGCGTCATCCCCGGCAACGGCGAACGCCTCCCCGGCGACCCCATCCACCACCCCGCCAACAACACCGTCACCACCACCTGGACTCCCACCCGCACCGGGCCCCAAAACATCACCGCCATCCAAAGCGTGCCAGGGCAATACACCTCGACGAAGTTCACCACCATCGACGTCGAAGGCACCGGACTGGACACCGGAAGTTCCTGCATCAAAACGGGATAACCACAATCCCGCGGCGTCGCCGCAACGGTTCTCGCTCGTGCGGGGCCAGCGTCTGCGGCTCCGGAGCCCAGTTGAGAACACCCGGCCATCGAGCAAGCGCTGATGGCTCATCCGAGGTAAGGGTAGTTTCCCGACAGGTAGTCGCCGATCTGTTGGCGCATGCTCGGGTGGATGTCGTACTGGTCCAAATCTGTAGGGAGTACGAAGGTTACGCCGTCAGCTTCATCGTTGATGGTGGGCTCCCCGGCGACTGGTCGGCCGATGTAAGTGTTCTCGTACTGCTGACGAATTTCGCCGTCGGTGTAGGCAACGATGTGGTTCGGATTGCTGTAAACGCCTAGGAATCCAGTTATTTCAGCCGTGATACCAGTTTCTTCCTGACATTCTCTGATGGCGCACTCGGCCGGCGTCTCACCCATGTCCATCGCTCCGCCGGGCAGTGCCCACTGGCCCGTGTCACGACGCCGCGGCAGCAGAATAGCCCCGGACCCCATCGGCAACGAGCAGATTGCATGCCACCACAAGCGAATTGGGCTTGGGTGCCTTCGGGTCGTAGTAGTACTCGATCCTGCCCATGATCAGCCTTTCGTCAGGGTGTCCGAGGTCTCGCGTCTGCGCGACGAGGGTTTCGGCTCTCCATATGCTGGTTTCTTTCCATCTGGCTCGCCCAAGCGATCTCAGTAATTTCTGGGACCAGATAATGGGCGCCCTGGAAGAGCGACAGAGGAACAATCCCGATGACCCTTTGCGCCTGAAGCGAATGTTGATGCTTACCGAGGTAGATCCGGCGGAGGGATTCGATCCTGAATAGGTAAGGTCCCTTTGGTCGCAGTTTGCCGAGTTAGCCCAGCCACGGGAGGTCCGAACCTTCCTGGTGATGCCGAAGTCGCAGGCGGACGGTCGGATGCACCGGCATGGCCTCTAGTTCGTCGAGGGAGATGAACCGGACCTCGGTGGACTCGTGTGACACCTGGATTTCGCCACCAACCACTCGGCCGTTGTAGACGATCGCGAACTCTTGCCGGACCTCGCCGTCGGAGTATTCGATCACGTGGTCTGGATCGGTATAGATGCCGAGCAGCCCTGTTATCTCGATGTCCAACCCGGTTTCTTCTCGGGTTTCGCGAATCACACAGTCTTCGAGGGTCTCCCCTACCTCCATGATCCCGCCTGGCAATGACCAGTTGCCGGAGTCCCCGCGCCGTTGCATGAGCACGCGCCCAGTGTCGTCAACAACTAATGCCGACCCGCCTGGCTTCAACGAGTTGGGCTTGGGTGCATCCGGATCTTTGTAATAGTCACGCCGTGAGCCCATGATGTTCCTCTGTGCCGTACGGGGTTACGGTTCCCCATATTTGCTCGAATTGGTCTGAGAACGACTCGAATATCCCGTGTGGAGACAACTTCCGCAGGTGCATAGCAGTGTGCTGGTAGCCCCGAGCTCGGAACAGGTACGGGGTAACAATCATCTCGGAGTCGAACCGAAACACCGAGTTGTACAGATGCGTGGTGTGAAGCCCGACAGTGCAGCCGGGGGTTTCTGCAAGCGGTCCCAGCATGGACAACGCGTTGCGTATCCGACCGGGCAGGGTGCCGCCCATCTGCTCCAGCACGTCCCTTTCGATGACGTGGGGGCAATCAGGGTCGGCGAACCCTAGCCGCACCACAGCTCCCGCGCTGCACTTGGCAGCGATCAATTCGGAAGCGTTCGGCAGCAACTCGAATACGAACGGGTATGCGTACCCGATGATGTCGATTCGTTCAGTTGCCTTGTGCATCAGCGACACCCAGAGATCGTTCGGTATGTCTGCCCGATGCGCGTAAGCACCCAAGACCTCCGCGGTCGCTGGTGCTCCTGCTTGAATGTCCGGCCGAGCAGATGGCCACAATGACTCCTCGGTCTCGCCGAGCACCAGGGCAACCTCCAGGCGGGTGCGCCGATGCGGAACCCGTCCCGCAAGCCAACGGTTCACGGTCTTCACGTCCACCTTGACCGCAGTAGCCAGCCGGGCTGAGTCGAACCCTGCGCGGACCATCGCGGATTCCAGACGCTGAGTCATGCCAGAACCCTACGCACATTTTGGGACACGCAGGACGTTTGAAGTGTCTTTGGAAGCGTCCTTGACACAGTTCTGGCGTCCCTGCGCGATCCCTAACTTCAGATGTGGCGCTTGGGGCCGGTGCAGTCAACTCGGCCCCGAGCTGCCTCACCACTGACGCAAGGGGCAGTCGTGACCGACGAACCAGAAGTAGCGCAAGCCACGCCACGTACGCGGCTGTTCCAGTTCCCTGGCGGCGTGCTCGAACTACAGAGCGCCGGAGACGACTCAGACGACTACTCCGGGTTCTATCTCGAGATTCACGGATATATCGCACTCGACGGGCATGAGGAGAGAGGGGGTGTAATGCGTTGGAGACCAACGTGTATCGGGTACCAACGAGCCGATGTGTCCGGAGCCGCGTTGCTTTGGGACCAGGGTCAAATCCGCAAGCTCGCAACACGTCTCGGTTACGACTTCGCCGACATGGTGGTTTATGACCCCAAGTTCGGACGGCCACCTCTGGCCCGTCTGAAGGCACAAGCAACCCGACTGGATGCGGAGGCGGTCATAGTGCCGAGCCCTGAGCACTTCTCGGCCCGGGAGATTCCCGCGACGTTGGTGCAGCAGCTCGATGTCATCACCGTTACCCCCGAGGAGACGTACGCCCGGCGCGGAATACCGCCGCTTCGGGACCTGCCACCCGCGCATGCGGATGACGCTTGACTAGAAAGGTCGTTCTATGGACTGGGTCAACATGCTGTCTGGCGCTGGTGCGGCTGCTCGGACAAAGGACGCGAAGGAAACACTCAACACCTACGCGGACCTCTTCGACGACGACTTGGACCGCGTAGCGTCTGCGATGGACAAGAAGTATTCGGGCAGCCAGGGCTCTGCCGCAACAGGCGTTGGTAGCTGCGCTTGTCAACACCTTGTCACGAAGCCCGACCAGGTGTTGCCTGAGCAAAGAAAAAGCCCCTCACCTGGGTGAGCAGATGAGGGGCTTTGGCGGTGGCGGAGGGATTTGAACCCTCGGAGGGGGGTTACCCCTCACACGCTTTCGAGGCGTGCTCCTTAGGCCGCTCGGACACGCCACCGCCGACAACCATACCGGAGTGGGGGCTGATCGTTAAATCGGCTGGGTAGGGCGGGCAGGGGGTGACTTGACGTACGGAAGGTGCACGTGACGCATGCTGCTGCTTGCGTCGGGAGAGTGGATCGTGCGTTAAGTCGGGTCGCGGTGGGTGCGGAAGAAGGTGTCCAGGAGGGTGGCGCAGTCGGGTTCTAAGATGCCGCCGCGGACTTGGGGGCGGTGGTTGAGGCGGCGGTCGCGGACTACGTCCCAGAGGGAGCCTACGGCGCCGGTTTTGGGTTCCCAGGCGCCGAAGACGAGGCGGGAGACGCGGGCTAGGACTAGGGCGCCTGCGCACATGGTGCAGGGTTCGAGGGTGACGGCGAGGGTGGCGCCTTCCAGGCGCCAGCCGTCGCCGTGGCGTTGGGCGGCGCGGCGCAGGGCTAGGACTTCGGCGTGTGCGGTGGGGTCGCCGAGGGCTTCGCGGGCGTTCGCCGCGCGCGCGAGTTCCCTTCCGGTGGCGTCGAATACGACGGCACCGACGGGAACGTCACGGGGGTCCGCTTCGGCGGCCGCGGCGATCGCGGCGCGCACCATGTCGGCGTCCGAAGGGAGGGGCACGTCAGCGGGGCAGCTTGTCCAGCACCGCCGATAGTTCGTCGGCGAAGCCGAGGCGTTGGGCGATCATGCCGAGCTGCTCGTCGGGATAGAGGTCGGTGTCGGCGAGGATGACGCTGAGCACCGGCTCGGGCAGACCGAGATCGGCGAGCACCCCGAGGTCGCCCTCTTCCCACGGCTCGATGTCGTCGAGCTCGTCGGGATCGATATCCGGGATTTCCACGTTCAGGGCGTCGAGTACGTCCGCGGCGATGTCGTAATCAATGGCGGCGGTCGCGTCCGAGACCAGCATCCGGGTGCCGCTAGGCGCGGGCCGGACCACGATGAAGAACTCGTCGTCGATGTCGAGCAGGCCGAACACGGCACCCGAGCTGCGCAACGCCTTCAGTTCGTTTTCCGCCGCGGACAAATCCGTAAGGGCTTCCTGGCTCAGCGGGCTGCACCGCCATTTGCCTTCTTCGCGGACAACCGCCACTGCGAACCCTTCTACGTCGTCGTAATCATCCGACGCCGCCCTATTCGTGCCCGAGCGCTGTGCTGCCATGGCCGCAACGGTAGTCTGCCCGAGCCGAAATGTTGAAGTCGTATGCCAATCTGTTCAGGTGACTTCTGCTGGGAAAGCATCCGTGTGTGTCCTCGGAACCGGCTTGATCGGCGGTTCTCTGCTGCGTGCCGCCGTCGGCGCGGGCTATCACGCCTGGGGATTCAACCGTTCCGCGGCGGGTGCGCAGGCCGCCCGGGCCGACGGCTTCGACGTCACCGAAGAGCTGTCCGCCGCGCTGACCCGGGCCGCCGAGGCGGACGCGCTGATCGTCATCGCGGTGCCGATGCCCGCGGTCGCACACATGGTCTCCGCGATCGCCACGTTCGCGCCGCGCTGCGTGCTGACCGATGTGGTCAGTGTCAAGGCGCCGGTCGCCGAGGCGGTGCGCAAGGAAGGTCTGTCGGCCCGCTACGTCGGCGGCCATCCGATGGCCGGTACCGCCGAATCCGGGTGGGCCGCCACCGATTCCGAGCTGTTCCGCGATGCCGTGTGGGCGGTCGGCGTGGACGAGGGCACCCATGTCGAGGCGTGGACCAGGGTGGTGCGACTGGCCCTGGATTGCGGCTCGGTGGTCGTGCCGGTGGTCGCGGACGAGCACGACCGCGCGGTGGCCCGGATCTCGCATCTGCCGCACGTGCTGGCCGAGGCGCTGGCGTCGGCCGGTGCGGCGGGTGGCGAACTCGCGCTCGGGCTGGCGGCGGGTTCCTTCCGCGACGGCACCCGCGTCGCAGCGACCGCCCCCGATCTCGTGCGCGCCATTTGTGAACCCAATTCCGCGGCACTGTTGGCGGTCCTGGAGGAAACGCTCACGATGCTCGGCGCCGCCCGCGACAGCCTGCGCGCGGACAATTCCCTGGCCGATCTCGTCGAAGCCGGACATGATGCCCGCGAACGCTACGAAACCGCGCGACGATGGGAAATCACGGATATCCACCCCGGTGACCACAATTGGCTGGCGAACTTGCGCGAGGCCGGGCAGCGCGGCGGGGTTATCACCCGGTTGAACTGAGCGCGGTAAACCGAATTGTCAGATGCGTTCGGCCAGACCCGGGTAGTCGAGCAGGAAGCCGTCGGCGTCGACGGTGACGGTCGCGCTGGAGACCGGGGAAAGCACGCTGATGCCGTCGGCGGCCGCGCTGTAGGTGAGGCTGGCTTCCTGGACCAACAGGTCGGGCAGGCGTACGTAGACGACCGGGACCTGGACGTCGTGCACCGCGTGCTGCAGGTCGAAGCGGCGGATCGGCAGCGTGTTGAAGAACGGGCTGAGCACCACGTCGACATCGAGCGCGCCGGCGAAGGTGGAGCGCACGTGGCTGCCGCCCGCGTCGACCAGCCAGTAGTTCTCCTCGTCCCTGGCGATGGACGCGTGCCGTTCGCCCGCGGCCGTGGTGGTACGCAGCGAGAGCCGCTTCGTCGCGCCGCTCTCGTCGGTGACCAGGTCATAGGACGCGCTGAACGCCGGGTGGTCGTCGCACGCGCCGCCGATCATGCGACCGGCGGCGCGGATGCGATTGCCGTTCAGCGTCACGCGGACCGACTCCATCCGGGACGCGTTGTGCGCGCGCCAGGTGAGAATCGCCGGCCACCGGGAGGCCGGCGGCGTCTCGGGGCCAGAGGCTTGGCTCTCGGGGGCTGGAGTCGTCACCTATCTACCGTAAGCGACACCGAGCCGTACCCCGCACCACACCAGCCCGCATCACACCAGGGATTCCCGCCAGGCCGCGTGCAGGCTGGCGAACCGGCCGGTGCCCGCGATGAGCTCGGCCGGGCTGCCGTCCTCCACAATGCGGCCGGATTCCAGGACCAGCACCCGGTCGGCGATGGCCACGGTGGACAGCCGATGGGCGATGATCACCGCGGTCCGATCGCGCAGCACCGTCTCGAGTGCCCGCTGCACCAGCCGCTCACCCGGGATGTCCAGGCTGGACGTGGCCTCGTCCAGCACGATCACCGCCGGATCGGCCAGGAACACCCGGGCGAACGCGACCAGCTGCCGCTGACCGGCGGACAATCGGCCGCCGCGCTTGCGCACGTCGGTGCCGAAGCCCTCGGGTAGCGCCTGCACGAAGTCGTACAGCCCGACCGCGCGGGCCGCCGCGAACACCTCCTCGTCGCTCGCGTCCGGCCTGCCGAGCCGGATGTTGTCGGCCACCGAGCCGGAGAACAGGTAGGACTCCTGGGTGACCATCACGACATTGCGGCGCAGATCGGCGTCGGCGATCCGGCGCAGATCGACCCCGTCCAGCGTGACCGCGCCCTCGGACGGGTCGTAGAACCGGGTCAGCAGCTTGGCCAGCGTCGACTTGCCCGCGCCGGTGGCACCCACCAGCGCGACGACCTGTCCGGCCGGGATGTCCAGCGTGAACTCCGGCAGCACCTGACGCTCGGCGCCGTAACCGAACGACACCCGATCCATCAGCACCGCGCCGCTCGCCTTCGCCACCGGCGTCGGGTCGGTCGGCTCGGCCACCGAGGGCTCCTCCTCGAGCACGCCGGAGATCTTCTCCAGCGCCGCGGCCGCGGACTGATACGAGTTGAACACCTGCGCGAGTTCGTCGAGCGGACCGTAGAACTCGTTGAGGTACAACAGGTATGCCGCGAGCACGCCGACCGCGATGTGCCCCTCGATCACCTGCCACGCGCCGACCACGATGATGACCACCGTGGTCAGGTTGCCGAGCAGCCTGCTCAGTCCCGCGTAGTCGCCCATGCCGCGCATGGCCTTGGTGGTCGCCTGCTGGTAGTCGCTGTCCTCGTGTGCGAGCACCGACTCGTTGCGCTGCTCGCGGCGGAAGGTCTGCACCGCGCGCATGCCGCCCATCGACTCGACGAACTGCACGACCACCTTCGCGATCGCACCGCGGGTGTGCCGGTAACTCGCCCGCTGCCTGCGCTGCGCCCAGCGGGTGACGAACACCAGCGGCACGAAGCCGATCAGCACGATCGCGGCCAGCGTCAGATCCAGGTAGATCAGCAGCACCGCGATGGTCAGCACCGAAAGGATCGCGCTGAGCGCCTGATTCAGCGCGCCCTCCAGCAGCTCCTGCAACGTCTCGATGTCGCCGGTGAGGCGCGCGACGACCTTGCCCGAGGTGTACTTCTCGTGGAAGGCGACGCTGAGCCGCTGCATGTGCGTGAACGAGCGCACCCGCAGGTCGAACAGCACGCTCTGGCTGAGCTTGCCGGACACCCGCAGGAACAGGAACGTGGTCAGCCCGCCGAGCAGCACCGCCGTGAAGTACCCGCCGACCGCCCAGGTGAGCGGTGCCCAATTCCCTTTGCGCCCTTCGCCGATGCCGTTGTCGAGCCCGTGCGCGATGAACAGCGGCGCGGACACCATGGCGGCGTTGTCCACCACGATGAGCACCAGCGCGAGCGCCGCCAGCTTGCGGTACGGACGGACCAGGTCGAGCAGCAGTCGCCGGGATCGCCCGGCCAGCACCAGGTTTCCGGCCTGGGTGACCTCCTTGTCCTCGCTGGCGATGCCACGCCAGTCGGCGGCCTCGTCGCGCCGACCGGACGAATCCTCGTTCGTCACCGCGTCTTTCGACGTCACCGTTTCCGTACTCACAGCTGCTCACCTCCCATCAGTTCTCGATATCGGCTGCTGCTGCGCAGCAGTTGATCGTGCGTGCCCTCGGCGACGATCCGGCCATCGGCCAGCACCGCGACCCGGTCGGCCAACGCCGCGGTCGAGGGCCGGTGTGCGACGAGCAGCGTCGTCGCGCCGGCCAGCACGGTGCGCAGTCGTTCCTGCACCCGCTCTTCGGTTTCCACGTCGAGCGCGGACAACGGGTCGTCGAGCACCATGATCCGGCTCCCCGCGCCCGCGCCACTCAACACGGCGCGGGCCAGCGCGAGCCGCTGGCGCTGACCGCCGGACAGGCTGAGGCCCTGCTCGCCGATCCTGGTGTCCAGTCCCCACGGCAGGTTGTCCACGAACTCGGTGGCCTGCGCGACGTCCAGCGCGCGCCGCACATCGGCGTCGGTGGCGGACGGGTCGCCGAGCGCGACGTTCTCCCGCACGCTCGCCGAGAACAGCACCGGCTCCTCGAACGCGACCGACACCAGCGAGCGCAGATCGGCCAGTCGCATGGTCGCGATGTCGATGCCGTCGATGGTGATCACACCGCCGGACAGATCGTAGAGCCGCGGAATCAGGTTGAGCAGCGCGGTCTTTCCGCTACCGGTCGCGCCGACCAGGGCCACCGTCTCGCCGGGTCGAATCTTGAGCGAAACATCGTGCAGCACCTCCCCTTTCGCGTCCGGGAAGGCGAACTTCACGCCGTCCAAGCGCAATTCGCCGACGACCGTCTCCGGCAACTCCACCGGATCGGCCGGATCGGCGATGTCGACCGGGGTGTCGATGATCTCCCAGTACCGATCGCCCGCCGTGCGCGCGTCGTTCAGTTCGGCGAGCAGGAAGCCGGTCCAGATGATCGGCCACTGCAGGAAGTTGGCGAGGGTGATCGCCGCGACCAGGGTGCCGAGCGTCATCGAGCCCTGCGCCACGGCGTAGCCGCCGTAACCGAGCGCGAACGCGATGGCCAGCTGCGGCATGCCGGTCATGGCCGACCACAGCCGCGCGTCCAGGCGCACCTTGAGCATCTCGGTCTGCTGCAGTTCGCGCGACTGGGCGAGGAACCGGCCGCCGAAGAACACACCGCGGCCGAACGCCTTCAGCACACGCACGCCCTGCGCCGACTCCTCGGCGGTGGTGGCCAGGTCGCCGGACTGGTCCTGGGACCGGCGCGACGCGACCGAGTACGCGCGCTCGAACCGAATGCAGATGTAGGTCAACGGAATCGCGATGATCACGAAGATCAGCCCGATCTGCCAGTTCAAAGCGAGCAGCACCAGCAGGCCGACCGGGATCAGCACGAGATGGATGATCAGGAACGGCCCGGCGAACGCGACGAAGCGGCGCAGGGTGGCCATGTCGTCGACCGCACGAGACAGCAGCTGGCCCGATTCCCAGGAGTCGTGCCGCCCGATCGCCAGCGACTGCAACTTGCGGAAGATCTTGGCGCGCATGGTGATCTCGACCAGCGTCGCCGGCTTGGACACCAGCCAGCGGCGCCCCCACACACCGACGGCTTCCAGCAGGCCGAGCACCAGCACCAGCGCGACCGGCGCGAACACTCCCGCGAAATCGCGCCGCGCGATCGGCCCGTCGATGATCTTGGCGATGATCAACGGTATGACGATCGCGGTCAGCGACGAGAGGACCGCGAGCGTGGTCGCGGCGAGCAGCGCGCGCCGGTACGGGCGCACGTACGGCCAGAAGCGGCGCAGCGAGTGCAGGCGGCCCGGCGCGGACGCGGCGGGCCGCTCCGGTCTGTCGGCCTCCGGATCGGCCGTTGCGACGTCCAGTGCAACTGACATGGCTCCCCCTACAGGTGTGTGGTTGGCGGTGTCGAGAACCGGGACACTCGATGATGTTCGCACCGAGGTCCGACACTTCAGGGTGGCAGTATTACCCGATTCAGCCAACCGGTTTTCCGGGCTCGCCGATTCCCCGTCGCCGGTATTCGTGCTGGACATCACCGTTCGTTCGCAGGTCGCGTCCGCCTTCATGACTACAGCCAACAACCTCGAGCAACCTCGAGGTCAAGGGCGCGGACAGCAAACGACCTCGGCGCCCACATCGTGGGCGCCGAGGTCAGTGAATTCGAATATTCGGACCAGGTCCGGCTCTAGCGGATGCCCGCGCTCTCGGACTCCCGCTCGACGGGTGCGTCCGGAAAAGCCTGCTGCTGGTATCCGCCGCGCAGCGTGCCGTCGAGATACGCGGTGCGGCAGGCCCGGCGGGCGATCTTGCCGCTGGAGGTCCGCGGAATCGAGCCCGCGGGCACGAGCAGCACATCGCGCACGGTGACACCGTGCCGCTGCGAAACCGCCGCCCGCACGGTATCCGCGATCGGCTCGGTTTCGAGCTTGCCGGCACCGGTGTTGCGCTCGGCGACGATCACCAGCTGCTCGGAACTGTCGTCGGCGTCGAACCGCAGTCCGGAGTGACTGTCCTTGGCGAACACCAGCGCCGGAAGTTCGTTGGCGGGCACCGAGAATGCCGCGACGAAGCCGGGGCGCAGCGCCGTGCTCGATTCCTGCGCCGAGAACTCCAGGTCCTGCGGGTAGTGATTGCGGCCGTCGACGATCACCAGATCCTTCACCCGGCCGGTGATGTAGAGCTCGCCGTCGAGGTAGGCGCCGTAATCGCCGGTGCGCATCCAGTTGGCGTCCTCGGGCGTGCCCTGCGCGTGACTGCCCTCCGGCTGCCGGGCGGCCAGTTTGGCCCGGAACGTGGCCGCGGTCTCGTCGGGCTTGCCCCAGTAACCGATACCCATGTTCTCGCCGTGCAACCAGATCTCGCCGACCTCGCCGTCCGCGCGCTCGACGCCGGTATCCGGATCGACGATGGTCGCCCACTGCGACAACGCCACGTATCCGCAGGAAACCTGGGCGATCGAATTGTCGGCACCCTGTTCGACCTCGACCATCCGGCCCGAATTCAGTTGGGCGCGATCGACATACACGACCCTCGCCTCGTCCTCGGCCTTGGTCGCCGAGACGAACAGCGTCGCCTCCGCCATGCCGTAGCAGGGCTTGATCGTCGTCTTCGGCAGCCCGTACGGCGCGAACGCGTCGTTGAACTTCTTCATCGACGACACCGACACCGGCTCGCTGCCGTTGATCAGGCCGATCACATTCGACAGGTCGAGTTCCTCGCCCGGTTTCGGCTTACCCCGCGCCGCGGCATGTTCGAAGGCGAAATTCGGCGCCGCGGCATAAGTTCCGGCACCGTCGGAGGCGGCGGCCAGTTCTTTGATCCAGCGATACGGGCGGCGAACGAACGCACTCGGCGACATGATGGTGATGAATCCGCCGCCGACGGTCGGCAGAATCACGCAGAGCAGACCCATGTCGTGGAACAGCGGCAGCCAGGTGACGCCGCGCGAATTCTCTTTGACGCCAATGGCATCGATCATCTGCAGCAGATTCGTGCCGACGGCGCGGTGCGTGATCTCCACGCCCGCAGGTGTTCTGGTGGAGCCGGAGGTGTATTGCAGGTAAGCCACGCTGTCGATATTGATATCGGGCCGCACCCACATCGCGCCGACGCTGTCCGGAATCGCTTCCACCGCAATAATCCGCGGCCGTTGCGCCGCGGGCAGATGCCGGAAGAAGTTCCGCACACCGCCCGCTGCGGAGCCGACCGTGAGGATCGCCGCGGGCGTGCAGTCGCTGAGCACCGCGGTGAGCCGGTCGGTGTGCCCCTGCTCCTCCGGGTCGAACAGCGGGACCGCGATATTGCCCGCGTAGACGGCCGCGAAAATGGAGACGACATAGTCGAGCCCCTGCGGTGCCAGAATCGCGACGCGGTCGCCGGGCTTGGTCACCTGCTGCAGTCGTGCGGCAACGGCTCGCAGCCGGACGCCGAACTGTCGCCAGGTCAGCTCGTGGTACTCGCCGTCGCGTTCCCGCGAATAGTCGATATAGCGGTAGGCGAGGTCGTCGCCGTTCTCCGCGCTGTGCTTGTCGACGAAGTCGATCAGGGTCTTGTCACCGCGGATTTTGATATTGCCCTGGTCGTCCAAATAGTCGTCGAAGGTCTCGTCGATCATCGCCTTATCCTTTTGCCAAAGCACGCACACAGGCCGTGCAGTTACACCGAACACAGGTCGATAACGAAGCGTCGGGAAGGCTAGCAGGTGCGCAGCCTTCCGACGCTCAGTACCGCCCGAAGGCGATCGCTACGTTGTGCCCGCCGAAACCGAACGAGTTGTTCACGGCGTAATCGATCCGACCCTGCCTGCTCTGGCCCTTGACGACGTCGAGGTCGATTTGCGGGTCCTGATTGTCCAAATTCAGGGTCGGCGGCACGATGCCGTCGCGAATGGAGAGCACCGTGATCACCGACTCCAGCGCGCCGACCGCGCCGATCGAATGACCGAGTGCCGACTTCGGCGCGTAGACCGAGGTGTGACTCCCGATCGCCGACGAAATAGCTTGCGCCTCAGCGGTATCCCCGATCGGCGTGGCGGTGGCGTGCGCGTTCACGTGGGTGACATCCTGCTTCGTCAACCCGGCCTTCTCGATCGCCCTGGTCATCGCGCGCGCCGCACCCTTGCCCTCCAGGTCGGGCGCGACCAGGTGGAAGGCGTCGGAGGTGATGCCCGCACCCATGATGCGCGCGTGGATCGTCGCGCCGCGCGCCTTGGCGTGCTCCTCGGTCTCGATGATCATCATCGCGCCCGCCTCGCCGAACACGAAGCCGTCCCGGTCCTTGTCGAACGGGCGCGACGCGCTCTTCGGATCGTGATTGCGGGTGCTCATCGCGCGCATCATGGTGAACGCCGCGATCGGCACCGCCTGGATGGACCCCTCGACGCCGCCGGTGACGACCATGTCGGCGTCGCCCATCACGATCATCTGCCAGGCGTTCGCGATCGCCTCCGAGCCCGATGAACAGGCCGACACCGGCGTGACCACACCCGCGCCCGCGCCGAGTTCGATGCCGACGCAGGCGGCTGAACCGTTCGGCATGATCCGCTGCACGGTGAGCGGCGAAATCTTGCGGTAGCCACCGTTTTTGATGCGGTCCCGCGCGTCGATGATGTACTCGCCGCCGCCTAGACCGGTGCCGATGGCGACGCCGAGCCGGGCCTTGTCGACCTCCGGGCTGCCCGCGTTGCGCCACACCTCACGGCTCAGCACGGTGGCCATCTGCTCCACGTAGGACAGGGTGCGCGCCTCGACCCGGGTCAGGCTCTCGGCGGGCGAGACCTTCAGGTGCCCGCCGATGCGGACCGGCAGCTCGAACTGCTCGATGAAGCTGTCCTCCAGGACGTCGATGCCGCTCTCGCCGTTGAGCAGGCCCTTCCAGGTCGAGTCGATGTCGCCCGCGATCGAGGTCGTCGCCGCCAGGCTGGTCACGACGACGTTGGGAAAGCTCCTGTTTTTCGAAGGTATCTGCATGTTCGCTCACTTTCCCTAGCGTGACGACTAAGAAATTTGTCGAGCTCAAAACCTTTGTGGAGCATTTGCATTTCGCATGCGGACGCGCCGACTGACACGTGGGGCGGCATCCGCGCGTATAGCGCTGGAGCGCAGGCAGATCAGCCTGCCGAGCCTGTCATCAGGGCCGCAAACTTGATCGGCCGATGAGCATTATCGGGCAGCAGCAGACCGATCATGTTGCTGACACGCGGACGGTACCAGGCCGCTGTTGCGATCGCTGCGTCGCGCCGTCATGGCGTTGTTCGCGGACGACGCCCGGCAACTCGAGTAACCTCTCCCCGGGCACGGGGCGACGTCGGCGGCGTCTCGACCGAAGACGCGAGGAAGGGACAGTCGGTGACGGGCGCGCGGATGGTCGGGCTGTTCGCCGGGATCGGCGGGCTCGAACTCGGTCTCGGCCATAACGGCTGGCAGACCGAGTTGCTGTGCGAAATCGATGCGGGCGCACAGGGGGTGCTCGGCGCCCGCTTTCCCGATGTACCACTGCATTCCGACATCACCAGCCTGCGCGCGCTACCGGCGGGCACCGAGTTGGTAGCGGCCGGATTTCCCTGCCAGGACCTCTCCCAGGCCGGGCGCACCGCAGGCATCACCGGAAAGCGGTCCGGTCTGGTCGACGAGGTGTTCCGGCTGGTGCGGCGCAAGCGCGGGCCGCGCTGGCTGCTGATCGAGAACGTGCCGTTCATGCTGCAGCTCGGTCGCGGTGCCGCGATGCGGCACATCACCACGGCCCTGGAGGAGCTCGGCTACACCTGGGCTTATCGGGTGGTGGATGCGCGGGCTTTCGGCCTGCCACAGCGCCGTCAGCGGGTGCTGATGCTGGCTTCCAGGACCGAGGACCCACGCGGGGTGCTGTTCGGTGACGACGCCGGGCCACGGATCGTCGGCGATGCCGAACGCGACCCGTGCGGGTTCTACTGGACCGAGGGCGTGCGCGGGCTCGGCTGGGCGGTGAATGCGGTGCCGACGGTGAAGGGCGGGTCCGCACTCGGTATCGCCAGTCCGCCCGCGGTGCGGCTGCCGTCCGGGGAGATCGTCACGCCCGGTCTTGTCGACGTGGAACGGCTGCAGGGCTTCGATGCGGATTGGACCGCGCCCGCGGGTGAGGTGCCCGGCATCCGGCAGGGGCATCGGTGGAAGCTGGTCGGCAATGCGGTCAGTGTGCGGATGGCCGACTGGGTCGGGTCCCGGCTGGCCGCGCCGCTGGCTCCGATCCTCGGTGACCAGCCGCTACCGCCGGGAACGCCGTGGCCGGTGGCGGCGTGGGGACATGCCGGGACGGCCTACCGGGTGCCGGTATCGACCTGGCCGGTGCACGAGCAGTACGAGGATCTGCGGAACTTCCTGACCGATTCGCGGCTACTGTCGGCGCGGGCGACCGCGGGATTCTTGCGGCGGACCGGCATGGGGAGCCTGCGGTTTCCGCCGGGGTTTCTTGACGATGTGGAGAGTCATCTCCATCGGATGGGTGGCTGGGCGGCATGAGTCGGCAGGCGGGTGCCGGGCCGGGAACATCCGGCGACGCGCCCGACGACGCACCACGATTTCCGCGCGATATTCGACGGCCCACCACCGATGCGGCAACGAGTGCGCGCATGTCGCGACAGCGGCGCAGCGGGACCAAGCCGGAGCTGGCGCTACGCAAGGAACTGCATCGGCGCGGGCTGCGGTATTTCGTCGATCGCGCGCCGATCCGCGGGCAGCGGCGGCGCGCCGATCTGGTGTTTCCGCGGCTACGCATCGCGGTCTACGTCGACGGCTGCTTCTGGCATCGCTGCCCGCAGCACGCGACCGACCCGCGCAACAACGCGGAATGGTGGGCGGCCAAGCTCGCCGGAAATGTGGCGCGCGACCGCGCGACCGATGCGGCACTGATCGACGCGGGCTGGCAGGTGATTCGCGTGTGGGAGCACGAAGACGCCGTGGCCGCGGCCGATCGGGTGCAGGTCGCGCTGGGTATTCGAGCTAGCGGGACTTGACCCGGACCAACGTGCGCGGTGCGTGGGTGGCGAGATAGCTCGACATCACCATCACCGTCATCACGGCTACTCCGGCGGCGGCTGTGGCATAGCCGATCATGAGGACCTCCTTGGGAACGCTTCTCTGACAGCCTGTCCGTCGAACCTGACAGGAGCCTGTGCGTCGGTTGGCAATGACGTGTGTTTGATCCCATCCGGTCGGTGATCCCATGACTCCACGCGCCCGCTGACCTACGGTTTGATCATCGGTCCAGTGGCAGGTAGGAGAATGGGGTCCGTGACAGATAGCCAAAAGATCGCCGAATGGCGCGTGCGGGTGGCGTCCTTGGTGATCGCAGCGGCAATCCTGATCGCGGGAGTCTGCTACTCGTCCTGGGTGCTGGAGTTCGTGCTGAAGATCGACGTCGACCCGGTCAACTCGTTCCTCAGCGAGCTGGATGCCGAAGGTAAGCCGTACCGTGCGGTGTTCGCGACCGCCGACAAGATCGTCGGGGTCATGCTCATCCCCGCCGCGATCGGCGGTCTGCTGCTTTTCCCGCGCCGCCGGTTCACCACGATCGGCTGGGTCGCGCTGTTCTGCTTCGGCGCGGCGACGATCGCCGATGTGTTGCTGCCGCTGAAGGACTGCACCGCGAACGACAATGCGTGCGGCGGCAGCAGCGAACTTTTCCCGCAACTGCACCAGCCGCACGCACTGTCGAGCACCATCGCGGTCACCTCGATCGCCGTCGCCACCTTCGCGTTCAGCGTCGCCGCGTTCCGCTATCACCGCTGGCGGATCCTGCGCGAGGCCGGGCTGGTCGTGCTGGTGGTCGGGTCGGCGGCGACCGTGTGGATGCTGGTCGCCGACAACCTGCCCGGCAACTACGCGCTCGGGATCGCCCAGCGGATCCAGGTCGGTTCGATGTCGCTGTGGCTGATCACGTTGGCCGCGGCGGTGATCCTGGAAGGCCGGGAGTGGATCGACCCGGGCGACTAGCTACTTCACGTTCAGCTCGATCGTGTGCTCGTCGGTCTTCGCGGGCAGCTTGGTGGTGTCGACGACGAGGATCTCGCCGCTGTCCTGCACGCCGTTGGGGAGCATCTTGGGCTTGAGCCCGAACGGCGGCTGGTCGCCCGTGCTGCCGAGCAGGCCGAAGTCGCTGTCGTTGGAGATGTAGAGCGTCTTGCCGCCGTCCAGGGTGGCGACGCCCTCGATCTTGTCGTGGCCGAAGAACTTTCCGTCGGCATCGAGAGCCTTGACGAGGCCGGCGAGGTCGAGGTTCTTGGGCTTGGCGGCCGGGGTGACGCCCGCCTTGGTCAGCGCGGCGACGCCGTCGGTGGTCGTGGCCGTGCCGACCAAGGTCTCCAGCGCCTTGCCGTCGATCTGGAGGCCCCCGTGTTCCGGATCGTAGTGCGCGCCAGGCACCTTCGAGTCGGGGCCGACGTCGGTGGCGTTGGTGATGTCGACGGTCCACAGCTTCTTGTCCGCCTTGGGCGCCAGGCTGCCGTCGCGTTCGTCGATCAGGAAGGTGGTCGCGCTCAGCGCGGTGATCTCCGAATCGGCGACCTTGCTGCTCTTCGGGTTCTCCAGCGGGACCACGAATTCCTTCTGCGCCTTCGTCTTCAGATCGACGGTGACGATGCGGGTCAACGGCACGTCCTTGGCGGATCCGTTGAGGCCGGGCGTGTTCAGCGCACTCTGCACCACGCCGACGAGGGTGCTGCCGTCCGGCGTGATGGTCAGGCCCTCCATGCCCTGGTTCGGGGTGCGCAGCGAAAGTTCCTTGGGCAGGCCCGATCCCGGGGCCAGGCGTTCTAGCTCGCCGCCCTTGGCGTCGAAATGCACCAGGAACGGGCCGTATTCGTCGGACACCCAGAAGGTGCCGTCGGGCAATGCGACCAGGCCTTCCGGATCGAGGCCGTGATCGGTGGGCGGCAACACATTTCCGGCGAGGTCCTTGATGGTTTCGCCGGTGTTCGCGGAAACGTCGACCTGACCGTTGAACGGGACGCCCGCCGCGGTGTGCAGGTCGAGGCTGGACTGCGGCACCGCGCGGGTGCCGATCAGCTTGAACCGGCCGATCTTCGGCACGAAACTCGGTGTCGGCGAAAGCTTCTCGTTCTTGCCGGGACCGTCCACATTCGGGCCGCGGTCGGTCAGCCCGTAGAACTCGTCCTTGCTGCCGGGCACCGGGGTCCAGGCCGAGCCGAAACCGCTGCTCTGCACCGTCGTTCCGCCGAACTCGCCCAGCGGCGGGATGTCGGTGGTGTAGAGGCGCACCGCGTCGGTGGTGGTCACCTTGAAGCTGTCGGATCCCATGTAACCGGCGCTCGGGGTGTAGACGAGCGCGCCGTCGATGCGACGGCTCAGCTTGCCGTGTTCCGGATCGGCGATGCGGACGGCAGCGCTGCCGCCCGTCTTGGCGAGCAGGTCATCCAGGGAGATCACCAGCGGCTGGTCCATGGTCGCGGTGAAGTCCGCGGCCGAGTCCGACGATGAGCAGCCTGCGGCCAGCACGCCGGCACAGAGGACGGCGACGGCGGTGACGCGAGGACGAGCGAGAGCTTTCACTGGGACTGCCTACCGCGCCGATCCGAAATCTGGCCGACGCGCAGGTGACAACTCGGTGCCGATCCGGCCGAATCCTGGGCCGTTGGCTCCACGATGATGCGCGTGTGATGCTGACGCCATGACCACACGCGTGAACATCTCCTCCGGCTCCGAGTTCGAAGACATCGTCGGCTACTGCCGCGCCGTCCGGGTCGGTAACACCATCGCGGTCAGCGGCACCACCGCCTCGGTCACCGGCGGCACCGCGGTCGGCGGCGACGACATCGGCGAACAGACCCGGGAAACGTTGCGCCGCATCGCCACCGCCCTCACCGACGCCGGCGCGAGCCTCGCCGACGTCGTCCGCACCCGCATCTTCGTCACCGACATCGCCCGCTGGCCCGAGGTCGCCAAGGCGCACGCCGAGGTCTTCGGCGACATCCGCCCCGCCACCTCCATGTACCAAATCAGCGCCCTCATCACCCCAGCCCTGCTGGTGGAGATCGAAGCCGACGCCATCGTCAGCGAATAGGCCCGCGGACGTGTCCCGCCGATCGTCAAGAAGTTCGGCGGGGCATGGTCTGGATCGCTAGGGTCGCAGCTGTGACAAGTGCTGCTCCGGAAGATCCCGTCTCCCTCGACACCCTCGCCGAAGCGACCGATCGCCTCCTCGACACCATGCGAAAGCTGGGCGACAACGACATGACCGAGGCGTCGCTGCTGCCGGGGTGGAGTCGCGGACATCTGCTCGCCCATATCGCCCGCAATGCCGACAGTCTGCTCAATCTGCTGTTGTGGGCGCATACGGGTGTGGAGATTCCGCAGTACGCGAGTATGTATCTGCGCGGCTTCGACATCGAAGCCGGTGCACCACGGCCCGCCACGGAGCAACTCGCCGACAACGAGGCTGCGGCGAAACGGTGGTCGGCAGTGGCGAATTCGCTGACCGAGGACACCTGGCACGCGGAAGTTCGTACCCGGCAGGGACGTCCGATTCCGGCCAGTGAAGTGCGGTGGATGCGGTTGCAGGAGGTCGAGATTCACCATGTCGATCTCAACTCCGGATACACCCCGGCAGATTGGCCCGCTACGTTCGTCGCGCGGGTGCTCGGCCAGGCGACCGTCGACATGAACCGAATCACCGCTGCCGCAACGGAACCGGTCCCGGCGTTCGCGCTCCGCGCCACCGACACCGACTTCACCGGCATCGTCGGCACCGACTCCCCCACCAACACCATCGCCGGCCCGGCCGCGTCGCTCGCCGCCTGGCTGCTCGGCCGGTCGGACGGTGCCGACCTGACCGGCGACCTGCCCGCGCTGCCCGCCTGGAAGTAGCTCTGCTCGAGCGAAAAGCCCCGCCCCTCATCGAGATTCGAGGGGCGGGGCTGCTTGTTGCTCGGGTCAGCGGACGGCGCACCCGAATACGGGCCGGGCCTGATGGGGGCGGTGCTAGCCCTCGGGATAGAAGACGAACAGCGTGCAGCCGGTCGTCGTCTGTGGAATGTGCGAGGAACCCGCTGGGGCATGGATGAAGGAGCCTGCGGGATAGTCCCTGACGCCGTCGTTGAAGACTCCGGAAACCACGAATACCTCCTCGGGCCCCGGTTCGTGAACGTCGATTCCCTGCCAGCAGGAGTTCGGATCCATCTCGAGGAGGTATGCCTTCGCGCCACTACCGCCGAGCCACAATGAACGCGAGCGGATGCCGGGGAAGAGTTCGCGAACCGGAGCGTCCTGCGCGGTCGACCATTCGTAGCCGGCCATGTTCAAGTCTGTTGTCATGTAGCCAGCCTTGCCGCACAACCCGCCGCTGCCGAGTGTCAGAAATGACATCTCGGGGTACTTTTCTGCCATGCACCGCGTCATAGCCCTAGTCCACCCGCCTCAGTCGACCTTCGAGCTCAGTTGCGCGGCAGAGGTATTCGGGATCGAGCGCGGCGGGCTGCCGACGCGATACACATTCAGTGTGTGCACCGAGCACCCCGGACCAGTCGCGACGTACGCCGGATACGCCATGCACGTGACCGACGGACTCGACGCGCTCGACCAGGCCGACACCGTGATCGTCCCTGGGTGGCTACCTACTGAGGAAGCACCTTCCCCGGCCGTTATCCGGTCCCTGCAAGGTGCACACGACCGCGGCGCGCGGCTGGTCAGCATCTGCTCCGGCGTCTTCGCGCTGGCCCACACCGGTCTGCTGGACGGACGCCGTGCGACCACACACTGGGCCCGCGCAGACGAGCTGGCCGAACGCTTCCCCGCCATATCCGTCGACCGCGACGTGCTCTACGTCGATCACGGCGACGTGGCCACCAGCGCCGGCGCCGGCGCGGGCATCGACCTGTGCCTGCACCTGGTCCGAACGGATCACGGAGCCGGCTACGCCGCACAGGTCGCACGCAGCATGGTCATGCCGCCGCATCGCGAGGGCGGACAGTTGCAATACGCGGCACCACCACACCCCGCTCAGATCGATGGCTCGCTCGCACCACTACTGGAGTGGATCACCGCCCGGCTCGACGAACCACTCACGGTCGAGGACCTGGCCGCACAGGCCGCCGTCTCACCCCGCACCCTCGCCCGCCGATTCACCGACCAACTCGGCATCGGCCCCGGCCAGTGGTTACTCGCCCAACGGATCGCCGTCGCACGAGAACTACTGGAAACCTCAGACCTGCCCCTGGACGCCATCGCCCGCCGCGTCGGCCTCTCCTCCGCCACCAACCTCCGCCGACGCTTCCTGCGCGCCCTCGGCACCACCCCCGGCGCTTACCGCAGGGCGTTCCGAACAGACCCACAGTGACAGGTGTTCAGCCGCGGTGGTTTCGACGCTTCCCGCAGGTGCCGGATGAATCGTTGATGCAATAGTTTTCGCGCTCACGAAGTTCCCGGCGACTCGCATCGGTAGCGAGGCCCGTGGCCAGATCATTCGAGGATCATCGTGCAGCTCGAAGCGTTTTGTACGTCAGAATCCGCGCCATAGGCTCGAGATCTGTACTGAGGAATGGCGCTATCGAGTCATCCCGGCTCTCCGACTCTCGCGATACCACCGTCGAGTCCGCCGCCCATGAGGAGAACACGTGAACTACCGGACATGGGACGTCGACCTGAGGCGAACCCTCACCTACGTGACGCTGCCATTGAGCTTGCTCGCACTCGCCCCGTTTCTGATGGGCGACTTCGCCGTCTTGATCGTTGCGGCATCTATCGTGTTCTACCTGTCTTCGAAGATCTTTCGGCTGTTCGCCAGGCTATTCGGGAGGAGTCGGACTACCGACGCACCCGAGCAGCCGGTCACGAGCCCGTAGGTCGATTGCTCCGCACGACGAGGACGCTCCGCGAATGATCAAAGCCCTGACAGTGAGACTGTCAGGGCTTTGATTCTGTGCGGCTGAAGGGATTCGAACCCCTAACCTTCTGATCCGTAGTCAGATGCTCTATCCGTTGAGCTACAGCCGCGTGGGTATTCAGTTGTACCGGTTTCCCGGGTTGTGGCGGAGGCGAGAGGATTTGAACCTCCGGTCCCCGTGAAGGGACAACTCATTAGCAGTGAGTCCCATTCGGCCGCTCTGGCACGCCTCCTGGAGCCTTCTCTTCGAGGGCACCGGTCCTTTCGAACCGCCGAGCATGAAGATTACAGTAGCCCTTGTCCAGATCGCAAAACGGCTGGTTATCAGCGTAAGTTGCTGTCGAACCAGTCGAAAATACGGGTCTGTGAGTCGACCAGACCGTAGTCGTCCTCGGTGGCCGGATGGTCGGCGCGATGACGCAGGCCCGGGTAGCTGACGACCAGGCTCGCCACGGCGGCGCGACCGGTCGCGTCGCGCAGTCGCTCGACCTCGACCGGTGGGGTGGCCGGGTCGTCGGTGCCGAACAGGCCGAGCCAGGGGGCCTGCAGATGTGGGGCGACCCGGACCAGGGCGTCGGCCTGGTCGGTGAGCGGCTCGATGATGCCGGGTGCCGCGACGCTGACCGCCGCGCCGACCGGACGGTTGGTGGCGACCAGGAACGCGGCGGTGCCCGCGGAATCGAAGCCGAGCACGCCGATGGTGTCGGGGAACACACCGTGCCGGGTGAGCCAGTCGAAGCAGGCGTCGAAGTCGTCGAAGAGTTCGTCGCCGAACACCTCGACGGCCGACTCGCGACTGGACCGATGGAACAGGTTGGGCGCGACCACCGTCCAGCCCTCCATCGCCAGCGCGCTCATCAGGGCCAGCAGCGCGCCGGTGAACTCGCGGGCTTCGTGCAGCATCACGATGCCGCCCCGGGCATTGCCCTCGGGTTCGACCACGATGATGGGCACCTGGGTATCGGCGGCCTGATGCATCGAGTCGGTCGCAGGTCCCGGCGACCGGTCGTCGCAGCGCAGGGGGGCTAGGTCGTTGTAGGTGCCCGACATGAAACCAGCGTAGGGCGACTTCCTGATCTTCGGTAGAAATTGCTGTTGAGGGCCTATCGGCCACAGAATTTTCGGTACGCGAGTCAGGCTTTGCACCAGGCCACCTATGGTTGGTGTGTGACAGCGTCAACCCGGCCGGACCTCGACTCGATTCCGGCGTACGTCCCAGGCCGCAACCATCCCGGCGCGGTCAAGCTCGCCAGCAACGAGACCACCTTCGGTCCGCTGCCCGCCGCCGCCAAGGCCATCGCCGAGGCGGCCGAGTTGGCCAACCGGTATCCGGACAACCAGGCTGTCGAGCTGCGTGCCGCGCTGGCCGATTTTCTCGGGGTCATGCCGGCGAACGTCGCGGTCGGCTGCGGCAGCGTCGCGCTGTGCCAGGAACTGGTGCAGATCACCTGCGACGCACCGACCGACGAGGTGCTGTTCGCCTGGCGCTCGTTCGAGG
This sequence comes from Nocardia sp. NPDC046473, assembly GCF_040645995.1. Classification (NCBI taxonomy): domain Bacteria; kingdom Bacillati; phylum Actinomycetota; class Actinomycetes; order Mycobacteriales; family Nocardiaceae; genus Nocardia; species Nocardia sp. NPDC046473. The sequence goes on from NZ_JBEYZJ010000002.1 coordinate 522,899, forward strand.
CCTATCCGATCGTCACCAAGGTGGGCAACGCGACCGCCGTTCAGGTGCCGCTCGCCCCGGACTATCGGCACGACCTGGACGCGATGGCCGCGGCGGTCACCGAGCGGACCAAGCTGATCTTCGTCTGCAATCCGAACAATCCGACCGGCACCGCGGTCGGCACGGCCGAGCTGACCCGTTTCCTGGACGCGGTGCCCGAGCGGGTGCTCGTCGTGCTGGACGAGGCGTACTTCGAGTACATGCGGCTGGCCGAAGAGGACTTCCCGAACGGCATCGAGCTCGGTCGCACCCGGCCCAATGTCATTGTGCTGCGCACCTTCTCGAAGGCGTACGGGCTGGCCGGGCTGCGCGCCGGGTACGCGGTGGGCGATCCTGCGGTGATCACGGCGCTGATGAAGGTGCACATCCCGTTCAGCGTGAACCGGGTCGCGCAGGCCGCGGCGATCGCCTCGCTGGACGCGCGGCACGAATTGCTGGACCGCACGCACACGCTGGTGATCGAACGAGACCGCGTGCGCGACGCCCTGCTGGCGGCGGGCTACGAAGTGCCGCAGAGCGAGACCAACTTCGTCTGGCTGCCGCTGGGCGAGCGCAGCGCCGAGTTCGGTGCGGCGAGCGCCGAGGCGGGCGTGCTGGTTCGGCCCTATGGCGCCGACGGGGTGCGCATCACCACCGGCGATCCGCACGAGAACGACCTGTTCCTGAGCTTCGCCACCGATCCGGCGGTGCTCGAACGCTTCCTGGGATAAGCCCTCAGACGCCGAGGGCGCCCGCCACGACCGGCCACGACTGGACCAGCTCGTCGGCCCAATACGGCCACGAGTGGGTTCCGGTCGCCCGGAAGTCGGCGGTCACCGGGATACCGAGGGCGCGCAGCCGATCGGTGAGCCTGCGGGTGCAGGCATTGGTGGCGGCCTCCAGCGGCCCGCCGAAACTGATCGCGGTGGCCACGTCGACGTCCGGCTCGCCGGGCACGTCGTGGATGCCGGGCACGCCGCTGCCGACGGACATGTAGATCGTCTTGCCGCGCAACGCTTCCGCGTGCAGCGTGACGTCGTGGTCCAGCCAAGCGGGATCGTCCTGCGCGCCGAACATGTTGTCCGGCTCGCCCTGATAGGTGGCGATCACGGCCCTGGCCTGCGCCTGGCCGAGGTCGGTGCCCATGGAGAAGCAGCCGCTGTGCGCCGCTATCGCGGTGTAGAGCTGCGGGTGCCGGATGGACAGCATCATCGCGGCTTCGGCGCCCATGGACACACCCATCACGGCGTTGCGGCCGTTGCCCTTGAACTTCGCGTCGATCAGCGGCGGCAGCTCGCGGGCCAGGAAGGTGTCCCACATGTTCGTGCCGAGCACCGGATCCGGCTTCTTCCAGTCGGTGTAGAAGCTGGCCGGGCCGCCGACGGTCAGCACGACGTTGACGTCTTTGTCCTCGAAGAAGCGGTCGGCGTGGCCCATATCGGTCCAGTTGTTGCTGGTCGGGTTCGCGCTGCGACCGTCGAGCATGTAGACGGTCGGGCGTGGTTTCGACGTGTCGCGCGGCAGCAGCACCTGCACCTCGACGGTGCGGCTCATGGCGGGTGATTCGACGAAGACCCGCAGCCACCGATCGTTGATCGGTTCGATGCGGTCGATCGCCGGTTTGGCCGGTCGGTCCGTGGTCGGCTCGGCCGGGCCAGGGCCGTCCGAGGAGCCGCTACTTGGTTTGGATGGTTCAGAGGGGGCCGCGGACAACTGGGGAGCGCCGAACGCCACAGCACCGGAAACCAGTGCCGCGCTGACCAAGACGCTGGAAACCCAGCGCCGCACCCTGCGCCGAGACAGCATGCGACCCATCCTGCCAGAAATGCCCTGATCAAACGGGCGGCCATAGCGGGTCGCCATAAGATGTGACCAGGGCCACGTTTGAGCTTCTGGGGTGCCAGAATTCGGCACTGCCAGCGCCGTTGCCCGCCGGCGAGCCTGCGCGACGCGACGGCGATCCCATCTGGTGAGCGCGGTCGGCCCGGCAGTGCTGTAGCGGATGTCACCCGTTCCGCGCGCCTCAGGCACTCGATTCAGACCACAGCAAACCCTGGCTATCGGAGCACCGAACGTCGTCAATGGGACTCGACGACACCCGATTTCAAGCCGCGACTTGGGCCGACCCAGCAAATCCAGCAAATCTGGGCACACTGCCAGCACACCCGCCGTACGCTACTCTCCGGGCCTCTTCCGGGCATGAACAAGGACGAGCATGATCGTGGATCCGCACCATCGGCACCGAGGTCAACTCGCTGCGCTTAAGTACAGCAAGCAGACCGGCCGCTCGGTACGCAGTCGCGACAGTCCCGGATGCACCGCACTTCGCTTCGAGCCGAAGCTATTTCGCGGCATCACCGCGCCGACCCGCCCTCGCGGGCCACCGCCGGGTGACGGTGTCGGCTGCGCGCCTACGCGAATTCTCCCGCTCGAACTCGTCTGTTTCACCGCAGTACCTATGCCCGACCGGAGAAAACCGTGAATCCTGTGTTACCTGTACCGCCGCTCGAAAACTCGCCGGACACAAAGCCTTTCAGCACCGACCTGAAGCGCCGGCTACGTGAGTGCGATGAATTCTTCCGCATGCCGGAATTGGCCCACCTGTCGTCCCAACGCCGCCGCATCGCGCTGGAGCAGCTCGAACAAACCGGTGGCTACCTGCAGACCGCCGAGGAAATCCTGATCGGCGCCAAACTCGCCTGGCGCAACCACGCCCGCTGTGTCGGCCGAAAACATTGGCGCTCACTGAAATTGCTCGACGCGCGGCGCGTGCGGTCCGCGCGCGACCTGGCCGAGGTCTGCTGGCAGCATTTGCAGATGGCCACCAATGGCGGCGCCATTCAATCGATGATCACGGTCGGCCCGCCGCGCCAGCCCGACGGGCGGGAATTCCGCGTCGTCAGCCCGCAGCTCATCCGGTACGCGGGCTACCGCAACGGCGACGGCACGGTGACCGGTGACGCGGCGAACGTGACGCTCACGGAATTCGCGATGAAACTCGGATGGCGCGGTGCCAGAACACCATTCGACATACTGCCGCTGCTGATCAGCACGCCGGACGAGCCGATCCGCTGGTTCGACATTCCGCCGGAGCTGGCTCGTGAGGTGGAGCTGGAGCACCCGGAGTTCGAATGGTTCGCCGGGCTCGGCCTGCGCTGGCACGCGCTGCCCGCGGTCTCCAACATGAACCTCGAAGTCGGCGGCGTCACGTACCCGTTCGCGCCGTTCAACGGCTGGTACATGGGCGCGGAAATCGGCGCACGCAATCTCAGCGACACCAATCGCTACAACATGCTGCCGCTGATCGCCGAAATGATGTGCCTGGACACCCGATCCGAGCGCAACCTGTGGCGTGACTCCGCCCTGGTCGAACTCAATCGCGCGGTGCTGCACAGCTTCCGCAAGGCGGGGGTGTACATCGTCGACCACCACACGGTGGCCAAGCAGTTCTGCGATCACGTGCAACGGGAAGAGGCCGCAGGGCGGACCTGCCCCACCGATTGGAGTTGGATCAACCCGCCGATCTCCTCGGGGCTGACGCCGACCTTCCATCGGTACTACGACCCGCCGGATCCCGATATCCGACCTAACTTCGTCCGCCGGGATTTCAGCGGGGACGCCGACGAGTGAAGGTGAACGACCCCGCCGGTCGGCGGGGCTGTCACCTTACGATTGCCGTCGACGCAGGATCCACCAGACGAGGAGGGCTGCGAGCACCGCGGCACCGGCGACTGCCGCCGGCTGGCTGCGGGCCACGTCGGCGGCCTGCCTGCCGCGTTCGACCACCGGCTCGGGTGTTGCGGCCTCGACCCGATCGGCGAGTTCTCGGGTCTGTGCCTTGGCCCGCTGAGTCGTCTCCGCGAGCACCTGCTTGGCCTGCGCGGCCGATCGGCTCGCGGATTCCGTTGCCTGCGCGGCCTGCTCGCGCGCGGCCGCCGCTGCCTGGGCGGCGTCGCGGCCGGCGGCTGCCCTTGCTTCGGCGGCCTTGCGGTTCGCGGACTCCTTGGCCTCGGCGGCCAGCTGGCCTGCCGAATCCTTGGCCTGCGCGGCGACCTTGCTCGCGGACTCCTTGGCCTGCGCACCAACCTGACTCGCGGATTCTTTGGTCTGCGCGGCGACCTCGCTCGCGGATTCTTTGGTCTGCGCGACCTTCTTGCTCGCGGCCCGTTCGGTCGCAGCGACCTTCTTACTCGCGACCGTCTTGGTCTCGGTGGCCTTCTTGCTCGCCGCTGCCTCGGCCGTCTTCCGGCTCGCGGCTGCCTGCGCCTGATCGGTCTTCGCGGCGGCGACTTCGGTTGTCTCCGTGGCTTTTTCCCGTGCAGCGTCTGTGGCCTGGGACACCTGCGCGCGTGCGACGTTCGCGGTTTCCTGGACCTTTTCCCGCGCGGTGTCCGCGGTGTCGCGCACCGTCTCGCGTGCGGCGTCCGCAGTGTCGCGTGGTTTGCCGGTTGACTCCGAAACCGGTTGCCCGAGTTCCTCTCTGGCCCCATCACGATCCGCGCGCAGCGCCTCCTCGTCGATCGGCCCGCGCACAATCGGTTTGTCGGCCTCAGTCGCGTCGTCGGCGCGGCGTTCCTCGTCGCTCATCGGCGTCTCCCGTCCTTGATGGCGTCGATGTCGCGTTCGCCCCAAGGCGAGCACGCCACCGCCCAGTCGACGGGCGGTTACCCGGCGGCGCGGGAGACAAACACGCGCTGCCGTTTTCGGAGCGACGGGCGAGGGGCGCGAGGGTCGGCGGTGGGCACCCCCGAACCCCTGCGCCACTCGTCGCGGCGGTCGGGGAGGCTAGCTCCCGAAGCTACCGGTCGGCGGTTTGGGGGCGGCGGGGGTGACGACGATGTCGACCGGCGCGCCCAGCTCGTATCCGCCCGCAGGGCTGGTGTCGGCGCACCCGCCCCGCGCGGTGATGGTGGAGCCCGGCTCGAGACCGGTCAACGTGGTCTTGATCGTCTGGCCGGGCTGGGCCAGCGACTCCAGCTTGCCCTCGCCGAAGAAGACGTGGTTCTTGTCGGGACCGACGCCGGCTTCCGCCCAGCACTGGCCGCGATCGTTCGTGTTGTGCAGGGTCGCCGTGACCGTTCCCGGCGCGGTGACCTCGAAGGTGACCTCGGGGGCCTTGAACGGTGACGCCGCGATTGCGGGGGCGGCGGTAAAGGGTGCGAATGTCACGGCCGCGACGGACGCGGCGAGCAGGATGGATCCATGGATTCGTCTGTTCATCACACGACCGGATCCTGCCCGCTAATGGCTTCGAGCACAACGGGTTCCGTCGCACCAAAGCCATTCAACCAGCAACCGCAAGACCGGGGATGGTTTGGAGAAACCAGCCCCGACCTGCGACCTACTCAGCGGAGACGGAGGGATTTGAACCCCCGGTCGATCTCTCGACGCTCGCTTTCAAGGCGAGTGCATTCGGCCGCTCTGCCACGTCTCCTCGGATCACGATGGTAGCGGACGGCTCAGGTGGGGCGCGTTCCGATTTCCTGATCGATGCGGGCGAAGACCTCGGCGATGACCTCTAGCTGGTGTGGGGTGAGCAGGTCGACGAAGTCGCGGCGGACGGCTTCGACGTGGCCGGGAGCGGCGGCTTCGAGGCGGCGCATGCCCTCGTCGGTGAGCTCGGCGAGCACGCCGCGGCCGTCCTCGAGGCAGGTGTTGCGGCGCACCATGCGCTCGGCCTCCAGGCGACGGATCTGGTGGGTGAGGCGGCTCCGGGAGGAGAGCACGCCGTCGGCCAGCTCGCTCATCCGCAGCGCGCGGCCGGGGGCCTCGGACAGCAGCACCAGGATGCGGTATTCGGCAACGCTCAGCTCGCTGTCGCGCTGTAGCTGCCGGTTCAACGTGGCCATCAGACGCTGGTGCCCGTCCATATAGGCCCGCCAGGCCCGTTGCTGCGCCGGGGAGAGCCACCTCGGCTCGGCTGCCACGGGACTGCTCGGTTCGGAATGCACGCCGCTCATTCTATGTCGCCCCCAACTGCGGAAACCCGCTGTGGGGAAAGACGTATCAGTCAGCGGACAGCACCGGACCTGATCGAACCCGGCGCTCGCGAGGGGCCCGCGGTTCGCAGCGGGGTGGACGGGGGCAGTATGGAGTCTGTGCGTGCGATCAAGGTGAGTGGTTCCGCCGGGCCCGACGCGATGGTGTGGGCGGACGCACCGAATCCGGTGCCGGGGCATGGTGAGGTGCTGATCTCGGTCGCGGCTGCCGGAGTGAATCGGGCCGACCTGATGCAGCGGCAGGGGCTTTACCCGCCGCCGCCGGGGGCCAGCGAGGTGATCGGCCTGGAGGTTTCCGGGGTCATTACCGAGCTCGGCGACGGCGTGCACGACTGGCAGGTCGGCGACCGGGTCTGTGCGCTGCTGTCCGGTGGCGGGTACGCCGAAAAGGCGGTCGCGCCGGCCACTCAGCTGCTGCCGGTGCCCGAGGGCTTGGATCTCGGTGCGGCCGCCGGGCTGCCCGAGGTGGCGGCGACGGTGTGGTCGAACCTGGTGATGACCGCTGGGCTGCGGTCGGGCCAATTGCTGTTGATTCACGGTGGCGGCAGCGGGATCGGCACGCACGCCATCCAGGTGGCGCGCAGCCTCGGCGCGCGGGTCGCGGTCACCGCGGGCTCGGCCGAGAAGCTGGCGCGGTGCAAGGACCTAGGCGCGAGCGTGCTGATCAACTACCGGGAGGACGATTTCGTCGCCGCGGTGCAGGCCGAAGGCGGCGCCGACGTCATCCTGGACAACATGGGCGCGGCCTACCTGTCCCGCAACGTCGATGCGCTGGCGAATTTCGGGCACCTGACGATCATCGGCATGCAGGGCGGCGTCAACGGTGAGCTGAATGTCGCTGCGCTACTGCGCAAGTGGGGCACCGTGCACGCCACCAATGTGCGCAACCGCCCGGCCACCGGCCACGGCAGCAAGGCCGAGATCATCGCCGAGGTGCGTAAGAACCTGTGGCCGCTGGTCGCCGACGGCACCATCGCACCGATCATCCACGCGGAAGTCCCGATCGCCGACGCGAACGAGGCGCACCGACTCCTGGAATCCAGCGAGGCCTTCGGCAAAGTAGTGCTGCGAGTACAGGACCTCTAACCTCCGCGCACGAATTCGCTTGGCGCGCACCACATTGCCGACCGCTTCGGGCGCAGCACGCAAATTGATGCGCGGCACACAGCCCCTGCCACAAGCACGTGGCACGGCGCCGCCGATCTCGAGCGCGGCGCGAGCGAATTTGCTTGGTGCGCAGGAAATTGCCGACCATTTCGAGCGCAGCGCGAGAAGGGATGCGCGACGGAAACCTTGCGGTGAGTAGGTCGGCACCGACGGTCTTCGGTGCCGCGCACGGATCGGCTCGGTGCGTACGGAATTGACGACTATTTCGAGCGCGGCACGAGAATCGTTGCGCGGGAGGCTAATCCGAACGCGGCGGGGCTACTCCAGGGTGGCGAGGGCGCGGCCGAGCTGGTCGATTTCGAACCTGGTGGTGTAGGGGGCTAGGCCGATGGTTACCGCGCCGCCTTCGTCGTTGACGCCGAGGGCGTCCAGCAGGCGGCTGCCGCCGTGCACGCCGCTGAGGGTGCCGATGCGGTTGTCGGCGAGCTTGGCGGCGACCTTCTCGGCCTGCATGCCCGCGAGAGTGAAACTGACAGTGGGGATTCGGGTGGAGGCGCGGCCGATCACGGTCAGGTTCGGGATCTTGTCCAGCACATCCATCAGATGCTCGAACAACTGATCGTGGTAGTCCTGCAGCGAGGTGATCGACATTTCCAGCCGCTGGCGCCTGCTGCCGCGCGCCCGCTCGTCGAGTCCGGCGAGAAAGTCGATCGAGGTGGTCAGCCCGGCGAGCAGGGCGTATTGGTGGCCGCCGACCTCGAGTCGCTCGGCCCCCTTCGCATACGGGTTCAGCGACATCGAGGGAATCCGGTCGAGGAAGGCCGGATCGCGGAACACCAGCGCGCCGATCTGCGGGCCGCCCCAGGCGGGCGCGCTGAGCGCGACCACGTCGGCATTGAGTTCATCGATGTCGATGAGCGCGTAGGGCGCCGCACCGAACGCGTCCGCGACGAGCAGGCCGCCCACCTCGTGCACCCGGTCGGCGGCCACCCGGACCGCGGGCGCGGAGCCGACGATCGGCGAGGCGGCGGTGAGCGCGACCAGCCGCGCGGTGGGCCCGATCAACTCCTCGAACTGCCAGGACGGCATCTCGCAGGTCTCGATCTCCACCTCGGCCCAGCGCACGTGCGCGCCGTACCGATTGGCGATCCGCAACCACGGCGCGACATTCGCCTCGTCGTCCAGCCGGGACAACACGATGCCGGTGCCGAGCCCGAGCCGCGAGCTCAGCGATTCGGCCAGCCAGGCGAGCAGCACGGCTCGATCCGGGCCGAGCACAACGCCCGCCGGATCGCCGCCGACCAGATCCGCCACCGCCTCGCGGGCCGCGTCCAGAATGGCGGCGCTGCGCACCGCCGCACCATTGCGACCGATATGCGAAAAAGAGGAAGTTCGGAATCCTGTTGAGACGGCGCGAGATACCGCATCGGGCACCAGCATGCCCGCTTGCGGGTCGAGATGAATCCAGCCGTCGCCGAGGGACGGTATCAGGCCCCGAACCCTCGCGACGTCGTAAGTCATGTTGGCCACTCTAAGGGCAGCGGGCGAGCCTGTGTAACCGCGTTCCCCTCCGCTTCATAGCGGGGGCACAGCGACCTGGGACTCAGCATGGCAACCGACTTTCAGCAAATCCGAACCACACGACCCGAACAGAATAGAACGCCACCCGGTCACCACGCGCGGCCTCGCGCATTCGCGCTCGCAAGCGCTCCCGAGTACCGGGGGCAACCTGCTCGCAGCCCGTTATCCGCGGCCCGCTGAACACCGACTTAGCGCGTTCGGGAACGACGCGACATGATAGGGACCATGACGCAATCGGATGAGGCCCCGGACCACATCGTCGTTGTCGGACCGGACGGCCGCCCGTTGGTCATCCCAGCGGAGGCCGCGGCGGACGCGCCCTTCACCGCGCAGGTGGTGACCGACGAGGACAAGAAGGACGAGTCGGACGACCGGGACGATACCGGCGAATCGCTCGCCGACATGGTCGAGCAGCCCGCGAAGGTCATGCGCATCGGCACCATGATCAAGCAGCTGCTCGAGGAGGTGCGCGCGGCTCCGCTCGACGACGCGAGCCGCAGCGGACTCAAGGAGATCCACAAGTCGTCGGTGCGCGAATTGGAACAGGGCCTTGCCCCGGAACTGCGCGCCGAGCTCGAGCGGCTCACGCTGCCGTTCACCGACGACGCCATTCCGTCCGACGCCGAACTGCGGATCGCGCAAGCGCAGCTGGTCGGCTGGCTGGAGGGACTGTTCCACGGCATCCAGACCGCGCTGTTCGCGCAGCAGATGGCCGCGCGGGCGCAACTGGAGCAGATGCGCCAGGGCGCGCTGCCGCCCGGCATCCACGCGGTCGACCCACGCGGCGGTCCGGCCAACCATGTGACCGGCGGGTCCGGGCAGTATTTGTGAGGTGCCCGACCCGCGTCCAGACGGGTCGGTAGGAATGTCCAAGGGTAGTGTCGAGCACCGTGCCCGCCGCTGCCGCCCGCCCCGACTCGGACATGGGTTCGGGGCGTCCTGAAGAGAGCTCAGTGCGTTCAGATGACAGCTCAGATGAATCCGTGCGCTCGGAGGACGATCCCTCCGACGGCAGCGCGGTGCGCTCCGAAGACAACAGCGCGGCGGAAGAGGATCAGGTGACCCCCAGCGAGACCTCGACGGCGACTGCGCTTGCCGAACCGGTGGACACCGAGCCGTTCCCCTCGGATTCGCAGACCTACCGCCGTGCGTTCAAGGATTTCCGCGTCGGTTTCGGGCAGCGGGAACTGTGGTTGTCGCTCGGCTGGCAGGACATCAAACAGCGGTACCGGCGCTCGGTGCTCGGGCCGTTCTGGATCACCATCGCGACCGGTGTGCAGGCCGCGGCGATCGGCCTGCTGTACGCCGCGCTGCTGAACGAGCCGATCAAGGACTACCTGCCCTATGTGGCGATCGGCATCATCGTCTGGAATGTGATCAACGCGAGCATTCTCGAGGGCGCCGATGTTTTCATCGCCAACGAGGGGCTGATCAAGCAGCTCCCCTCGGCGCTGAGCGTGCACGTCTATCGCCTGGTCTGGCGCCAGCTGCTGTTCTTCGCGCACAACATGGTGATCTATTTCGTGGTGCTCGTCGCGTTCGGCGTGTGGGAGAAACTGCACTGGACCGCGATATTCGCCATCCCCGCGCTCGGGCTGCTGTTCCTCAACGCGATGTGGGTGTCGATCGTGTTCGGCATCTTCAGCACCCGCTACCGCGATATCGCGCCGATCCTCGGCAGCCTGACGCTGATGCTGTTCGTGCTGACCCCGGTGATGTGGAATACGAAAAGCCTGACGTCGCAGGGTGGTCAGGTCAGCGAGCGCGCGAAGCTGGCCGAGATCATCCCGACGTTCCACTACCTGGAGATCATTCGCGCGCCGTTGCTCGGCCAGGATCAACATCTGTATCACTGGGTGATCGTCGGCTCTATTACCGTGGTCGGCTGGCTCGTCGCGATCTTCGCGATGAAGCAGTTCCGCTCGCGCGTGCCGTACTGGGTTTAGGAGGGCATCGATGACCGACCATGTGAGTATCGAAACCCGTCATGCCTGGGTGGAATTCCCGATCTTCGACGCCAAGTCGCGGTCGCTGAAGAAGGCGTTTCTCGGCAAGGCGGGCGGCGCGATCGGGCGCAACCAGTCCGATGTCGTTGTCGTCGAGGCATTGAACGACATCACGCTGTCGCTGAAGGAAGGCGACCGGGTGGGCCTGGTCGGGCACAACGGCGCGGGCAAATCGACGCTGCTGCGGCTGCTCGCCGGCATTTACGAACCCAGCCGGGGTAGCGCGCGCATCCGCGGCCGGGTGGCGCCGGTATTCGATCTCGGTGTCGGCATGGACCCGGAGATCTCCGGTTACGAGAACATCATCATCCGCGGCCTTTTCCTCGGGCAGACGCGCAAGTCCATGCTGGCCAAGGTCGATGAAATCGCCGATTTCACCGACCTCGGTGACTACCTGTACATGCCGCTGCGGACCTACTCCTCCGGCATGCGGGTACGGCTCGCGATGGGCGTGGTGACGTCGATCGACCCCGAGATCCTGCTGCTCGACGAGGGCATCGGCGCAATCGACGCCGAATTCATGAAGAAGGCCCGGCTGCGCCTGCAGAAGTTGGTGGCCCGATCGGGCATCCTGGTATTCGCCAGTCATTCCAACGAATTTCTCGCGCAGCTCTGCGATTCCGCGCTGTGGATCGATCACGGCCGGATCCGCCAGCGCGGCGGTATCGAAGAAGTGGTACGCGCCTACGAGGGTCCGGACGCGGGCAACCATGTCGCGACCGTGCTGCGCGAATTGGAAGCCGAGCGTGAATTGGAAGCCGGAAAGACCATGGGAACCGAACGAGAACTGGAGCGGAATAAGGCATGAGTGAGCCGACCGGGCAGGACACCCCGATCGAGGCCGGGGCGGATGCCCTGGTCGACTCCGCGCCGGAGCAGGGTGGCGCGACGGGGCCCGTCGGCGATTCCGCTTCGAAAACCGTAGTGCCGCAGGCGGGCGAGGTGGCCGTGCCGGTTTCCGTCGCCCCGGGGTCGCAGAGCTACGGACCGACAGAGACCGGCCCCGCGGCCCGCATCGTGGCCGTCGTGGTGACGCACAAGCGGCGCGAGCTGCTCGCGGAGTCCTTGAAAGTCATTGCCTCCCAGGCTCGTCCGGTGGATCACCTGATCGTGGTCGATAACGCCAACGAGTCCGAGGTCGCCGACCTGGTGCGCGATCAGCCGATCGAGGCCACCTACCTCGGCTCGGCGCACAACCTCGGCGGCGCGGGCGGTTTCGCGCTCGGCATGCTGCACGCGCTGAGCCTCGGCGCGGACTGGGTCTGGCTGGCCGACGACGACGGTCGGCCCGAGGGCCCGGAAGTGCTTGCCACCCTGCTGGATTGCGCGAAACGGCACGGGCTGGTCGAGGTGTCGCCGGTGGTCTGCGATATCAACGAACCCGATCAGCTCGCCTTCCCGCTGCGTCGCGGCGTGGTGTGGCGGCGGCGGCGTTCCGAACTCGGCGACGAGGACTTCCTGCCCGGCATCGCCTCGCTCTTCAACGGCGCCCTGATCTCCGCCAAGGTCGTCGACGTGATCGGCGTGCCCGACCTGCGCCTGTTCGTGCGCGGTGACGAGGTCGAGGTGCATCGCAGGCTGGTCCGCTCCGGCCTGCCCTTCGGCACCTGTCTGCAGACCGCGTACCTGCACCCCAACGGCGCCGACGAATTCAAGCCGATCCTCGGCGGCCGCATGCACACCCAGTACCCGGACGACCCGATCAAGCGCTACTTCACCTACCGCAACCGCGGCTACCTCATGTCCCAACCCGGCATGCGCAAGCTCCTCCCCCAGGAATGGATCCGCTTCTCCTGGTTCTTCCTGGTCACCCGTCGCGACCCGGCCGGCCTGCGCGAATGGTTCCACCTGCGCTCCCTCGGCCGGCACGAGCAATTCGGCAAACCCGACCAGCGTCCGTAGCCGTCATAAATCGGTTGTGCAGGGTGGCGGAGCCATGTCAAAGTTGGGCAACTGCGAGCGAAGCGAGGAGGTGTTGACCGTGGTCAGGAACATTCGGATTGTCGTGCCCGGACGAGCTGTGCTTATGCACGCCGTCGCACGGAACACCACCTCATTCTTCAGTCGCTGAGTCCGGGTTGGGCTCGGTGCCCAACGAAAGACTTCTTCCATCATGGTCGAGAACGACCTTCTTGTTCCCTACGGCTGGACCGCGGCCGTAGCTGATGAATACGCCTCGCTGATCGAGGAGAACTGCGTGCCCGCCCGGGTCATCCGGATGGATCGCAGCGAATGTGATGTCGCCACCTCGGCAGGGCTCGCCCGTGCTCGGTGTCCTCGGGCCGATGCCGAGGTCAGTGGGTTATGCACCGGCGACTGGGTGACGATCGATGCCGAATCGACTGTGCGGCAATTGCTTCCGCGACGGTCGGCGATCATGCGGTCGTCGGTGTCCGGGCGCTCGCAGGCGCAGGTGCTGGCCGCCAATGTCGACACCGTGCTGCTCTGCACGGCGGCCGACGCGGATGTCGACCTCGGCCGGATCGAGCGGATGCTCGCGCTGGCCTGGGAGAGCAATGCGCAACCGATCGTGGTGCTGACCAAAGCCGATGCGGCAGTGGATATTCCGATCGAGGACGTGCGGGCGGTCGCGCCCGGTGCGAGCGCGCTCGCGGTGAGCGCGAACAGCGGCGCCGGGCTGGACGTGCTCGCCGCCATGCTGGACGGGACGGTCGCGCTGATCGGTCCGTCCGGTGCCGGGAAGTCCACCCTCGCCAATGCGCTGATCGGGCAGGAAGTGTTCGCCACCAACGCCGTTCGCGCGGCGGACAAGAAGGGGCGGCATACCACGGTGCATCGTGAGCTGCGGCCGCTGCCGAACGGCGGCACGCTCATCGACACACCGGGCCTGCGCGGCATCGGGCTATGGGACGCCGCCGAAGGGATCGAGAAGACCTTCAGCGATGTCGAATCCCTTGCCGCTCGATGCCGATTCGGCGACTGCGCGCACAACGGCGAGCCTGGCTGCGCCGTGCTGGCCGCCATCGATAACGGTGAACTCCCCCAGCGCCGCTTCGACAGCTACCGCAAGCTGGCCAAGGAGAACGCCTGGATGGCGGCCCGCACCGACAAACGCCTCGAGGCCGAGCGCAAACGTGACTGGCGCGTCATCGCCAAACAGCAGCGGCAGGGCTATCGGGAACGCGGCTCTCGCCGCTGAACGCGCAGGGCGGGCGGTACGCGGTTGGCGATCAGTGACCGCCCGCCCGGCGCTACGGTCCCGCCCATCCGTACCCCTATGCAACCCGTTGCATATGACGAGGGTTTACGCTTATTGTGCAAACGGTGGAAGGCTGCGGGGCCTTACCTGCGGCGCCGACGACAGGAGCAGGTCAATGACGGAATCGGGATCCAAGCCGCTCGCGGGCCGGACACTGATCATGTCCGGTGGTAGCCGGGGTATCGGTCTGGAGATCGCCAAGCGGGCCGCGGCCGACGGCGCGAACATCACCCTGATCGCCAAGACCGATCTGCCGCATCCCAAGCTTCCCGGCACCATCCATACCGCGGCGGCCGAGCTCGAGGCGGCCGGTGCGCAGGTCTTGCCGTTCGTCGGCGACGTGCGCATCGATGAATCGGTGGAAGAGGCCGTACGGCAGACGGTCGAGCGGTTCGGCGGCATCGACATCGTGGTGAACAACGCCTCGGCCATCGACCTGTCGCCCACCGACGCGCTGACGATGAAGAAGTACGACCTGATGCAGGACATCAACACCCGTGGCAGCTTCCTGCTGGCCAAGACGAGCCTCCCGCACCTGCGCGAATCGGCGGCCGCCGACCGTAATCCGCACATCCTCACCCTGTCCCCGCCGCTCAACCTCAATCCGAGGTGGGCAGGCATGGCGCTCGGATACACCATCGCCAAGTACGGAATGTCGCTCACCACACTGGGTTTGGCGGAGGAGCTGAAGGGCGACGGCATCGGCGTGAACTCGCTGTGGCCGCGCACCACCATCGCCACCGCCGCGGTGAAGAACCTGCTCGGCGGCGAGGAGATGATCGCCACCTCGCGCACCCCCGACATCTACGCCGACGCCGCCTACCTGGTGCTCACGTCACCGGCCAAGTCGACCTCGGGCAACTTCTTCATCGATGACGATGTCCTTGCCGCGCATGGCATCACGGATCTGGAGAAGTACCGCGTCGTGCCCGGCGACGGCAAACTCACCACCGACCTCTTCCTGGACGACTCGCCGCTCGGCAGGTAGCACCGACGGTTGAGGGGACGGGCAAAATCTTGCCCGTCCCCTCAACTATGTCCGAGATCAGTTGTCGCGCTTGGCATTCTCGATGCCGTAGAGCCGTTCCCAGTTGGCCCGGCTGGTCAGCTCCGGCACCGCGGCGCGGTACTCCTGCTGCAGGGCGGGCAGTTCGTTGCGTAGCCGGCGCAGCACCTGGATGGTGCGGCGGAGCAGCTGACGGGCCCGCGCCTTGTCTCGCTGCCGGACCCGGACGCCGGACTGCGAGGCGTCGGTGACCACCACGTGGTCGAACAGCGAAACATGCCACCAGTACGCGTCTTCGCGCGTGACGCCGATGACGCCGTGCTGGGTGCGGCCGAACCACTGGTTGATGGCCCGCTTGATCAGCACCAGCACCGGGCGGCTCGGTTCGCCGGTGGCCCTGCGCAATTGGATGTCACCGGAGCGCACCGGCGGCGTGGACGCCGGATGCTTGATCGTCTCGGGGTAGTCGGACCTGGTGCCGCGGGCGGCGGCCAGCGCGTCGATGCCGCCGTCCCGCAACACCTTCGGCCCCTTCAGGAAGTCCTCGATGCCCTGCAGCGTGGTGTGCACCAGGCCGTACTGCATGGCGACCAGCTGCTCGGACAGCTCGCGGAACAGCTTGCGGGTGATCGCCTTGGCGTCCAGATCGGTGTGCAGCGAGCCGACGATCAGCGAGTTGCGCGTGCTGAAGTAGCGCGCCCAGTCGTCGTAGTCTTTCCAGTAGAAGTCCGCGTGCCAGACCGCCGCGTTCGGCAGGGTGACCGTGACGAAGCCGTTCTCGCGGGCCCGGATGCCGTATTCGACGTCGTCCCACTGGAAGAAGATCGGCACCGGCAGCCCGATCTTGGCGACCACCTCGGCCGGGATCAGGCAGGTCCACCACGCGTTGTAGCCCGCGTCGACCCGGCGCTCCTGGTTCTTCTTGAGCATGCTGGTGTTGCGCAACGCCTTCGGCACCTTCTGCCCGTGCCGCAGCTGCTGCAGGTGCACCTCTTCGGCGCCGACATTGAGGTAGTCGGGGTTGAGCAGGAACAGCATCTGCGCGCCGACCAGGGTCGGCTCCACGGTCATGTTGGCGAAGGCGTTGAGCCGCAACACCGTTTCCGGCTCGCACAGGATGTCGTCGTCCATCAGGATGACGTCGGCGTGCTCGTTGGCCGCGGACACCTCGTAGAGCCCGCGCGTGAAACCGCCCGCCCCACCGAGATTGGGCTGGCGGATATAGCGCAGCTTGTCGCCGAAGACCGGCACCACCTCTTGGTAGCGCGGCCGGTTCTGCACCAGATCGGTGCCCTGGTCCACCACGTACACCGCGTCGATCGCGGCCAGCACGACCTCGTCGGAGGCCAGCGCCGCGACCGTGTGCGCGCAGTCCTCGGCCCGGTTGAAGGTGCAGATGGCGATCGCGACCGGCCGAATATGGTCCGGCGCGGCGGTGGTCCAGCTGACCTCGGTGATGCCGAGGTCGCCGCCGATCGCGTCGAATTCGAGCCAGATCGCGCCGCCGTCGACGTACTGATCCAGCGGCGCGCTGAGCGTCAGCGGGCCGCTCGCGGTGACCTGCGCGGTGTCGATGATCCGGCGATGCCCCGCGATATCGGAGGCGACCAGGCGAACCCTGGCCTTCTTGGTCACGTCGAGCACCATGGTCACCCGCACCTCGGTGACGGTGGTCCAGCGCTGCCAGTAGCTCGCGGCGAAGCGGCCGAAATAGGTGTTGGTGTGTGCGGCGGTTCCCTTTTCCAGCCGCAGCACCTGGCGTTCCCGGTGCGCGCGACCCTTGACGACGGCATAGAGCTCGTCGCTCACCTTCGCCGACGGACCGGTGAAGATGCCGCGCTGCAACACCAGCCGATCCGGGGCCAGGTGCTCGGAGCGCAGTGAGGCCGGGGCGGCAACGGCCGGCGCTCGATCGTTCGTTTCGGTCACGGCCTGGGTAGCCGACTGATCCATGAAGTCCTCGAAATCGTTATCGTGCCGGACGGGACAGACTGCCCCTGGATGCCGTTCGCGGCGGGGGTGAGGATATCAACCAGCGTAGCTAGCTGCCTGCTCAGT
Source organism: Nocardia sp. NPDC046473 (assembly GCF_040645995.1). NCBI lineage: Bacteria > Bacillati > Actinomycetota > Actinomycetes > Mycobacteriales > Nocardiaceae > Nocardia > Nocardia sp. NPDC046473. The sequence goes on from NZ_JBEYZJ010000002.1 coordinate 539,894, forward strand.
GGTGGTGCCGACGTGTCTTTTACTGTTGCTGAACGTTCGCTGAAGTATCGATCTCGGCCGGGCCCACCGGCTCGCTCGCGCCGGTGAAAACGAACTTGTCGTAGGCCCAGTAGCGGAATATCACCGCCACGATCTGGCCGATGAGGGTGCCGGAGATGTTGTCCGACAACGGTGAGGACAGGTCGAGCACGTACCGGGAGAAGCCGAGGCAACCCAGTTGCAGGCCGATCGCGACGACGTTGAAGACCGCGTAGAGAAGGTATTCACGCCCGGGGTTGTCGGTCTTCTTGTGCGCGAAGGTCCACCACTTGTTCCCGAAGTAGGTGACCACCGTTGCCACCGCGATCGCGATGATCTTGGCGGGCAATGGGTAGTGATAGAGCACCCCCTCGCCACCCCAGAACACCAGGAGGTTGTAGGTGCCCGCGTCGACCAGGAAACCGATCGCCCCGACCACCAGGAAGGCGCTGCCCTGCCGCAGTGCGGTGAGCACCTTCCGCACGATCGATGCCTCGGCGGGCGGCACGGTCTCGCCCGCCTGCGCGGTCGACTCACTGGTTGGCACGGCCCGACGGTACCGCAGCCCGCGTGCGTCGTGCCCCGACCGAAAATTCCGCCCCCGACGCGGTGAGGTCGGCCACGCGTCCACCCTGGGTTCCCTGTACCCTCCCGGTGTTCCCACATTCACCACCGATCGCGAGGATTGACCCGGGTGGACTCCACCGAGCTTCGTATTGCCGCCGTGGTGCCGTGCCACAACGAAGAAGCGTCCGTCGCCAAGGTCGTCGCCGACCTGCAGGCCGCCGTGCCGGGGATCGTCGTTTACGTCTACGACAATCTGAGCACCGACCAGACCGCCGAGCGCGCCCGCGCCGCCGGTGCGATCGTGCGCCACGAGTACACCAAGGGCAAAGGCAATGTGGTCCGCCGCGCCTTCGCCGACATCGAGGCCGATGTCTATCTGATGATCGACGGCGACGACACCTACGAGGCGTCGGCCGCGCCATTGATGATCAAGACGCTGCTGGACGGCCCGTACGACCACGTGCTCGGCGTGCGCAGACAGGACGAGAGCGGCTCGGCGTACCGCGCCGGGCACGAGACCGGTAACAAGGTGCTCAACGGCGTGGTCGGCAAGGTGTTCGGCGAGAACGTCGAAGACATGCTGAGCGGCTTCCGGGTGTTCTCCCGCCGCTTCGTGAAGAGCTTCCCCGCGGTATCGCGTGAGTTCGAGATCGAGACCGAACTGACGGTGCACTCGCTGCACCTGCGGGTGCCGCGGACCGCGGTGCCGGTCGATTTCCGGGACCGCCCGGCGGGCAGCGAGAGCAAGCTGCGCACCTATCACGACGGCCTGAAGATCCTGGCGCTGATCATCGGCCTGGCCAGGCACGAGCGGCCGGTCATGTTCTACGGCCTGTTCGGCACGCTGAGCTGGCTGGTGTCGATCATCTTGAGCATCCCGATCGTCGTCGAGTTCTACCACACCGGCACGGTGCCCCGGTTCCCGACTTTGTTCCTCGCGTTCACGTTGCTGCTGCTCGGCAGTCTCGCCTGGACCGCGGGCCTGATCCTGGACGGCATCCGGCGTTCGCGGCACGAGGCCGCGCGGCTGGTGTATCTGCGCTACTCCGCGGTGAGTGCGGACGACTTTCATCCGAACGGCAACGGCGGTGACGCCCGCACCGGCGGAGACCGGCAGTGACCGCCGCGGCGGACCGAGCCACAGCGGAAGACAACGAATCGACACCCGCCCAGACGTTGGACGAGACGACCCCCGCGTCGGCCAACGGCAACGGCGCGGCGAAGCCCTTGTCGGTCAAGACTTCCGACAGCTCGTTCGGCGGCCGCGTGGTGACCCGCTTCGGCGGCGCGACGATCGCCTTCACGGTGCTGGTCGCCATCTTCGGCGGCCTGTTCACGTTCCTGACACCCGCCTTCTGGGGTCATGACGAGATCACCCAGTTCGGCCGCGCCTATCAGGTCGCGCACGGCGGGCTGCTGCCGCAAAAGATTCACGACGATCGCGGCGTCGCCTACGGCGGTGACGTGCCGAAGAGCATCACCGCCCTGATGGGCTACGCGCTGCACGACTACCAGAACAACCCCGAAGAGCCCGGCGCAATGGTCGAGGATCCGGGCGCCTACGACCGGCTCGGCGGCGCTGCCGTGTCCGACGCCAAGGAACCCGTCTGGTTCACCAACACCGCCGCCTACTCGCCGGTGCCGTATATCCCTGCCGCCGTTGGCATTCGAGCAGCCGAGCTGTTCGGCCTCGACGTCGGCGGGACGATCGCGCTGACCAGGTCGGCCGGGCTGGTCGCGTACCTCGTCGTCGTCGGCTTCGGCCTGTACGCGCTGCGCAAGCGTCGGGTGCAGTGGCTGGCGTTCACCGTCGCGGTGCTGCCGATCGCGGTGTTCCAGGCGGGCACCGTCACCGCGGACACGATGACCAACGCGCTGGCCATCATGGTGTCGGCGCTGCTGGTGAAGGCGCTGTTCCTCGGCGACCGGCTCGGTCGGCTGGAAACCGGTGCGCTGCTTGCCGCGACGATCCTGCTGCCGGTGAGCAAGCCGACCTACGTGCTGCTCGCGATGCTCGTCGTACTTGTGCCCGCAGACCGGCTCGGCTGCACCGGTTGGAAGCGCGGAATCCCCTGGGGTTTCGCGGTATTGGGCGGCCTGGTCTTCGCCGTCTGGATGAAGATCGCGGCGCCGACCGGCGACGGCATGGGCCTGATGCGGCCCGAGCACCAATGGCATTCGGTCAAGCCAGGTGAGCAGCTGCGCGGAATCCTCACCGACCCTGGCCATTTCATCAACGTGTTCGGCGAGAGCATCGCGCTGCGCGACGAGCGGTGGTTCAGCCAGTTCTTCGGCGAGCTCGGCTTCTCCTACATCGACGTGCCCGCCTTGACGATGCTGGCCTGCCTGTTCGCGTTCGCGGTGAGTATCGGTGTGGCGGATCGGATGACCGCCGCCACCTTCCGGCGCACGCTTCTCGTCGCGCTCACCGTGGCGGCGAGTGTGGCGATGATCTACGTGACGCTGTACATGTCGTTCACGCCGGTCGGCTACTACATCATCGACGGCGTGCAGGGCCGCTACTTCGTGCCGCTGGCGATCGTCGCCTTCGCGGTGCTGCTGCGCTGGATGCCGTTGCGGCTCACCAACATCGCCGGACGGACCCCGACGCTCGGTCCCGCGGTGACGGTCATCGTCGCAACGGTCATCGCGCTGATCGGCGCGGTCTGGAAGTACTACGACATCGTCTGGGGCTAGTCGAGGGTCTGCTCGCCCGCGGCGACGTAGGCACGCTCGGTGATGGCTTTGTAGGGGCGCCACCAGGATTCGTTGTCGCGGTACCACTGGACGGTCGCGGCCAGGCCGGCGCGGAAGTCGGCGTAGCGCGGGGTCCAGCCGAGTTCGGTGCGCAACAGCGTGGCGTCGATCGCGTAGCGCTGGTCGTGGCCGGGGCGGTCGGTGACGTGGTCGAAGTCGTCCGGGTCGCGGTCGAAGGCCTCGAGGATCATCCGCACCACGGACTTGTTGTCCAGCTCGCCCTGCGCGCCGATCAGGTAGGTCTGCCCGATCCGCCCGCGCTCCAGCACGTCCCACACGGCGCGGTTGTGGTCGTCGACGTGGATCCAGTCGCGCACCTGATGGCCCGCGCCGTAGAGCCGCGGCCGGACGCCGTCGATCAGGTTGGTGATCTGGCGCGGGATGAACTTCTCCACATGCTGATACGGCCCATAGTTGTTGCTGCAGTTGGACAGCGTGGCGCGGACGCCGAACGAGCGGGTCCAGGCGCGCACCAGCAGGTCACTGGAGGCCTTGGTGGCCGAATACGGGCTGGACGGGTTGTACGGCGTGCGTTCGGTGAACGCGGGCTCGTCCGGCAGCAGGTCGCCGTAGACCTCGTCGGTGGAGACGTGGTGGTAGCGCACGTCGTAGCGGCGCACGGCCTGCAGCAGCGAATAGGTGCCGACGATATTGGTCTGCACGAACGGCCACGGCTCGGCGAGGGAGTTGTCGTTGTGTGATTCGGCGGCGAAATGCACCACCGCGTCGACACCGCTGACGAGCTCGTCGACCAGATCCAGATCGGCGATATCACCGTGCACGAAATCGATGCGGTCGGCCACCGGGTCGAGCGAGGCGCGATTTCCGGCGTAGGTCAGCGCGTCCAGAACCGTTACGGTGGCGTCGGGACGGTCGGCAATGGTCTGCTTGACGAAGTTGGCTCCGATGAATCCGGCTCCGCCGGTGACAAGCAATCGCACGCCATGACTCTACGTCGACGGGTGCGCGAGAGCGGGATCGACGCAGCACCAGACGATCTCGGCCGATCCGCCAGAGTTGCGCTCTGTGACCTTGGTCTCATACTCTCCGGTAGATATAGGACGCCCAGTCTGCTTTGCGGGCCAAAACCCCGGCAGGCGTGCATATTTCCACAACCCCACCATGCCATGAGTCTCCTTGGTGAACAAAATTTGAATAAAAGGTCACAACCGGTTCACCACGCGTTAGCTGGTCTAGATTTCGATCGTCTAGTCCCCTCCGAACGCTTCACATCGAGGTTTTCAACAAAATGCTGATGAGGAAATTCGCCGCGACCTCGGCGCTGCTGATCGCCGCTCTTGGCGTGACCGCTGGCACCGTCAATGCGGCTCCGGCCCCCGAGGCCGATAACGGAGCCGTCAATTTCACGGCGAGCTCCACCCCCACCCAGACCATCGTCTCGACCGACTCCGGCTCCATGGTCGTCGAAGACGGCGCCTTCAAGATCAAGGCTGCCAACGGCACCACCCTTACGGGCACCGAACTGAAGTTCCGCGTGGACGAGTTCGAGTTCCCGATCGCGGCCGACATCGCGGATCACACCGCGACGCTGACCCCGCAGTTCGAGATGGACAAGGCGGTCTACAAGCCCGTCGCCCTGCCCTTCGAAGACAAGGCTCCCTGGAAGAACGAGTTCGACCGTGAGCAGGCCGCCTTCAACCGCATGAAGGACACCATCGCGATGGGCGCCACCATCGGCACCCTCGTCGGTGGCCTCGGCGGCGCTGCCGTCGGTTGCGTGCTCGGCGGCATCCTCGGCGCCACCGCTGCCGCTGCCACCATCATCGGCATGTTCGGTCCGTTCATCCCGGCCGCGGCCGTCGGCTGCCTCGGCGGCATCATCGCCGTCGGCGCGCTCGGCACCGTCGCGGGCCAGATCCTGATCACCGCGCCGGTCGCCATCGGTGCGGCCATCCAGTACTTCGCGACCACCTCCGGCCCGTTCAACGCGCCGCCGGCTCCGAAGTAAGTCGAACGTTCCTCTAACACAACTGAATTCGCACAACTGAAGAAAACGAGCCAGGAACCCGCTCGACTGTCCGTCGAGCGGGTTTCCCAAAGCCGGCCGTGTTACTGAAAGTTTGCGACCTCAGTTTCCGGCCCCCACCCCCTGCCAAAAGCACCTGGATGAGGACCAAAACGCATGATCATCAAGAAGTTTGCCGCCACCTCGGCCCTACTTATCGCCGCGCTCGGTGTCACCGCTGGCACCGTTAACGCGGCTCCGGCCCCCGAGGCCGGCGATGCCATCAACTTCACCGCCCAGGCCGTCGACTCGACGTCCATCATCAAGACCGATGCCGGCTCGATGGTCGTCGAGGACGGTGTCTTCAAGATCAAGGCCGCCAACGGCACCACCGTCGCGGGCACGCCGCTGAAGTTCCGGGTCGACGAGTTCGAGTTCCCGATCGCCGCGGACATCGCCGATCACACCGCGACGCTGACCCCGCAGTTCGAGATGGACAAGGCGACCTACAAGCCGGTCGCCCTCCCGTTCGAGGACAAGGCGCCGTGGAAGAGCGACTACGACCGTGAGCAGGCGGCCTGGAGCCGGATGACGAGCACCATCTCCATGGGTGCCACCATCGGCACCCTGGTCGGTGGCCTCGGCGGCGCGGCCGTCGGCTGTGTGCTCGGCGGCATCCTCGGCGCCACCGCGGCCTCGGCCACCATCATCGGCCTGTTCGGCCCGTTCATCCCGGCCGCCGCCATCGGCTGCCTCGGCGGCATCATCGCCGTCGGCGCCCTCGGCACCGTCGCCGGTCAGATCTTCGTGACCGCCCCGGTCGCGATCGGTGCGGCGATCCAGTACTTCGCCACCCTGGCGCAGCCGTCCATCCCGGCGCCCGCGCCCGCCAAGTAGGCAACGCGCACAACCGAATACACCGTCGAAACCCCGCTCGGCCCTGTGCCGGGCGGGGTTTCGCCTGTTCCCGGCATGCGCGAGCCCCGTCCCGGCCACAAGCGGAACGGGGCTCGCCTGGACAGGCCGGACGGCTTACGCAGTCCGTGCCTGCTGGCCCTCCTCGATCCGAGCACGGACGAAGCGCGAAACCCTGGCCAGCGCCGCCCGGCTCTCCGGCAGGTTCGGCGCGATGCTCATGAACGCGTGCACCTGACCGCGCCAGAGCTCCACCGCGTTCGGCACACCCGCCGCGGTGAGCCGCTGTGCCATCAGCTCGCAGTCGTAGCGCAGTACCTCGTCCTCCGCGGCGATCAGCAGCACCGGCGGCAGGCCGGCCAGGATCCCGTTGACCGGCGAGAGCAGCGGGTCCAGCTTGCCGTCGATCTCCGCGCCGATGCGGACCACCGCCTCCAGCGCGAGCAGCGGAATGTACGGGTCGCGCCGGACATTGACGTGAGTTCTCTTGGCCGCGTAGTCCAGATCGAGCAGCGGGCTCAACCCGACCAGCCCGGCGGGCGCGGGCAGGCCGACCTCGATCGCGCGCAACGCGGTGGCGAAAGTCAGGTAACCGCCCGCCGAATCGCCGGCGAACACGATCCGGCTCGGGTCGGCGCCGTGCCGGAGCAGCCAGCGGTACGCGGTGAGGCAGTCGTCGACCGAATTGGTGATGCGCTTGCTCGGCAGCTGGCGATAGTCGACGTTCACCACCGGAAGCCCGGTACGCCGCGCCAGGCTCGCCGCGACCGGTCGATGGGTGCGGAGCCCACAGACCGCGAATCCGCCGCCGTGCATGTACAGCAGGGCACCGTGGCGCAGCGCCCGTGCCGCGCCCGCCGGGCGCAGGATCTCCATCCGGAAACCGTTGAGCGACACCTGCTCCCGATCGATCCCCGACGGCTCGGGCCGCAGCCGCGCGAGCGTGTCGATGGCGAGCGCGCCGATCGGGATGGTCGCGCGGGTGATCGGTGCGGCACGCAGGGCGGGCCGGACGACGCCGAGGCAGGCCGCCAGCACCAGACGCGCAGGGGCACTCAAATTTTCCGGATTCATCACATTGCCGGGCTCGCCGACGCTGGTCGCTGCCATCGCGCACCTACCTCACCAACTGGCGCGCCGAGCCACGACCGAGCGGTCCCAGGCGAGCTGTCGGCGCTGACATCTCACACAATGATGTTTCAGAACACCATGCGTTGTGTGACCTAAGCAACATAATCGCCGAATCGGCGGCTCATGAAACCGAGAAAGCCCATTCCGTAATCAATTCGACGAGCACCCGGAACCTCGCCGACGCCTAGTGCGGGCCGAGCTGGCAGACTCCTGGTCATGCGGGGAATCATCTTGGCTGGTGGCACCGGCTCCCGGTTACATCCGATCACGCGCGGGGTCAGCAAGCAGCTGGTCCCGGTCTACGACAAGCCCATGGTCTACTACCCGCTGTCCACCCTGATGCTCGCGGGCATCCGGGACATCCTGGTCATCACCACGCCCGCGGACGCGGACGCGTTCGGCAGGCTGCTCGGCGACGGCGCGCAGTTCGGCCTCTCGATCAGTTACGTCGTGCAGCCCGAACCGGACGGCCTGGCCCGCGCCTTCGTGCTCGGCGCCGACCACATCGGCACCGACGAGGCGGCACTGGTGCTCGGCGACAACATCTTCCACGGCCCCGGGCTCGGCACCAGCCTGAACCGGTTCGCCGGGATCGATGGCGGCGCGGTGTTCGCCTACCGGGTGTCGGATCCGACCGCGTACGGCGTGGTCGAGTTCACCGACGGACGCGCGGTGTCCATCGAGGAGAAGCCGAAGACGCCGCGGTCGAACTACGCCATCCCCGGGCTGTATTTCTACGACAACGACGTCATCGAGATCGCCCGCACGCTGCGGCCTTCCGCGCGTGGCGAATACGAGATCACCGACATCAATCGGGCGTACCTGGAACAGGATCGACTGCGCGTCGACGTGCTCGCCCGCGGCACCGCGTGGCTCGACACCGGCACCTTCGACTCGCTGCTCGACGCCGCCAACTACGTGCGCACCATCGAAGAACGGCAGGGCCTCAAGATCGGCGTGCCCGAGGAGGTGGCCTGGCGGATGGGCTTCATCGACGACGAACAGCTGTGCAAGCTCGCCGAACCGCTGGCCCGGTCCGGCTACGGGAGCTACCTGCTCGACATTCTCGAACGCGGCCGGGACTGGTGAACATGGAGTTCAGGGAACTCGCGGTGCCCGGCGCCTGGGTGATCACCCCGCGCCAGCTCGGTGACGGCCGCGGCATGTTTCTCGAGGGCTTCAAGGCCTCGGAGTTCGAGAAGGTGACGGGCCGGCCGTTCGATCTGCGGCAGGTGAACCTGTCGGTCTCGGCGGCGGGCGTGCTGCGCGGCATCCACTACACCGAGGATCCGCCGGGGCAGGCGAAGTACGTGACCTGTGTGCGCGGCGCGTTTCTCGACGTGGTCGTCGACCTGCGTCCCGGCTCACCGACCTACGGACGCTGGGACAGCGTGCTGCTCGACGATGTCGACCGGCGCTCGATGTTCCTGTCCGAGGGCCTCGGGCACGCGATCCTCTCGCTGGAGGACAACTCCACCGTCACCTATCTCTGCTCGTTGGAGTACACGCCCGAATTCGACAGGGACATCGACGCTTTCGATCCGCGGCTGGGTATCGAATGGCCGACGGTGGGCCGGGACGGCAGTCCGCTGACCTTCCTCCGCTCGGCCAAAGACACTGCGGCGCCACCCTTTTCCTGAGCAACACGAAAGCCGACCGGCACCACCCCACAGTGGCGCCGGTCGGCTTTTTCGAGTCGGCCGCGAGGGTCAGCCGACGAGTTCGAGCTCCGGCTCCGGAGCCGCCTCGGCCTGCTTGTCGCGCTTCTTGACGAAGAAGGCCGAAAGGGCAACGAGCGCACCGACAATCGAGACGGCCGCGGCGAACATCAGACCCGGACGGTAGGTGTCGAGCATCGCGGTGGGCGAGGTGTCACCGTGCGTACCCGACGCGATGATCGCGGTGGTCACCGCGAGCACGATGGCCGCACCGACCTGCATGGAGGTCTGCAGCACGCCGGCCGCGAGACCCTGTTCGTCGTCGTCGATTCCGTTGGTCGCCTGAATGTTGATGGCAGGGAAGCCGACCCAGCCGATGCCGATCAGCAGGATCGCGGGCAGCAGCATGGTCCAGTACGACGGCGCGGTGTCCAGCCGCAGGAACAGCAGGTAGCCGACGGCCATCACGGCCATGGTGACGCCGATGATCGGGCCGGTGCCGAACCGGTCGACCAGCTTGTCCGAGAACACCGCCGACAACGCGACCATCAGACCGACCGGCAGCAGCGCCATCGACAGCTTCAGCGGCGACCAGCCGAGGGAGTCCTGCATGTACAGGGTCACGATGAACTGCCAGCTGAAGTAGGAACCGGCCACCGCGACGATCGCCAGGCTCGCCCGGAGCAGCGACACCTTGCGCAGGATGCCGAGCCGGACCAGCGGGTGCTTGACCCGCTTCTCCACCGCGATGAACCCGGCGAACAAGACGAGCACCGCGGCGAACGAACCGAGCGTGCGGGCCGACGCCCAACCGGCCTCCGGCGCGGTGACGACGGTGTAGACCAGCAGCAGCATCGCGGAGGTGGACAGCAGCGCACCGAACAGGTCGTGGCCGCCACCCTCGGCGGGCTTGTCCTTGGGCACCAGCACCCACGCGGCGGCCAGCGCGGCCAGCGCGATCGGGACGGGCAGCAGGAAGGTCCAGCGCCAGCCGACGCCGGTCATCAGGCCGCCGAACAGCAGGCCGGACGAGTAGCCACCGGCACCGAACACGGTGTAGATGGACAGCGCCTTGTTACGGGCCGGGCCCTCGGCGAAGTTGGTGGTGATGATCGACAGACCGGTCGGCGCGGTGAACGCGGCGGCCAGCCCCTTGATGAAACGGGTGAGGATCAGCAGCGGGCCGGTGCTCACCAGACCGCCGGCGAGCGAGGCGACCGCGAAGACCGCCAGTGCGATGAGGAAGACCTTGCGGCGGCCGAACAGGTCGGCGGTGCGGCCACCGAGCAGCAGCAGGCCGCCGTAACCGAGGATGTAGCCGCTCACCAGCCACTGCAGTGTCGAGGTCGAGAGATCGAGTTCGTTGCCGATGGACGGCAGCGCCACGCCGATCATCGAAACGTCGAGGCCGTCGAGGAACAGCACGATGCACAGCGTGATCAGCATGCCCCAAAGGCGGGTAGTCCATCTGGTCGGATCGGTCGCGGAAGCGGCCGCCAGGGTTGCTGGTGAAGTCATGCGGGGTACATTACATGCACACGCATTAAATGCCAACACATTTAATGCAGTTGCATGGACTAGCCCTGACCACTAGGATGGGGCCATGTCGAACCCGTCGACAATCGAGACAGCCCGCCGCACCGTCGCGCAGACCGGGCTGATTGGCGAGTGGCGCGAGCTGCTCGACCGGCACGCGACGGTGAGTTGCGCACTGGAAAAAGCGCTACAGGGACAGCATCAGATCGGACTCAGCGAGTTCGAGACCCTGGACCGGCTGATCGACGCCGACTGTGGCGACTATCGAATGAGCGATCTGGCCAACGACATCTACCTGAGTCAGAGCGCGCTCTCGCGTGCGGTGGCGCGGCTGGAGCGTGACGGCCTGGTGGCGCGCACCATGTGCACCGACGACCGCCGCGCGGTGTTCGTCTGCCTCACCGAAAAAGGCCGCGAGGTCTACGAGCGGGCGCTGCCCACGCACCGCTCCGTGTTGAGCGATACCTGGGGCTCGCCCGGCCAAAAGTGCTGAGGCACAAAGGCACCCGAGCTCAGCACTACACGCGAGAGCTGTCGCGCGCTTCCTCGATGCCTGCGCGCGCGTCCACCGCGACCGCGCCAAGGCTCGTGAAAGCCTTTCGGTACCGGTCGATTTCGATCTCCTTGTCCAGGTAGACCGGCCCGGTGAACGCCTCGACGTAGACCACCGGCGGTTCGGGCTGCTCGCCGACCCGCAGCTCGGGGAACTCGAGCATGACGAATCGGCCCGACTCCATGCCCTCGTGGTAGCCGGAATCCGGTGGCACCACCCGGATTCGGACGTTGGGCAGGTCGCACATGCGCCGCAGGTGTTCCAGCTGCCCGGCCGCCACGTCGGCGCCGCCGATGCGCCGCCACAGCACCGCCTCGCTGATCACCGCGTCGAGGTGCAGCGGCGAATCGGCCCTGGTGACCAACGCCTGCCGGGCTCGGCGCAGCTGCACCCGGCGATCGATCTCACTCGCCGACATCTCGGGACGCGCGGTGCGCAGCATCGCACGCGTGTAGGCCTCGGTCTGCAACAGACCGGGCACCAACTCGTTCTCGTAGGTCGACAGCCGGGCCGCCGCCTCCTCCAAGCCGATGTAGACCTCGAACCCCTCGGCGATCACGTCGCCGTACGCGGTCCACCACCCCCGCGCCTTGGTCTCCCGCGCCAAGGCGGTCAGCGGCGCGATGAGGTCGGACGGCGCGCCGTAGACCTTGCACATCGCCTCGACATCGAGGCTGCGCAGTGAGGTCTGGCCCGTCTCGATCCGCCAGATCTTGGCCTCCGACCATTCCAGCTGCTGGGCGGCCGTCCTGGTGGTCATCCGCGCCCGGTTGCGCAGGTCGCGCAGATGGCGCCCGAGCTGGCGCCGGGGCATGGTCGATCCAGTCGTCCCCTGCGGTAAAGCCATAGGTGTTCCCCCCTCGTTGCCGTGCGCCGGTCGCACTCCCGAACCCATCCGGGTCCGCCCTCGCGACCATCCCTAGCTGATGCCCGTTTCGGTATCTGAGCATCCGAACAGCATTGTTTCACAGCAAATCGGACACAGGTCACGATCGGTGGCTCAGCTAGGCCGATGGCCTCACGACGCCAAACATGTTTGGCCAGTGCGGTTTGCCGCCACTACCTGCGCGAGCCGCCCTTGCGGAAGCGCCAGAACTGCACCGCGCGAACGTCTTCGGAGAGCTGGTTGACCGGCTCGGCGACATCGGACAGCGCCTGGAACAGATCGTCGGCCAGCTCGCTGATGTGCTCCATCCTGGTCGCCAGACGCGAGGCGTTCGCCAGGAATTCCAGGATGAGACGCACCGCGGCCGCGATGGTCAGCCCGAGCGGCACCCCGATCAGCGCCGCCAGCACCCCGAGCACCGCCGAGACCCGCCATATGGACACCGTGAGCGCGATCGGCACCGCGAAGGCAAACACCAGTCCGAGCATGTAGACCAGCGGCAGCAGCGTGCGCGTCGCCGTGCGCCGGAACTGCACATCGAGCAGACCGCGCGCCGCCTCGACGCTCCACTGCCGGAAGGCGCGCGGGCTCTCGAACGGCTCCGGCGGCTGCTCGTCCGCGACCGGGGTGCCGCGAGAGAACCGGCGCGCCGCCGACTCCTTCCAAGTGATCCACCGCGATTCGGCTTCGTACTCCTCCGGGTCCGGCAGCTCACTTCCCCTGCCGGTGCCGTTGGACTCATCACTCATGATCGAAATCCTCCCCGTAATCCCACATCCGGGCCAGCCGTAACCTCGTCGCAGACCACACGAGTCCCACCATCCACAGCTGCCTCGCAGGAACGGCACAGCGAAAGAACAGGTCAGCGGCCGAAAGTAGCGGCGGGACAACAACTCTTGACGAGTTCGAGCAACGTCATAGCAATTAGCTTTCAAGTAGGACTGAAAGAGACGTAGCCAACAGTCCTGAAGAAGTTTTGAAGATCGCGTAACGCTGCGCCCCACAGGCACCGATACGCCCCATGAAGATGCAGGACCCAGATCTACCGGGGAATGGAGAGAACAGTGCGCACCACGTTTCCGACTTCCGTCTCGGCGGCCGCAATGACCGCCGCTGCGCAGGACTACACCCAGCGCGGATGGACGGTCGCAGAAACGGCCAACGGTCTCTGCCTGATCACCGATGACGACCTTTCCGCCATCGAGGTCAGCGGCGAGCTGGCCGGCGAGGTTCGCCGCTTCCTGCGGGCGAACAACCTGTCCGGCCCGGTCATCGAGCTGCCCGGCGCCGAGCGTCGCGAGATCCACTTGGTCACCGGCGTCCGCAAGGCCGCCATGGCGCTCGAGGCGCTGACCGCCGCGGGTGCCACCGTCTACACCGACGGCGCGGGCGTCCCGCTGCCGCCCACCCAGCTCTCGGCCGGTTCGGCCTGCTGGAGCGTCGCGCCGGGTGAGGCCCGCTGGGTACCGCCGGTCGTCGCGATCAGCGCCGCCGTCCGCGCCGCGACCGCCCGCAAGGGCTCGGCGCTCACCAGCGTCGCTTGCTGAACTGAGGCACGACGGCCGGGCTGATCGTCCGGCCACCACGACCGATACCGAATCGCCGGTATCGGTCGTTTTGTCGTTGTAGATCCGATCGATACCGCAGAGTCGGCGCCCGTCTCGATTACGCTGTGAAATAAGGCACTCCCCAAGGCGAGGACTGATTTCGCGAGCACATGGGTAACTCACCGGGTACGGGCTCAGCCCCGCAAGCAACATCACCGCAGGCCGCCGACGTCACAGTCGTGGCAGAGAAGTCTGGCCTGAATACGCGGAGAGGCGGACAAGCATCCCGCAACCTATTGCGCACCTGCCCGCTTTGCGAGGCCGTGTGTGGACTCGAAATCACTCTCGATCCCGACGATCACGTGACCTCGGTCCGTGGTGACAAAGCGGATCCCTTCAGCAAGGGCTTCATCTGTCCGAAGGGGGCGAGCTTTGGCCGATTGGATGAAGATCCGGATCGGGTGACCGAGCCGATGATTCGGGATCGGGCGACCGATACCTGGCGGGCCGCCTCATGGAATGAGGCATTCGATCTGATCGCCGAGCGTTTTCCTGCGGTTATAGCCGAATATGGAAAACAATCGGCGGCAGTGTATTTGGGCAATCCGAACGCACACACCGTGGCGGGCGCGCTGTACGTACCGGTGCTGCTGCGTGCGCTGAGCACCAAGAACATCTTCTCGGCCAGTACCGCCGATCAGATGCCCAAGCAGGTGTCCAGCGGGCTGATGTTCGGCGATCCGCTGACCGTGCCGGTGCCGGACCTCGATCGCACCGACTATCTGCTGATGCTCGGCGCGAATCCGCTCGAATCGAACGGATCGCTGTGCACCGCACCGGACTTCCCCGGCCGGTTGAAGGCTTTGCAGCGCCGGGGCGGCCGGTTCGTGGTGGTCGACCCGCGGGTCACCCGTACTGCGAAGCTGGCCGACGAGCATCTGTTCATCCGGCCGGGCAGCGACGCGTATCTGCTGTTCGGGATCGTGCACACGCTGTTCGCGGAGAACCTGACCGACGTTCGGGTCGCGGTTGCCGGACTCGATGAACTACGGACGGCCGCAGCGGCATTCAGCCCGGACTCGGTGGCGGTGCGCACCGGAGTACCCGCGGAAACCGTGATTCGGCTCGCGCGCGAACTCGCCACGGCGCCGACGGCGGCGGTGTACGCCAGAATCGGCACCTGCACAGCGGAATTCGGCACCATCACCCAGTGGCTGGTGGACGCGATCAACACCCTCACCGGCAACCTGGACGCACCCGGCGGCGCGATGTTCGCCACCGCGGCGGCGGGCGGCATCACGCGCAGCAAGCCGTTCCGGCTCGGCCGCTGGACCAGCCGGGTCCGCGAAATGCCCGAGGCGATGGGCGAACTGCCGGTCGCGACCCTGGCCGACGAGATCCGCACCCCGGGCGACGGGCAGATCCGCGCGCTGGTCACGGTCGCCGGAAACCCGGTGCTGTCCGCGCCGAGCGGCCCCCGCTTGGACGCCGCCTTCGCCCAACTCGACTTCATGGTCAGCGTCGACCGCTACCTCAACGAAACCACCAGGCACGCCGACGTGATCCTGCCGCCGCCGCGGCCGGTGCAGTCGCCGCACTACGACTTCGCGCTGCTGCAGTTCGCGGTACACAACTACGCGCGCTACTCCCGGCCCCTGGTGCCACTGGATGATCGGCCCTCGGAATCGGCGGTGCTCGTCCGCCTCGCCGCGGCGGTCTCCGGCATGCCGCACGAGGGGGTGGACGGGGTCGACCCGATCACCGGCGTGGACGAATTGATCATGGCGGGCACCCTGCAGAAGGCCGGAATGGCCGACCGGCGCGGCGAATTGGTCGGTGCGGACACCACCGAGCAACGCCTCGACCTGATGCTTCGACTCGGCCCATTCGGCGAATGGAACGGCGGCACGCTGAATCTACAAGTGCTGCTGGACAATCCGCACGGCATCGACCTGGGCCCGTTGCAGCCGAGGCTGCCCGGCGTGCTGCGGACCGCGTCGAAGCAGGTGGAACTGGCCCCGCAGCCGCTGCTCGACGACGTGGCCAGGATGCGGGCGCGGCTGGCCGATATCGCGCCGGACGTGGTGTTGATCGGACGGCGCCAGCTGCGGTCCAATAACAGCTGGATGCACAACATCGGCCAGCTGGTGAGCGGGTCCAATCGCTGCACGCTGCATATCAATCCGGCCGACGTGGCCCGGCTCGGGCTCGGCGAGCACGCGGTGGTGAAGTCGGCCGCGGGCACGCTGACGGTGCCGCTGGAGCCGACCGAGACGATCATGCCCGGGGTGGTGAGCCTGCCGCACGGATGGGGCCACGCCGACAGCACGCAGACGGTCGCCAGGGCACACGCCGGTGTCAGCGCCAACGTGCTGACCGATGATTCGGTGGTCGATGTGCCGTCGGGCAACGCGATCTTCAACGGCGTCCCGGTGACGCTGACCCCGGCATGACAGCGGCCGGTGCGGTCCGGAGTGGGACAACCATCCCGGCCGGTCGGCTTGTTGTCGAACCTCGGAATCCCTTGCGCTAACTACGCATTCAGTGCATTCTCAACGTTGATTTCCCAGTTTTTGCCAGGCCGAACGGACTAAAATGGACAGGATCTCGGTTTAGTCGCGGGCTCAACGACGACCCTCGAAGGACCCGGATTCCGGCGACCAGAGGGTGGCGAAGATGCCCGGTACACAGTGCGGCAGCGACGGTGAGCACGAGCTACAGGATCGGTACGGCACCCAGGACAGAGCCGCCCGCTTCTATAACGACCAGGTGCTCGAAGAGCTGAATCCCACGATGATCGAATTCATCGGCCGGATGGAGATGGCCTTCATCGCCACCTCGGACAAGCACGGCGAATGCGATTCCAGCTTCCGTGCGGGCGAGCCCGGCTTTCTGCACGTCATCGACGAACGCACGATTGCGTACCCGGAATACCGGGGCAACGGCGTGCTGGCCAGCCTGGGCAACATTCTGGAGAACCCGCACGTCGGCATCCTGCTCATCGATTTCGTCCGCGATCTGATCGGCCTGCACATCAACGGCTCGGCCAGGATCGTCCCCGACGCCACGCTGCGCAGCGCGACCCCCGGCCTGCCGGAGAACATCAAGGGCCGCACCGCCGAACGCTGGGTGGTCGTCGACATCGAAGAGGCATACATCCACTGCCGCAAGCACATTCCCCACCTGGTGCCCGCCGACCGCGAGCGGCGCGACTGGGGCACCGACAACGTCCGCGCCAAGGGCGGCGACTACTTCGGCGCCAAGGCCGAGAGCAGCGACCGGGCCGGAGCCCTGGTCAACCACTGACGCGGCCTAGTGGATCTTGAAGATCACCAGGCGTTGCACGACGAAGTTGATGACCGTGGCCGTGCCCTGCGCGACGACGAACGCCAGCAGCTGACGCCAGGCGGCGTCGGGCAGCGCGTCGTAGAGCACCGCGTTG
This sequence comes from Nocardia sp. NPDC046473, assembly GCF_040645995.1. Classification (NCBI taxonomy): domain Bacteria; kingdom Bacillati; phylum Actinomycetota; class Actinomycetes; order Mycobacteriales; family Nocardiaceae; genus Nocardia; species Nocardia sp. NPDC046473. The sequence goes on from NZ_JBEYZJ010000002.1 coordinate 556,870, forward strand.
ATGCCGACCTGGACGGCGAAGGTGACCGCGTAGAGGATCACCACCGCGACGAAACGGGCCCGGCTGGGCGGCGCCTGGAAGGTCCAGCGGCGATTGATCAGATACGCCGTCGTGGTGCCGACGATGAAGCTGAGCGACTTGGCCACCTCGCGCGGCAGCCCGAGCAGGTTGAACAGCAGGCTGTACAGCCCGAAGTCGACGATCGCCGACAGCCCGCCGGTCAGGGTGAACCGGACGATCTGCGTCTTCAGGTCGACGTCGGTACCGCCCGGCTCGTCGACCAGCGGCAGCTCGGCCGGCAGCGGCAGGTGGGGTTCGGCATGCACGCGACGAGCGTAGCGGTCGCTAAACCGATATGTAGATCACTACTCCGGAGTAAGAGACATCGACGCCGATGTCGGGTCATACCTGTAGCCTCTATGCCGATGTCCACGAAAGCTCCGACCGCCACCACGACAACCGGTAACGAGAGCGGCGCCACCGTCACAAACGATGGGGCCGACGCCGGGAACGCGTTCGCATTGCCGACGCACACCCGCACGTTGACCGGGTGGGGTCGCACCGCACCAACCTCGTCCGAAGTGCTCTCGACCAGCGATCCGGAACTGATCGCCAAGGCTGTCGCCATGGTCGCCGAGGACAATGACTCGAAGCCCCCGCATCTGCGCCGCGGCGTGATCGCGCGCGGGCTCGGCCGCTCCTATGGCGACCACGCGCAGAACGCGGGCGGCCTGGTCGTCGACATGACCGCGCTGAACAACATCCATCGGATCGACCGCGACTCGCGGATCGTCGACGTGGACGGCGGCGTCAGCCTGGACCAGCTCATGAAGGCGGCACTGCCGTTCGGGCTGTGGGTCCCGGTACTGCCCGGCACCCGTCAGGTGACGATCGGCGGCGCCATCGCCTCCGACATCCACGGTAAGAATCATCACAGCGAGGGCAGCTTCGGCAACCACGTGCGCTCGATCGATCTGCTGACCGCCGATGGGCAGGTGCAGCACCTCACGCCGAAGCGCAACGCCAAGCTGTTCTGGGCGACTGTCGGCGGCAACGGGCTCACCGGCATCATCCTGCGCGCGACCATCGAGATGACGCCGACCGAATCGGCCTACTTCCTCAACGACGGCGTGAAGACCACGACGCTCGACGAGACGATCGCGGCGCACAGCGACGGCAGCGAGGCGAACTACACCTACTCGAGCGCCTGGTTCGACGTGATCAGCCCCGCGCCGAAGCTCGGCCGGGCCACCATCACCCGCGGCCGGCTGGCCAAGGTCGACGAGCTGCCCAAGCGGCTGCGCGCCAAGCCGCTGAAATTCGATGCGCCGCAACTGATGACGGTGCCGGACATCTTCCCGAACTGGACCATGAACAAGCTGACGCTGCGGTCCATCGGCGAGGCGTACTACGCGATGGGCGGCAACTACACCGGCAAGGTGCAGAACCTGACGCAGTTCTATCACCCGCTGGACATGATCGCGGAGTGGAACCGTGGCTACGGTTCCAACGGATTCCTGCAGTACCAGTTCGTGGTGCCGACCGAGGCGGTCGAGGAGTTCAAGCGGATCATCATCGACATCCAGGGCTCGGGCCACTACTCGGCGCTCAACGTGTTCAAGCTGTTCGGCGCGAGCAACCCGGCGCCGCTGAGCTTCCCGATGCCGGGCTGGAACATCTGCGTCGACTTCCCGATCAAGCCCGGCCTGAACGAGCTGGTCAGCGAGCTGGACCGGCGAGTGCTGGAGTTCGGCGGGCGGCTCTACACCGCGAAGGACTCGCGGACCACCGCCGAGACGTTCCACCAGATGTACCCGCGGATCGACGAGTGGATCAAGATCCGCCGAAGTGTCGATCCCACAGGCGTTTTCATGTCCGACATGGCGAGAAGGCTGGAGCTGCAGTGATCAATGCCGTAGGTAACCCGCAGGCCATCCTGCTGCTGGGCGGGACCTCCGAGATCGGTCTGGCGATCTGCACGGAATACCTGAAGAAGGGTCCCGCGCGCATCGTGCTCGCCGCACTGCCGAACGATCCGCTACGCGAAGACGCGGTCGCGCAGCTGAAGGCGGCCGGCGCGAGCCAGGTCGACGTCATCGACTTCGACGCGCTCGACACCGACAGCCACCCGAAGGTGATCGACGCGGCCTGGGACGGCGGCGACATCGATATCGCCATCGTCGCGTTCGCGCTGGACGGCGATCCTGAGGAGCTGTGGCAGAACCAGCGCAAGGCCGTGCAGGTGGCCGGAATCAACTACACCGCATCGGTTTCGGTCGGCGTGCTGGTCGGCGAGAAGATGAAGGCGCAGGGCTTCGGGCGGATCATCGCCATGTCCTCGGTGGCCGGTGAGCGGGTCCGCCGCTCGAATTTCGTCTACGGGTCCACCAAGGCGGGCCTGGACGGGTTCTTCCTCGGACTCGGCGAGGCGCTGCGCCCGCACGGCCCGCGGGTGCTGGTGATCCGGCCCGGCATGGTGCGGACCCGGTTCTCCGCGCACGTCAAAGAGGCGCCGCTCACGGTCGACAAGGAAGACATTGCGGTGCTTGCGGTTTCGGCCGCGCAGAAGGGCAAGGAGCTCATCTGGGCGCCGGGCGCCTTCCGCTACGTGATGATGATCCTGCGCCACATCCCGCGCCCGATCTTCCGCAAGCTCCCCATCTGAGAGCTGTTCCCTGAGCCGCACCTCGATCCGACCCGCACCTATCGCGTGGGTCGGGAGGTGCGGCTTTTTCGTTTCGCCACGACGGCATGCGTTGCCACATCCGAACCCGGACCTGGCAGCATGATCGCCGATCGTCCGTGCGAATGCCCAGCCGAGTGAACCCGGAGATGTCATGCGAGTAAGCCGACAAAGTCGCAGCACGGCGTGCCTCTCGCACGTCGCTGGAGCCGGTCGATGACGGCCACGGTGGTGGAGCGCGGTGAGACACCCTTACGCGGACGAGGATCTCTGTTCGCCAGGCAGATCGGATCGGGTGTCGGTGAGGCTGCGCTGGCGGCGCTCGTCGCCATAGTGGTGACCGCGATCGGGCTCTATGCGTTCTCGATGGTGCAGTGGCCCGCGTTCAACTCCTCCAATGTGACTCGCGCGTTGACGACGGTCGGGCAGGTTGTCGCCGCGGTCTTCGTGGTGGCGGCGATCGCGCTGACGCGGCTGCGGCCGGGTAAGTGGTTCGCTCGGCCGTGGGTGGCGAAACTGCTGTCCTGGGTTGGCATTTCGACGTTCGTCACGTTCACGCTCGGCATGCCGCTCGGCGCGACCAAGCTGTATCTGCTCGGCGTCTCGGTGGATCAGGAGTTCCGTACCGAATACCTGACCCGGCTCACCGATTCCGCGGCGCTGCACGACATGACCTATGCGGATCTGCCGCCGTTCTATCCGGCCGGGTGGTTCTGGATCGGCGGACGGGTCGCCAATGTCCTCGGCATGGACGGGTGGGAGGTGTTCAAGCCGTACGCGATCGGATCGATCGCGGTGGCGGCGGTGATCTCACTCGTGCTGTGGTCCAAGCTGATTCGCGCGGACTGGGCGATCGCCGTCACGGCGGCGGTGACCGCGCTCGCGGTCGCCTACGCCTCGCCGGAGGCGTACAGCGCGGTGATCGTGATCCTGCTGCCTCCGGCGCTGGTGCTCGCCTGGGGTGCGCTGCACCGGCCGGGCGAACGGGGGAACACCCTCGGTGGTTGGGGTGCGGTGTTCGGCACCGGTTTGTTCCTGGGGATGGCCGCCACGTTCTACACCCTGTACGCGGGCTTCGCGGCCTTCGCCGTCGGGCTGATGGGCCTCATCGCGGCCGGACTCGCGGTGCGCGAACAGTACGCCGCCGCGCAGCCGCGACGTGCCAGGGGCTACGACGACACCGTCCGGCCGTGGCGGGCGGCCGTCCCGCCGCTGGTGCGGCTGGTGGTGGTCGCGGCGATCGCCGCGCTGGTCGCGCTGATCGTGTGGCTGCCGTATCTGTTGAAGACGCTGAGCGGAAAGGTCGCGACCTCGGGCTCCGCGTTCCACTATCTGCCGGAGTCCGGTTCCGAACTGCCGTTGCCGATGGCCGAATTCTCGCTGCGCGGCGCGCTGTGCCTGGTCGGCCTGCTCTGGTTGGTGCTGCGGGCCGCCTCGTCGCGGCGCGCGCAGGCGCTCGGCATCGGCGTGCTCGCGGTTTACCTGTGGTCGCTGCTGTCCATGGCGGCGACCGCGGCGGGCACCACGCTGCTGTCGTTCCGGCTGGAATCGGTGCTGCTCGCGCTGCTCGCCGCGGCGGGCGCGTTCGGTTTCGTCGAGGGCGCCAGGGCGATCTATCAGGCGTTGAACGAGCCGGGCGGCTTCCGGCTCGCCGCGGTGGCGGTCGCGATCGTCGGCACGCTCGCGTTCACCCAGAACATCCCGCACATCCTCGCGCCGGAGATCACCACCGCCTACACCGACACCGACGGCAACGGGGAGCGCGCCGACAAGCGCCCGCCCTCGGCCGTGGCGCACTACCGCGCCATCGACGAGGCGCTGCTCGCGCAGACCGGACGGCCGCGCTCGGACACCGTGCTGCTCACCGCCGACACCAGCTTCCTGTCCTTCTATCCGTACTACGGCTTCCAGGCGCTCACCTCGCACTACGCGAACATGCTCGCCGACTTCCCCGGCCGGGCCGCGACCATCGAGAGCTGGAGCAAGCTGAAGTCCTCCGGCGCGCTGCTCGACGCCTTGGCGGCCAGCCCGTGGCGGGCGCCGGACGCCTTCCTGTTCCGCGACAGCGGCGACACCTACACGCTGCGCCTCGCCAGGGACGTCTACCCGAACGATCCCAACGTGCAGCGCTACACCGTCGCGTTCCCCAAGGACCTCTTCAACGACCCGCACTTCACCACCACCGATATCGGCCCCTTCACCTTGGTCACCGTCCGCCGATAGCCAGCTCGAATAAAACAGGGCAGAAGCGCGTCTCGACCTGCGCCTCCGCCCTGTTTTCGGCTGCGCGCGGCTCCCGTTGCCAGGCACAACACAGCGTGTTCGGTTAGCGTGGGCGGCTGAGTTGCAGCTAGTTACAGGAGCGGTTTGCAGGTGGTACGGGCACGACAGGTCGATCTGGGCACGCAGGACGGGTCGGTGGTAGGAGCCGCGGAACGGGAAGCCGTCGCGACCGGCGTGCGCACCACCGCGACGTCGACGCCGGTCCGCAAGCGCAGGCTCCCGCGCATCCGGGTGAACCCGATCGATCTGGTCGCCGCGTTCGGCTACCTCGCGTTGGCGGTCGTCGTCCTGTCCGGGCAGTGGCGCAACACGCAGAGCGGATACCTGATCAAGAGCGGTCAGGACCAGACCATGTGGGAATGGTTCTTCGCGGTCACCGCGCATTCGGTGGCGCATCTGGAGAACCCGCTCGGCACCACGCTGCAGAACTTCCCGGCCGGGGTGAACATGATGGCCAACACGGCCATGTTCGGGGTCGGGGTGCCGCTGACTCCGATCACCCTGTTGTTCGGGCCCACCGTGACGTTCGTGCTGGTGCTGACCCTCGGGCTGGCTACCACCGCGCTGGCCTGGTACTGGCTGTTCTCCCGTGAGCTGGTCCAGTCCAGGATCGCGGCCGGGATCGGCGGGCTGTTCTGTGGTTTCGCGCCCGCGATGATCTCCCATGCCAACGCGCACCCGAATTTCGTTGTGCTGCTGCTACTTCCGATCATGGCCGGGCTGCTGATCCGGATGGCGCGGCGAGCCGGGGTCCATGATCCGGACCGGCGGCGCCGGCGTGTTCGCGATGCCGTTCTCTTGGGATTCCTGGTGGCGCTACAGATCGCGCTCGGTGAGGAACCGCTGCTGATCTTCGCGCTGTCGTTCGGCTTGTTCACAGTTGTGTACTACTTGCACACACCGCGACAAGGCCTGCGCGTGCTGCGCGGGATCACCCCGGCGATCATGCTGGCCGGGGCAATCGCCTTGCTGTGCACCGTGATACCGCTGTGGTACCAGTTCTTCGGGCCGCAGAGCTACCGCTCGATCGATCACGGCCCGATGGGCAACGATCTGAAGGCGATCACGCAGTTCCCGTCCGAGTCGCTCGGCGGTCTCTTCTCGCCGGGACAGTACGTGGCGATCAACGACACCGAGCAGAACGCCTACTTCGGCTGGCCGCTGCTGCTGGTGCTGGCCGGCACCGTCGTGCTGCTCCGGCGGGAGCGGGTGGTGCGGGCCGCCGCCGTGGTGATCGCGGTGTTCGGTGTGCTGTCGCTCGGCGCGGTCGCCATGTTCGGCAAGCGGGACACCGGGTTCGCCTTGCCGTGGCGCTGGGCCGAACACGTCCCGCTGCTGAGCACAGTGCTGGAAACCCGGCTCACCATGGCGGCGATCCCGGCCATCGCGGCGGTGCTCGCCCTGGCGACCCAGCGGGCGATCGGCTGGTGGCGGGAGTCGCCGGTCGACTGGCGGCCGCTGGCCTGGTTCGGCGCACTGCTTTTCGCGTTGCTGCCGCTGATCCCGACCGTGCTCCCGGTGGTCCAGCGACCGCCGACGCCCGCGTTCTTCGCGGACGGGATGGTGCGCGATTACGTCAACACCGGGTCGGTGGTGATGGTGCCGCCGTCGCGGCCGATGGACGCGGGCGCGCTGCGCTGGCAGGCCGACACGGACTTCGACTTCCCGCTCGCCGGTGGCTATTTCGTCGGCCCGACCAGCACGCAGAAGAAGGGCATCTACGGCCCCGAGTTCCGGCCGACCACCGCGCTGCTGGTGCGGGCGCAGGACACCGGCACCGTGCCGCCGCTGACCGACGAGGCCCGCGAACAGATCCGCGCCGACCTGAACTTCTGGCGGGCCGACGTGTTCGTGCTGCCCGCGACCAGGAATGTCGACACGCTGCGCACCACCATGACGCAGCTGCTCGGCTTCGGGCCGACCCGGGTCGCCGACGTGTGGGTTTGGGACGTTCGCGCGATGCGATAGGTGGTGATCACCGGCTCCGGCGCATCGGGTGGCTAGCATCAACCCCCGTGCGACCGGACCGATCAACTCGAGCGTTCACCCGTTACCGCCTGATCGCCCTCGTCTCCGGGCTCCTCGGATTCGTGCTGGCGCTGCTGACACCGCTGTTGCCGGTGCGGCAGGACCAGGCCACGCTGGACTGGCCGCAAGCCGGCCTCAGCAGCGTCGAGGCGCCGCTGGTGTCGTATCAGCCCTTGCGACTGAGCGCGACGCTGCCGTGCTCGCTGATCCAGGCGGTGGGATCGGGCACGGTGGTGTCCACCGTGCCGGTCTCGTCGAGACAGGCGACCGCCACCGGGCTGGTGGTGTCGGTCGCCGACGGCACGCTGTCGGTGGTGCTGCGCGACGTGCCGCTGCTGTCCGCGCCCGTCGCCGAGATCACCGCGGCCGGATGTACCGCGCTCACCGTCGATTCGACGGCCGCCGCGACGTCCACCGAGATCACCGGTGCGACTCGGCAGGACGGGACGCCGTTCCGCAACACCGTGACTCGGGACATCCGGCCGCAAATGGTCGGGGTGTTCACCGATCTCGAAGCCGGGCGGCTGGACGGTGCCCGGTTGCACGCGGACATCGACTCGCGCTTCTCCTCGTCGCCGTCGGTGCTGAAGCTTGCCGCGATCGTCGCGGCCGTCGTCTGCACCATCATCGCGCTGCTCGCACTGCACCTGCTGGACACCAGCGACCGGCGCCGGGCGCGCCGGTTCCTGCCAGCGCACTGGTGGCGGTTCACGGCGACCGACGCGGTGGTGCTCGGCACGCTCGGGCTGTGGCACTTCATCGGCGCCAACACTTCTGACGACGGCTACATCCTGAACATGGCGCGCGCCTCCGGGCACGCGGGCTACATGGCCAACTACTACCGCTGGTTCGGGGTGCCCGAGGCGCCGTTCGGCTGGTCGTACGAGGTGCTGGCCTGGATGACCCGGATCTCCGACGCCAGCCCGTGGATGCGGCTGCCCGCCCTGCTCGCGGGCGTCACCTGCTGGTTGGTGATCAGCCGGGAAGTGTTGCCGCGCTTGGGCGCCCGGGTGCGACGAAACAAGGTCGCGCTGTGGACGGCCGGGCTGGTGTTCCTCGCGTTCTGGTTGCCTTACGACAACGGCCTGCGGCCCGAGCCGCTGATCGCGGCGGGTGCGCTGCTCACCTGGTGTTCGATCGAACGCGCCATTGCCACCGGGCGGTTGTTGCCCGCGGCCGTCGCGGTGTTGATCGCCGGGTTCTCGCTGGCCGCCGGACCGACCGGGCTCATCTGCATCGGCGCGCTGATCGCGGGATCGCGGCCGGTGCTGCAGATCATCATCAAGCGGGCGCGCGGGGTGGTTCCTGCCGCCGGTGGTGGGGTCGCCGAAAGTCCTTCGGGTGCAATGGGGCTCGATGATGCCGCGGACGCTGTTCCGGCTACGAAGTCCGGCGCACACGACACCAGCGACGCGCGACCGTCGTGGGTGACAACGCTTTTCCGTTACTTGGCGCTGCTCGCACCGGGCCTGTCCGCCGGAACCCTCGTACTGGTGGTGGTTTTCGCCGATCAGACGCTGTCGACCGTGCTGGAAGCCACCCGGGTGCGCACCATCGTCGGGCCGAACGTGGCCTGGTTCGATGAACGCACGCGGTGGGATTCGCTGCTGATGCTCTCGCCGGACGGGTCGCTGGCCCGCCGGTTCGGCGTGCTGGTCATGCTGCTGTGCCTGCTGGTCTGCGTGCTGCAGGTGCTGCGCAAGGGACGCATCCCCGGCACCTCGCGCGGGCCGTCGGTGCGGATTCTCGGCATCGTGTTCGCGTCGCTGGTGCTGATGATGTTCACGCCGACCAAGTGGACGCACCACTTCGGCGTGTACGCGGGCTTGGCCGGGTCGCTGGCCGCGCTCGCGGCGGTTGCGGTGGGCACCGAGGGAATTCGCTCGCCGCGCAACCGGGCGCTGTTCGCGGCGGCGGTGCTCTTCCTGCTCGCGGTGACGTTCACCGGATCGAACGGCTGGTGGTATGTGTCCAGCTACGGCGTGCCGTGGTGGGACAAGGCGCCGCTGTTCGCGGGCAAGGGTTTCTCCACGCTGTTCCTCGGGCTCAGCGGGGTCGCGCTGGTGGCCGCGGTGTGGCTGCACTATCGAGAGCCGTATCGCCGGCCACGCACCGCGCCGCGGCGTTTCGATCGGTTCGCGAGCGCGCCGCTGACCATCGCGGTGGCGCTGCTCGTGCTGTTCGAAGTCGCGTCGCTGGCCAAGGCGGCGGTCGCGCAGTACCCCGCGTACTCCGTCGCAAAGTCGAATCTCCAGTCGTTGAAGGGAGATTCGTGCGCGCTGGCGAACGAGGTGCTGGTGGAGACCGACACGCGTAACTCGCTGCTGCTCCCCTACTCCGGCTCGCCCGCTGACGGATTGGCCGCCGAATCAAAGGGATTCACGCCCAACGGCGTCGCGAGCGACCTCACCGCCGACGCGGACGAAACGGTATCCGGCGGAGCCAACTCGGTCAACTCCGACTCCAAGAACAAGACCACCAAGACCACCGGGGCGGGCACCGGCGGCGGCACCACCACACAGACCGGCAGCAACGGCAGCACCGTCGCGCTGCCGTTCGGCCTCGACCCGGCGACCACGCCGATCATGGGCAGCTACCAGGAGGACGAGCAGCGGCAGGCCTCGCTGACCTCGCAGTGGTACCACCTGGACCTGGCCGACAGCATGCGCCACGACCCGGCCTACCAGGTGCTCACCATCACCGCGGCGGGCCGGATCCGGCACGTCGACGCCGACGGCGTCGTCACCTACGGCCAGGAACTGCACCTGGAATACGGCGTGCACGAGGCGGACGGCTCGGTGCGCAAGCTCGGCTCGGTCGACCCGATCGACATCGGGCCCGCGCCGTCCTGGCGCAACCTGCGGGTGCCGCTGGACCGGCTGCCGGCCGAGGCGAACGCGGTGCGGCTGGTCGCGGTGGACAACGACATCACGCAGAAGCAGTGGCTCGCGGTCACCCCGCCCCGGCTGCCCAAGCTGGCCACGCTGAATTCCGTTGTCGGCTCGAAGAATCCGGTGCTGCTCGACTGGCACGTCGGACTCGCCTTCCCGTGCCAGCGCCCGTTCGACCACCACGACGGCGTCGCCGAGGTGCCGAACTGGCGCATCCTGCCCGACCGGGTCGGCTCGGACGCGTCCAACGCCTGGCAGGACGATATCGGCGGCGGGCCGCTCGGCTGGACCGGGCTGCTGTTGAAGTCGGAAACCATCCCCAGCTACCTCGATCACGACTGGTCGCGCGACTGGGGATCCCTGGAGAAGTTCACCCCCTATGACACGAACGCCCGGCCCGCTGAGATCGGCGTCACGGTCGAAACCCGGACCGGCCTGGCCAAGGACGATCCGATCCGGGTTCGCTAGACTCCGTTGCCGTTCCGCGACACCGGACCAGCCGGTTCGGTGTTGCGGTGCCGCAAAGATGTTGTAAACAGACCGGTTGGACGGCAAAAACACCGCACGATCGCAGGACGAAACCCACAGAAATCCGTAACCTGTGCACTATGACGTCGGCTTTCGACCACATGGATCTGCGCGACCTCGTCGGTCTGCTCACCGCAGATGAGCAACGCGAACTGCGCCCCGCCGTGCTGCGCGTACTCGACCGCCTCCCCTCCCAGGAGGTCCTCCGCCGCGAACTCGGTCTGCGTATGACAAAGGTCTGAGCAACTCTTCGGCGACCGGTCTACAGACCGAACTGAGCCACGGTCTCAAATCGGTCAACCGTCCACCGAACCCGAGCAGAATCACGCAGGGGCGACACCTTTGCGGACTATGCCCGCCACGACAATGACCAGCATCGCGGGGTTCGCGAACGATAGGCTCGAAACCATGACGGTGGCCTTCGACGACACGGACCCGCCCGAGCCAGTCGGCCTGTCTTTCGTCGGAACAGTCGAGGCGACAACCGACTTCGCCGGCACCTCACAAGAGGTGCTCAGGCGTGAGCTCGGCGGCGTCGACTGTTCTTGACTCGCCTTACCCTGCCACCAGGTCACCGAACGCGACGTCGACCGGGATGGGTGAATCCAATGTCAGGCGGCGAGTGTGCAGGCAGACGAGGTGGTATCGACCTTCGGACAGGCGATATTCCTCGATCAGCTCGATGCCGTCGCCTGCTTCGGTCAGAAACACTATGAGGTACACCGGGATCCCGGCTGTGGCGTAAGCGGCCTTCTTCTCCACGGTGTCGGTGTGGAAGGAACTGTCGGGCGATACGACCTCGACAGCAAGGACCGTGTCGCCCGCGTAGAGCTTCGCATCGTCATCGAGGCAGCGATACACGATCACATCGGTCCTGCGCAGGCTCAACGGAACATCGCTGATTCGGACGTCGACATCGGTGTCGACCATAAGGCAGGGCTCCGGTTTACGCCCGGCCTCCATGTGCGTGGCCATGCGTCGCGCCACCCGATTGTGCAGGCGTGACGGGCGCTCGCATTTCACGATATGGCCGTCGACGACTTCGATCGTGCGGCAGAAGTCTTCTGGGAGAAGCTCATAGTCCCGCGCGGTGATCTGCTCCGGGATCCACCGGTACCAGTCGCTGGGAGCGCCGCTCGTCATGCCGTGAGCCTACCGGGCGCCGAACGAGTTCTTTCCAGGTCGACAGCAAAGCGGCGGTCGATGAAACTCATCGACCGCCGCCTCTAGTGCATGACTTAGAACACTCGGAGTTGGCCTGGGGACCAGAAGCCGGAGCGGGTGGTTGTGCCGGTTTCGAGCTGGGCGGGGGTGGCGCTGCGGTCGTACTGGTCGTAGCGCTCGAGGGAGCCCCAGTCGCGGGCCCAGTTGTCCTTGAGGTAGGTCGGGACCGTTACCGACTTCGCCAGCATCTGGGAGAAGCCGAGGAGGCCACCGAATTCCTCGGCCTGCCAGGTGTTGGTGGAGCTGATGGCCAGCGGGCGGTCCGGCAGGATGCGGTAGCCGGGGACCTCCGCGACGCCGTTCTTGTGGTAGAGCGGGCGCTGGCAGGGGAACTGCAGGCCGACTGCCCAGTCCTCCAGGACCGGCTGGTCGGGGCCGATGAAGCTGTTGAGCGACTCCAGTTTCGGCATCCGCGGCGGGGTGAACGCCAGCCACTGGTCGCCGATCAGGATCGGGTCGTTGGCGACGACGCGCACCACATCGGCGTCCGGCGCGATCTCGGCGAGCGGGACACGCAGGTTGCGCCAGGACGGGAACGGGCCGATGTCGCGCGGCAGGTAGGTGCCGAGCTTCTCGATGTTGCCGTCCGGGAGCCGCTTGCCGTAGTCGACGGTGAGCGACTGGCCGTACTTGGTGTCACCGGTGTCGTCGACCGACAGGATGCGACCGGCCGCGGAGATCACCACGAGCGGCTTGTCCGCCGAGCGCGGCGCGAGGCCGTACCAGCTGGACGTGAGGTGCGCCGGCTGCTGCACGCCGCTCTGGTAGCTGCCGAGGATCGGCGTGGTCGCCGGGTCGAGCCCGAACGGCAGGGCCACGGTGCTGCCGTTGACGCCGCGCGCGCCCTGACCGCCGCCGGTGCCCGCGCTCTGCCCCTCGGCGAACGCGGCGCCGACCGACTGGGTAGAGGTGTTGCCGGTGCCCGGCTTCACCTCGACGCTGTCGGCGGACAGGTCGTTCGGCACCCCGTTCGGATCGAAGCCGACCGGGTCGGTGCCCGCCAGCGGGTCGTTCGGATCGGTGAGCGGATGGGCCGGATCGGCGATCGGCTGCAACGCGCCGCCGTTCGGATTCGGTTCCACCAGCACGTCATTGGCGAGACCGCAGCTGCTGCCGCCGATCGCGTCGAGGTTCGACCGGGCGATGGAGTACGCCGGGTACTGCGCGACCGCGCCCTTGACCAGTGAGAGCACCTCGAGCAACACCATGAGCGCCGCGACGACGGTCAGCGGGATCGCGGCGAACTTGCGAATCCGCTTGCCGCGCGCCGACTTCGGCGAGGCCTCCGGCTTCGCGTAACCCTCACGCAACGAGTGCCAGGCGACCAAAGCCAGTGCGAGACCGAACAACCCGAGCATCAGGGTGTTGGACTGGTAGCCGTGCAGCGAGATCCGCTTGTCGAACCACGGCACGCCGAAGCTGGACACATACCAGTAGCCGTTGATGCCGGAGAACGACAGCGCGAGCACGAACAACAACCCGGCGAGGAAGATCGCGCGATTCTTGCGCGCTCGCAACGCCGAGGCCGAGACCGCGACCGCGGTCACCGCGGCCAGCGAACCGGCGATGCCCGCGTACGCGCCGAAGTGGTGCGTCCACTTGGTCGGGTTGAACATCATGAAGAAGATGGTGCCGAAGACGACGCCCATCAACCGCCAGGTCGGCCCGCTCGCGATGCCTGGAACCTGCCTGCGCCGCAACAACACCAGCATGGTGGTGAACAGGCACAGCAGCATCACCAGGAAGGCGAACCGGCGGGCCAGCGAGCCATCGACGGTCTCCACGAACAGGTAGTAGTAGCGCAAGTAGTCCTCGTACCAGGCGAGGTTCGGCCCGGTCACCTGACGCACCCGGTTGGCCTCCTGGATGCCCGCGAAGGTCTGATCGGTGTACACGACGATCAGCACCAGCAGCCCGGCCGCGGCGATCGGCGCGAGCAGCGGCAGCGTCGACCACCACTTCGCCCCTTCGGAGCCGAACTGCCGTCGCCTGCGCACCACGATCCGCACCAGCGGCCGGATACCGGCGAGCAACGCGGCGACACACATCAATCCGGTCGGCGCGGCGGCCAGGGTGAACGCCGCGACCAAGACCGCGACACCGGCGGGCAGCAGCCTGCCGGTCGCGATGGCTCGCTCGATCGACACCCAGGTGAGCAGCGCGCCCAGCGCGACGATCGGCTCGGACCGCAGGCCGTTGTCGAACGGCAGCCAGAATGCGAGGAACACCAGCCCGCCGGTCCACAGCGCGACCTTGCTGTTGCGCACACCGCGACCGAGGCGCGGCACCACCTCGCGGCTGATCACCATCCAGCAGAGGATGGCGCAGAGCAGTGCGGGGACTCGGACCCACGCGCTCGCGGTGGAGAACTCCGCGAAGAGCTGGATGACGTAGTAGTACCAGCCGAACGGCGCCTCCGGCACGCCGTACCAGCGGAAGTAGTTGGCCATGTAACCCGCGTGCGGCGCGACCCGCACCATGCTCAGGATGTAGCCGTCGTCGGAGGTGTTGGCGCCGACGAAATGCCACACCAGCAGCGTGCCGATGATCGCGCCGTCGGCCCAGGTCGGCTTCAGCCAGTTCGACGGCAGGAACCGGCGGTGCCCGCGCCCGTCACTACCGTCGAGCCGAGCCAGCGCCGCGAGCGCGACCAGGGTGCACAGCACCGCCGCGATCATCGCGATCAGCTTGATCGCGGTGGGACTGCTGGAGAACCTGGTATCGACCGTCATGTTGAACGACAGCCCGGCCGGCACCGCGCCCTTGAGCTCGGAGAAGACGCCGACCACCTGCGGGCGCAGGTCGCTGTTCATCGTGCCCTCGACCGGCACCTCGACCTGCTGCCCCGGCACCTTCGGATCGTCGACCATCCGGGTGAGGCCGGTGAACTCCGCGTGCGTGCTCGTGTTGTCGGAGGTGAGCTCCAGCACCGAGCACCGGTCCATGTCCGAACGCTGGGCCGACACCACCACCGCGTTGCGGTCGACCACGTCCACCGAGGTGTCCGACACCCGAATGAACAACGCCTCCAGCGCGGCCCGGTCGCCCTGCGGCGGCGCGGTGGCCAGCAGCATGCCGCCGCGCTCCGGCAGCTGCGCGACCGCGCTGCACGGGATGGTGGCGCGCAGGTCGATCGGGACCTGAGACATCAAGGGGGCCTGCACATTGCCGAGCGTCCCGCCCTGCGGCCAGTTCAGCTCCGCGGTGGTCTGTGTCACCGGCAGGAACGGGGTGGCCAAGGCGAACAGCGCGCCGAGCAATCCGGCGACCAGCGCGATTATTCGCGCCGTCCGGAAATCGGCCGGAGAGGCCGCTGGCACGGAGGGCGGTTTCGTCAGGACAGCAGTAGCGGCGTCGGGCACGATT
The DNA here is from genome assembly GCF_040645995.1 of Nocardia sp. NPDC046473. Lineage (NCBI taxonomy): Bacteria > Bacillati > Actinomycetota > Actinomycetes > Mycobacteriales > Nocardiaceae > Nocardia > Nocardia sp. NPDC046473. The sequence continues at coordinate 571,873 of NZ_JBEYZJ010000002.1, forward strand.
GGCAATGCTAGCTCCCCCACCTCCCCACGTCTTCAGGCCAGGCTGGTCCGATGCTCCGAGTCTTTAGGCCGACTTAGGTGCACCGTAAGTTTCGAGGGCGTCCGGCGCATAACTGCCGAATCGCGTTGTGGGGGCGCCCGCGTTCTCGCGAGATCAGTTGTCCGTTTCTAGATCAATTGAAATGCGAAATGAACTTTGGGCCCGCCGACCTGGACAAACATCACAGTTGATCATGTACGAAGGCAGCCGACTCGCCGGACACGCCCAGCATGGGCCACTGTTCCCGGACACGCGCCGCAAGCGTTAGTCGGGCTGCATCTCGAGACCGGCAAAAGGCGCGCGACGGCGGGCTGGCAAGGTGTGGGTATGACCAAGGTGAATCTCTCGACGAATTACGGACCGATCGTCCTGGAACTTGACGACCAGAAGGCGCCGAACACGGTGCAGAACTTCGTGGATTACGTGAACGCGGGTCACTACAACGGCACCATCTTCCACCGCGTCATTCCGGGCTTCATGATTCAGGGCGGCGGCTTCGAGCGCGGCCTGCGGCAGAAGGGCGTGCAGGCGCCGATCCAGAACGAGGCCAACAACGGCCTGAAGAACGACAAGTACACGGTGGCCATGGCGCGCACCAACGACCCGCACTCGGCGACCGCGCAGTTCTTCGTCAACGTCTCCGACAACGCGTTCCTGAACCACTCCGCGCCGACCCCGTCCGGCTGGGGTTACACGGTGTTCGGCAAGGTGATCGAGGGCACCGAGGTGGTCGACAAGATCGCCGCCGTGTCCACCGGCAGCGCGGGCGGGCACCAGGACGTGCCCACCGACGACGTCATCATCGAATCCGCCAGCCTCGGCTGAGGTAGCCCGACTCGGGTGAATCGGGCCGCGCCCCAACGGGATGCGGCCCGATTCCGGTTCTACAGCGGCAGCAGGTGGTGCTTGCGCGGATTGCGCGCCAGAGACTTGTCGCGCAGCAGCTGCAATGCTTTGCGCAGTTCCAGCCGGGTGTTGGCGGGCTCGATGACCGCGTCGATGTAGCCGCGCTCGGCGGCCACCCACGGCGTCGCCATGGTGGCGTTGTAGAAGTCGATCATCTGCTGGCGCATGGCCGCCCGCTGTTCCTCCGGCGCGGCCTCGATCTGCTTGCCGCCGATCAGGCTCACCGCGCTCTCCGCGCCCATCACCGCGATGCGCGCGGTCGGCCAGGCCAGGTTCACGTCGGCGCCGAGCTGCTTGGAGCCCATCACCGCGTAGCCGCCGCCGTACGACTTGCGAATCACCACAGTCACTTTCGGCACGGTCGCCTCCACGTAGGAGAACAGGAACCGGCCGCCGCGCTTGATCACGCCGATCTTCTCCTGCTCCACGCCGGGCAGGAAGCCCGGGGTGTCGACGACGAAGACCAGCGGGATCTCGAACGCGTCGCTCAGGCGCACGAAATGCGCCGCCTTGTCCGAGGCCCGCGCGTCCAGCGCGCCCGCGTAGACCATCGGCTGGTTGGCCACCACGCCGACGGGACGACCGTCGACGCGGGCGAAGCCGGTGATGATATTGCGTCCCGCGGTGGCGCCGATCTCGTGGAAGCCGCCGTCGTCGAAGATGCGCAGCAGGATGTCGTGCATGTCGTACGCGGCGTTATCCGAGTCCGGGACAAGCGAATTCAGTTCCCGGTCGCTGTCGGTGAGCTCCGGCTCCAAGCCGGGGTTCACGATCGGCGGCAGCTCCTGACAGCTGGTCGGCAGGAAGCTCAGGTAGTCGCGCACCCACTCGAACGCCGACTTCTCGTCCGGCGCAACGTGATGGATGTTGCCGTACTCGGCCTGGCTCTGCGCGCCGCCGAGCTCCTCGAGGCTGACGTCCTCGCCGGTGACCTCGCGAATCACCTTGGGACCGGTGACGAACATGTACGCCTCTTCGGTCGCCACCACCACGTCGGTGTTGATCGGGGCATACACCGCGCCGCCCGCGCACTTGCCCAGGATCATCGAAATCTGCGGCACCAGACCGGACAACGGCTCCTGGCGCCGACCCAGCTCGGCGTACCAGGCGAGCGAGGTCACCGCCTCCTGCACGCGCGCGCCGCCGGAGTCGTTGATGCCGACCACCGGGCAGCCGACCTTGGCCGCGTACTCCATGATCCCGGCGACCTTGCGGCCGAACATCTCGCCGACCGAACCGCCGTAGACGGTCTGGTCGTGCGAGAACACCGCCACCGGGCGGCCTTCGACGAGGCCGTGCCCGGTGACCACACCGTCGCCGTAGAGCGCGGTCGGATCACCCGGCTTGCGCACCAGTGCACCGATTTCCACGAAGGTGCCCGGATCGAGGAGCATGTTGATCCGTTCGCGGGCGCTGGGGATCCCCTTCTTCGCCCGCTTCGCCACTCCGGCTTCACCCGCAGGCTCCTGCGCGAGATCCATCCGTTTGCGCAGGTCGGCAAGCTTCTCGGCAGTCGTGCTCACAGCTCCACCTCGCTGGCGCTCGGCTTCGCTGTGCCCACAGGCACTGTGCCTATGGTTCGCTCGCTGCGCTCGCTCACGTGGCCCCTTTCGTCAGGTTCACCCCTAGGGGGCGATCACCGCAAGCTTCGCGGCGAGGTCGGCTCCGATCTTTCCGATCCGCGGTTCATCGATGATCTGCAAGTGATCGCCCGGAATGTGGACGATCTCCAGGTTGGAAAGGTACTCGTCCCAACCACCATTCGGCAGCCGGTCGGCATAACGCGGTTCCAGCTCGATCGCACCGTCGTGGTAGCGATCGGCCAGATAGAGCACCACGTCGCCGTCGTACTGGGTCGGCCGGACCTGTTGCAGCGCACGCTGTTCGATCCATGAGGTGCGCTGATGCTCGAGCACACCGCCGGGGATCTTCGTGCCGCTGAGCTTGACCAGATCCGCGATCATCTTCATCTGATCCTCGTCGGACGCCTGCGCGAGTTCATGCAGCTGCTCCGGCGGAAGTTCGCCATCGACACCGTAGGTTTTCTTCGCGAAAGCCTGGTACCGCTCGATGCGGCGTACCCGCTCCTCAGGACTGTTGTCCTCGGGCTCCTTCGGGATAGCGAGGTCGATCAGGCCGACCACACGGACGTCCGCGCCGTCCGCACGCAGGAGCTGCGCGCAGGCCATGGCGAGCACGGCACCGAGGGACCAACCGTAGAGCACGAACGGTCCGTCGCCCTGCAGCTTGCGCAGTTCCGGCACGTACTGGCGGGCCCGCTCCTCGATTTCGCCGTCGACCCGCTCGAAGCCGTACATCGGGGTGTCGGCGGGCAGCCGCTTGAGCAGCGGTTCATACACCAGCGTGTTACCGCCGGCCGGGTGGAATACGAAGACCGGCACCGCATTCGAGCCGCTCGGACGCGCCCGCAGCGGGCGGACGAAACCGTCGACGTCTGCACCACTGTCCTGCAAGGTGCGCACGATGTCGGCCAGCTGCTCGATGGTCTCGCAGTCGAGCACGTCGTCGACGGTGACCTCCGCCTTGACCCGCTCGGTGAGCCGGGCCGCCAGCTTCTCGGCGGTGTCCTCGTCGAGGATCGGCAGGGTGTTGAAGATGCCGCCGGCCGACTTCCCGGTCACGACCGCCCAGGTGGCGAACGTCAGTCGCTCGGCGGCGTCACGCGGCGGGACATCGTCTTCGTCGGCCGAGGCCGGCGCACCGAAGACCGACTCCGTCGTAGCCGCCTGTGCGGTAACCGCTTCGGCCGCACCGACTGCGGTGGTGTCCACGTTGTCGAGCGACTGCTCGATCGCCGCGACCTTCGCTTCCGCCGCGGCGGCCTGCTCGGTCGAGACCGGTGCGGGCGTCGCCGTACCGGCGGCGGCACCGGTGATGCCCGCGGCAGTCTCGGCCTCGGCGACGATCTCCGCCGCTTCGGCTGCTACCGACGTGCTCTCGATGTCCAGCGAAACACCTTCGGCGGCAGCAGCTTCCGCGACCGCGGCGGCCGGGTCAGCACCGGCCTCGACCGCAGCGCGGGCCGCGGCGATGAACTCGCTGTCGACCACGATCTCCTCGCCCGCGGCCTGGCGTGCGGCCACCGCCTGCATCTCTTCGCGGTGTTCGACGGCGTAGCGCAGCACCTTGCCGACCTCGTTGAGGTTGGCGTCGCGCACGGCCTGGATCTGCAGCTGCGGGATGTCGAATTCGTATTCGACGCGGTTCTTGATGCGCATAGCCATCAGCGAGTCGAGGCCGAGCTCCATCAGCGGGATCTCCATCGGGAGGTCCTCGACCGCGTAGCCCATCGACTCGGCGACGATCAGCGCGAGCCGCGCGTCGAGTGACTGGTTGCCGTTGGGGTCCCATCGATCACCGAAGGTCTCCACGACCTCCAGGTCGGCCTCACCCGCCGATTCGATCGCCGGGCGGGTGGCCGGAACGATCTCGGCCGCAACGGATTCGGACAGCGGCGCGCCGGAGGTGACCACCGCGTCGAACAGCAGCCGGAAGCTCGCGCCCTCCTTGGCGTGCACCTGCACCGACGCGCCACCTGGGTGCGGGGTGAGCGTGGTGGTGAGGGTGCCTGCGGCGGGCACGGCGGCGTGCGCGATCGAGGCGCCGAGCGAGATATCGCTGAGTACCTGTGCCGCAGCGGCACTCACGAGCGCGGCGAGATCGCCTGCCGCTTCGGCCTGCACCTCCCACGCGTGCCTGCCGTCCGGCAGTGCCACATGTGCGCCGGGTGCGCCGGTGTTGCCGGTCGCGGCCAGCGAGACCTTCGGCCAGAACTCCTTGCGCACGAACTTGGTTCGCGGAATGTCGGCGTAGTCGCCCGCGGTCAGCAGCGAGGACAGGTCGACCTTGTGGCCGTGCACGTACAGCTGGGCCAGCGCGCCGATCACGCCGGCCGCCTCGTCTTCTTTGCGCTTCAGCGTCGGGATGAGCTGCGCGTCGTGCAGGCCCGCCGCGAAGGTGGTGCCCAGCACCTGCATCAGCGCAACGGAATTCGGCGCGAGCTCCAGGAACGTGGTGTGCCCGGCATCCACCGCGAGCTTCACCGCATTGGTGAAATACACACTGCCGCGCAGGTTCTTGACCCAGTAGTCCTCGGTGTGCACCGGATCGCTGCCAGGACGGTAGAACTCGCCCTTGTGCACCGTCGAGTAGAGGCCGGTCTTCAACTTGGTCGGCTCGATACCGGCCAGCTCCGCGGCCAACTCGCCGAGCAGCGGGTCCATCTGCGAGGTGTGGCCGGCACCGCGGGTCTGCAGGATCCGCGCGAACTTGCCCTCCGCCTCGACCCGCGCCACGATCGCCTCGACCTGGGCCTGCGGGCCGCCGATCACCGTGTTGGTCGGCGCCGCGTACACGCCGACCTCGACGTCCGGGTAGTCGGTGAGCAGCGCTTCGATGTCCTCGGCGCTCTTTTCGACGAGTGCCATGTTGCGCACGTCGTCGTCGGTGATCATCTGCTCGCCCTCGTACATCAGCCGCGAGCGCGCGCAGATCACCCGCACCGCGTCCGCGAGCGGCAGGCCACCGGCGATGTAGGCCTCGGCGACCTCGCCCATCGAGTGGCCGACCACCGCGTCGGGCTGCGCGCCGTGCGCCCGCAGCACCGCGGCCAGGCCGATCTGGATGGTGAAGATGCCGACCTGCGAGGTGCCGACGTTGTAGTCCTGGCTGTCGTCGAGGAACAGCTCACGGATCGAGTACCCGGCCTCGTCCTCGACCAGCTCGTCGACCTCGTCGACGGCCTTGGCGAAGATCGAGTTCTCCAGGTAGAGCCGCTTGGCCATCTTGCGATGCTGCGCACCGAAACCGGAGAGCACCCAGACCGGGCCCATGACGGCGGGCGCGTCGGCGGTGAACACACCGGCGCCCGGCTTGCCCGCCGCGATGGCGCGCAGACCGGTGACGGCCTCCTCGTGGGTGCTGGCCAGCACCACCCCGCGCGAACGCCAGTGGCTGCGCTTGGCCAGCGACCGTGCCACATCCTCGAGCGAAACATCGCGGCCCGCTTCGGATTCCAGCCAGTCGGCCAGTTCCGCGGCGGCCCGGCGGCGACGCGAGGGCAGGTAGCCGGAGACCGGCAGGATCACCGGCAGCGGCTCGGTCCGCTCGGCGGTCCATTCGGCAACGGGGGCAACGGTTTCCGCGACGGGCGCGGCAGCTTCCACCGCAGGAGAGGCGGTTTCGGTGACGTCCTCGACAACCGCGTCCGCTTCCGCGATCACGTCGGTGGTCTCGTCGTCGAGATCGGCGACGGCGGAGTCCGCCGCGGCCTCGACGGCCACCGGCTCAACGGCCGCGACCTCGGCCGAAGCCGGAACGTATTCCTGCACAACGACATGCGCGTTGGTGCCGCCGAAGCCGAAGCCGGAGATGCCGATGGTGGCGGTGCCGCTGTAGCGCGGGAATTCCGTCGGCTCGACGACCACCTTCAGGTGCGACTGATCCCACGGGATGTATGGGTTGGGGCCCGCGTAGTTGATGTTCGGCGGAATGACGTTGTGCTGCAGGCCCATCACCACCTTGGCCAGGCTCGCCGCGCCGGCGCCGGACTCCAGGTGGCCGAAGTTGGTCTTGGCCGAACCGAGCAGCGCGGGCTTGTCCTCGTCGCGACCGCGCCCGACCACCTTGGCCAGCGCGTCGGCCTCGATCGGATCGCCGAGCGGGGTGCCGGTGCCGTGTGCCTCGATGTAGTCGACGGTGGACGGCACGATGCCCGCGTCCCGGTACGCCCGGCGCAGCACGTCGGCCTGGGCATCGGGGTTCGGCGCGTACAGGCCGTTGGAGCGGCCGTCGCTGTTGACCGCGGAACCCTTGATCACGGCCATGATTCGGTCGCCGTCACGTTCGGCGTCGGCGAGCCGCTTGAGCACGAACAGCCCGGCGCCCTCCGAACGGACCATGCCGTCGGCGTCGGACGAGAAGGCCTTGACCCGGCCGTTCTTGGCGACGCCGCCGCCCATGTCGAAGCCGAGGGTGGCCATCGGCGCCAGGATCATGTTCACGCCACCGGCCAGCGCCACGTCGGCGTCGCCCTCGCGCAGCGCGCGCACCGCCTGGTGCACCGCGACCAGGGTCGACGAGCACGCGGTGTCGACGGTGACCGAGGGGCCGCGGAAGTCGTAGAAGTAGGAGACGCGGTTGGCGATGATGCCGTTCGAGCTGCCGCTGATCCCGTACGCCTGCGCGGACGCGGGCACGTTCGGCCCCTGATCGGCGCCGAGCCCGAGCGCGGCGATCAGCATGAAGTCGCTGGTGGACGAGCCGATGAACATGCCGACCGGCTGCCCCTTGAGCTCACTCGCCGGAATCCGGGCGTGCTCCAACGCTTCCCAGGTCAGCTCCATCATCAGGCGCTGCTGCGGATCGACCCGCTCGACCTCGATGGGCGACATCGCGAAGAACTCCGCGTCGAAACCCTTGACCACGTCTTGGTCGAGGTAGCCGCCGAGGGTGTTGCCGTCGGCGATGGCCTTGGCGGCAGCCGGGTTGCTCGTGAACTCTTCCCACCGGCCTTGCGGCAGTTCCCGGATGGCGTCGCCGCGGCCGATGAGGAAGTCCCAGGTCGACTCGGGGGTATCGCCCGCGCCGGGCAGCCGGGTGGACAGGCCGATGATGGCGATATCGTGCGAATCGCCCGGGGTGAAGCCGTCGGTGTAGAAGGCGTCGCCGGACGCCTCCTCGACGGTTTCCGGCTCGCCGTTGATGACCATCTCGGCCAGCGAGGCAATCGTCGGATGCTGGAAGTAGGCAGTCGCGGTGAGCACGACGCCGGTCAGGTCCTCGATGTCACCGACGAGCGCGATGGCGTCGCGCGAGGCGAGCCCGAACTCCTCCATCGGCCGGTCGACGGTGATCTGCTCGACCGGCTGACCGATCGCGTCGGCGACCCACTTGCGCAGCCAGTCGCGCAGCTCGGCGACCGTCATGTCGGTCTGTGCGCCGCCCGGGGTGGAGGCGGCGGCCACCTGCGCGGAAGCCTGGTCGGCATCCGCGCCGGCGGGCAGGGATTCGGTCGTCGGGGTGGACGAGCCCTCGTTGTCAGCCATCAATTCCTCAAGCTACCTGTCTGCGAACCGGGCGTGCCGCGCTTGGGACATTGGACGACATGTCGGCTGTCCGAGGCCACCCCTGGGCAATTACTCTTCCGGTGCATCGGGGAACGCCTGCTGGGTGTAACCACCCCGCAGCGTTCCCTCGAGGTAGGCGGCCTTGCAGGCCCGCCGGGCGATCTTGCCGCTGGAGGTACGCGGGATGGAACCCGCGGGCACCAGCAGTACGTCTCGAACAGTGACACCGTGGCGTGACGCAATCGCGCCGCGCACCTCGTCCGCGATCGGTAGTGGATCCGCCTTGCCCGCACCCGGGCCGCGCTCGGCCACGATCACGAGCTGCTCGGAGGCGTCGTCGGCGTCGAACTTCAGGCCCGAATGGCTGCCCTGGTCGAAGACGAGCGCGGGAAGCTGGTTCGCGGGCACCGAGAACGCGGCGATGAAGCCGGGCCGCAGCGCCTTCGAGGCCTCCTGTGCGGAGAATTCGAGATCCTGCGGGTAGTGGTTGCGGCCGTCGACGATCACCAGGTCCTTCACCCGCCCGGTGATGTACAGCTCGCCGTCCAGGTACACGCCGTAGTCGCCGGTGCGCATCCAGTTCGCGTCGCGCTCGGTGCCTTCGGCGTGGCTGCCCTCGGCCAACCGGTGCGGCACCTTGTTCTGGAAGGTCGCCGACGTCTCGTCCGGTCGGCCCCAGTACCCGATGCCCATGTTGTTGCCGTGCAACCAGATCTCGCCGACCCGGCCGTCGGGCTGCTCGCGCCCGCCGTCGACCTCGACGGTCTCCGGATCGACGATCACGGCCCACTGCGACAGCGCGACGTAACCGCAGGAAACCTGCGCGATGGCGTTCTCCGTGCCCGGCTCGACCTTGACCATGCGGCCTGCGTTGAGCTCGATGCGGTCGACGTAGGTGACCTTGGCTTCGTCCTCGGCCTTGGTCGCCGACACGAACAGCGTCGCCTCGGCCATGCCGTAGCACGGCTTGATCGCCGTCTTGGGCAGGCCGTAGGGCGCGAACGCCTCGTTGAACTTCTTCATCGAGGAGGTGGTGACCGGCTCGCTGCCGTTGATCAGGCCGATCACGTTCGATAGGTCCAGCGACTCGCCGTTCTTCGGCAGGCCACGGGCCGCGGCGTGCTCGAACGCGAAATTCGGTGCGGCGGCGAAGGTTCCGGCGCCGTCGGACTGCGCGGCGAGTTCCTTGATCCAGCGGTACGGGCGGCGCACGAACGCGCTCGGCGACATGATGGTGATGTACTTGCCGCCGACCGCGGGCAAGATCACCGTCAGCAGGCCCATGTCGTGGAACAGCGGCAGCCAGGTGACGCCGCGCGAGTTCCAGTCCAGGTTGATCGCGTCGACCATCTGCAGCAGGTTGGTGCCGACCGCGCGGTGGGTGATCTCCACGCCGGCCGGGGTACGGGTCGAACCCGAGGTGTACTGCAGGTAGGCGATGTCATCGATGGCGATGTCGGGACGTACCCAGCTTTCACCGACGGTGTCCGGGATCGCGTCGACTGCGATGATGCGCGGTCGCTGAGCGAAGGGTAGTGAGCGGAACAACTGCCGCACCCCGGCCGCCGACGAACTGGCGGTCAGTACGGCGGCGGGCTCACAGTCGCCCAGCACGGCGTGTAGGCGGTCGGTGTGCCCCGGCTCGTCCGGATCGAACAGCGGCACCGAAATGGTGCCCGCGTAGATCGCGGCGAAGAAGGAGACCACGTAATCCAGGCCCTGCGGCGCGAGGATCGCGACCCGGTCGCCCGGGTTGGTCACCTGCTGCAGTCGAGCGGCCACCGCGCGCAGCCGAATGCCGAACTCACGCCACGTCAGTTCCTGCGCCTCGCCATCACGCTCACGCGAGTAATCGATGTAGCGGTACGCCAGGGTGTTCGCGTCGTTCCGGGTGTGCTTCTCGACGTGATCGACCAGGGTGTGATCCTCGGGAATTCGGATGTTCCCGGTCTCGTCCAGGTAGTCGTCGAAAGTCTCTTCCATTCCTTCTTCTCCTCCGAGGCACACGCAGCAAGACGGCGACAACGCCGTTGTTACCTGTGAGGCCCCGACTCGCTTTCGCCCGCGGGTGGCTCCAAGTGCCCGAGTCAGCCTGCAGTTATTGGGCGGTCTGCGCGGTGACCGCTATCGGCTAGATGTACTCAAACCAGAGTCATGTTACAGAGAAGCCCGGCTCACTCGTCTCGCAGCAGGGGAATAACGGGGGCGAATGCGTCCATCTGGGTGGGAAACACCCCGACATACGACATCGAGGTGAGTTGGCGCACACGACGGATCTGCTCGGCGATTTCCTCGAAGCTGCCGATCGCCACGTAGGGCGAGTTGAGGATGTCCTCGACCGAAAGCTTCACGTCCACTTCGAGATCCGGGTGCAGACCACGCTCGATCGCGGAAAGCGCCATCTCAGCGGTCTTCTCGCGATCGTCGGTGATGACGATGGCGGTGATGGCCCAGTTGAGCTCGATATCGGCGAACCGGTCGCCCGCGGCCTCGCGGATCAGGTTCACCTTCTCGATCGTCTTCTCGAGCGTGATACCCGACAAGAGGCCTTTACCGTTCTTGGTGGTCACCGGCACGATCGAGATGATGTCGGCGTGCTTGGCGGCCAGCCGCAGCATCTTCGGGCCACCGCCGCCGGTGCAGATCGGCGGGCGCGGCCCCTGCCGCGGTCGCGGCGTGCCCTTGATCCCGCGCACCTGGTAGTACTTGCCCTCGAAGTTGCACTCCTGGCCGCGCAGCAGCACGTCCAGGATGGTCAACGTCTCGTCCAGCTTCTCCAGCCGGATGCCGGGCGTCTCGTAGGGCAGGCCGGCGGCGAGGAACTCGTCCTGCTTCCAGCCCGCGCCGACGCCGACCTCGAGGCGGCCCTTGGACAGCACGTCGATGGTGGCCAGGTCCTTGGCCAGCACCACGGGATGCCGGAAACCGTTGGCCAGCACCGAGGTTCCGAGGCGGATCTTCTCGGTGGCCTGGGTGAGCGCGCCGAGCGCGGCGATCGGGCCGATCTGATCACCGAGGTGATCCGGCACGAAGAAGGTGTCGAACCCGTACTCCTCGGCCTGCTGCGCCGTCTGGATGAACTTGCGGGCGCCACCCTCTTGCTTGTTTCCCTCGCCCGCTGCCCCGAAGCGGAAGCTGCGCAGCGGCGTACCGAGCGCGGTCGACTCACCGGCTGGTGCGGCGGCTTCTGTCATGAACTCATGCTCCTGGCTGTAAGGAAATTCGGGCGCGACGGTGCAGGGCGGTCCCACCCCGAACACGAAGTCGGTGTTGCCTGCGTCGCGATCACCAGCGGCACTTTACAGCGTCCTGCCCAACGGGAGTCGCGCTTGTCGGAGCAGTTCTAGGTGTACTGCCTGCCGACCGGACCAAAGGCTGTGACTTGTCACGAATGAGCCGGATGCGGCGCCGATTCGATGAGCCCGTTCGCCCAGTTGACGGTCCACTGGGTGGACGTCGCCCCGCTGTCCTCGACGACGAAACCGTTGTACAGCGCGTGCACCGGATTGCCCGCCGCACGCACCAGCGCGCCCACGCTGCCCATGATGTTGAACGGGCTCAACGCCTGTCGCGGTGCGTCGCAGATCAGGTCGCCCTGCGCGCAGATGGTGAAGGTCCGCGGGGCCAGCTCGCCGAAGCCACCCGGCCGCGGACCGGTCATCGTGATGCCGGGAACGTTGAGACCCTTCAGCGCGACTTCCGCGCCGACGCCCTGCGGCACCGCGCCGACCTGGACGGCTTCGCCAGGTCCGGTGTCACCGGTGCGCCTGCCATCCGAAATCAGGCTCACGCCGAGCACCTTGTTCGCAGGCACCGGCCCCTTGCCCTGGCCGATGTCGGCGGCCACGTCGCCCGCGATCACCGCACCCTGCGAGAACCCGGCGATCACATAGGTGGTCAGCGGACAGTCGCGGTAGCGCGCGGCCATCGCGTCGACCATCCGCTGGGTGCCCTCGGATCGGCTGTCGTTGTAGGAGGCCTGACCATCCGGCGGCAACGCGATCGGATTGGAGAACTGCGCGACGTACGGGACGGTGTACACGTCCAGCCGTTCCTTCGGGAACTGCCGGCCCACCGGGTTGGAGACGTTGAGCATCAACGAATTCGGGTTCGCCGTCGGGTTGTGCGGATCGTCGTTGCTGTTCGACTCCCAGGTGCCCGGCACCGCGATCATCTGCACGTCCGGGCAATCTGCCGACTGCGAGGTCGGCTCCTTCGGCGGCTTGGGTCCCGGCTTCGGCTGCTTCAGCAGTCCGGCGAGCAGATACCAGAGCAGCAACACCACGATGATGATCAGAATCAGGATTCCGATCAACAGCAGACAACCCGCCGGCCTCGACCGGCGAGCTCCCGAACCGCTGCGGGCGTTCACTTGCAGTACGTCTGCTTAGCGGCGCTGATGTAGACCTGCCCGGCCTTCTCCACCGGCATCTTCGCCGGATCGAAGGACGGATCGGAACCGGCCATCGCGGTCACGAAGGTCATCAGATCCTGATCGGAAGCACCCGAAGCGGTGCCCTGGCACACGTAATTCGCCACGCTCAACGCGATATCAGGGGTAGATGGCGTGACGCCCTGCTGCTTGAGCGCGTCGAGATACTTCTTGTCCTTGTCGGTGAGCTTCGAGGTATCCGCGGGCGGCGGGGTGTCGATCGGCTGCGGACGTTCGGGCGCCACGGTCTCGGCCGGCGGCTGCTGCTCAGAAGCCGGAGCCGGCGCGGGCGCGGGCGCCTGCTGGCCGGGATCGACACTGGTGCTGGACGCGGCGGGCGGCTGCGTCGCCGCCGTGGTACGGGTCAGCGTCGGCGTGCTCGACGCGGTCGAGTCGTTGCCACCACAGGCGGCGAGCAGGCCGGTCGCGGCGATCGCCACCACAACGCCGAATACCTTGCCACGGGTCCTCTGCATGAATTCTGTCCTCGATCTGTTCGCAAACGGGGGAGGTCGCCCCCCAACATAGCGGTGTTTGTTGGCCGCGTGGCCGCGGCGTGTTCGCGGCCCCCGGATGTCCCGCGTCCGAGCTGTCGAGACTCGCGCCTGCGGTGCATGCGCTTCGACAGCTTGGACGCGGGACGGGCCGCGAACGGGGTCGCTCGTAAGACTCGCTCCGTGGTGCGTGAGTTGAGTGGGCAAGTCTCGCTTGGTGTTAACCAGTAGTAGGCGCGACCAAACTATTACAGGCCGTGTACTTCTGGTTTTCCGTCTTTGATGACGATGAAGCCGGTTTGGAAGTTTTGCTGGGTGCCGCCGGGGACGGGGAACTCGTCGCTGATCGGGTAGCCGAGCTTGCCGTTCTCGTAGCCGAGTACCTGCCAGGCGTCCATGATCGGGCCGTTCTTCACGGCCCAGGTGCCCGACAGCGGGCTCCAGTAGACGTTGCCGCCCTCGAAGCGGCTGTAGCGGCCCAGGTCCTTGGTCGGCTGCTCCTCGGTGGCGGGGAAGCCGAGCCAGCTGTTCTCGTAACCCATTTGGGCGTACTTGCCGAGGATCATGCCCTGCAGGCGGTGCACGCCGGTCTTGGCGCTGTAGTAGAACGGGCCGTTCTCGAAGGACTGCACGGCGCCGTCCCGGTTGGGGGTCTTCACCTCGGGTGCGACGGGGTAGCCGGCCGGGCCGCCCTCGTAGCCCTGCCTGCCCCACTCGTCGAGGATCGCGCCGCGCACCACCTGGGCGCCGGTCTGTGGAGTCCAGTAGAGCGAGCCGTTCTGGAAGGTCTGCATGCGGCCCTTGCCGTCGGGTAGCCCGCGTTCGTCACCGGTCGGCAGGCCGAGCGGGCCGGCGGCGCCCTGGGCGGCCTGGTAGCCGCCGCCGATCATGCCGCCGACGGGGTGCGCGCCGCCGGCGGGTGTGAAGTAGACGCGGCCGGACCGGAAGTCCTGCGCCACACCGCCTGCCACCGGGTATTCGGCGGACAGGCAGTCGCCGAGCCAGTTGTTCGCCGCGGCCACCGTCGCGATCTGGCCGCCGACGGTACAGCCGGTCTTGCCGGGATCGATACCGAGCGCGGTCGCGGCCTGGGTCCAGGACTGCCGCATCTCGAAGTCCCAGTAGGGCCACGAATGCGTGCCGGACGGGCGGTAATTCACCTGCGCGGGGATCGCCAGCCTGCCGAGCTTGGTGACGAAGTTCTGCGAGGTGAGCCGCGACAGAATCTCCAGGCCCATGCCCGCGTAGTTGGTGCTGACGCCGGGAATGCCGGAGGCCTGGTCGAACGGGCCGGTGGCGCCGCTACCGCTGGAGACGTAGAGGGAGACGCCCTTCAGCTTCTCCGCCTGCGTGTACGGGTCGTGCGCGGCCCATTCCGGGCTGGTCGGCGGGCCCCACATGGCGCCGACGTCGTAGCCGCCCGCGTCGCGCATGGCGAACTGGATGGCCTGCGGCATGCCGATCGTGGTGGTGGTGAGGAAGCCGGAGTAGGAGGCGGCGTACTTGGCGAAGCCGGGATTGCGCGCGGCCAGGAACATCGCGGCCGTGCCACCCATCGAAAGGCCTTCCATGCCACGGACATCCGTGGCCCGCCAGTCGCCCTCGAGCAGCGGCGGCAGCTCCTTGGTCAGGAAGGTTTCCCACTTGTAGGTCTTGCCGTTGTTCGGCTGGATCCAGTCGGAGTAGAAGCTGGACTGGCCGCCGACCGGCAGCACCACGGTGACGTTCTTGTCGGCGAAGAAGTCGACGGCGCCCGCGTCCTTGGTCCAGCCGCTCTCGTCGTCTTGGGCGCGCAGGCCGTCGAGCAGGTACAGCACCGGGAAACGCACGTCGGGCCGGGTGTTCCAGTCCTTGGCGAGCAGCAGCTGCACCTGGACCGGGGTGGCCATCGACGGCGAGTTGATCCACAGCGCGACCCTGCGGTCGGTCAGCCAGATCACCTTCTGCACGGTCGCCGGGGCGACCGCCTCCGGGGCGGGGCCGGGTGCCGGTGCCAGGGCAGGCTGCGCGTAGGCCGGGGCGATGCCGGCCGCCAACGGGATCACCATCGCGGTGGCGAGCAGCACTAACCGCCCGCGAGCCGGACGAGCGCCACGACGCTCGCGTCTCCCCCATCTGCCGCGCCGAATCCCTGCCACAAGAGCTTTCTACCCCGGTGTGTGCCGCGTTCCGGGGAGGACACGCACGATAAGAAAACCGCCATCTTCGTTTTGCGGCCTCGCGCAACGCATCCGGCGCCACCGCTTCCGTACTGGAAGCTGCGGCGCCGAAGCGGTCTTACCGGGACAAATGATTTGTGAATACATAGATACCTCCCCCGATACCCGTTGAAACCACCTGCCCCGAAACGCAACTCAGGTCGTACCCCGCGGGGTACGACCTGAGTGGGTCAAGCAGCGATCACCAGGCGCCGGTGGCGTCCAGGATGCCGTTGCGGGACTTGAAGAGCTCGCCCTCCCAGTACTTCCAGGAGTGGGTGCCCTGGGCCGGGAAGTCGAACGTGGCCGGGATGCCGAGCGAGGACAGGCGAGCCTGGAACGCGCGGGTGTTGACCAGTGAGAGCGCCTCGAGCGCCATCGCGTTGCCGGTGTTGAACACGCCGACCGCCGAGTTCGGGCTGTCGTACTGACCCGGCAGGCCGCTGGCCGCCGAGATGTACATCGGCAGGCCCTTGAGCTGCGGCGCGAACACGAACGGGTCCATCCGCAGCCACGCGGGGCTCCACGGGGCGGCCATCGAGTCGACGTTGTAGCGGCCCGCGTCCAGCATCGCGACGCGGATCGCCTCACGCATGCCCGGCGCGGAGATGTTCAGGTAGCCCGAGTAGGAGGCGGCGTACTTGAACTGGTCGCGGTGGTACGCGGCCAGCGCGAGTGCGGCACTGCCACCCATGGAGAGACCGGCGACCGCGTTGTTGGTGCGGGAAACGCCGTAGCCCTCCAGGAAGGCCGGGAGCTCCTTGGTCAGGAAGGTCTCCCACTTGTAGGTGGTCTTCTGGCCGTTGGTGTTGCTGGTCGTGTACCAGTCCGTGTAGAAGCTGGACTGACCACCGACCGGCATGACCAGGGAGATGTTGTCGCCGCCGAACTGCTGCAGTGCGTTCGTCTCGAACGACCACGCGTTGCGGTCGTCACGGGCCCGGAGTCCGTCGAGCAGGTACAGCGCCGCGTTGCCGCCGCGCGATGCCCACTGCACCTGGACCTTGATCGGGCCCATGCTGGACGGGACCATCAGATCTTCGAATCCACCTGCCGGGGAACGCAATACCGGTGCGTGCACCGGCGCCGCGGTGGCGATCGGGGCCGCCACACCTACGGCGATCGGTAGCGCCAATGCAGCGGCACCGACAGCCAGAATTCGATTACGCCAACCACGAGGTGCGCCTCGCCGTCCCGATTTCGTTCTCATCGGCGCGGCCGCCCTGCCGAAACGCATGAATCCTGCTCTCTTTCTGCTTTTCTGCCTGTTGTGGTGCCGTCCGCGACCCCGAGAGGGCGCAACCGCACCAGTGCTGCCAACGAGACGCACACCGCCACACCGGACCCCGACATTCCGGCGCAGGCGACTGCGAAACAACGATCTGGTCACACTTGCGCTCGCTGGACGATATTCGACACCCGTGGCCTTAGCAAGGCCGAGGCAACCAGGTGGCCGAAATCCGCCCGTACGCAATCTGTGATGGTGCGGTGACCCTATCGCGTTCCCCCGGTGATTGTCGTGCCGGAACACCAAAATTTCACCCTGATGGCCGGAAGTGTCAGCTCAGCCTAAATGGGCGCTGAGGTCGGGCAGCATCTGGAACACCTGGTCCTGCCAGTAGTTCCAGCTGTGCACACCCACCGGGGTGTAGACGAACACCGAGTTGCTGGGTCCGAGACTGTTAATCCGAGCTTCAAAGGCACGGGTGTTGGCGAGCGCGATCGTTTCCAGCGCCATCGCGTTGCCGAGGTGATAGACGTCGATCGGCGCGTTGATCACGTCGCGCGGTCCGTTCAGGCCGTTGCCGGAGGCGATCCACAGGCGAGTTCCGTTGTCGCGCAGTAGTTGCGCGAACATGAACGGATCGTTGCGTAACCAGCGCGGATCCCATGGCGGACCCCACATCGCATCGATGTTGAAGCCGCCCGCGTCGAGCATGGCCAGCCGCAGCCCCTCCTTCATGGCGGGTGCGGAGATGTTCAGGTAGCCGGAATACGAACCGGCATAACGGAACTGGTCGGGATGGTAAGCGGCCAGCGCGAGCGCCGCGCTGCCACCCATGGACAGGCCGAACACGCCGTTGCCGCGCGGAGTGAAGCCGAGGCGATCGCGCAACGCCCAGCGCAGATTCTCCGTGAGAAAGGTCTCCCAGGCATACGGCTGCTGTTGGCCGTTGGTATTGCTCGGCGCAATCCAGTCCGAATAGAAGCTGGACTGGCCGCCGACCGGCATCACCACATTGATGTTCCACTGCGGCAGCACGCGGGAGATGTCCGTCTCGACCTCCCAGCCGCTCAGATCGTTGCGGGCGCGCAGGCCGTCCAGCGCGTAGACCACGCGCCGGGTATTGCCGTCGGCGGCACGGAAGATCCTTGACTTGATCGGACCCATGCTGGAGTCGACCCAGAAGTCGACGCCGCGCGGGTCGAAACCGGCCTGTGCGGTCGCGGCGAATCCGCCGAGAGCGGCACCGAACGGCAGCACGAGTGCGACGGCCAGCCCCGCGACCGAACGCCGAAACCAGCGGCGATCTGACGACTCACGCACGCTGGCAACCGTCCCGCGTACTCCGCCTGATCGCATCGATTCGACCTTTCGCCCGTGCGCTCGCCGTTGACCGCATGTAGATCGACACTCGGCATCGATGGCTTCCAGCGCGAAGCCCTCGGGCCTATCCCTCTTCTATAGGCAGTTATTCGAGCTGTACCCGTCGTAAACACGCTGCGATGCCGGATCGTGACGAAAACCAAAGATTTGCCGACCTACCGGGTTTACCGCAATGACCGGCAGCGACAAGATCGCAATTCGTTTGCCAGCGATCTACCAGCCAATCATGCCGTGTTATATCCGCGGGCGGGGCAGAAACAACAGACCGCCCGGCACTTGGTAGTGCCGGGCGGTCTGTCTACAACGAATTCGTCAGCCGATATTGGCGGACATGTCCGGAATCATCCGGTAGGCCTCATCGGTCCAGTTGTTCCACGCGTGAATGCCGTAGGCCGGGTAGGAGTAGACCGCGTTGCCGCCGCCCAGCGTCGCCATCCGCACGTTGAACGCGCGGGTGTTCGCCAGCGCCAGCGCCTCCAGGCCCATCCCGTTGAGGGTGTTGAAGCTCGGGCCGTCGTTCGCCGTGGGCAGGCCACTGGCCGCGGCGATCCACAGGCGGGTGCCGTTGCGGACGAGGTTCGGCGCGAAGACGAACGGATCCATCCGCAGCCACTGCGGGCCCCACGGCGGTGCCATCGAGTCGACGTTGTAGCCGCCCGCGTCCAGCATGGCGATGCGGATCGCCTCCCGCATGCCCGGCGCGGAGATGTTCAGGTAACCGGAGTACGAGCCGGCGAAGCTGAACTGGTCCGGGTGGTAGGCGGCCAGGGTGAGCGCCGCACTGCCGCCCATGGACAGGCCGAACACGCCGTTGCGGGTCGTGTTGAAGCCCAGCCGGTCGTGCAGTGCGTTGCGCAGGTCGCGGGTCAGGAAGGTCTCCCACTGGTACCGGTAGCTCTTGCCGGGGCCCGCGGCCAAGATGTTCAGCGCGCCGGAGCCGGAGGACGAGCCGGTGCCCGCCGGGATGCCTGCCAGCTCGCTCGGCGCGTTCCAGTCGGCGTAGAAGCTGGACATGCCGCCGACCGGCATGACGACGTTGATGTTCGCGTCGGCCAGCACGGCGGGAACGTTGGTCTCGATCTCCCAGCCGTTCAGCGTCTCCGGCGCACGCATGCCGTCGAGCACGTAGGCGACCCGGTTGGTGTTGCCGTCCCTGGCGCGCAGCACGCGGGTCTTGATCGGCCCCATGCCGGAGTCGACCCAGAAGTCGAACGCCCCGGGGTCCATGCCCGCCGATGCGATGGCACCGCTTCCCGCCGCCGCGACGCCGAAGGGCAGCAACAGTGCCACGGCGACCCCGAGTGCGGATCGCTTCACCCACGAACCAGTCGCTCCGGACGTACCGGATCTACCTTTCCAGCGGGCAATTCGCATCAAACTCGACCTTTCGTTCGGGCGACCGGAGGGCAAATAGCTGGCGATCTCTACCGGCCCCCTGTGCGGACACTGAGTGCCGCCGTCCACCGAAAACGGACGAATCGACCTCCGTGCATGTTCTTCGTGTATCAATCGGCATCGGAAGCTTATATGTTGCTGGAAAGTGACTCATGCCACAACTCGCCTACCGCTACCCCTTCACATTCGTTACCAAACGCCGGTTGGACGACTGGCAAACGAAAAGACCGCCCGATGCGCTCGGCATCGGGCGGTCTGTCGAACAGACTTACCCGTAAATCACCCGATATTGGCGGACATGTCCGGGATCATCCGGTAGACCTCATCGGCCCAGTAGGTCCAGTTGTGCACACCGACGGCCGGGAAGTCGTAGGTGGCATTGCCCGCGCCCAGCGTGGCCATCCGGACCTGGAACGCGCGGGTGTTGGCCAGTGCCAGCGCCTCGAGTCCCATCGCGTTGACGGTGTTGAAGCTCAGCCCGTCGGCACCGCTGGGCAGGCCGCTGCCCGCCGAGACCCACAGCCTGGTGTTGTTGGCCTTGAGCCGCGGCGCGAAGACGAACGGATCCATCCGCAGCCACTGCGGACCCCACGGCGGCGCCATCGCGTCGATATTGAAGCCGCCCGCGTCGAGCATGGCCACTCGCAGCGCCTCGCGCATACCCGGCGCCGAGATGTTCAGGTAGCCGGAATACGAACCGGCATAACGGAACTGGTCCGGATGGTAGGCCGCCAGGGTGAGCGCCGCACTGCCGCCCATGGACAGGCCGAACACCGCATTACCGTTCGGATTGAAGCCGAGCCGATCACGCAGCGCGTTGCGCAGGTTCTGGGTGAGGAAGGTTTCCCACTTGTAGGTATTCGACTTGCCCATGCCCGCGGAGCCCGAGAGCAGTCCGGAGCCGGAGTTGGCGGAGCCGGTAGAGGAGGAACCCGCGCTGCCGAGACCGAAGAAGTTACTCGGCCCGGTCCAGTCGGCGTAGAAGCTGGACGGACCGCCTACCGGCATGACGACGTTCATGTTCCATTTGGTCAGCTCACGCACGACCTCGGTGTCGACTTCCCAGCCGCTCAGATCCGGCCGGGCCCGCATACCGTCCAGCGCGTAGACCACGCGGCTGGTGTTGCCGTCGGCGGCGCGGAAGACCCGGTTCTTGATCGGGCCCATCTCCGAGTCGACCCAGAAATCGAAGCCGTCCGGATTGAAGGCCGCGGACGCCGGTCCGGCCGGGCCTGCCACCGACACCCCGAGCGGCAGCAGAATCGCCATGGACACCAACGCCGAACGCTTCAGCCAAGATCCGGCTTTTCGAGTATTCAGACGCCCGAACACGCCTCGCATCAGTTTCGACCTCTCGTTCATGCAACAGCATCGGCCGTTGTCTCACGATGACCCGCCGATGCCCACAACTAGTTGACGTCATGACGGGCGTACTTTCGCAGCCTAGCGCGTCATCGTGACTGTGGCGTTATCGAACCGAGACAGAGGGGTGTACACGAATTTTGTGAAACCTGCCCAAAGCGAACACCGGGCACCCTGTGAAGGGAACCCGGTGTGCGTGTTGATCATTGGTATTCGGCTCAGCCGGTCTGCGTAACTCGACTCAACGCGGTGCCGGTGCGGGCTTCGGGAACGGGTCGACCAAACCGCATCGTTCGATCTCGTATTTGGGCACCCGGTCGATCCGGTACTTGGCGAAAGTCAGTGCGTGGCGCAGGTTGTGCCGGAAGCGCTCGAAGGTGAGCGGGTCGCGGTAGGAGATCTGCAGCGCCTCGGTGGCCGGGCAGGACATCGCGGTGCGCGCCTGGGTCACCCACTTCTCGTCCAGGTACCAGGGCATCCACGGCTTCTTGTCCACCATGCCGGTGTCCACCACGACCCAGTCCGGGTAGAGCGCCTTGTCGTGCCCGATCCGGCCGTCGGTGAGTCGCTCGGTGTGCGCGGCGAGCGGATAGGCCAGGCCCATCTGATCGATGACGCGCACGTTCAGCGGGACGTTCATGCTGGTCATGCCGAGGTTGAGGAAGTAGACGGTGTGTCCCGCGCCGCCCGCCGGAATCGGCTGCGGCGGTGGCGCGATGTACCAGAACATGAACGACGGCGAGTTCAGCAGCAGGCCGCCGTTCGGGGTCTCGGTGATGTTGTCGACCATCGGCCGGATGCGCGGGTAGTCCAGGTAGTCCTCGGCCAGGATCGGATGATCGTGGCCGGTGTTGAGGACGTAGTAGACCCGCTCGTCGACGATGCCGGTCGAGGTGATCTTGGTGCCGGACTTGATCGCGGTCGTGTTGGCGGCGAACAGCGCCCAGCCCGCGGTGCCGAGCAACGCGAACAGCACCACCGCGAAGGACCAGTCGGCGGCGGTCGCGGCCCGGAACCCGCCGGCCGGCAACCGGATCGGCACCACGGCGACCGGCAGCAGCAGCAGGAACAGCTGCGCCAGCAGCATGCGGCCGTGCATGAAGTCGCCGCCGACGCGCAGCGCGTAGATGGTGAGGATGAATCCGCTGAGCAGCACCAGCGTGACCACCGCGGCGGGCGAGCGCAGCCACTCCCTAATCCGGCGCGCGTTCCAGCGAGACTGCTCTTCCAGTGCGGCAGGCCGCCCGGCCGGGTCCGCGGGCTCAGCCGTCTTGCCGCGTGCCGCAACGACTCCCGCGATGAGCAGCACCAGCAGCGGCACCCACAGGTAGTACGGGCCGACGAGATCCCAGAGATAGATGAAGCCCTGATGCCACTTGGCGCCGCCCGCGTCCTTGGCGACCGCGGTGTTCGGGTAGGGCAGGCCGTAGTAGCCCATCCGCCAGATCTGATAACCCATCGGCACCAGGCCCGCGGCCAGCACGATCAAGCCGCGCAACACGATCGGACGCAGCCGGGACTCCGGCATCGGCGCGATGACGATCATCAGCAGCGCGAGCCCGCCGACCAGCGTCATCTCCGGACGGATCAGCGGGGCCAACCCCGCGAGGAACACCAGGCCGAAAAGACCGGGCAACTTGACCCGCTCCGCCTGGCTCCAGCGGATCAGCTGCCACCACAGCAGGCCGAGCCAGCAGATCACCAGGCAGCTCTCCAGCCCCGAGGTGACATAGTCGCGGGCCGGCGGGATGGCGATGTAGACCAGCATCCCGGCGGGCAGCAGCAGCACCGACTTCGGGCCGCCCCATAACCTGCTCGCGCCGAGCATGGCGAACACCACCGCGGCCATCGACAGCGTGAACGCGATGCCGAGCACCACGTACTCGAGTCGCGCCTGGGTGAGCCAGCTGAAGAACCAGACGATGTAGGTCCATGCGGTGCTGGTGTTGGTCTCGACCCGCTCGCCCTCGTTGAAGACGGGCCCATTGCCTGCCAGCAGGTTGCGCACCGTGCGCAGCACGATCAGGCCGTCGTCGGCGATCCAGCGGCGCTGCCAGCCGCCGACGGCGAAAAGGACCACGGTGAGCGCTATCCCACCGACGAACGTGGCACGGGATAGCAAGGCGTACCGCGACGCCGAGCGGGCCGGCTGCACAGCCGGCCCCTCGTTCGCGTATTCGTCTTGCTCCACTCCCGCTACCAACATCTCGTCAGGTGAGATAGACAGCGACACCTACCGCTCCGATCCAGGCGATTGCGAGGAACTGAAGGACTCGGTCCCCCAGTGCGATCTCTTCGGGTTCACCGGCCTCGCCGCCATCGACGTCGACCGCGTAACGCAGGATTGCGATGGTAAACGGAATCATCGAGATTGCGAACCAATTGGTGTCTTTCAGGTTGTCCTGCTGGAACGCCCACAGACCGTAGAACACCACGACAGCGGTGGCCGCGAGGGTCCAGATGAACCGCAGGTAGGTCGGCGTGTAGTACTCCAGCGACTTGCGGATCTTCGCGCCCGTGCTCACCGCGATCTGCAGTTCGGCGTAACGCTTGCCCGCCGCCATGAACAGGGAACCGAACGCCATGATCAGCAGGAACCATTGCGAGAGCACGATATTCGCGGCCGCACCACCGGCGACGGCGCGCAGCAGGAAGCCCGACGACACGATGCAGATGTCGAGCACCGCCTGGTGCTTGAGGCCGAAGCAGTAGGCCAGCTGGATGCCGATGTAGATCGCCATCACCACGGCCAGGTGCCAGGACGCGGCGAACGAGCCGGCGATCGAGGCGACGAGCAGCACGATCGACAGCGTGTACGCCAGGTTCACCGGGACGACGCCCGCGGCGATCGGCCGGAACCGCTTGGTCGGGTGCGCCCGGTCCGCTTCGACGTCGAGCGCATCGTTGATCAGGTAGATGCCGGAGGCAGCCAGACAGAACACCACGAACGCGATGCCGACGTGTGCGAGCACGTCGACCTCGTTGGCCGTGCCCGCGGCCAGCGGGGCCGCCAGCACGAGGACGTTCTTGACCCACTGCCGCGGCCGGACAGCCTTGATCAGGCCGCCTGCCAACGTCTTCGGCGGGCCCTTGACGACCGCTTCAGCTAGATCGGCACCAGTCGGCTCTTCACTCATGTCAACCAAGGCTCTTTCTGTGGCGGTCATCGAGTCTCTTTTCGGCGGCAAGCACAACGGCGGCGGACGCGGCACCGAGCGCCGAACCAGCGAGCACATCGGAGGGATAGTGCACCCCGAGGACGACCCGGGAAAGCAACATCGGTGGGACGAGCACCGCAGGCAAGGGTAGCCCGGTCAATCTGCCGAGCAACACCGCCGCCGCGGTCGTCGAGGTGGCGTGCGAGGACGGGAAGCTCAGCTTGCTCGGCGTCGACACGTTGACCTGCACCGACGGATCGTTCGGGCGAGGCCTGCGGACCACCCGCTTGATCACGATCGAGGCGGCGTGCGCGCCGACCGCGCCGACCGCGACCCCGGCCCACTGTCTGCGCCGCGGCTTGTCGACGAGCCAGCCCGCGGCGGCGATGCCGACCCAGCCGAGCGCGTGCTCGCCGAAGTGCGACATGCCGCGGGCCGCCTTGATCACCTCCGGGGTGGCGATCCTGGCCTGCACCGCGTTGATGATCTTCACCTCGGGCGGCGCCGGCTCGGTCGACGGCACCGCGGACACCGGTCCGCCATGGCCGTTCGTGCTCTGCAGCGGCTTGTTGACCGCGGTGTTGTCCGCCAAACTCACGACTCCGCCTCGCTAGCGCTCGGCTCCGCCGTTCGTCTGGGGACACTGTGTTTTTGGTTCGCTCGCTGGCGCTCGCTCACTGCTGATCACCCTTCGTGTCGGTACCGATGCCGAAGGCACTTTCCCAGGCCGCGGTGCTGGTCAGCTGCGGGTGGGCGGCGCGGTAGCGCTGCTGCATCTCGGGGAAGCGGGCGGCCAGTTCCTTGCGCAGGCGCAGGGCTTCCTTGAAGAGGCCGAGGGCCTGGCGCGGGTCGCGCTTGCGGTAGACGACGCCACGCCCGTCGGCGGTGGTGACGGTAACCCCGTCGACCTGCGACAACAGGAACCACCGGGCGTCCAGCGTCGGGACGTTCAGCTGCGGGGTCTCGTGGTGCTGGGTATGCGCCGGGCGGAAGTTGTGCACCACGCCCTTGGCCAGCCGGACCACCTTGGCGATCGGATTGGCCGGTTCAGCGACCGCGCCGACCTCGAGGTGACTGGCCAGCGGCAGTTCGGTGGACGACGGCAGGATCACCGCGTCAGGGAACTGCTTGCGCAGCGCATGCACCGCACCGAGCGCGCTCGGCAGCAGTTGGAACAGCCGCTCCGGGCCGGCGAGGAAGTCTTCGATCGCCAGGTTCTGGATGGCGACCGTCGAATACTCCAGGCACAGCAGGTGTTTCAGCGTCGCCTTGACCGTGTTGACGACCATGCCGCGTCCGTTGCCCGGCATGTGCAGCGAGGCGACGACCAACCGGTTACGCAGGTGGAAGTACGCCTGCCAGTCGATCGCGTCGTCCTTGTCGCTCCACGCCATGTGCCACACCGCGGCGCCGGGCAGGGTGACCGTGGAGTACCCGTGATCTCTTGCGCGCAGCCCGTATTCGACGTCGTCCCACTTCAGGAACAGCGGCAGCGGCTGACCGATCTCCTCGGCGACTCGGCGCGGGATCACGCAGGTCCACCAGCCGTTGAAGTCGACGTCGATGCGCCGGTGCAGCAGCTTGGAGTTGTCCCGGTCCTTGAGCGGGTACTTCGAGAAGTCGTGGTCGTACTCGACGTTCGGCGCGGAGGTCCACATGAAGATGCCGCGGTCGACGACCTCGCCCATGCTGTGCAGGTGCGAGCGTTCCTGCAGGTTGAGCATCTGCCCGCCGACCAGCATGGGCGACTTGGCGAACCGGGCGAAGGCCAGCGCGCGCAGGATCGAGTCGGGCTCGATCTCGATGTCGTCGTCCATGTAGACGATGTACTCGGCGGCGGTGGTCTTCAGCGCCTCGTACATCACCCGGCTGTAGCCGCCGGAGCCGCCGAGGTTGGGCTGGTTGTGGATGGCGAGCCGGTCGCCGAGCGGCGCGGCGGCCTCGGCGAAGCCGGGCTCGTCGACCACCTTGCGGTTGCCCTGGTCCGCGACGATCACCGCGGCGATCTTCGCCAGCACCAGCGGGTCCGAGCCAAGCGCGGCAAGGGTTTTCACCAGATCGGTGGGTCGGTTGAAGGTCGGCATGCCCACCGCGATGCTGCCCTCGTCGGGCGCCTCGACCGGTGCGTACCAGCCGCCGGACAGCAATGTGACCGCCGTGTCGGTGGTGATGTCGAACCAGAGCCAGCCGCCGTCCTCGAACGGGCCGAGATCGGCCTCGAACTCGACGTGCACCGACTCCGTCCCCGGCGCGACAGCGAATTCCTTGCCCTGCACGTGGATTCGCGAACCGTCCGCCTTCGACCGGTAGACGTCCACCCGGCCGTGACCGGCCAGTTCCAGGCGCAGCACCACCGAGCCCAGGATGCTCCAGCGCCGCCAGTAACTCGCGGGCAGCGCGTTGAAGTAGGTGCAGAACGACACCTCGGACTCCGCGCCGATGGACAGCGAGGTGCGGGTGGCCGCGTGCGCGCGCTTGGCGTTGGTCTTCGATTCCTCGACGTAGAGGGTGCGCACGTCGAGCGGCTCACCCGGCCGGGGCAGGATGATCCGCTGGAGCAGCGACTTCGCGCGGGTCTCGGTGGTCATGTCTTCCAAAATGGATTGGGAGGTCATTCTGCACTTTCATCAGCGAGCGGCGCACCGGACTCCAAGTGCGGGCGCAGCACATTGTCGAACATGCTGAGCGCACTGCCGATGGCCATGTGCATATCCAGGTACTGGTAGGTGCCGAGGCGGCCACCGAAAAGGACCTTGTCCGTTGCGGTTTCCTTCTTGGCGAGCGCGCGGTACGCGGCCACTTTGGCGCGATCCTCCGGCGTGTTGATCGGGTAGTACGGCTCGTCGCCGGTCTGCGCGGAGCGAGAGAACTCGCGCATGATGACCGTCTTGTCCTTCGGGTAGTCGCGCTCCGGGTGGAAATGGCGCGGCTCGATGATGCGGGTGAACGGCACGTCCGCGTCGTTGTAGTTCATCACCGAGGTGCCCTGGTAGTCACCGGTCTCCAGCACCTCGGTCTCGAAATCGATGGTGCGCCAGCCGAGTTCGCCCTCTTGGTAGTCGAAGTAGCGGTCCAGCGGGCCGGTGTAGACGACCGGGGCGTCCGGGTTGGCGGCGCGCAGTTCGTCGCGCACGTCGAACCAGTCGGTGTTCACCCTGACCTCGATGAGCTCCGACGCGGCCATGTTCTCCAGCCACTTCGTGTAGCCCTCTTTGGGCAGGCCCTCGTAGGTGTCGTTGAAGTAGCGGTTGTCGAAGGTGTAGCGCACCGGCAGGCGGGTGATGTTGCCTGCGGGCAGTTCCTTCGGGTCGGTCTGCCACTGCTTGGCGGTGTAGTCGCGCATGAACGCCTCGTAGAGCGGGCGCCCGATCAGCGAGATCGCCTTCTCCTCGAAGTTCTGCGCGTCTTTGCTGTCGAACTCCGCGGACTGCTCGGCGATCAGCTTGCGCGCCTCGTCCGGCGTGAAGTAGCGGCCGAAGAACTGGGAGATCAGGCCCAGGCCCATCGGGAACTGGTAGGCCTGCCCCTTGTGCAGCGCGAAGACGCGGTGCTGGTACCCGGTGAACTCGGTGAACTTGGTGACGTAATCCCAGACCCGCTTGTTCGAGGTGTGGAACAGGTGCGCGCCGTACTTGTGGATCTCGATCCCGGTGTCCGGGTCCGGCTCCGAGTAGGCGTTGCCGCCGAGGTGATAGCGACGATCGATCACCAGCACGCGTTTGCCGAGCTCGGTAGCGGCGCGTTCGGCGACGGTCAGCCCGAAGAATCCGGAGCCGACGACGATCAGATCGAACTGTGAGGTGGAGTTGGCGGAGTTACCCGGGGACGATGCGACGGTCACGGGAGCCCAGAGTATCGGAAGTCCGCGCGAGGTCTGGGTGGAGTCGCGCGGGGCACATCCCAGCACCCGCTCCAGGCACGTTTTCGTGTCCGAGCCATCCCGATTTCGCCCGAAGTTTGCCGCCAGTGGCCTTGACGGCAATCGGGACCCGATTGAATGCACAGTTCTCGGTCGCCGCGTCTGTTTTCACGGGCAGCGGACGAATTAGCCAGCCTTTTTATACGCGGCGGGCGAATGCGTACGCGGCAGAGCCTGGCGAGGCTCGCGCAGAGCCTGGCGAGGCTCGCGCGGGCGGCCAACGGGGTTACTAGTCGGTGTGGCCAGGGACGCGACGAAGTCGAGCATGTCGGCGTGGAACAGTGCGGCGGGTCTGCGTGGACCTCGAGGGAGACCTGGCCGGGCTCTCAGCTTCACACGCACAGGACTGCCGCATCGCCGAAGAAGCCGCCACCATCGCCCCCGAAGACAACCGGTCGTAGCTCACGGGCGTGGAGCTTGGTAGAGCATTGGGGTGGGCGGGTATTGGACGTATTGGGGCTGGGTTTGCGGGGTGGTAGGGCGGGTCATTGTGAGTACGAGGGAGATCAAGCCCAGGGCTGCGCCGATGACGATCATGTAGCAATGGGCGAATGATTCGGCGGCAAGGCCGTGCTCGCCGCCGAAGGTCACGCTGAACAGACCGCCGATGAAAACCCAAGCGCTGCCGATGATTTCCAGTGGGCGACCGGACGGCTTGCCGATCATGGACAGGAAGCTGCCGACGATGAGAACGAGTGCCATCAGAACCGAGACGATCAGCAAGGCTTCCAGCCCCTTGTGGAACTCCGACGCGAGTTTCCAGGCGTCGTACTTGTCGTCCGTGAGGCTCGGCTTACGGATTGAGTCGACCGTTCGGAAGAACTCGAAGGCCGAGATCGAGCCGAAGCCGACGCCCGACGCACCCAGCCACGCCGACACGATGGCGATCACGCCGGATAGACCGCGTTGCGCAGACGTCGGAACCGGATTACCTGGCCCACCATATGGATTACTCATCGAACCCCCCTCTAGGTTTCGGGGCGAACCTTACCGCGTGGTGGGCGGTCGATCGAGCCGATCAGAGGCGTTTGTCGGCAGCGTTGCGGGCCGGTTAAGCGTCGACAGATCCGAAAGTTGTTCGGCTGTCCGGAATTCCGGCGCGGAAACGTGGCGGCGGGTAGGCGATCCAGCGGGCGGTGTAGCGGGAGGACGCGAGGAGAAAGACGGCGAGCGGCAGGATCGCGGCGGTCAGTGACGCGATCCATGCGCGATGGAGCAGGGCGGTGAGGGTGCCGATCAAGCCGTCGAACGTGCCGTTGAGGATTTCGTGGGTCTGCCGCTGCTTCGGGAGCCAATCGATGCCGTAGTCGGGCTGGTAGCCGGTGAGGGAGCAGACGACGGCGATAAAGGCGAAGGCGGTGAGCAGGCCCGAGGTGAGGATGAGGATGTAGCGAGCGGTTTCGTCGCGGCGAAGGAGTTGGACGGCGCCGTAGATGAGGGCGATCGCGGCGAGCAGGGCGCCGAGGATCGACAATGCGGCGAAGGATTTGTCGAGGTGCGGGCGGGCGCCGAGGGCGTTCAGCACGGTTCGTTCGCCCCACAGGTTGCACAGCCCGGCGAGCAGGGCCAGCACTGCCGCGCTGGTCGCGATCACTCCGCTCGGCTCCGCGGGCGGGGTCGCTCGCGGACTATCACTGGCGTATGTCATTGCTCGGATGCCCTCTCTCCGCCGACGGCCGGCACGCATTCAGTATGCGTACCGGCCGTGGTTTGGGCGTGATCTAGAGCTGTGTCTCGGCGTAGACCTTCATGGCGTCCCGGACGAACGCCGCGGTCCCGGCGCCGTGCACGTCGTAGTTGGCCGCGAACCGCGGGTCCGCGACGTACATCTCGCCGAGGCCGATGAAGGCCTCCTTCACGACGGCCTTGCCCTGCCAGCCGTCGCCGATCCAGGCGCGGTGCCGGGCAGCAATGGCCTGCACCTCGTCGTTATCGGGCGTCAGCCCGGCGGCGTGCGCCCTGCCGTAGTCGGCGGCGATGTCCAGGTGCGTCTGGAGGTGCGCCTTCTGCTGAGCTTCGCTCATCGAGCGCCACCACTTGTCGCCGCTTTCGTAGGCATCCTTGCCCCAGCGTTCGATCACCTCATCCTTGTACTGAGTGTGATCGAACCCGTCGAAAACTTCCGCGGCCATGAGTTGTTCACCTCTTTCCGTCTTCTGCAGCGTGGTTTGCACCGACTCGATCTGGCGCCGGATCCGATCCTGTTCCTGCCGAAGCAGTTCCAGGTGCGTGCGCAGTGCGGTACCGGAGTCCTGTGCACCGGCAAGAACTTCGGCGATGACCGGGAGGCCGAGGCCGAGTTCTCGCAGCAGCAGGATGCGTTGCAACCGCACCAGGGAGTCCTGGTCGTAGTAGCGATAACCGTTGGCGCCGATCCGGCTCGGCGGCAGCAGCCCGAGCTGGCCGTAGTGGCGCAGCGTGCGGCTGGTGGTACCGGCCGCCTTGGCCAGATCCTGGATGGACCATTCGGTGCCCACGATCCCGTTCTCCCTTCTCATCTCGTCGGTGTAACCAGCATGCAAGTTGACGCTACGTCAAGGTCAACCCTGTTTTTCGGCAGTTCAACGTGCGGGCGCCGGGACCGGCACCGCCGGTTCCGCAACCGCGACCGCCTTCGGCTTCCCCGCCAGCTGACCGAACACCGTGCCGGCCAGCGCGATGACCAGGCCGATCATCTGCAGTGGACTCAGCGCCTGACCGAGTGCGATCCAGCCGATCACGGCCGCGGATACCGGGCTCAGCAGCCCGAGGAAGGCGACCGAGGTGGCGGGCACCTTGGAGATCCCGCGGAACCAGAGCCAGTAGGCCGCGGCGGTGCCGATGACGCCGAGGTACAGGTAGCCGCCGATCGCGTCGCCGCCCAGCGCCGGCGGTGCGCCCTCGATGAGCAGGGCGAGCGGCAGGATGAACAGACCACCCGCGGTGAGCTGCCAACCGGTCAGCGTGAGCGGGCCGACCCCCTCCGGCCGTCCCCACCGCTGGGTGAGCACGGTGCCCGTCGCCATGGACGCGGCACCGGCGAGTCCGGCGATGACACCGACGGTATCGAGTTGCGCATTGCCTCGCAGCACCACGAGCGCGACGCCGAAGACGCCGATCAGACCGGCAATCACCTTGCGCCCGTTGGGCTTCTCGGCGAGTACGACGGTGGCCAGACCGAGCGCGAACATCGGCGCGACCGCGCCGAGCACGCCTGCGACACCGCCGGGCAGCCGGTACGCGGCGAGGAACAGCAGGGGGAAGAAGGCGCCGATATTCAGCAGGCCGAGGGCGGCGGCGCGGCCGATCCAGATGCCGCGCGGCAGCACCCTGGTGATCGCGAGCAGCGCGAGACCGGCGGGCAGTGCGCGCATGAGCGCGGTGAACAGTGGGCGGTCCGGCGGCAGGAACTCGGTGGTGACGGCGTAGGTAGAGCCCCAGACAATGGGAGTGAGGGCGGTGAGCGCCAGGGTGCCCGCATACGAGTTCCCGATGCGCGGGGTGGTGCTTGTGGTCATGTCGTTCGCTCCTCATTGATAATCTCAACGTTGAAATATCTACTCGCCCAAGTGCCTCAACGTCAAGTAGATCAATGTTAAGATTCTTAGCGTAGAGAGGAGAGGTCATGGCAGACGCGGTGGACCTGTTCACCCAGCACTGGAATCGGGAACGCCCGGAGGTCGACGTCTCGCCGATGGCGGTGATCGGCCGCATCCAACGGCTGTCGCGCCTGTTCGAGCACGAGCTCAAGCAGTTCTTCAACGAGTACGGGATGGAGTTCTGGGAGTTCGACGTGCTCGCCACGCTGCGCCGCTCCGGCGGCGACGAGGGACTCACCGCGGGCGCGCTGATCAAGGTGGCCATGGTGACCTCGGGCGCGATCACCAACCGGATCGACCGGCTGGTGGCCAAGGACCTGGTCGAACGCATGCCGTGCCCGTCGGACCGCCGGGTGATCCGAGTCCGGCTCACCGCGGCGGGGCGCCAGATGATCGACGACGTGCTGCCGAAGCATATGGCGAACGAGCAGCGCATACTCGCGGCGTTGGACCTGGAATCGCGCGAGCAGCTCGCGGGGCTGTTGCGGACGCTCGCGGAGTCGCTCGGGGACGGTGTGCCGGACTGACTTACGTATCCCGAAAGCCCGGCCTGGCTGGACACTTTCGGTGCTCGACAGGCTTCGATCGTTGCGGCGCAACGAAAAATGTCCGCCTAGACCGCCACCGCCGGGTCACCGACGCAGACCCGGCCGTCCATCATCGCCGCGCCCCGGCAGGTCCCGATGATCCGGGTGCCAGCGGACTACTCGTGGCACCACCCGACGGGATCGGAATCCCCGGCGTCGGACGCGGTGTCGGCGTAGCCGCAGTCGTCGGCGCAATCGTGCTGCCCGGTGTCACCGAATTCGCGGGCGGCACGGAGCCGACAGGAGGCGCGGACTCGAATACCGGCGGCACCCGCACACCGGACGGAACCGACTCGGGCATCGGCACTGGGCTGACACCGGACGGCACGGACTCCGGCAACGACGGCACACCGGCACTCGGCGGCTCGGACTCGAGACCCGAAGGCACGTCTGCCTCGGCGGGAACGGGGTCGAAGACCGGCACCGCGGTCGCACCAAACAGGGCGGACTCGGTCACCGACGACACACTCACAGCAGACGGAATCGACTCGGACACAGGCACTCCACCAACACCCGACCACGCGGAGTCGTGCACCGGCGACATGCTCACACGAGGCGAAATCGACTCCCGCACCGACGCTACGCCGACATCAGACAAGACCGGCGCCGACACCTGGGGTGCGCCGACGGTGGACGGGGCCGGCTCATGCACCGGCGGCAGGCCGGCACCGGACGGAGCCACCTCCGCCACCCACGACGTATCGGCAATGGGCTCAACCGATTCCGACACCGGCGGCACGCCGGTACCGGGCACAGATTCAAGCACCGGCGGCGCACCGGCTCCGAAAAATGTAAGCCCTGCGGCAGACGGCACCCCCTTGCTGGACTGCGCAGCTTCACTCACTGGCAGCACACTCGCACCGGGTGGGACAGACTCTGACACCTGCGAAGCAGCGTGCGGAGCGGACTCAGGCACCAGCGCAACGCTCGCACCAGTCGGAACCCGCTCGGAGACAGGCGCTCCGCTGGCATCGGACCGCATCGGCACCACGTCGGTAGGCGACGCGGGCACGGGAGGCGTGTCCGCAGCTGACGGCGGGGGTTCCGGCATGGCCTTGACACCGGATGGCGTCGATTCAGGCAACGGCATGCTCGCACCAGACGGGACCGACTCGGGCACCGGCGGTGTGGCGGCACCGGATGGCGCAGGCGGAACACTTCTGTCTGACGGAACCTGCTCTGGCACAACGGCACCCGACAGCCCGGACGGCATGCTCGCACTGGACGGGTCCGATCGAGCCATGGGGGATCCATCGGCAACAGGCGGAGCCGACGCAGGTGCCGGCGACGCGCTCGCGCCGGACGGGACCGGCCGAACGCCCGCGGCCGACGGAACCTGCTCTGGCACAACGGCACCCGATGGAGCGGACGGCACGCTCGCCTTCGACGGACCGCCCTTCGGGGTCTGCGGATCGGGCACCAATTGCAGCAGCGTGGTGAAGTCGACGACCTGCGCGCCGAGGGTTGCCGTCGAGATGATGACGCCGTTGGTGAACATGCGATACGTCCCGGCGTGTTCCGGTAGTGCCATCTCCGGTCCGAGCGGCTGACCGACTTTGCTTGCCGCGCCGCCGATTCGGCGATATTCGACGTCGATCGGCGATTCGCCGACAGCGACCTTCGTACGCGGATCCACCGGAGCGGTGGGCGCATTGGGGGCAAGATCGCTCAGCGCGGGTCCGACGTCGAAGGTGTAGATGTCGGCGGGTTCACCACCGCCGGGTGCGGAGGAGTACTCCGAACGCAGGATCCGCCCGTCGCGCAGCAGCACGATCCCCGCGGTCCCGACGACGGCGGCGGCCGAGCGCGGATCCTCCTTCACGGTGCCGGGATACGCCTGACAGTCAGTGGTGTCGCAGCTCTGCGCGTACGAATAGCGGTGCTCGGCAAGGACATACGAACGCGCGGCGATCGCCTGCGCCCTCAATGCCTCGGCCCCGCCCTTGTCCGCCCAGTTGGCCTGCACCTCGGCCGGGATGACGCCGAGCAGGTAGTCCTCCACGTCGACACGGTTGACGGTGCGTGCCGCACCGTTTTCCGTCGCCACCCCGAGCGCGCCGCGATACGCCGAACCACCGCAGAGAGTCAGGTGTTCCGCGGCGGGGCGGTTCGGTCCAGGGTCGATCGGGTAGACCCACGGATCGTCGGTCGCCGCCTGCCACAGCACGTCACCGTCGCAGCCGACCGTCACCACCACGTTCGCGCCACCATTGGGCAGCGGGGTGAGATGCGCGGCCTGCCCGGCCTCGACCAGCTGGCCGGCCACGCGCAGACCGGCGGGCGCGAAGGTGTCGAGGGTGGAGTCGTCCTGTGCGGTCAGCCGGATCCCGACGGTGTTTGCCGGAACTGTGCCGAGCGTGGCACCCGGGTAGTAGTGCGCCAGGATGTTTTCCGCGGTCTGCCCCTCCTGGGCGCTCGCGAACGCGCCGAGCTGGCTCATCCCGCGCCCGTGGCCCGGCCCCGCCGCCGTCAGGTACGGCGTTTCTCCCGGCCACACCCACAGCACCAGCACGGCACCGGCGGTCAGCGTCGCACCGCCCGTGACCAGCACCGAACGCACGGATAGCGCAGGTTGTCCCGGCCCGCGCCGACGCTGCCCCCGACGAGCCGCTCGTTTTGCTCTGCGCGCAGATTTCACCCGCATTTGTGCTCCCCCCGTGCTCTTTCGTTCCGGTGCTATGTGGCGTCGCATCCGTTCACTCCCACGGTATTCCGGGGCCGGGCGGATTGGATACCTGTCGGCATGTCGTTCCATCCGGCCGCATTCCGAGAGCTACATTCGAGCAATCACATAATCCTCAACCAGAGGTTTAGATATGTGACAGTTGTGACTATTGTGATCGTTGATACATCAGGAAGCAACCCTGGTTTTGCACACGATCACTGGTTCGACCTGAATGGAGACGCTCGTGCCCTACCGCAAACCGAAACGTTCCTACGTCCTCCCGGTTGTCACCACGCTTGCGGTAGCGGCCCCGCTCGCGGCGCTCACGATGAGCGACTCGCCCGACTACCGCACCACCACCGGCTCCGAGCTCGCCGCCGTACCGGCGCAGCTGGCCGAGGTGGTGCTGAACTCGGCGCCCGATATCGTGCTGCCGCTGCGCGAACTCACCGGATTGGATCTGCCGGATCTGCACCTGTCGGATCTCCGGATGCTGCCGCTACCAGCGTCAATTCCCATTCCCGATGGACTACCGCTGCCGCCGGGTGTGCAACTACCCAAAGAAATTCCGCTACCGAAGTTGAATGGTCCACATCCGGCCACCCCCGGCCAGCAGAGCGCGCCAGGTCAGCTCACCACGCCTGGATCGAACGCCACTCCCGGGCAAGGCCTCGTACCAGGGCAGACACCATTCCCCGGGCAGGCGGGCGCGCCAACTCAGCACCCGATTCCGGGCCAGGCCGTCGCGCCGAATCAAAACAGCATTCCCGGCCAGGCCGTCGCGCCGAGCCAAAACAGAATTCCGGGCCAGGCCAGCGCACCAACCCAGAACACCATTCCCGGCCAGGTCACCGCACCGACCCAGAACAACATTCCCGGCCCGGCCACCGCATCGAGCCAGAACACCATTCCGGGCCAGGTTCCCAATTCCGCACAGACCGCACCGGCGCCCGCCCAATCGGTCCCGGGCGGCACGCGTTTCGTCGCCGATCCCAGCCGACTCGAACCGGGCACCACACCCGACACACCCGCGCTGACGCCGGGCGCGGTCCCGCCCGAGCTGGCGGACCAGGTCGGCGCGCAGGTCAAAGAGCTGTCCCGGGAAACGCCGTTCAGCGTCGTCGCCCTCACCGCCGCCGATCTGACGAACACCAAGGCGACGCTGCGCGCCCGCCAACCCGACGGCAGCTGGGGCCCGTGGTTCAACACCGAACCGGTGGACACCCGCCGCACCGATCGCACTGCCGCAGGCGGCAAGACCGGCACCGAGCCGCTCTACGTCGGCACCACCAACGCCGTGCAGATGCTGGTGACCCGCAAGAACGCCGCGGCGACCGCACCGGACCCGGCGAGCCGGCCCGCGCCGCGCTCGGACGATCCCGCCCAGCTGTCGGGCGTCGACCTGACCGCCGTGCTGATCGATCCGGGCCGCGGCGCCATCGACGGCGCGCTGCACAAGGTCGCCGCGCCCGCACCCGGCGGCGGACCCAAGGTGATCTCGCGCGAGGGCTGGGGCGCCGACGAGAGCATCCGCTGCGAAGAACCCACCTACGACGACGGCCCCGGCAAGGACGGCCTCGGCGGTATCACCGTGCACCACACGGCCGGACGCAACGACTACACCCCGGAAGAGTCCGCAGGCATCGTCCGCGCGATCTACACGTATCACGCACAAACGTTGGGCTGGTGCGACATCGGCTACAACGCGCTGGTCGACAAGTACGGCCAGATCTTCGAGGGCCGCGCTGGCGGTCTCGATCGCGCGGTGCAGGGCGCGCACGCGGGCGGGTTCAACGAGAACACCGCGGGTGTCGCGCTGATGGGCAACTACACCTCCGAACCGCCCACCGAAGAGGCGATCGAGGCGATCGGAAACTTCATCGGCTGGCGCGCCGAGATCGCCCATCTCAACCCGCAAGGGAAAACCATCATGTACTCCGAGGGCACGGAGTACACCTCCTATGCCATGGGTCAGGCGGTGAACCTGCCGATCGTGTTCGCCCATCGCGACGTCGGCAACACCGCCTGCCCCGGCGATGCCGCCTATGCGGAAATGGATCGAATCCGCGAAATCGCCGCGAGTGTCGCGGGCGGCGCCGGCGCCGCGAACAGCGGAAACAGCGAAAGTACCAACAGCAACCCCAACAACGGGACCGGCACTGGCACCGACGGCACCGCCAACAGTCCGGCCCCGCAGCCCGCGCCGCGCAACAAGCCCGACCTCAGCGCGCTGGCCGCACTCACCAAGAAGCTGCTCGGCATGGTGAACGAGAACCCCATCGCCAAGCACTGGGCCGACAAGGGCGGTCCCAGTGGACCACTCGGCGCCGTACAGACCGAGCCGATGCCCGCCGCGCAGGGCCAGCAGTACGCCAAGTTCGCCAACGGCTACGTCTACACCGCACCGGACGGCAAGGTCATCGAGGTGCTCGGCAAGATCCTCGACCGCTTCCTGCAACTCGGCGGCGACGCGGGCGTGCTCGGCCTCCCGACCAGCGACGCCTACAACGTGCCGAACGGCCAACGCTCCGACTTCCAATACGGCTCGCTGATCCTCAACCAGGCGACCGGCATCGTCACCACGGTGTGGAAGACCTACAACGACACCTACCAGCAGGACGCGGCCCGCCCCGGCCAGGCACCCGCCCCAGCCCAATCCGCTACTCCCGCTGAGGTTCCCGCACCCGTCCAAGCTCCGGCACCCGCCGAGGTTCCGGCCCCCGCAGCGGCACCGGCTCCCGCCGATCTTCCCAACCCAGCCCCTGACGCCCTCGAGTTCCCCGCACCCGAAGATTTCCTCCCAACCCCCGCTCCCGAACCGGCAGGCTGACCCAAACCCAGCCCTCCATCGGAGCTCGCAGCCAACGGCCGCGAGCTCCGATTACGTTTACCCCCACGCACTTCCCGCACGCCGCGCACGATATAGCTGACAATTCGCGCGCACCAAGCAAATTCGCGCGCAAAAGCCAGCCCGTCCCAATGCGCCGCACACACGGTGCGGCCACTGAGGCGCTAAGACAGCAATCGCGCTCACACCGCAGGCCGCGCACCTCCTAGCCCGCCGCGCGCACGACAGCTGGCAAATCCCTGCGCAGCAAGCGAATTCATGCGCGGGGGCCAGCCAGCGGCGGTGAGGTTCGGCATCCTGGATCGGCACCAAGATCATGGGGAACGGAACTGATGGGGTTGACGTGGCGGTGGTTCAGAGCCACCAGCGTTCGAGGATGCGGGCTACGCCGTCGTCGGCGTTGGATTCGGCGACCTCGTCGGCGGCGGCAATGGCTTCGCGGTGGGCGTTGGCCATCGCGACGCCGTGGCCCGCCATGGTGAGCATGGGGACGTCGTTGGGCATGTCGCCGAACGCGACGATATTCGCGGGCTCCACGCCGAGGCGCTGCGCGACGATCGACAGACCCGACGCCTTGGTGACGCCGGGTGCGGACAGTTCGATCAGTCCGTGCTCGGTGGAGTAGGTGATGTCGGCGCGCTCGCCGAGCAGCGGGGCGAGCACGGCGCGCATGTCGGAACTGCGCGCGCCGGGTAGTCGGATCAGCATCTTGATCGCCGGGGCGTCGATGACCTCGTGGCGGGCGACCGTGGTGTCGTCCGGATTGAGCCAGGCGTGCTCGTACAGCGGTGAGCTCACGAACTGCGGGGTTACCGCGTCGTGCGCGCTCTCGCCGACCCGTTCGGCCGCCAGCCCGCATCCGGGCAGCGCCTCCTCGGCCAGGTCCGCGATCCAGGACAGCGTCGCCACGTCCAACGTCATGCTGGCCAGCACCCGATCGGTAGCGCTGTCGTAGATGACCGCCCCGTTGCCGCACACGCACAGCGGCGCGTAGCCGAGCCCGTCGACGACCGGATCGATCCAGCGCGGCGGTCGTCCGGTGGCGAGCACGAACGGCACACCGTCGCCGATCAGCGCGTCCACCGCGGCCTTGGTGCGCGCGGTGACCCGCTCGTCATGATCGATGAGGGTGCCGTCGACGTCGGTCGCCACCATCTTCGGCTTGGGCAGGTGCAGGAGGGTCACCCATTCCATCCTGCCGGACAACCGTCTCGCAGTGCCGGGGGTATCGCCAGGAAGATGCGCATCGGCCGAGCTGAGCCGTCAGGCGGACCCGCAGAATTCCGTCGTCCCATGCGACGCGGTGGCGTGTCGACAGCCCCGACATCGGAGCGACGGCTGGCCCGTCGACCGACTCACTCGATGCCTCGTAGGTGGCGGACGCCAAACAGCGTCATCCGCAGGCTGCGTTATCGAAAGAGGTGGCCGCAGAACCGCCACATCGGCGCACCTGACGGCAGTGCGCTTTTGCCGGCGCGACCCAGGCGGGTTGCCGCACCGGCGGCAGGCAATGCGACTCAGCCATCCGATGCCTCGCAACTACGCAGGCGGCGGACGCCAAACGGTGTCGTCCGCAGGCGGCGGGACCACGGGTTCAGGTGACGGGACTGCGGTTGGTGGCCGCAGCACCGTCTCGTCGTTGCGTCCGATGGCCGGTTGTGCGGGTACGCCCCAGGCGCCCTGCGGCGGCGGCCACGTGGCTTGGCCGTTCGGTGCGACGGCCGGTTGCGCAGGTGTACCCCAGGCGGGTTGCGGCTGATCCGGTGCCGAGGGACCTGGCTGTGCGGGTACGCCCCAGGCGGGTTGTGGTGCGGCCGATTGCTTGTCGGCCTCGTCGGTGGTCCGTTGCTGCCAGGCGTGCGCAGGCTGCGCGGGCGGGCTTGCGACGGCCGGCGCGGACGGCGCCTGCTGCCACGTGGCCTGACCAGCAGGAACCGGGCCACCAGCTTGTCCGGGCTGCTGCCAGGCCGGAGCGGCCGGGCTTCCGGCGACTGGGGGCGCGGACGGCGCCTGCTGCCACGTGGCCTGACCAGCGGGCACCGAGCCACCGGCTTGTCCGGGCTGGCCCCAGGCGGGTTGCGGCTGTCCGTCGACCTGACCGGCGGCACCCGGTTGCGTCGGCCAGGCCGTGCCGGGCTGTGCCCCGCCCGGATAGGGGTAGCCGTACTGCTGCGGGACGGCGGCGACGGGGGTGTATGCCAGCCAGCGGCTGGTCTGGGGAAGTAGGGCGAGTATTGCCGTGGCGATGGGGAAGATGAGACTGAACAGGCCGCCGACTCGCCCGCTCATGGAGTTCAAGCTGTTCGTCGACGTGTCGAGGGAGTGGAAGAGCACGGACCCAACGATGCCCGCGATGACCACAACGACACAGCCGACGACAACGAGCATCCGGCCGAACGATTTCCTGGTGAACATCGCGACCGCACCGACCCCGAGTAGGACCGCGGCCAGCAGCCCGATCGCACCGGTGACGATGGCCCACGTCTGGAACCACCCCTTGGAAAACAGCCCGGTCTTGTCGTATTCACCGAGCTGCGTGCCGATGATCCCGAACACCACACTGATTCCGCCACTGAACAATTCACCGACGGCACCGACACAGGCCAGCACCCCGGCGGTGATCGCGGTGGCCCCGCTCGGCGCCGACATTCCGGGCGAATACGCGGGATACGGGTTGTACCCGCCCGGATATTGCGGATAACTCATGTGTCCCCCTTGCCGACAGTCCGCTCCGCCGTTCGCAAAAGCGTGCTGTGCCTTCGTTTCACTCGCTGACGCTCTCTCATGACTCCCCCTTCGTCGCGTCGAACCGACCGCGTACGCGTGTGCCGCAAGAATAAAGGACATGCCCGAGCCCCGCGTGACACGCGCGTCCGGGTCTTCGTCCTTATGATCAGGGGCTAATACTCGACGCTGGTCCGTCCAGCCGAAAGACCACGAGGACTGATGACCGGCTTCCTGCTACGACGCGCGCTTCACTATGTCGTGCTGTTGCTGCTGGCGTCGTTCCTGACCTTCAGCTTGGCGTCGCTGACGTTCCATCCGCTGGAGAGTCTGGAACAACGCAATCCGCGCCCACCGCAGGCGGTGATCGATGCCAAGGCGGCGGAATTACACCTCAACGACCCGATCCCGCAGCGCTATATCACCTGGTTGAAAGGGATACCGCAAGGGGATTTCGGGACGACTCTCGCCGGGCAGCCGGTGCGCGAGGAGCTGCCGCGCCGGGTCGCGGTGAGTCTGCGACTGCTGATCATCGGTTCGTTGATCGGCACCGTGCTCGGCGTCCTGATCGGCGCCGCTGGTGCGATCAGGCAGTACAAATTCAGTGATTACTTCACCACGATCATCTCGTTGCTCGTGCTCAGTACCCCGGTGTTCCTTCTTGCGACACTCTTGAAATACGGTGCGCTGGAAATCAATTCGCTCACCGGGTCGCAGATTTTCCTCTACACCGGGGAGACCTCGGCGAATCGGATCGACGGATTCTGGCCGCAGCTGCTCGATCGGGTGCAGCACCTCGTGCTGCCGACGGCCGGCCTCGCCCTCGGCGGCATGGCGGGCTACAGCCGCTATCAGCGCAACGCCATGCTCGACGTGTTGCAGAGCGATTTCATTCGCACCGCCCGCGCCAAGGGTTTGTCCCGCAGCAAGGCGCTGTACAAGCACGGCCTGCGCACCGCGTTGATCCCGATGGCGACGCTGTTCGCCTACAGCCTGCTCGGCCTGATCACCGGCGCGACGTTCACCGAGAAGATCTTCGGCTGGCACGGCGTCGGTGAGTGGCTGGTCGATTCGATCAACGCCCAGGACCTGTACCCGGTGGTGACGGTGACCGCGTTCGCCGGACTGGTGGTTTTGGTGTCCGGCTTGCTCTCCGATGTCGTGTTGGCCCTTCTCGATCCCCGGGTGCGTGTCCGATGACCGAAGCCGAAATCATCGTCCAGGGCGCCCCCGAGCCCGCCGCGGCAGGCCGGAGCAAGCTGGTGCTGCGCCGTTTCCTGCGGAACAAGCCCGCGGTGATCGGCGCGGTGATCCTGATCCTGCTCTTCATCGCCAGCTTCGCGTTGCCGCCGCTGCTGAAATACGACTACCAGCAGCTGGACTACACCGCCCTGCTGAAACCGCCGAGCGGCCGACATCCGTTCGGCACCACCCAGATCGGCCAGGACGTGCTGGCCCAGACCCTGCGCGGCATGCAGAAGTCGCTGGTGAT
Organism: Nocardia sp. NPDC046473; assembly: GCF_040645995.1. Taxonomy (NCBI): domain Bacteria; kingdom Bacillati; phylum Actinomycetota; class Actinomycetes; order Mycobacteriales; family Nocardiaceae; genus Nocardia; species Nocardia sp. NPDC046473. The sequence goes on from NZ_JBEYZJ010000002.1 coordinate 613,366, forward strand.
CGGCCTGTGCGTCGCGCTCATCTCCACCACCATCGCCGCGACGGCGGGCGCGACCGCAGGCCTGCTCGGCGGTTGGACCGACCGCGCGCTCATGTGGCTGGTCGACCTGCTGCTCGTGGTGCCGAGCTTCATCATCGTCGCGCTGTTCGCGCCGCGCACCAAGGGCAACAGTTCGATTGTGCTGCTGATCCTGCTGCTCAGTCTGTTCGGCTGGATGATCAGCGCGCGCATCGTGCGCGGCCTGACGATCAGCCTGCGCGACCGTGAATTCGTGAGAGCCGCAAGGTATATGGGCGCGCCGACGCGCACCGTGATCATCAGCCACATCCTGCCGAACATCGCCTCGATCCTGATCATCGACACCACGCTGGCGGTCGGCGCGGCCATCATGGCCGAAACCGGGCTCAGCTTCCTCGGTTTCGGCGTGCAGCCGCCGGACGTCTCGCTCGGCTCGCTGATCGCGTCGGGCACCAAGTCGGCGCTGACCTATCCGTGGCTGTTCCTGTTCGCCGGTGGCCTGCTGATCACCATCGTGTTGTGCGCCAACCTGGTTGGTGACGGACTGCGCGACGCGTTCGATCCCAGCGCCAAGCGGGCGCGCTCGAAGAAGAAGGCAAAGGTATGACGGGCGCTGACCCCACCGAGAAGGTCGTGGTCGAGAAGAACTTCACCGCACCGCTGTTGGAGGTCACCGACCTGCGCGTCTCGTTCCCCAGCGAGGAGGGCCGGATCGAGGCGGTGCGCGGTGTCAACTACACCGTGTCCGACGGCGAAGTGCTCGCCATCGTCGGCGAATCCGGTTCCGGCAAGTCGGTCTCCTCGCTCGCGGTGATCGGCCTGCTGCCCGAGCAGGCCAGGATCGGCGGCTCGATCCGCCTGCGCGGCCGCGAGCTGCTCGGCCTCGGTGATCGCGAATTGTCCAGGCTGCGTGGCAGTTCCATCAGCATGGTGTTCCAGGACCCGCTCTCGGCGCTGACCCCGGTGTACCGGGTCGGCGAGCAGATCGCCGAAGCCCTGCTGGCACACGGCAAGATGAGCCGGTCCGAGGCGGCGGCCAAGGCAATCGAGCTGCTCGCCCTGGTCGGCATCGAGGAACCCGAGGTGCGCGCCAAGGCTTTTCCACACGAGTTCTCCGGCGGCATGCGCCAGCGGGTGGTCATCGCCATGGCGATCGCCAACGATCCCGCGCTGATCATCTGCGACGAGCCGACCACCGCGCTCGACGTGACGGTGCAGGCGCAGATCCTGAACCTGCTGCGCAAGGCGCGCGATATCACCGGCGCGGGCGTCATCATGATCACCCACGACATGGGTATCGCCGCCACCCTGGCCGACCGGGTCGCGGTGATGTACGCGGGCAAGATCGTCGAAACCGCCACCACCACCGAGCTTTTCAGCGCACCGCGGATGCCGTACACGGTGGGCCTGCTCGGCTCCATCCCGCGGATGGACCGCCCGCCCCGCCAGCCGCTGATCCCGATCGTCGGCGCACCGCCCGCCATGCACGCGCTGCCGCCGGGCTGCTCGTTCGCGCCGCGCTGCCCGATCTCGATCGATGAATGCCGGGTCGCCGAGCCACCGCTGGAGAAGACCAACCCCGGGCATTCGGCCGCCTGCATCCGTACCGCGGAGGTCGGCAGCGACGCGCTGTTCGAGGCCTATCGGCAGGAAGTCACCGAACCGAGCGTCGAGGCCGAGGTCAGCGACCAAGTGGTGCTTCGGGTTTCGGAATTGGTGAAGACCTTTCCGATCACCGCGGGCATCCTGTTCAAGCGCCGCAAGGGCGAGATCCGCGCGGTCGACGGCATCAGCTTCGAGATCCGCGCGGGCCGCACGCTGGCCCTGGTCGGCGAGTCCGGTTCCGGCAAATCGACCACGCTCAGCCAAATTCTCGATCTGGTCAAGCCGGAATCGGGCACCATCGAGATCATGGGCAGCGATGTCGCGACCCTGAGCAAGGCGCAGAAACGCGACATCCGCCGGAAGATGCAGATCGTCTTCCAGGATCCGACCGCCTCGCTCGACCCGCGCCTGCCGATCTTCGACGCGCTGGCCGAGCCGATGCGCATCGACGGCCGCCCACACGACGAGATCGCCCGCCGGGTACCGGAACTGCTCGAACAGGTCGGCCTGCGTCGCGATCACGCCGAACGCTATCCCGCCGACTTCTCCGGCGGGCAGAAGCAGCGCATCAGCATTGCCCGCGCGCTGGCGCTGGATCCGGAGATTCTCGTGCTGGACGAACCGGTGTCCTCGCTGGACGTGTCCATCCAGGCCGGCGTGCTGAACCTGTTGCGCGACTTGCAGATCGAGCGTGGGCTGTCCTACCTGTTCGTCTCGCACGACCTGTCCGTGGTTCGCAATCTGGCCCACGACATCGCGGTGATGTATCGCGGCAAGATCGTCGAATCCGGCCCGGCGGAACTGATTTTCGCCGACCCTCAGCATTGGTACACGCGCGATCTGATCGACGCAGTCCCGGTTCCGGCCGTCAGTCGATAGAAGGAGACCACGATGCCGATCCGAGCAGAGCATTCGCTGCCGCTGTATCAAACGCCGGGCAATGTGGGTGTCCGTGCCGAGCTCGCCAATTACGGGGCGGCCGGGCCGGCCTCCTACGACTACACCAAAATCGGTTTCGTCAAGTGATTACGCAGGATCCCTGCGGGAAGGAGCGAAACATGCGGGTTCGTTCATGGACAACGCGATTGGCGATCCCGCTGGTCGCCATCGGGCTGATCGCGGCAGGATGCAGTTCCGACGACACCAGTGCGCCTGCGGGTTCCACCGATGCGCTCGGGACTACGAACGACATCAATCCGAAGGATGTCAGCGAGCTGCGTGACGGAGGGAACCTACGGCTGTCGCTCAGCTCGCTCCCGCAGAACTGGAACGGGCTCAACAACGACGGAAACGACGCCGACACCTCCGCTCTGTTGCGGCCGACTATGCCGCGCGCATTCAAGACCGATGCGGCGGCCAATCTTTCGGTGAATACCGATTACTTCACCGATATTCAGCTGACCAGCACCGAACCGAAACAGGTGGTCACCTACACGATCAATCCCAAGGCGGTCTGGTCCGACGGCACCCCGATCACCTGGGAAGATATTCAGTCGCAAGCACACGCGATGAGCGGTGTGGACAAGTCGTTCCTGATCGCGGCCAATGCCGGCTTCGACCGGGTGGAGAAGGTCGAACGCGGGGTAGACGATCGACAAGCGGTCATCACCTTCAATAAGCACTACGCCGATTGGCGTGGACAATTCGCGGGCACGACGTTCTTCTACCCCAAGTCGGTCACCGCGACACCGGAGGCTTTCAACAAGAGCCTGCTGCAGGATCCGGGGCCGAGCGCGGGCCCGTTCATCGTGCAATCCGTCGACCGGGCCCAGGGCCGGGTGGTGCTGGGCCGCAACCCGAAGTGGTGGGGCGACAAACCGAAGCTCGACACGATCACCTTCAGCGTCCTCGACAACTCGGCGCAGCTGCCCGCCCTGCAGAACAACGAGATCGACGCCGTCGGCATCGCCAGCCGAGATGAACTGAAAACCGCACAGAACACCGCGGGGATCGCGCTGCGCCGCGCGCCGGGCAACCAGTGGTCGCATCTGACGTTCAACGGCGCACCGGGCTCCATCCTCGCCGACGCCAAACTGCGCGTGGCGATTTCGAAGGCCATCGACCGGCAGGCCATCGCGACCGCTACCCAGAACGGCCTGGTCGAGAACCCGAAGCCGATGAACAACCACGTCTACCTGAACGGCCAAGAGGGCTACCAGGACAACAGCCTCGGCTTCGATCCGGCCGCCGCGGCAAAGGAACTGGACGATCTCGGGTGGAAGCTCAACGGTAATGTCCGGGAAAAGGACGGCCGCAAGCTGGAAATCCGCGACGTCATGTACAACCAGGACGTCTGGGTCCAGATCGCCCAGATCATCCAGCAGAACCTTTCGCAGGTCGGCGTCAAGCTGAACATCGAGACCAAGCCGGGCAACGGCCTTTTCACCGACGTGATCATTCCGGGCAACTTCGATGTCGGGCAGTGGAGTTGGGTGGGTGACCCGTTCCCGCTCAGCAGCCTCTCGCAGATCTGGGGCTACAACCCGGATGACGTGCAGGGCAACTACGGCCGGATCGGCTCGCCCGAGCTCAACGCCCTGATCGAGCAGGCGGTGTCGGAACTCGACCCGAAGAAGGCCATCGAACTGGCCAATCAGGTCGACCGCAAGATCTTCGAGGAGGGGCACTCGTTGCCGCTCACGCAGTCACCGGGCAATATCGCGGTCCGCGACAACCTGGCGAACTTCGGTGCGGCGGGCCTGGCCACCTACGACTACACGAAAATCGGCTTCTTGAAGTGAGTTTCGGATCGGGCCATCCCCTGGCCTATCCGATCAGCGTGACGATCGGCGCCCTGGCGGTATGCCTCGCCTGGGCGCCGTTCGGCGATGTGGACCAGGTGGCGGCGTTGGCGACGGTGGCGCTGGGGATCATCGGATACTCGGGTTATCGGATCGCTGTCGCGCAAGGGCTTCTCGCGTTCTGGCCCTCGGGATCGGCACGCGCCGTGGGGATTTCGCGGATTCGCCAACAGCATCGGCTGGTCAGCCGGTCGTGGCTGGAGATAAGCGGAACGGGGCGACCTCGTTGGCTCCCGGTCTATTTCGACTCGGCATTGATGAGCATGACCGAGACGCGAGCTGAACTCACCGACCGAACAGTCCACGTCGCGGGCCATCGCCTCTATCCAGCCGGCCGCATCCGCAGCACAGAACCACCGGGCCGGCTTATCGACAATCCATCCCGCCCCGACCCGGCTGCCCCCGCGCTCACCACCACCGCGACGCGCACACCCCGACGCCTGCTGCTCGATGCACAATCCACCGTCGCCGCCCCGTTCGCCGCGCTCATGTGGATCTACATCGACGGCGGTAACTTCACCACCTTCCTCGCCGCCACCTGCGTCGCGGCCGCCACCGCCCTCTGGCTCTCCGCAATCCGCGGCTCCGATCCGAGCTGAGCCTTGATCGCACAGTCCACGCTGACGGAGGCGAAGCTCCCCAAGGACTTTCATCGGCTGTGGGGCGCGTTCACGGTCAGTCAGCTCGGAAGTTCGCTCAGTACCGGCGCATTGCCGTTGATCGCGATCATTGTGCTGAGGTCGTCCGACTTTCGAGTCTCGCTGCTCGCGGCATTGTCGGCCGTGGTCAGCGCCGCTGTCGCGGTGCCACTCAGCCCATTTGTCGAATTCCGCCGCAAACGTCCGGTCATGATCGGCACGAACCTCCTGTGCTTCGCGACGCTGGCCACCGTTACCAGCGTCCGTTTCGCGATCGGCTGCGCGGCGGTCGCCCTGCTGAGCAGCTCGCTGTTGCTGCCGTGGCGTACCTGGCCCAACCGCTCCTAGACCACTCACGGGGTGCGGAGGCGAGTGCCCGTCGAACTGAATTGGTCTGACCACTTGACCTCCTGACCTATTTGGGCACACAGTGGGGTATGGCGTTGCAACCTGTGGTCAAGCGGTCGGTGTCGGGGGATGTTTTCGAGCAGATCGCGGCGGATGTGTTGAGTGGGGAGTTGGCGCCGGGGGCGACGTTGCCCAGCGAGCGACAGTTGGCCGAGGCGTTGGGGGTGTCGCGGCCTGCGGTGCGGGAGGCGTTGCAGCGGCTGGCGGCGGCGGGGTTGGTCGCGGTGCGGCAGGGGGATGCGACGACCGTGCTGGATTATCGGCGCGGGGCCGGTCTGGAGGTTTTGCCTCGGTTGCTGGTGCAGGCCGGGGAGTTGGATCCGGGTGTGGCGCGCAGCATTCTGGAGGCGCGGTTGCACAACGGGCCGAAGGTGGCCGAACTTGCTGCCGTCCGACTCGGGGCGACAGATTCCGCGACGGTTGGCACCGCATTGACGGAGAGCGTGGAAGCGCTTGCCGCGGAACGAGATCCGGTGGCGCAGCAGCGGCATGCGATGGAGTTCTGGGATCACGTCGTCGACGCGGCCGACTCGATCGTGTTCCGGTTGATGTTCAACATGTTGCGCGCCGCTTATGAACCAGCGCTCGCGGCGCTGGCCCCGATCATGTCCGCCGAGGTGGGCAATGTCGAGGCCTACCGCGAATTGACCGCCGCCATTGTGGCGGGCCGGCCGCAAGAGGCCGCCGATCTCGCTCGGGCGTTGCTCGAACCGGCGACCACCGCACTGATCGAGGTCCTCGGCGGACACTGATCACGCTTCACCTAGGAAAACCATGACGAAATCCCATTCCTCCCAACCGGATTCGGTCGAGACGAACGCCCGTGCGCGGGTGCGCAACGACGAACGGGCACTGCGCCGTGGACTCACCCTCGACGCGGCCTTCCGCGAGTTCCTCCGCCATCCCTCGCCATGGCTCATCGGCCTCACCTTGATCGCGGCGCTGATCGGCCGAATCCTGGTCGGCGACTGGCATTTGACCGACGCACTGGTGCCCGCGGCGATGCTCGCGGTGTTCCCGGTCTTCGAATGGATCGTGCACGTTACCGTATTGCACTGGCGGCCGAGGCAACTCGGCCCGATCCCGATCGACAGCGAGCTGGCTCGTAAACATCGCGAGCACCACGTCGATCCGCGCGATATCCCGCTGATCTTCATCCCGACCAGAACGCTGTCGGTGCTGGTGGTCGTCTTGATCACGCTGGCCGCCTTTGCTTTCCCGCGTCTGGGCCTCGGCCTGACCTTCCTGCTCGCCATCACGGTCCTCGGCCTCGGCTATGAGTGGACCCACTACCTCATCCACACCGACTACAAGCCGAAAGGCTCGCTGTACCGCGCGGTTTGGCGTAACCACCGCCACCACCACTACAAGAACGAACACTACTGGTTCACCGTCACCACCTCCGGCACCGCCGACCGTCTTTTCGGCACCCACCCCGACCCGGCCGACACCGAAGCCTCCCCTACTGCACGAAAGCTGCACGCAGGCTGACCCGACCACCGTCAGCACGAGCCGTCGCCCTGATCCCGCAGGGCGGCGGCTTTTTCATGTCGTCGAATCGCCCGCCGATGGGCCCCACCAGCCCTTTCTCTCGACTGTGAGCAGGCGCACTCCGATCTCCGCGAAACTCCGTCTTGACGAAGTACCCTAGGGGGGTATGGTAACTGTCATGAGCACGGCGGAGGCCGTCGCCGCAGAAGGAGAGACACCATGAGCACCGCGATCACCGTCACCGTTACCGGAATGACCTGCGGCGGCTGCGCCAACCGAGTGCGCGACGGGATCGGCCGGATCGATGGCGTCGACGGCGTCACGGTCGACCTGCCCACCGGCCGAGTCACCGTCGAAGCCGCAGGCACGATCGAGCGCGACGCGATCGTCGCCGCCATCGACCAGGCCGGCTATGCCGTCGCAGGCTGACGCCGCGACCACCCGGAAACCGAGCATCCGATGAACGCATCCACCAAGTTCGCCGGCTTCGCCCTCGGCCTGGCCGCCGTCTTCGGGATCGCCATTGCCACCGGCGCGGCGATCGGCCCCGATCCCGCCGCCCCTGAATCACCCGCTCACGAGGACGAGCCCAGCGCCCGCCCCGACCAGACACCCGGAGGAACGATGACCACCGAAAGCGGATACACCCTGCAGCTCGACACCGCGCGCACCACCGCTGCGCCGAATGTCCCGCTGCGCTTTCGCATCCTGAACCAGGACGGCACACCGGTCACCCACTACCAGCCCAACCACGACAAGAACCTGCACCTGATCGTGGTCCGGCGCGACATGGTCGCCTTCCAGCACGTGCACCCGGTCCTCGGCGACGACGGAACCTGGAGCGTCCCACTGGATCTCACCCGCGCGGGTGACTACCGAGTGTTCGCCGACTTCATCCCCGAGGGCGGTCGGAACCTGACCCTCGGCGCCGATCTGCGCGTCGCGGGCAACTACGACCCGCAGCCGCTGCCTGCCGCGTCGACCACCACAACCGTCGGCGGCTACACGGTCACCCTCGACGGCACCGTCGCCGCCGGCCGGGCCTCGAAGGTCACGCTGTCGGTGAGCCGGGACGGCAAGCCGGTCACCGACCTGCAGCCCTACCTGGCGGCGTACGGTCACCTGGTCGCGCTGCGCACCGCCGACCTCGCCTACCTGCACGTACACCCGGACGGCCACCCCGGCGACGGCGTCACCCCGGCCGGACCCGGCATCACCTTCTATGTCACCGCGCCGAGCGCGGGCGACTACCGCCTGTTCCTCGACTTCCAGCACGAAGGAGTGGTTCGCACGGCCGAATTCACCCTGACCGTCGGCCAGGACACCACGGCGGCCGAGCCCGTGACACACGACGGGCACGGCGGCGCACCCACTCCCGAGCCGGCGCACACCGGACACGGCGCGCCCGCACCGGAACCGGCGCACAGCCACTGATCGTCGCGGGGCCGCCCCGCATCCACTACCGTGCCGCACAGAACGGAGCTCATGATGACCACCACGGCACAACCACCCGGCATCGGGCAGGTCGAACTGGTGATCGGCGGCATGACCTGCGCGTCCTGCGCCAATCGCATCGAGAAGAAGCTGAACAAGCTCGACGGTGTCACCGCGACGGTGAACTACGCGACCGAGAAGGCTCGGGTGAATGTCACCGGCGATGTCTCGCCGGCGGAACTGATCGCGACGGTCGAGCAGGCCGGATACAGTGCGACGCTGCCCACCCCGAAGGTCGCGGAAACCGTTGCCGCCGAGAGTGATCCGACCGCCGCGTTGCGCACCCGGCTGCTCGTCTCGCTGGTGCTGACGGTGCCGGTCATCGCGATGGCGATGATCCCCGCGCTGCAGTTCACCAACTGGCAGTGGCTGTCGCTCACGCTGGCCGCGCCGGTCGTGGTGTGGGGCGCGCTGCCGTTCCACCGGGCCGCGCTGACCAATCTGCGCCACGGCACCGCCACCATGGACACGCTGGTGTCGATGGGCACGCTCGCCGCATTCGGCTGGTCGCTGTACGCGCTGTTCTGGGGCACCGCGGGCATGCCGGGCATGAAGCACCCGTTCGAGTTCACCATCTCCCGGATGGACGGCACCGGCAGCATCTACCTCGAGGCCGCGGCGGGCGTCACCACGTTCATCCTGGCCGGACGCTTCTTCGAGGCGCGGTCCAAGCGGCGGGCCGGTGCGGCACTGCGAGCCCTGCTGGAGCTCGGCGCCAAAGAGGTTTCCGTGCTGCGGGACGGGGCCGAGCAGCGGATACCGGTGGAGCAGTTGGCCGTTGGCGATCAGTTCGTGGTTCGTCCCGGTGAAAAGATCGCCACCGACGGTGTAGTGGTCGAGGGCTCCTCGGCGGTCGACGCCTCGATGCTGACCGGTGAGTCGGTGCCGGTAGAGGTCGGGACGGACGACGCGGTGGTCGGCGCCACGGTGAACGTCGGCGGGCGGATCGTGGTGCGTGCCAGCCGGATCGGCTCGGACACCCAGCTGGCCCAGATGGCGAAGCTGGTCGAGGACGCGCAGACCGGAAAGGCGCAGGCCCAGCGGTTGGCCGACCAGATCTCCGGCATCTTCGTGCCGATCGTGATCGCGCTGTCGGTCGCGACGCTCGGATTCTGGTTCGGCACCGGCGGTTCCGTCGCGGCGGCCTTCACCGCCGCGGTCGCGGTGCTGATCATCGCCTGCCCATGCGCCCTCGGGCTGGCCACGCCGACCGCGCTGATGGTCGGCACCGGTCGCGGCGCGCAGCTCGGCATCCTGATCAAGGGGCCGGAAGTGCTGGAATCGACCAGGCGGGTGGACACCGTGGTGCTCGACAAGACGGGCACCGTCACCACCGGCCGGATGACGCTGCTGGATGTCGTTGCGGCCGTTGGTGAAGACAGCGGCGAGGTGCTCGCTCTCGCTGGGGCGCTGGAAGATTCGTCCGAACACCCGATCGCGCAGGCGATCGCCAAGGGTGCCAGTGACAAAGTCGGTGCGCTGCAAGCGGTCGAGGACTTCGCGAATGTCGAGGGCCTCGGGGTGCAGGGCGTGGTGAACGGTCACGCGGTGATCGTCGGGCGGGCCAGGCTGCTCGCCGACTGGGCGCAGCACCTGGACGCCGAGTTGGAACAGGCCATGCGGGCCGCCGAGGCCGAGGGCAAGACCGCGGTGGCGGTGGGCTGGGACGGCAAGGCGCGCGGCGTGCTCGTCGTCGCCGATGCGGTGAAACCGACCTCGGCCCAAGCGATTTCGCAGCTGCGGGCGCTCGGGCTCACGCCGATCATGCTGACCGGTGACAACGCGGCCGCCGCCGCGGCGATCGCCGCGCAGGTGGGCATCGATGAGGTGATCGCGGAGGTGCTGCCGCAGGACAAGGTCGATACGGTCAAGCGGTTACAAGCCGAGGGCAGGGTCGTCGCGATGGTCGGTGACGGCGTCAACGATGCCGCGGCCCTGGCGCAGGCCGATCTCGGCTTGGCCATGGGCACCGGCACCGATGTGGCCATCGAGGCCAGCGATCTCACGCTGGTTCGTGGCGATCTGCGCGCCGCGGTCGATGCGATCCGGCTGTCCCGCCGGACCCTCGGCACCATCAAGGGCAACCTGTTCTGGGCCTTCGCCTACAACGTCGCCGCCATCCCGCTGGCCATGGCCGGCTTGCTCAACCCGATGCTCGCGGGCGCCGCCATGGCGTTCTCCTCGGTCTTCGTGGTGAGCAACAGCCTGCGGCTGCGCACGTTCCGTTCCACCGCGCGGTAACGCTGGGAAACCCGACGGGACGGCATCCAAAGGTGCCGTCCCGTTCGGCGTTTCGGGCTACTGCAGGACGCCGCTGTTTCCCAATGCCATTGCGGCACTTCCAGTACCCCACGCCGCGGCGGCGCTACCAGTCGCACCCAATAGGGCAAGCAGAGCAAGCATGATTTCGACCTTCCATCGAGCCATTGATCGGCAAGCGAAAGTTACTGCCGCCCAACAGCACTCCACAATGGTCGCCGCGGAACTCTCGGCAACCTCCCGCGCAATTGCCAGCCGATTCACAGCCGGCGATTCGGCGCAGACAATGCGCAGCTACGCGATAGTTCCTCGGCCACGGGAACCCGCCGGCGGCGCTTCGCGGAACGCCGCGGCATGGTCGGCGGCCCACTCTGCGTAGGTGCGTGGTGCGCGGCCGAGGGCCTGGCGCAGATCGTCGGTGACGATGGCGTTGCCGCCGCTGCGGACATACTCCTGACCGGCGAGGGCGCCGTCGATGAAGGCCTCCGACAGTCCTGCGCCGCGCAGGTGCTCGCGGGCGGCCGCTTCCGGTACGTCGACGACTTCGAGCGGTTGGCCGAGCACCCTGGCCAGCACGGCCACCTGGTCCGCGCTGGTCAGCAGCTCCGGGCCGGTGAGGGTATAGATCTGTCCCGCGTGATCGGACGAGGTCAGGGCCGCCACCGCGACCGCGGAGACATCGCGCGGATCGACGACGCCCTGCTGACCGCTGCCGGTCATGCTGGGCACGGGCTGGCCGTTGCGGATAGCGTCGGCCCAGCTCAGGGTGTTCGAGGCGAACGAACTCGGGCGCAGGATGGTCCATTCGACGCCGCTCGCGCGCGCCGCCTGTTCGCCGGGCAGATGCCAGGTCCCGATCCGGCCGACCGCGTCCGCACCGGTGCCGATGGCGGAGAGCTTCACGATGCGTTGGGCGCCGGCGTCCCGCGCGGTGGTGATCAAGGTTCGATCGGCGTCGACGTATTCGGGGCCGAGGATGCCGACGATGAACGCGGCGTCGACGCCCTTCGCGGCCGCCTCGATCGAGGCCGGGTCGTGGTAGTCGCCGCGCACCACCTCGACACCTGCGGGCAGTTGCGCCCGCGCCGGGTCGCGGGTGACGGCCCGGACCTGCTCGCCGCGCGCCACCAATTGCCGGACGATTTCGCTGCCGATGGTGCCCGTGGCACCGGTGATCAGAATCATGAGCCCAACGCTGCCGTGCGGACCACCGGGTTCTCTAGGAGATTTCGGCACAGCCGCCGCGCCGCCGAGTGCCTACAGTGGATTCGGTGACCACCATGCTGCGCACGGCGCCCGTCGTGACCGCCGACCTCGTCGAGACGACGGTCCCCGCGCCGGAGTCGTTGCGGCCGTGGTTCACCGAACTCGGACGCATTCCGACGGTGCGTGACCTCGCCGAATCGTTCGCGCATGTCCCGCAGGCCGCGACCACGATCGTGCTGCGCTCGCAGGAGGGCGGGCCGCGCGAGGCGCTCGTCATCGGGCCGCAGACCAAGGCGCTCTACTCCCATCCGAGTAAGCCCGCGTCCTGCCTGCGACTGCGCTTGACGCACGGCGCGGCCAGGCCCCTGTTCGGCGTGCCCGCGATGCTGCTCACCGATCGAGTCGTCCGCCTCGCCGAGCTGCCCGGCGTCGCCGCCGATCTCGCCGACGAGCTGATCGAGCTGAGCGCCGACGAAGTCTTCGGATTCCTGGAAGATAATCTGCCACAACGCATCTCCGAGGATGCGACCCGACGCACCCAACGCGAGGTACTCCGCTCGGCCGTCGCGGCGCTGTCGGCGGATCCGCACGGGCGTTCGGTGCGTGCGTTGGCGAGCGACCTCGCCGTCAGCGAACGCCAACTCCGCAACCTGTTCACCGCCGGAGTAGGCGTCTCCCCCAAGCATTTCGCGCGCATCGATCGGCTGCGCCGCATTCTGGCGCAAGCGCGAAACACCCCGTCAGCTCAATTCCCTGCCAGCACAGTCGATTACGAGCCAGCGCACTCCCTCGCGCAACTCGCCGCAGACAACGGCTACTACGACCAATCCCACCTGACCGCCGACTTCCGCACCCTCATGGGCGTCCCGCCGAGCGCATTCCTCCGCGGCGCCGTCCCCACCCCCTCCCCCTGCCGCCCGCTCGACCGCATCTGACCGCGCGAGCTCAGGGGTTCGGGCGTGGGGACTTGGCTCGGCGGCGGGCTAGTTCTTCCTGTTCGAGGACGGCGGCTTCGGCGAGGGTGGGGGCGGTGCCGCCGAGGCGGGCCGGGACCCAGCGGGCGCCGGGTTCCATGGGGTAGTCGTGTTGGGCCTCAGCGAGCAGGTCCGCCATGTGGGTGCGGAGGGTGGCGGTGAGGGTTTCCGGGGGCTCGGCCGGTGGGATGGGGTCGCCGATGCGGATGTTGATCGGGAACTTGTGGCGGCCGAGCTGTTTCGGGATGTCCTTGGTCCAGACGCGGTGGGCGCCCCAGATGACGACGGGGATGATCGGGACGCCGGCTTCGATCGCCATCCGGGCGGCGCCGGACTTGAAGTCCTTCAGTTCGAAGCTGCGGCTGATGGTCGCCTCGGGATAGACCACCACGAGCTCGCCGTCGCGCAGCGCTTGTACCGCGCGACTATAGGATTCGGCGCCCGCCGTGCGGTCGACGCCGATTGCCTTGCAGTGCTTCATCAGAAAGCCGACGATCCCGTGCTCGAGCTCGGCCTTCATCATGTATCTGACGTTGCGGCCGGACTTGCGGCCGACCAGCCCGACCTCCATGAAGTCCAGGTACGCGGTGTGATTCACGGCCAGCACCGCGCCGCCCGCACTCGGAATCCGGTGCTGGTCGGCGATGTCGATCCGCAGCCCCTGCAACCGGAAAATGGCGCGAACCAAGCCGGTGAGGATGTCGTAAACCGGTTCCCGCGCCATCCGAATCTCCGCTACTACGAGGCTGTCTTCTTCCGTGCTGCCTTTTCCGCGGCCTCGGCGGCATCGAGCGCGTCGGCCTCCTCCAGGGTAGGAGCGCTGCCGCCGAGCCGGGCCGGTACCCAGTACGCGCCCGGCTCGTGGGTGTAGTCCTTTTGCAGGTCGAGCAGCATTTCCTGCATGGTCGAGCGCAGCTTGGCGGTCAGTTCGGATGCGGGCTCGAACGGCGGGATCGGCGCGCCGACCGCGATCGAGATCGGCGTGTTGGTGCGGCCGAGCCGCTTCGGGAAGCCCTTGGTCCACACCCGCTGCGCGCCCCAGATGACGATCGGGATGATCGGCACGCCGGATTCGATGGCCATCCGCGCGGCACCGGACTTGAAGTCCTTGATCTCGAAGCTGCGGCTGATGGTCGCCTCGGGATATACGCCGACCAGCTCGCCGCGCTGCAGGTATTCGACCGCGGCTTTATAGGAGTCAGCGCCCGCGCCCCGATCGACCGGAATGTGCTTGAGCGCGCGCATGATCGGGCCGGAGATCTTGTCGTCGAAGACCTCTTTTTTGGCCATGAACCGGATGTAGCGCTTGGGCGTGCGCACCGGTAGGCCCGCGTAGGTGAAGTCCATGTATCCGGTGTGGTTGACCGCGAGCACGGCACCACCCTGCGCGGGGATATGTTCAGCGCCCTTGACGGTGAACTTCAGGCCTTCGACGAAGAAGACGGTACGGGCAAGGCCGATGATCGTCCGGTAGACGGGTTCCACAATTCCGCTAGCGTAGTCGCTGACTGTCCCATCCGGCAGTGGGCCGCTGCTTTATAGGGTCACATCAGGGTTAGGGCGGCTCGATCGGCCCGTCGCACGCTGTAGAGAAGAGGATCGTCGAAGTGCCAAGCGCCCATCTGAATCCACCTGGACGCGACCGGAAAACACCGGATCACCTCGGCAGGACAGCGCCCGCCTCCCCTCGAATCAGCCACCCGATTTCGGCCGCGATTCGTGCTACTACCTCGCGACCAGAGCGGACGCCGGGCGCACTTGGTCGGCGGGTACTGGCCGGCGGCTTGGCGATCACCGGGGCCTTGGTGCTTGCGGGATGCGACTCGGCGGTCGGCATTCCGAACGAAGAGCCGGTAAAGGCCACGGCCTCGATCGGAACACCGGCGACTGCCGTCCCGTCCACCCAGAGCACTCCGGCACCGACCACCTCGGCGAGTCCCTCGGTCGGCCCGGTCGCCGAACTGCCTGCCGCCGTGCAGCGTTGGGCCGCCGACCTGAAGACGAGCACCGTCGCTCAATTGCAGGCCAAGTGCTGGACCATCGCGCCGAAGACCGTGGCCACCATGTACGCCGACGACCAGCCCATCCTGGCCGCCCTCGCCCAGCCGGGCACCGCGACGCCGGACGCCATCACCTGGAAGTCCCGGACCACCACCGTCGCCGTCGACCGGGCCGCGCTCGACACCGGCTACGCCTGCCCCCGAGTCGCCACGGCGGGCGCGGACATCGAGTACGACGACGCCGACGCCAGGCACACGGTGCGGCGTTACCTGGCCCGCTTGGTCGGCGCTCCGCTGGACGCCGCCGACCAGGAGGGCACCTACCCGCTGGTCTGCAAGGCGGCCCCGGCGAGCTGGGATCCCACCGGCACCGGCAAGTCGATCGCCGCGCCGCTGGCCGACAACCCGGGCAAGCTGACCGGCGTCACCAAGTTCGCCGACCAGGAGATCCGGTCCGAACCACTGCGCGGGGACTACATCGCCGTCTTTGTTCCGGTCACCAACGCCGCGGGGGCAACCCAGACCCGCACGTTCACCCTGATCTCCGGGACGCAGGGCTACTGCATCGGCGACGTCTCCCCGTAAACCGCGCTCGGCATGGGCACCGCGAGCGCCTGGTAGTTCCATACAGCCATTACCCTGGATGGCTGGTAACGGTAGGAGGAGCAGCTCGTGCAGATCACCAGCGTCGGACACGCCGGATTCCACATCCGCACCGCGGCGGGGTCGATCCTTTGTGACCCCTGGGTCAACCCCGCGTACTTCGGTTCGTGGTTCCCGTTTCCCGACAACACCCAGCTGGACTGGGACGAGCTGGGCAATTGCGATTTCCTCTACGTCTCGCATCTGCACCGCGACCACTTCGACGCGGCGAACCTGGCCGAGCACGTCAACAAGGACGCGACGGTGCTGCTGCCGGACTACCCGGTGCCGGATCTGAAGCGCGAGCTGGAGAAGCTCGGCTTCCACAAGTTCTTCGAGACCGAGGACTCGGTCAAGCACACGATCACCGGCAACGGCGCCGAGCTCGACATCATGATCATCGCGTTGCGCGCGCCCGCCGACGGGCCGATCGGCGACTCCGGGCTGGTCGTCTCCGACGGCGAGACCACCTGCTTCAACATGAACGACGCCCGCCCGGTCGACATGGACGTGCTGCACGACTCGTTCGGCCACATCGATATCCACCTGCTGCAGTACTCGGGCGCCATCTGGTACCCGATGGTCTACGACATCCCGAGCCGGACCAAGTCGAACTTCGGCAAGCAGAAACGACAGCGCGGCATGGACCGGTGCCGCAGCTACATCGAGCAGGTCGGGGCCACCTGGGTGGTGCCGTCGGCCGGGCCGCCGGTGTTCCTGGACGACGAGCTGCGCTACCTGAACGACGATCGCGGCGACGAGGGCAATATCTTCCCGGACCAGATGGTGTTCCTGGATCAGATGCGGATCCACGGCAACGAGGGCGGGATCCTGATGATCCCCGGATCCGTCGCCGACGTGCGCGGGGCCGAGCTGGAATTGACCCATCCGTTCGAGCCAGGGCTGGTCTACGACAACAAGGCCGAATACATCGAGTTGATGGCGCAGCGTCTCGCGCCGGTGCTCGCAAAAGAAAAGGAATCCTGGGCATGGCCTGCTGGTCGCTCCGCAGGCTCCGCTCCTGCAGGTGACGGGCCGCTGCTGGGTCCGCTGCAGAAACTGTTCGAGCCGATCATGGCGCAGAGCGATCTGATCTGCGACGGCATCGGCTATCCCGTCGGCCTGGTGATCGGCGACGAAACCGTGGTGCTCGACTTCCCCAAGCGCGTGGTGCGCGGGGCCATCGAGGGAGAAGGCAAGTACCGCTACGGTTTCCGCATCGCCCCCGAACTGGTGCGTACCGTGCTGCGGGACAACGAACCCGACTGGGTGAACACCATTTTCCTGTCCACCCGTTTCCAGGCGTGGCGGATCGGCGGCTACAACGAATTCCTCTACACCTTCTTCAAATGTCTTACCGACGAGCGCATCGCCTACGCCGACGGCTGGTTCTCCGAGGCGCACGACGATTCCGCCTCGACCGAGCTGGCCGGCTGGGAGGTGCAGCGCCGCTGCCCGCACCTCAAGGCGGATTTGTCGAAATTCGGTGTGGTGGAAGGTAATACGCTTACCTGCAACCTGCACGGCTGGCAGTGGGATCTGGAATCGGGACGTTGCAAGACGTCGAAGGGTCACGAATTGCGGTCGCGCAAGCTGAGTTAACGGCACGCGCATCCAGGTGCGCGAGTGGCACACCACGACGAGCGCTGCTCGCCACCGTGTGCCACTCGATCGGCGTCAGCTGTGCGAGCGGGTGGCGATGCCGACGGCAACCAAGGTCAGGGCACTCCCCACTACCGCGGTGACCGACAGACCCGCGCTGGTTGGGGTGGCGATGTCCAGGGCGATCGACATCAGGAGTTGGCCTGCAACGGAAGTCAGGCCGAGCAGGAGGACTCCGATCCAGCGGACGGTGACGGCGGCCAGTGCGATGAAGGCGATGCCGATCAGGCCGCCGAGATAAAGCCAAGGCTGCGTGGGGAATTCGTCGGGGAAACCGGAGTCGATCAACACGACGGCCTCGATGACGACCAGGGCGGCGAGGCCGACGCAGAAGTTGACCAAGGTGGCCGAGAGCGAGCCGCCGACCTCGCCGACGCGACCATTCACTGCTTGCTGCCAGGCCAGCCCGACGCCGGCCAGTGCGGGCAGGATGATCAGCAGTGCGGTCGGTGCGCCGTGCAGGGAGTCAGGGACCGAGAGTGCTCCGGCCGGTGCTCCTGAGCGGCCGACCCCGGCGATCAACACCGCGACTACGCCCAGCGCGGCACCGCCGAACCGCAACACGGTGACCGGAGTTCGGCCACTCGGGGCGACGCCGAGGCGGTCGACCACCAAGCTGCTCAGGAGTTGACCCGCGACGACGGCGACGGTGAACGCGGTGACGCCGATCGCCGCGACGGTAAGCCCCTGGCACGCGACGAAGAAGGCGCCACAGAGCCCGCCGAGCAGATGCCACGGCCGCAAGGTCCCCGCCGACAGCGCGGTCCGAACCTTTGCCGCCCCCTCGCGCAGACGACCACTGAACACGAACGCGATCACCAGAATCAACAAACCAGACCCGAAACTAATGGTGGCCGCAGCAATTCCATCATCCAGCCGCGCCCCGAGCGCACCATTGATCCGCCCCTGCACCGCCACTCCCGCACCGATGCAGAACCCGAACCCAAGCCCCAACCTCACCCGCGCGATCACCCTAGGCACGCTACCGCCGCACACCCCTCGCACCGATGCGCCCTCCATCGCGTCGAACCGCGCATGGATTTGCTCGCCGCGCACACGATTGCCAGCAAATTCGCGCGCACCGGAACAGTTCCTGCGCGGGGCCTGCGGGTCAGCCTGCGCGGAGCGCCGGGCGGGTGGCGTACGTGTCGTGGCGGGCGTAGGTGCGGTCGCCGCCGTTTCGGGCGATGGAGCCGCGGACCAGGCGGGTGCGGATGCGGGCGCCGAGGTTTTCGTGGAAGCGAGTGGCGCCGGGGAGGATTCGACGAGGCACTTCGAGGGCGCCGTTGACGACGGCGGTGGCCATGACCGCGCTCTGGAAGAATCTGCTGTCGGGCAAACCGAGGAAGTCGGCGTTGCTGGGGCCGAGGATGATTCGGCTGTACGCGACCATGTAGGACGTGATCACCCGGCGTAGCGCGCGGTGCGCGGCGGTGGTGTTGCCGACGAACAGGCCGCCCGCTGCCGGGATGAGGGCCTGGGCCAGGCGCTGGGAGTCGGCGTCCGGGATGAATTCGGTGTCGGCGAGAATCCAGAAGGCGCGCCAGGTATCGGTCTCGCAGGTCGGCAGGATCTCCGCGTCGACGCCGAGCAGGAACCCGACGTAGCGCCAGAGCTGGAAGACCGCGTCCTTCTCTTTGGCCGAGAACTGCAGGCCGAGCGCTTGCGCGCCAACGAGATTCGCCATGGAGAACAGGCCGAGGGTGCCGACGGTGAGCACCTGGTTGACCGGGTGGTCCCACGCCTCGTAGTCCCAGTCGGGGCGCCGGTTCATGCCTGCGCGCACCAGCGCGTGCATCAACCGCACCCGCAGCACACTCTTGTAGCCGACCGCATTGCGTTGCAGGCCACCGGGAGTCGTGACATCGAGCCACCACTGGGTGGTTTCGGCGAGGCGGCGCGGCGCCATCGCATCGAGATCGCCGGTGCCGACCAGGGTCTTGTCCGCGCGCGAGGCCAGGTAGCCGCCCATCAGGGCGAACATGCCCATCGCGATGCCGCCCCAGACGCTGGTGCGGCCGACGACGCGGGCGCCGCGGTCGATCTTCTCCCGGTCCAGCCAGTACGGTTCGGCTTCCACCTGCTCGAAGAACGCGGTCAGCTCGGCAGGGGCGTCGGGCACGGCGGCGATGCCGCGTTCGACCGCGACCTCGAACATCCGGCGGCCCTCGCCGACCGGCAGCTGCTTGAACATCGCGACCATGGCGTCGGCGAGCGGATCGCCGACGGTGGTGAATCGGCGGAACGAGTCGCGCTGGGCGGCGGTGCAGCTCAGGTCGCCGGGTGCGAGCACGGGCACGGCGTATTTGTACGGGAACTCCGTGAACAGCTGCGGAGTGGGCAGTTTCTGGTTGTCATGCGCCATTGCACTTCACCCGTCGGATCGAGGTTCGCGGTCGAGCATTCTGACAAGACCGTCCCACAGAATCCGATATCTGGCAAGGATATATGCCAGAATGATTCGGATGGCTACCACCTCGCGGTCCTACGGCGGCGTGCCGATCGAACAGCGCAAAGCGCGGCGGCGCGCCGCACTGCTCGACGCCGCGCAGGAAATCATCGGGACCTCGGGTTTCGCCAAGTTGACCGTGTCCGGGCTGTGCGGCCAGGCCCGGCTGTCCGAGCGGTACTACTACGAGAGCTTCCGCGATCTCGACGCGGTGTTCAGCGAGCTGTTCGACCGGATCGTCGACGAGATCGGGCAGGCGGTGGTCACCGCGTTCGTCACCACGCCCACCGACATCCGAGCCAAGACCAGGGCGGCGATCGCCGCGGCCATCGACCTGATCGCCGACGACCCGCGCAAGGCCCGCATCGCCACCGTCGAGGCGCAGCTGAACCCGGCCCTGCTGATGCGCAGGGCCGAGGTGATGCGCTCGTTCGCGGGCATCATGATGGCGGTGTGCGCGGGCGAGGTCGGCGCCGAGGTGGTCGAAAGCGCGGGCGACCAAGCCGAATTCGCCGCCACCCACCTGCTCGGTGGCCTCTGGGAAACCACCAACAGCTGGCTGGCCGGCACCCTCCCGATCACCCGCGCCGACCTCATCGACCGCTCCACCGACCAATTCCTGCTCACCGCAGGCCATCTCATCGGCGTCCGGCTCGACTAGTCCTGGCGCCTCGGCGGCAGCCAGGACGGGGTCAGCAAGGCGATGGGAAGCATGGTGGCGCCCAGCAGGGCAAGGGTGATCGATAGCGACCACTCGGTGGTGGCGAGGGCGGCGAAGGCGAATACCGCCAGCGCGACGACCTCGCCGAGCAGGCCGGATACCGAGGTCACGGTGGCGCGGGCCGGGCCCTCGATCGCGTCTTGCAGGCGGGCTCCGGCGACGACACCTGCGTTGTAGACGATACCGTAGGAGCAGCCGATCGCCGTGAAGCCAAGGCCGGTAAGGACATACACGGCGCTCGGCTGGTGCGCGGCGAGGCCGGCGACCAGCGCGCCGCCGAGGAAAAGGACGCCGCCGAGGCCGACGGCGATCGCCATGGTGCGGCCCGACATGCCCTCGGTACGGCCGGCCAGTAGTGCTCCACCCAGCGAGCCGAGCACGGTCAGTCCGACGAGCAGCGGCACCACCGCCGTCGCCACGCCGACCGACTCGGCGAGCAGCGCGAAGTATTCGTCGAATGCCGTGATTCCGAACAGCAGAGCTCCGAGCAGTACTCCGTTGCGTGCCGTGCGTACCCGAATCGCTTCCCCGACACCGGTCTTCAACATGGTGAGGTAGCGCGCGAACGGTCTCGCCGTGCCCACCCTCGCGTCGCCCGATACCGCTCGGGCCAGACCATCGGTGGTGACG
Source organism: Nocardia sp. NPDC046473 (assembly GCF_040645995.1). NCBI lineage: Bacteria > Bacillati > Actinomycetota > Actinomycetes > Mycobacteriales > Nocardiaceae > Nocardia > Nocardia sp. NPDC046473. The sequence continues at coordinate 634,364 of NZ_JBEYZJ010000002.1, forward strand.
TTCCGATTCCTCTCGGTAGCAAGGCAATCCGGCATCGAGGCACTCTTGTCAGGTAACGATCCGGTCGCCGGTGTCGTGGCTGCGTCTTCCAGCTCATCGATGTCGGCGGCGGATACCACCTTCGGCGCGCTCGGCAGGGACATCGCGATCACCGTGTGCAGCGCGGCGAATCCCACACTGGACCAACCGATCAGCGCGTAACCACCCCAGAGGTACAGCGGGGTAGCGGCGACGATACCGACGACGACCGCGGTTTCCGAGGCCGCGCGGGTGTAGCCCAGGATGCGGGCGTAGGCGGACTGCTCGGCACGGGCGGCAAGGTCGTCGTAGAGCAGGGCCTCGAAGGTGCCCGAGACCAAAGCGCCTGCGGCGCCCCACAGTACGAATCCGAGGGCGAAGCCGAGGTAGTTCGGGACAAGGGTCCACAGGGCGAATCCGGCGGTCAACAGGACACCACTGAGGACGAGGAGCGCGCGTCGCGAGACCGTGTCCGCCCACGCGCCGGACGGCACCTCCAGTAGGAACGCAGTGGTCGACCAGATCGCGAACAGCGAGGAAATCTGCCCGGTGCTCAGCCCATGGTCGGCGAACAGCAAGGCATACAGCGCATAGAGCGGGATCAGGTCGCCGATGCCCTTGAAGAGCACCGCACGGACGGTCAGCGAACGAACCGTCGATTCCGAGCACCGATGCGGCGCGGTCGGGAGCGAGCTGAGTGTCCTACCCGTCAGCCGGGCGAACACCCCGCTGACAGATCAACAGACGTAGACGATCAAACGCATGTGAATCAGCATGGGTACCTGCGGCATGCTGCGTCAAGCATTTATCCGAGTGGCAGCCAACCGTTGGCAGCGTGCATCGAATCGCCGTCGTCGAGCTCCCGGCCGAGCGTGCCGGGCCCGACCCGTCCGTGGTTCTCGTTGAGGTCACTGATCAGGTCCGCCACCGGATGCGAGTCGCTGTAGTGGTACCCCTGCGCGAGGGCGAAACCGAGTTCGGTGAGCACCGCGGCCTGGTATTCGGTCTCCACGCCTTCCGCTATCACCTGCAGGTCCAGCGCGCTGCTCAACGCGGCGATCACGCCGAGCAGCGGCGGCGCCGGGGAGTCGGAGCGGATCGCGGCGACGAAGGACTGGTCGACCTTGAGGATATCGCTCGGCAGCGTGGCCAGCCTGCTGAGCGAGGAGTATCCCGTGCCGAAGTCATCGATGGCGATGCGCACGCCACGGTCGCGCAGGGTGTGCAGATTCGCGATGGCAGTATGCGATTCGGCCGCCAGCTCGCTCTCGGTCACCTCGAGCACCAGTTGCTCGGGCGGCCAGCCGGTGGTGGCGAGGATGCCCGCGACGCGATCGGCATAGCCTGCCTCGGCCAGTTCCAAGCCGCTGACATTCACGTTCAAGGTCAGATCGAGCTGGGCGAAGGTGTCCTGCAGTCGCGCCGCGTCCGCGCAGGCCCGGCGCAGCACCAGCTCGTCCAGATCGGAGATGAGGTCGTATTCCTCGGCGACCCGGATCAGGCCCTCGGTGGTGACGTCCGGCTGCGCGCTCGACGACCAGCGCAGCAGCGCCTCGACACCGACCGCCTTGCCGCCCCCCTCGGTGAGGCTGACGATCGGCTGGTAGTGCACGTCGAGCAGGCCGCGGTCGATGGCCTCGCGCAATTCCACCGCGAGCGGCAGCTGGCGCGAGGACTCGAGCACCGTCCGGTTGCGGCCCGCCTGCTTGGCCCGATACAGGCCGACGTCCGCGCGGCTCACCAGCAGCGAACCGGATTCGCCTGGCTGCCAAGAGGTCACGCCCGCCGAGCAGCCGGTGGTCACCGCCGCGCGCAACTGCTCGGTGAGCAGGATGGCGGCCTGCTCAGTGGTGTTCGGCAACAGCATCGCGAACGCGTCGCCACCGTAGCGGGCCAGGCGCTGGTCCGACGCAAGCAGTTTCGACCAGGTGTCGGCGACCCGCTGCAGCACGGCATCGCCGGCGCGGTGGCCGAGGTGGTCGTTGATCTTCTGGAAACGGTCGAGGTCGACGAGCACCAGCGCGAGCCCCTGGCCGGTGCGGGTGGCCTGCTCGATCGCGGAGTTGAGCGCGCGATCGAAGCCGCGCCGGTTCAAAAGGCCGGTCAGCACGTCGATATCGGCTTCCGATGCCATCCGGGTGAGAATCCCGACGACCACGCCGACACCCAAGGTCACCCCGGCCGGGATCAGCCCGGACCACCACGGCAACCCGGGATGCACCGGCCGCAGGGGCAATACCCATAGGCACAGCACCATGGCGAAGGCGATATGCGCGGCGGCCTGCGTCCACGCGAAGAACAGCGCGGCGTCACAGGCGACGAAGACATAGAAGGCGGCGAGGCTGATCGCGCCGACGGTATTCGGGAAGGCATAGACCGCGACCGTCACCAGCACCGTCGCGATGGCGACGTACCCGTGATGGACGGAGTGTGGCAGGCGCGGACCCCACGCGAGCAGGGTGAGTCCGAGCGTCAGCGCAATCGCCGCAGCCGTGCCGACCAGCGGCCGATTACCCTCCTCGCCCGGGGCGATGGCAGTAATCAGCAGACCCAGCACACCACCCATGACGTAGAACGCCCCGGTGGTCCGAGCCATGACCATAGCTGTCGCCAGCGCCGATGCCGCCCGCACCCGGGTTCGGGTATCGCCGCGCGCCCCGATTCCTCGCACGGGGAATAGCCTAGACACAACGAATCCCAGCGGTTGCCACATCCCGTGAATCCGGCATGGCGAACTGGTAGCTATTCATCTTCGCGAAACATTCGGGTTGCCAACGCGACTTGGCCGCCGGTGCCCATACCCCACAATCGTCGGCACCGGCGCGGTCTGTACAGAGGCGAACCGCAGGCAGTTCGGACGGGCGAATGTCCGCCTATCGCCTGCTGCGCGGCGGACTTCGGGTGTGCCCTACTTCGGCGGAGTCAGCACCTCGGTACCGACGAACGGGACCAGCGCCGCTGGTACCCGCACCGAACCGTCGGCCTGCTGATTGTTCTCCAGGATCGCCACGATCCAGCGGGTCGTCGCGAGCGTGCCGTTCAAAGTGGCTGCGATCTGGGGCTTTCCGTTCTCGTCGCGGTAGCGGACCGAAAGGCGACGGGCCTGGAAAGTGGTGCAGTTCGACGTGGAGGTGAGTTCCCGGTAGGTCTGCTGGGTGGGCACCCAGGCCTCGCAGTCGAACTTGCGCGCGGCCGAGCTGCCGAGATCGCCTGCGGCAACATCGATGACCCGGTACGGGACCTCGACGGCGGCGAGCATGTCCCGCTCCCAGCCGAGCAGCCGCTGATGCTCGGCGTCGGCCTGCTCGGGCGTGGTGAAGACGAACATCTCGACCTTGTCGAACTGATGCACCCGGATGATGCCGCGGGTGTCCTTGCCGTAGCTGCCCGCCTCGCGGCGGAAGCACGACGACCAGCCCGCGTACCGCTTCGGGCCGTTGCTCAGGTCGAGGATCTCGTCCGAGTGGTAACCGGCCAGCGGCACCTCCGAGGTGCCGACCAGGTAGAGGTCCTCCTCGGCGAGCCGGTAGACCTCCGAGGCGTGCTGACCGAGGAAGCCGGTGCCCGCCATGATCTCCGGGCGCACCAGCACCGGCGGAATCATCATGGTGAAGCCGTTGGCCACCGCTTTCTGCGCCGCCAGCTGCAGCAGCCCGAGCTGCAGCAGCGCGCCGTAGCCGGTCATGAAGTAGAAGCGGGCGCCGGAGACCTTCGCGCCGCGTTCCATGTCGATCAGGCCGAGCGACTCACCGAGTTCCAGGTGGTCCTTCGGCTCGAAGTCGAATTCCGGTGGCGTGCCGATGGTTTCGAGCACCATATAGTCGGCCTCGCCGCCCGCGGGCGCGCCGTCCTGCACCACGTTCGAGATGGCGCGGTGCGCGGCGTCCATGTCGGCGTCGGCGGCGTGCTGCGCGACCTCGGCCTCCTTGACCTTGACCGACATCTCCTGCGCCTGCGCGAGCAGCCCGGAGCGCTCGTCTTTACTCGCCTTGCCGACCAGCTTGCCCATCGCCTTGTGCTCGGCACGCAGGTTGTCGGCGGTGGCCACCGCCGCGCGGCGCGCCGCGTCCGCCGCGAGCAGGGCGTCGACGAGGGCGGGGTCTTCGCCACGGGCGCGCTGCGAGGCGCGGACCGCGTCGGGGTTGTCCCGCAGGAATCGGAGGTCGATCATGGGTCCTCAGCCTAGTGGTCCGGCCATTACTGTTTCACCCCGATATCCCAGGATGCTGGCCGCTCGGCCGCTCGCGCGCGCATAGTTGGCTTGTGGGTACAACTTTCGACGATTCAGCGATCGATGAAGCACTGGCCGAGCTGACCGCGGGCGCGAAGGTGTGGGCACAGACCCCATTGCGCCGCCGCCGGGAACTCCTCGACGACATCCACGCCCGGACCGGCCGCTTCGCCGACGACTGGGTGCGGGCCGCACGGACCATCAAGGGCCTGGACGCGGACTCGCCGCTGGTCGGCGAGGAGTGGATGTCCGGGCCGATGACCCTGCTGCAGGCCACCGCGGCGCTGTCCGCGACCATGGCCGCGCTGGAGGACGGGCGCAGTCCGCTCGACGGGGTGGCGATCAAGGCCGCGCCGGGCAATCGGGTCGCGGTCCCGATTCTGCCGTTGAGCACCTATGACCGGCTGTTGCTCAACGGTTTTCACGGCGAGGTGTGGCTGCGGCCGGGCGTCGACGCCGCGACCGCGCGGCGGCGGGCCGGGCTGGCGCAGCTCGATCCGACCGCGACCGGCGGCATCGGGGTCGTGCTCGGCGCGGGCAACATCACCTCCATTCCGCCGCTGGACGCGTTGTACGAGCTGTACGCACACAACCGCGTGGTCGTGCTGAAGCTGAACCCGATCACCGATCCGCTGTACACGGTGTTCGAGATGGTGTTCGCGCCGCTGTGTGAGCTGGGCGTGCTGCGGATCGTGACGGGTGGCGCGGCGACCGGCGGCTACCTCGTGCACCATCCGGACGTCGCGCATGTGCACATGACCGGCAGTGCGCAGACACACGACGCGATCGTGTGGGGACCGGGGCCGGAGGGACTGGAGCGCAAGCAGGACAAGCGGCCGCTGCTGGACAAGCCGATCACCAGCGAGCTGGGCGGGGTCTCGCCGACCATCGTGGTGCCGGGCGATTGGTCCGCTGCCGATCTGCGGTTCCAGGCCGAGCACGTGGCGACCCAGCGGCTGCACAACGGCGGCTACAACTGCATCGCCGCGCAGGCCATCGTGCTCAGCAAGGACTGGGCGCTCAAGGACAAGTTCCTGGCCGAGCTGCGCACCGCCCTCGCGCAGGCGCCGCAGCGCACCGCTTATTACCCCGGTAGCGACGCGCGGGTGGCCGACGCGCTCGCCGCCTATCCCGACGCCGAACAGGTCGGATCGGGTCGGGTGCTGGTCGAACAGCTGCCGCTCACCGATACGCCGTTGTTGCGCACCGAATACTTCTCCCCCGTCCTCGGCGTGGTCGAACTGCCCTACACCGATGGTGAATTCCTGCAGCAGGCGGTCGATTTCGCGAACAACGAACTCGCAGGCACGCTCGGCGCCAACGTGCTCGCCCATCCGGCGACCATCCGTAAACTCGGCATCGGCTTCGACCGCGCCATCGAACGGCTGCGCTACGGCGCGATCGCGGTGAACGCCTGGACCGGACTCGCCTTCCTCGCCCCGCGCGCCTCGTGGGGCGCGTTCCCCGGCCACACCCTCGACGACGTGCAGAGCGGCATCGGCGTGGTGCACAACGCTTTCCTGCTGGACGACGTGGAACGCACGGTGGTGCACGGACCGTTCCGGCCCGCGCCGCGCTCGGTGCTGCACGGTGAGCTGGCGTTGTCGCCGAAGCCGCCGTGGTTCGTCGACAATGCGGCCGCGGCGGAGACCGGACGCAAGCTGACCGAGTTCTACGCGAGCGGCAACCCGGCGCGGATTCCCGGCATCTTCGTCTCCGCGTTCCGCGGTTAACCTGGCCGGCCGCGGCGAAAAGCGCTGATCAGACCAGGTCGTGGCACCGCGGCTCGGAGACTGCCATGATGGATCGCGATGTCCTCCTCCGATCGTGCACCCAAGCCAGAGCCATCGAGCCGGCTGACCAAACGTGGCCTGCCGTCGCGCCCCGGCGGGGCGCGCCGTTCGCTCGACACGTTTCGGGGCTTGTTCACCGGTGATACGCCGTTGCCCGCGCCGACGCTGCGCTGGGGACTGTTGCTGGTGGCCGCCGGTGCCGTGATCGCCGCGCTGGTGACGTTGTTCGTGACCGGGTTCGACAACAACAAGATCGAGGCACACACGCCGGGCTCGCCCGGTGAGCCGGTGGTCGACAAGGAATTCGGCACCGCGGTGAAGGGCGACTGCCTGAGCTGGTCCAAGCCGGACCACTCCGATCTGTTCAAGGTGCGCTGCGATACCAAGCACATGTTCGAGGTCGCGGCGGATGTCGACATGAGCAAGTACCCGGGCAAGGAGTTCGGGCCCGGCTCGCGGTTCCCGGACTCGTTGCGGCTGACCGAGCTGAAGGAAGAGCACTGCGTGCCCGCGGTGCAGCAGTACCTGGGCGGGAAGTTCGATCCGCGCGGGCGCTACATCGTCGGGTTGATGTATCCGAGTCCCGACGGTTGGCAGCACGGCGACCGCACACTGCGCTGCGGACTGCAGTACGCGGCGAGCACCGGCACGCCGCCGTCGGTGGGCAGCGCCGCCGAACATGATCAGTCGAAGGTGTACGGGCCGGGCGTATGCCTCGGCATCAATCAGAACCTGCCGACCGATCCGGTGGATTGCGGGCAGGTGCACGCGGTGGAGGTCGTGTCGACCATCGACCTCGGCCAGCGGTTCCAGGGCGGGCCGCCCGCCAAGGATGATCAGGACAAGTTCGTCGAGGACGAATGCGCGCGGACCTCGTCGGACTATCTCGGCGGGCCCGACGTGGTGCGCAACAAGACGCTGACGCTGTTCTTCGACTACCTGGACGCGCGCAGCTGGCTGGCGGGCAGTCGCAAGCTGGACTGCATGGTCGGCAAGGGGGCCGATCGGGAGGGGTTCGCGCCGATCACCGGTTCCGCGAAGGGCGACATCCTGATCAACGGCCAGGCTCCGCAGCCGCCGCCGAACACCGGGCGCTCGACCCCGACGCCGCTGCCCGGCGCGGCGCCGCTGCCCCCGCAGCCGAGGTAGTCCGCGACGATGCCGGTCTCCATGTCCGAGGACCGTTTCGAGGAGCTGGTCGGCGACGCGCTCGACCGCATTCCGCCGGAGCTGGCCCGGGCCATCGATAACGTGGTCGTACTGATCGAACCACGCAATCCGAAGGATCCACATTTACTCGGGCTTTATCGCGGGATAGCGCTGACCGAACGCGACAGCCACTACGGCGGCTCGCTGCCGGACACGGTGACGATCTATCGCGAGTCCATCCTCGCCATCTGCGCGGACGAGGCCGAAGTGGTGGAAGAGGTGGTAATCACCGTGATCCATGAGATCGCACACTATTTCGGCATTGACGAAGACCGCCTACATCAGCTGGGATGGGGCTAGTCTTTATCCCAGCTGTATGAGTGCGGTTGCAGTTGGGGTGAGACAGGAAGAAACTTTAGGGGATTCGATGGAACCGATCGCTTCGCTGTCGCGTCCTATCACTCGAAGGGGGAATTCTCGTGGTTCCGCCCCATAGCCGCCACTAGAAGGAGTCGAGTCATGGTTGGCCACGTATTAGTACAACCCGAAGTCGTCCTCGCTGCCGCCGCTGAGCTGGATCTACTCGCCGAGCGGCTGGCTGCCGCCGCTGCGGTGACCGCGCCCGCGACGCACGTCATCCCCTCCGGCGTCGACGAGGTGTCGCTGCACGCCGCGAACCACCTCAACCGTGGTGCGATGACGCACGACCAGGCGGTCGCCCAGGGGATCCTGGAGCTGCACCACGCCGCCGCGACGTTGCGCAGCCAGCTCGTCACCCATATCGGTGAGGACGTCGCCCGAGCGGGCGTCGTCAGCATCATCAGCGGAACAATCGCTTAACGCCTGCGGGCATCGCACACAGCACAAGCAAGGGGAGAAAGCATGACCGCAGGAATCACCGGGGTGTTCTGGCTGCCCCGCCTCGCAGAAGGAAACTCGATCGCGCTGAACTCGGGCGCGCACGCCATCCCGATCTCGGCCGCGGCCACCGCCTGGGGCGGGCTCACCGCCGCCTGGGTCGACGCCACCGCGACCGTCGCCCGGGTGATGGCGGAGCTCGGTGTCGGCATGCAGGGCATCAACGGCATCTCGGCGCTGTCCAAGCTCACCGGCTTCATCGGCTGGGCCGAGCAGCAGGGCGTCATGGCGGCCACCATGGGCTCGAAGGCGGCGGGCAACGCGATCGCGTACACCGTGGCCTCGCTGGCCATGCCGAGCCTCCCGGAGATCGCCGCCGTCGACGCGGCGCGGGTCGCCGCCGCCTCCACCGGCGGTGTGCTGAACGGCTCCTCGGAAGCGGCCGAGGCGGCCAAGGCCGCGCTCGACCTGCGCGCGGCACTGACCATGGAGACCTACGAGGCGGCCACCACCGCGATGGTGCTGACGCCGGGCGAGTTCATCAACCCGCCCGCGATCGCGCACGGCGCGGGCACCGCGGATTCCGCGGGCCAGGCCGATCAGGCCTACCAGGCCACCAACGCCGATCCGGTGCAGACCGCGATCTCGACGGCGGCGGCACTCGTGAACAACCCCGGCGTGGTCGGCGCGGCAACGCAGGCGGCCAATTTCGCGGGCTCGGTGGCGACCACCGGTGTGTCCACCGCGGGCACCATCGGCTCGCACGCGATCGCGGCCGTCACCACCGCCGCGACACCCGGAATCAGCAGTGTCGCGCCGACCACCATGGTCGGCGGCGCGGGTCTGGCCTCCGCCGCGGTGTCCGCGGGAACGCGATCCGCGTCGTTCGGCTCCGGCGCCTCCGTGTCGCTCGGCAATGGTTCACTCAAGCTGCCCGAAGGTTGGGGCTCGAGCACGATCGGTGGCGCACCCACCGCGGCACCGGTCGCCGAGAACGTCTCGGTCAGCCAGCCCACCGCGGCACCGGTCCAGCGCAACAACACGCCGGGTAGCCCGTTGCTGGGCAACCAGGTTCGCGACGAGGACGACGAGACCGAACACAAGAGCCAGGACTACCTGCGCTCGGAGCACTTCAACGACGGTCGCTACGCCGCCGACGGAGTGATCGGCGCCGACGCAGCCGGTACGGCCGCTAAGTGACGGTGCTCGGTGCGGGCCGCGGCCCGTCGATGCTCGCATCGGTGGTGTTGTCGCTCGACGAGATGCAGTTTCTCCTGGAGAAGCTGGAGATCGACGAGGTGCCCGTCGTGCTGGACGCACGCGGGCAATACGACAACGTGGCCGATCACGATGCCGCGATGGCCGTGGCCGCCCAGTCGCTCGCCGATCGGGAACTGCTGATCGGTGACGTGATCCATCAGGAACTCGAAGATCGGCTGCTCGCGCTGTACCGACCGCACTGGGTGGTCGCACTGCGGCTGTTCGTGGACGGTCAAGTGAGTCGCATGTGTCTCGCGAAGGGCGACGACGTTGTCACCGTCGCCCTTCGCGGGCCGCAGTCCTACGTGATCGACGAGGCCGAGGACGACCTGCCCGGCCCGGTGATCGCGGCCCTCGGCCCGGCCGACCCGCTCGACCTCACCGGCATGCGGGCACCGACCGAACAGCTGGTGCCGATCTTCGACGACACCGGTGACGCGGCAGCCACCACCACCCGACTGGCGAAGGTCGGCACCCCGCCGGCCGACGCGCAAGCCCTCGCCTCGGCCATGGTGCAGATCCACTCACACGCCGAGATCGTCGCCGTGGTGTACGGCGACGGCACCCGCGACGTCACCGACAACCACATCGCCGTCTTCAACACTCGCGGCGGCCGCTTCATCGCGACCGCGAGCAAGTCCGACGACGGCGTGAAGTGGACGTCGCTTGCCACCGGGACGCCCGCACGGTTGCGAACGGCATTGCAGGACTTGATCAGTGAGCTGCCGGAGCGTGCGGAGTTCCCGCGTAAGCCGGAGCAGGTCTAGAACTTCAGCACTGCCCACGCGTCCGACGAACTCGGGCGACGCACCCCAGCAAGGTCCTCGGCCGGTCATGAAACGTGCTGCCCGGCCGAGGAACTGACTGTGGTGCCGCCTGGCTGCTCCTCGCGGCGAGCTGTAATGGCCTGGTGCACGGTGACGAAGAACAGCACGAATCCGATCGTCAGCAGGATGTGACCGCCCCCGGCCAGGTGCGATAGCGGCTTGTATTCGCCGTACCCGAGAACGGTCCGGGCACCGATGACGGTCATGCACGACACCACCCAGCAGACACCGGTGTTGTAGACGACGAAGAACCAGCGATAGCTGCGGGTGTTCGACAGGGCGAGTTGGTGTTCGAGCACCAGAACGATCAGGAAGAACAGCGTGCCCAGCGCCAGCAGGTGAGTGTGGACCACGGCGAGTTCGGTCTTGCCGGTGAACTGGTGGGCTTTGGTGAGTTCGCGGTAGAACAAGCCCGACGGCAGTCCCAGTGCGGTATAGGCGACGGCGGCCCAGTAGAGCTGTTTCATCGGGTCCTCGTTCGTGAAATATGTTGCGGTCGTTCGGGGGCGGGCAGACCTCAGGCGGGCTGCACTGCGAGCGCCGGGGCAGCGGCCTGTTGGGTCTTGCCGGCCTCACGGAGGAGCAGCAGGCCCGTGGCCACGATCAGCGCGGAGGTCAGGCCGTGGACGCCGAACGCGATGGCCGTGGAGCCGTGATGGGCCAAGACGTTGACCATGTCGCCGAGCGGGGCGACGGCCGTCATCAGCAGAACCCAGCCCAGCGCGCGGCGCCGGCCGGTCACCAGCAGGATGCCTGCGCCAAGGCCCATCGCGAGTTCGCGGCAGCCTTTCACGATGAGAAAGCCGTCGCCGCCAGCGGGCCAACTCGGCAGTCCGAAGCCCTGGGCCGCCGTCTCGGGGGTCAGGATGAAGGACAACGAGAGGTAGAAGGTGAACCCGACGACGGCGGTGGCCAGGACGGTGTTGAGGTTCTTGCGCGACATGGTTCGTTCTCCGTGATGTTCAGACAAACTGGGACAGGGTTCAGCTGCGGCCGATCAGAACTGTTGTCCGGCAAAGCATCCGGTCCTGCCGAGGGGTACCGGCCCGTCCGACCGCTGTCTCGTATGAGTCGGCCCGGTGCTGAGGGATCGGCGGTCACCGGGACAGCACGTCACCGGGTGCTACGTCGAGGGCGAGACGGTAGATCATCGGTCGTGCGGTGAGGTCGAGATCGTCCTGGATCCGCTGATTCAGCTCGCGCCATCGCGGGGTGTCGAGGGCGCTGCGCAGGGCGGTGCCACTGTCCCAGTCGCCGATGTTGACGAAGACCGCCTCGGCGGCTTCGGCGGCCGCCTGGAGCATCCGGGATCGGCGGAAGCCGGGCGCGGACGCCATGTACTGGGCATTCTCCCGCCAGCGCTGCAGGAACAGATCCCGCTGTGCCACAGGGACGGCCATGGTGTTGATCACCGTGACCGGGGCGTCGGTGTCGGGGACGGCGGGGTTGCTTGAAGCTGTCATATTGTCACGGTAAATGACAATCTTCTTATATGTCAATCCTGTTAGATGGCAATCATGTTGAGTTGCTAATGTGAGGGTCATGGTGAACCGACCGCTGGACTCGCGTGGGGTATTCCTGTTGTCGCAGATCGGTCATCACGTGGCGTACCGGTTCACCGAGCAGCTGGCGCGATTGGATCTGGATCCCGCCCACTTCGCGGTCCTGGGCCACCTCGCAGCGGCGGATGGTCGCAGTCAGCAAGAACTCGCGGATCTGCTGCGGGTCCACCGCAACGCGATGGTCGGACTGGTCGACGAGCTACAGGAGCGCGCACTGGTAACCCGGCGCCCGCATCCGGACGACCGTCGCGCACACGCGGTCCACCTCACCGATCATGCGCGCGAAGTGCTCGAGGCGGTCGAAGCCGAGGCCGACGCGCTGGAATCGGAAATCCTCGCACCCCTCGACGAGACCGAGCGAACCCTGCTCCTTCCGTTCCTCCAGCGCATCGCCGCGCACGCGGACCTCCCCGCCGGGATCCACCCCGGCCTGCAACGACGGCGCCGCGCCCGCCGAGAAGCACGGTGAACTCAGCCTGCCGAGCGACCCGCGAGCGCGGTTCGAAACGACACAGCCGGATGCCGAGCACGATTGTCAGCGAATTCGCTTGCGGGGCAAGGGATTCATGCGCGGGAGGCGCTGCTAGCCCATCGGGTCGTCGGAGGTGGGGGCGACGTCGTAGCCGAAGGGTGGGGTGAAGCGGCCCCAGCGGGTGCAGTCCCAGGTGCCGTCGGGCAGGGGGACGAGTTCGATGGTTTCGGTGTTGTCGAGGTGGTTGTTCGTGGTGAACGGGGGTAGCACGTCGGCTAGGTAGCGGGAGACCAAACGCATTGCGGCACCGTGGTTTACCAGGAGGATATCGCCGGTGGCCGAGTCCGGCGCCAGGTACGTTTCGCGGAGTTCCTCGATGATGGGGAGGAAGCGGGCGAGGACGTCGCGTCCGGATTCCCCGCCGGGGACGCGCTGGTCCAGGTCGCCGTTGTGCCAGGCGCGGTAGATCCGCTGGAAGTAGAGGTGGGCCTCTTCGCTGTGCTTGCCCTCGAGGTCGCCGGCCTGCACCTCTTGCACGTTGTCCAAGACGACGGCAGGCACGCCGGTTGCGGCTTCGATATAGCCGGCGGTTTGGCGGGCACGTTGTGCCGCCGAGCAGAACAGCACCTGCGGCGGGTTCAGCAGGTTCTCTCCGAACAGCTTGGCTTGTGCCGCACCGCGTTCGGTGAGCGGTAGGCCAGGAACCTTGGTGTCGAGCAGCTTCGCGACGTTGCCCTCGGTCTCGCCATGCCGGACCAGAACCAACTTGCCCGGGCCGATCTTCGCTTCGGTCACAGATCCGCCACCCCCTTTCTGAGCTGGGTCAGCCACTCCGCAGCCGCTTCGTCCGAAGGCGGTGGCGTGCCGGTTGCCGACGTCGCGGCCCAGGAACCGAGGAACCGGATCCGGGCGGTGCGATGTAAAGCCTTGAGCGCCTCGGCCACCGCGGTGTCATCGATGTGCCCGACGCAGTCGAGATAAAAGCGATAGGTGCCCATGCCCGTGCGGGTGGGGCGGGATTCGATCCTGGTCAAATCGATGCCGCGGGTAGCGAACTCGGCGAACGCGCGCATCAGCGAGCCCGGCTCGTTCGTCAACTCCAGCACGATCGAGGTCCGGTCCGCACCGGTCGCGGGCGGCGCCACGCGCGGACGGGTGACCAGCACGAAACGGGTGATCGCCTGCTCATGGTCGGCCACGCCGGAGGCCAGCACCGCCAACCCGAGCCGCGCACCGGCCAGCGCCGTCGACACCGCGGCATCCGCTTTGCCCGCCACCACGTCCTCGGCCGCCGCGGCATTCGACGCCGACACGTAGGGCTGTGCCTGCGGCAGCTCCCGCGACACCCACTCACGCACCTGGGCGGCGGCCACCGGATAGGCGGCCAGCGTGCGCACCTCGGACAGGCTGGTGCCGGGATGACCGAGGATCGTGAAGGTCACCTCCAGCTCGGTCTCCGCGATGATCTGCAGCCGCGGACCGATGGCGAGGGAGTCGAGCGTCGCGGAGATCGAGCCCTCGACCGAACTCTCGATCGGCACCACCGCTCCCGTCACGTCTCCGGACCGGATCAGCTCGAGCGCGGCCCCCTGACTGGGCGCGGCAACCCGCTCGACGACCCCTTCGAAGGCCCCCGAGGTTTCGAGTTCGGCGAGGGCCATCTCGGTGAAAGTTCCGGAGGGCCCGAAGTACGCGATACGCGGCACGGTTACGACCTTACTTGCGTCCGCGACCGCCGCCCCCGCTATTAACCACCACCCCCACCCGACCAGGCTTTTCCGCCGCCCACCCCAGCGCGCCGCCGAGCTCGACGTTCTGTTGGCGACATCCCGAGCTACCGCACCGCAGCCGCGTGCCACGCATGCTGTGCGATGGTCTGCCGCGCGCGAATCCGCGTGCCGCGCGCGAATCTGCTGGCGATTTCGTGCGCGGCGCCCCACAACATGCGCGGCAAACCAGGTTGCGCACGGTCTTAGTCGTGGCTCAGGGGCGGGCGAGGAGGTGGAGAGCTTGGGTTACTTCGGCGCTGGCGTCGGTCTCGATGGCGAGGAGGACGGTTCGGAGGGCTTCTACCGCAGGGGGTTTCAGGGCGTTGAGGAAAGTGGTGTCCGGGGTGACGAGGGCTGCGCGGATGTCCTCTCCGCACAGGGCGGCGGCGGTGGCGGCGACGATGGCCAGGGCGCGCGGACCTGAAGAGGTGCGGGCGATGAAGCCGGTGTCGGTGTGGACGATGGTGGCCAGGAAGGCGGCGACGTCGGGATCGGGGGCGTCCGCGTCGAGGATCGGGGCGGCGCCGCCGGGTTGCGGGGCGCGCACCAGGCCGTCGACGATGCTGCGTCGGGCGGGGGTCGTCAGTGCGATGAGTACTGGTTCTGCGGTTGATTCCGATCCGTGCGCCACTGATCCACCGTAACAACCGGGTCCGGGCGCGCTGCCGAGCGCGAACGCGCGGGCGAATTCTCAGGATCAGGATGGGGCGAATGGTTGCGGATGTTCCGCTCGTCACTTAGCTTAGGGTAACCTAATTGAGCGCCCGAGCGAGGCGAACAACGCCCGACCACGGAGGTTTGCATGCCGCGTCCGACATCGACTGTCACACCGTCCACCGCAGAGCGGGTGCGCAGTGCGTGCGCGCATGCCGAGCAGGCGGTGCTGGCCATGCCCGGCATCGACCCGACGCCCATCTCCGTGCATCACGTGCGCGAGTGCGGCGACGCGGTGATCGCGGTGCCGACCACCTCGGTGGCGGCGATCGTGGCCGGGAATTCCCCGGACGCGGGCGCACCCGCGGTGCTGGAGCTCACCGATCACGCCCCGCTGCCGCTGCGCGAACCGGTGCGCGCGCTGGTGTGGCTGCGTGGTTGGGTGCGCGCGGTGCCCGCGCAGGCCCAGCGCGCGCTGGCCGGTGAGGTGGCCAAGGAAAACCCGGATCCGGGCCTGCTCGACGTGGGGCACAGCGCGACCCTGCTGCGATTGGTGATCAACTCCGCGGTGGTGGCCGACTCGACCGGTGCCGAATCGGTGAGCATCGACGAACTGCGGCTGGCCCAGCCGGATCCGTTCTGCACCTTGGAATCCGCCTGGCTACAGCACATGGACGCCGACCACGCGGACGTCGTCGCGCAGCTGGCCCGCCACCTGCCGCCCCGGCTACAGCACGGCATCGTGCACCCGCTCGCCATCGACCGCTACGGCCTCACCCTGCGCATCGAGGGCCGCGACGGCGACCACGACTTCCGCCTCCCGTTCAGCTCCCCCGCCGACGACATCGAATCCCTCAGCCGCGCGGTCCGCACCTTGGCGGGCTGCCCATTCCTCAACGGACTCCGCCGCATCTGACCCTGTCCTGCTCAGAACCCCGACTCCCGCACTCGCACAGTAGGACTGAGCGGCGCCGGCGGGCTGTGCGCATCTACTCGGGGACGTGGCCGCCAAGCCTTTGATCGGTGCTGCAGCCGACCAGATTCACGTCGCGGATCGGGTATTCGACTAGGGCAGCCACGAAACATGGCCGTGCAGGACTGTATAGCCGACGTAGGCGACCGTATCGATGGTGGCGTGGGCCAGGATCAACGGCCACAGTTTGTTCGTCCGCTGCCAGTAGCGGCCGAAGATCAAGCCCATCACCAGGTTTCCGATGCCGCCGCCGAGACCCTGGTACAGGTGGTAACTGCCGCGCAGCAGGGCCGAGGCGACCAGTGACCGGTTCTCCGACCAGCCGAGTTTGCGCAGGCGGGTGATCAGGTAGGCGACCACGATGATCTCCTCGGCCAGCGCGTTGGCGCAGGCGGACAGGATCAAAGCGGGCAGCCGCCACCAGTGGTCGCCGAGCGAGGCGGGCACGATCGTCACGCTCATCCCCATGGCGTGCGCGGTCAAATAGAGGCCGAGACCCGGCAACCCGATGATGGCCGCAAGCACCAGCCCGGGCACGACATCCGCGCGCCAGCGCAGTCGCGCCGCGAGCCCGATCAGGCGCGGACCGATTCCGCTGCGCCACAACAGATACAGGGCGAGCGCCGCCCACCCGGCCAGCCGCGTCACGCTCAGCAGCTGGAACAGCAGATCGATGGTCGATTGCGCGGACCGCGAGGGATTCAGCGCGACGGTTTGCCCGCCCACGCCACCCGCCGCGATCGCGCTCTCCACCAGCGACAGCGCCGCGTTGAGCCCGCTCGATCCGAAGGTGATCACCAGCACGACCGCGATCTCGAGCTTGATCCCGAGCCGCTCCCGATCCGTCACCTCGGACGCGCCGCTCTCGACCCCGGACTCATCACGCATAGGCTCGAATCTATTGCCCATCCGCGACCAGCGATGCGCACCACACACTCGCCGGGTGACCGTCGTCCACGCGGCAGGCCGAAGCGGCGCGGTGTCGACAAACACATCGATCCGCCGACAAGGCCCTCACCTGCATCGATACCGTCGAGCGGAGCTCGTGATCCAACTGTTCTCCGCATTGCGATAACAACGGGACGGCACACGCGAATTCATAGAGAGTGCACCGACGGACGGGCACTGATACCGGCGCGTCGTACTCAGGGCAGTCGAGTACGACGAACGCCGGAATCGGAGCGAGATCATCCGTCGCACGACCTCCCCGAACGACGACGGATAAGTAGAGTCTCAGTGATGAATGGCGACGACCCCCAGTACCGCGCGCGGATGCGCGGGGTGCCGCCGCCCGGCCAGCCGCCGATGCAGCGTCCCGGGCCGCACCGTGCTGGGCCACCGGGTGACCCGCAGTCGCCTTACATCGAGCCGACCCAGGTGCTGCACCGCGGCGGCCCGCAGCAGCCGCTCGCCTATTCGCAGGTCCCGCCGGAAAACGTCGCATCACGCAGACCGCCACCGCTGGACAAGCCGCACCGGGCACCGACCCACGCGCCGACGCAGCAGCCGGTCCCCTATCGCGAGGGACCGCCACCGCAGCGGCCGTACCGAGGCAGCCCGCCACCACCGCCGCCCGGTCCGCCGCGCGGCGAACGCCAGCCGCGGCCGCCGCGGCCGCGCCGCAAGCGCCACTACTTCCGCTGGTTCCTGGTCCTGCTGCTGATCCTGATCGTGGCCGTGGTCGGCGCCGTCGTGAAACTCGACGGCTCGCTGACCCGCATCCCCGCGCTGGCCGGCTATGCGGGCCGGGTCGGCGATACGCCGGGCACCAACTGGCTGCTCGTCGGCTCGGACGGTCGCGCGGGCCTGACGCCCGAGCAGGAGCAGCAGCTCGCCACCGGCGGCGAGGTCGGTCCGGAACGCACCGACACGATCATGCTGGTGCACATCCCGAAGTCGGGTAAGACCACGGTGATCAGCCTGCCGCGCGACTCCTACGTCAGCATTCCGGGCAACGGCAAGGACAAGCTCAACGCCGCCTTCGCGATCGGCGGCGCGCAACTGCTCGTGCAGACCGTCGAGATCGCGACCGGCGTGCACATCGATCATTACGCACAGATCGGCTTCGGCGGTTTCGCCGGGGTCGTCGACTCGCTCGGTGGCATCGACGTCTGCGTGCCGAAGGCGATCGACGATCCGCTGGCCGGGATCAACCTTCCCGCCGGCTGCCAGAAGCTGAACGGACCGCAGGCGCTCGGCTTCGTGCGCAGCCGCGCCACCGCGCTGGCCGACCTGGATCGGATCAACAATCAGCGAATCTTCATGGCGGCGCTGGTGAAGAAGGCGACCAGCGGTGCGACGCTGGCCAATCCGTTCAAGCTGTGGCCGCTGGCGACCGACACCGTGAAATCGCTGAAGGTCGACAACGGCGACCATATCTGGAATTTGGCGCAGCTCGGCTGGGCGATGCGCGGCGACACAATACCGACGACGGTGC
Source organism: Nocardia sp. NPDC046473 (assembly GCF_040645995.1). Classification (NCBI taxonomy): domain Bacteria; kingdom Bacillati; phylum Actinomycetota; class Actinomycetes; order Mycobacteriales; family Nocardiaceae; genus Nocardia; species Nocardia sp. NPDC046473. Next base: position 652,367 of record NZ_JBEYZJ010000002.1, read on the forward strand.
CGGTCGGCGGCTTCGAAGATACCGACAGCGGCAATGTGCTGCTGTGGGACAAGAACAAGGCTGGCCAGTTCTTCGATGCGATTGCCTCGGACAGACCGATTCCGGAGGACCTGCTGACGCGGTAGCGTCGATTACATGACGGATACCGAGCTCGATCAGCCGTTCCCCACTTTGCTCAGTGCGCAGATTCGTCACGGTTTCACGGCCGCGCAGCAGTACCTCGCGGCCGCCGTGTACCTGGACTCGAATCGGTTGCCGCAGTTGGCGAAACACTGCTATGCCAAGTCCGATGAGCAACGCGCGCACGCACTGCGGATGGTCCAGTATCTGCTCGACCGCGATCTGGAGGTCCGCATCGGCGCCCTGGACGAGGTCCGGTCGACCTTCGAATCCCCGCGTGCCGCAATAGCTTTCCTGCTGGAGACGGCGCAGACCAGGAGCGGGCAGATCACCGGGCTCGCGCGGGCGGCTCGCGAATCGGGTGATTATCTCGGCGAGCGCTTCATTCAATGGTTCCTCAAGGAACAGGTCGAAGAGGTCGCGAAGATGACCACGCTGTTGACCGTGATCGACCGTTCGACGGGCGATCTTTTCGACGTCGAGGACTTCATCGCACGCGAACTTCGCGCCCCACAACGGGCCGACAACGCGACCCCGAGAATGGCTGGGGCAGCGAAGAATTAATTAGGCAATACTAGCCTCAATAAGGTTGCACTTGGATGACAAGCGCTGTGACCAGCGCTAATGTCGCACACTATGTCCAGCCATCCGGAGTCCCCACGCAGCAAATTCCACGGCCTGCTCCACGATCAGATCAGGCATGAATTCAACGCCGAGCATCAATACATCGCCATCGCGGTGTGGTTCGACAATGCGGACCTGCCGCAGTTGGCCAAGCGTTTCTATGCGCAAGCGGTCGAAGAACGCAATCACGCGATGATGATCGTGCAGTACTTCCTCGACCGGGATATCAGTGTCGACCTGTCCGGTATCGACGCGGCGAAGTCCAAGTTCGAGAATGTGCACGAGCCGATCGCGCTGGCCCTGGCCCAGGAGAAGACGGTCACCGACCAGATCATCCAGCTGGCGAGCACCGCCCGCGAAGAGGGCGATTACCTGGGCGAGCAGTTCATGCAGTGGTTCCTGAAGGAGCAGGTCGAGGAGGTCGCCAACATGACCACCCTGCTCACCATCGCCGAGCGCGCCGGGTCCAACCTGTTCGATCTGGAAGAGTTCATCGCCAGGGAAATGAGTGGTGCCAGCGATGCTTCCGGTGCACCTTCGGCCGCGGGCGGATCCATCTGATCCGCGTTGCCGGTTAAACGCAAAAAGGCCCAGCTCTTCACGAAGAGCTGGGCTTTTTGTCGTTCAGGCAGATGGCCTACTTGGCACTGATGGAGCTGAGCAGTAGCCGAAGCGCGGCGATCAGTTCGTCCATGGAGTCTTTCCTCTTTCAATCATCAGGTCGGTGAGTCCACCAGCGTCCGATAGTAGCGGAGAACCCAACACTGACAATATTAGAAAGGGGGATTCTTCACAAAATTCTCCGTGCCGTTGCCGACGATCAGCGCAGGGTCACCTGACGCGACCGCAGGCCATCCCTGGACCGGCGCTCACCGGCGGTCAACGGCACCTCCGAGGCCAGCGCCTCGGCCAGCCGGGCATCGAATTCCTGTGCGGGCTTTACCCATTCGTCGGGATGCTGTTCGGGATCCAGATCGAAGACCGGAACCAGCACGCCGTGCGTGCGGAACGAGCCGGCGAACCGGGAGCCCTCGCCGAGGTGCAGACCACCCGCGGCGTGCAGGCGGGCCAGCGCCAGCATCAGGTCGTCCTCGTTCTCCGGACGGACCCAGCGGATGTGCGCCTTGTCGCCCGCGTCCACCCACCACGCCGCGCCGGTCGCGTCCGGGCCGAGCGCGATCCGCGCCGACGGCTTGATCGCCTGCTTGGCCTGCTCGATGGTCGCGGCGACCTGCGGGTCGGGCTGCACGCCTTCCGGCACCCACCAGTCGAAGTCCTGGTGCACCGTGAGTTCCAGGTCCGCACCGGGATCGATCACGTCGGTCAGCCGCGGGCCGCCGGCCACGCTCTCCACCGACGCCAGCGAATCGCCGGGCTCGGCGGACTGGGTCCACAGGATCGCGGCGGCGAGATCGGCACCGAGGTCGGCGCCCTGGAACTGCACCTGCGCACCGACATAGCCGCTCGGCTGATCGCCGGCCCGGACCAGCGCGGCCACCGCACCGGGCAGCACGGTGGCGAGCACGACCGACCGCTCGGCCGCGACACCGGGTGCCAGCTTCAGCTCGGCGGTCGCCGACGGCACGAACTCGCACAGCGCGACCAGATCGCACTCCGCGGCCAGCCCCTCGAAGGGACGCGAGACGGCCTGGGTCGCCTGCTCCAGCGCCACCTTCCGCTCGGCGAGACGCAGTGCCCGGTTCCCTCCGGGCTTAGGACTATTCCGCTTGCTCTTACCCACGGGGGGTCAACCTACATGGTGTGCGCGGCGACACCCCGCGCGCCACGGCACCGAACGCGGTCGGAGACGGAACACGGACCGGCGATCGGCCAACTACGCAGGTGCGCAACCCAGTTCGCGCACACCGTGGACCGAGGCGACCTGGACATCGGACCGGTTGTGTCAAGCCGCCTTTCGCCTCGCTGTTGCGCGAGATGAATGTCGGCGTAGGACTTCATCCACGTCGGCTGATAATCAACGCCAGTCGATCCCACCGCCCGGCAATCCACTCCGGTCAGCGCCGAGTGGTCATCCGGTTCAGGAAGTGACCAGCGCGAGCCTGTTTCGAGCGACTCAGGCGGCGTCGAGCAGCGCCTTGGTACGCCCGGGATGGTTGGTGGCGACCCAGCTGACACCGAGCTCCGCGCACAACCGCACATCATCGGGGTCGTCCACGGTCCAGCAATACGTGGCACGTCCCGCTGCGGCGGCCTTGTCGACCAGTTCCGGGTGGTCGCGCAGCGTCTTCACCGACGGACCGACCGCGGTGGCACCGACCGTGGTCGCGGCGCCGCCACCGAGATAGCGCGACGACTCCCCGAGCAGCACCGTCGGCAGCAGCGGCGCGGCGCGGCGGATTCGCCAGACCGCGGTGGCCGCGAACGACATGACCACCGCACGCGAGTGATCCGCGGACGCGGGAGTGGCGATGCCGAACCGCTGCAGTTCGGCGAGCAGCTTGTTCTCCACCAGCGCGCCATAGCGAACCGGGTGCTTGGTCTCGATGAACAACTTGGTCGGCCTGCTGCGCCAATCGAGCACCAGCGTGATCAGCTCGCTGAGGGTGAGCACCTCGGCCGCCGCACCGTCCGCGCCGAAGTCGAGCTCCTTCAGTTCGTCCAGGGTCATCTCGCTGACCAGGCCGGTGCCGGAGGAGGTCCGGTCGACGGTGCGATCGTGTACGCACACCAGGTGCCCGTCCCTGGTCAGCCGGACGTCGCATTCCACGCCGTCCGCGCCTTCCTGCAGCGCCAATTCGTATGCGGCGAGCGTGTGTTCGGGGCGCGCCGCCGATGCGCCTCGGTGCGCCACCACGAACGGTGCGCGACTGGCCTCGCTCACTTGGTCAAAACCTCCTCGTGCACACGGTCCACTGCACCGTTGTCGTCATCTGTGTCCGGCACCGAATCCGTCTCCCGCGCAGGCTCGACGGCCGCACGCTGCGCCCGCCCGCCCGGCTGCACCGGCTCGATCACCGGCACGGCCGGGTCGACGGCGATCAACCAGCGCCGCGCGGTCCGGCTGCGGCCGAGCACATCTCGCTCCTCCACCGCCCGCATCATGGCCAGGGTGAGCAGCGCGACCGCGGCGGCGACCAGGTCGGTGAACGCGGTGAACAGCACCCCGTCCGCCTTCACCTGCAACGAATCCGCGGTCCGCCACACCAGCGCGGCCACCGCGACCAGACCGCCGAACACCCAGGCGGCCCACCAGATCCGGATCGCCCGCAGCGCCCGCGGATCGGCGCGCTCGGCGACGATCTCGGTCAGGAAAACGCCGGGCCACAGCAGGTTCACCACCGGAATCACGCAGCCGAGCACCAGCGCCCGCACCGAGCGCGGGTCGGCGCGGCCGGTTTCCTGGAAGGCGTGCCTGCGCGTGTCGATCAACCAACCGACCACCGCCACCGCGGTCAGCAACGCGAGGAACAGCGCGAGCAGCGCGGCGGCGACAACGAACACATCGGAGCAGAGCAGCACCGCCGGATGGATCAGCCGCGTGCGATTGCGCAACAACAGCAGATAGCGCAGCAGTTCGGCGACGGCGGCGAGCGCGAACAACGCCGCGGTGGCGATCGGCAGCACGGACGCCCACTTGGTCAGCCTGGTGAGCGGACGGGCCGGTGCGTCGGTGGGTCGTGGCGGCGGGTCGAGTAGGCCCCAGCGCGGAATCTGGGTGTAGCGCGGGGTTTCCCGGCTCTGCGGACGACCGGGGACCGGGGACCGGCGGGTGCGCTGGTCGGGCCTGCGCGCCACCCAGCGATAGTTACGCCGCTCGGCGGGCGCGTCGATGGGCGCGGGCGAGAGCAACACGCCGCGGCAGCGCGGGCACCAGTGCATCGGGGTCGACTGCACGGCCCAGCGCGCGCCACACCGCGCACAAGGTTGTACGACCGTGCTCACCGTGCCTCCTGTGTCTTGCCGGACTAGTAGATCTTCGCCTGCCGGTCACCGTCCGCGACCAGCGGGCGGCCCGCCTGCTGCCAGGCCACCATGCCACCGTTCACCTGGATGGCGTCGAAGCCGATGTGCGTGAGGTATTCGACCACCTGGAGGGAACGGCCGCCTTGCCTGCAGATGACGTAGAGATCGACGTCGTAATCCAGCTCGTCCACCCGGGCGGGCACGTCGACCATCGGGATGTGCACGGCCCCCGGCGCGTGCCCGAGCTGCCACTCGTCGTCTTCGCGCACATCGAGCAGGATCGCCCGCGTGCCCTCGGCCGGCTTCGGCGGGCTGCTGTCGAACTCGCTCGGCACCGCGTCCACCGGGACCGACGGAACATGGGGACTCGTCACGGTTTCGATCCTGCCATGGGTGGGCGGGTGCCGTGGAGTTCCGGCCCGCGCCTCGGCCGTCGGCGACTCGACATCGAGCCGATACTTCAGGTATGTTCTGCGTCCCGGATCCCTGATCGACGCCCCGCTCGGGACGCGCATGTGCATACCTCCGACAGAGTTATCCACATAATCCACAACTTCATCCACAGGTTGCAGCTATCAGACAGCGCACCAGTTCAGGATTTGGCTATCAAAGCTACCCACCGGCTAACGCCCACTCCGGGCCCAGGCACCCCGATCCGGGGCGTTTCGCGGGCCAACAGCAGATTCGCGGCATGAACGTGCGGCGCGAACAACCGATCCGGGACTCCCCTCCAGCATCCAATCCCGGAGCGGTCATTCGCCGCCGACCTCGAAACTCGCGGGCTCAACGGGTTCCGATACGTACTTGGACGGCGGCCGGTCCGATTCGGTTCCATAAAAAACGAGAACACTAGCGAAAAACTGAAATACTGGGCTCCACCGGTAGCTGTCGGTAGCCTGTGGCCATGAACGTGAGCAGGGGGCTACTCGACGGAATGGACACGGCTGGGCTCAACGTCGCTCTGTCCGAGGCGACATGCCTCGGCCTCGAGGTCGACGCGGCGGCCAAGCAACTACGACTCGACTTAGAGGTGCTGACGCTTCCGGAGAACGGAACGCCCACCGAGGATTACCGGGTTCAGGTGACCTTCACTGGAGTCGGCCGCGTCGCGGCATCGCTGCGCATGCAGAACTGGGACGACCTCGAACCGCAGGTACTGCCCCTGCAGCTGGACGGCCTCGACGAGGCGATCCGCAGCTTCGGCGGCGGCCGGCTGCACGGCTGGGAGTTCATCGACCTCGACGACAGCGGCTGGGCCCTGTGGAGCGAGTTGCTCAGCTTCGACACCGAGATCGACGAGCACATCTCCGCCCACGTCCTCGAGTTCTCCCAGGAGGAGGGCATCGACCCGCGTGAGCTGGACGTGCGCGTCTGGTTCGACAACCTGCTCATCAACGACTCGACCGGCCGGGAGATCCCGCTGGCGGAATTCATCGCGGGCGCGGCACGCTGGTGGGAGGCCCACGACGCGGGCGACCCGCGGGCTACCCGTCCCGGCATCGCGCCGCCGCTCTGATCCACCGACACCGATACCGCACACCCGGCTTCCGGATGTGCGGTATTCGTTTCTGTGCGGGCCTCAGGGAATCGGCGGCGGACGGGGATGACCGACGACCTTGTGGGTATCCGGCACGAGGATCGGTGCTGCCCGGCCGGGCGGTGCCCGATCCGGTGCGACTACGACGGACGCGGAGCGGAGCCGCTCCACTAGTTCGTCGTACCGCGCTCCACTAGTTCGTCGTACCACGACGTGGTTCGATGCTATTTGCGAGGTTCGATCCGGTGCCGAGGTGACTTCGAGGTGCACAGCCCAAGCCCACAACGGAATGCGGGGGCATCAGGCCCGGTTGGAACCGAGCGGGTGTACGAATGATGGTTGGGTGTGCTCGAGATGGGCGCACACAGCCCGACATAGGAAGGGACATCGTGGCTGAGTACACGCTGCCAGATCTGGATTACGACTACAGCGCCCTGGAGCCCCACATCTCCGGGCAGATCAATGAGCTGCATCATTCCAAGCACCACGCCGCTTACGTCGCAGGCGCGAACACCGCACTCGAGAAGCTCGAGGCCGCCAGGGACAGCGGCGACCACGGCGCCATTTTCCTGTACGAGAAGAACCTGGCCTTCCACCTCGGCGGCCACGTCAACCACTCCATCTGGTGGAAGAACCTGTCCCCCAACGGTGGCGACAAGCCGACCGGCGACCTCGCCGCGGCGATCGACGACCAGTTCGGCTCGTTCGACAAGTTCCGCGGTCAGTTCACCGCCGCGGCCAACGGCCTGCAGGGCTCCGGCTGGGCGGTGCTCGGCTACGACACCCTCGGCCAGAAGCTGCTGACCTTCCAGCTCTACGACCAGCAGGCCAACGTCCCGCTGGGCATCATCCCGCTGCTGCAGGTCGACATGTGGGAGCACGCCTTCTACCTGCAGTACAAGAACGTCAAGGCGGACTACGTCACCGCGTTCTGGAACGTCGTCAACTGGGAAGACGTGCAGGATCGCTTCGCGCGCGCCGTCGGCCAGGGCAAGGGCCTCATCTTCGGCTGAATGTGATTGCCGCGCTTCGCGCGGCGTGTTTGCGGCCCCCTGATGGCTCGGGCCCGAGTGGCCGATGCGATTGCGACGCAGTCGCGAGCAGCGGTCACTCGGGCCCGAGCCGGGCCGCAAACGAGCAATGCTCTATCTCGCTTCGCTCGAAACCCGCAGTAATGCCGGTGTGGTTGCGAGAGCAGTCAGCAAAACCCGCGAACAGGACCGCTGTTCGCGGGTTTGCTCGTTTCTGGGCGATTGCCGCCGGACACGCCCGGGGCGCAGCGCGGTCTCAGTCCGGCCAACAATCACCGGGATCGCCGCATGTGGGCGAAGACAATCGCTGGTCAGCCTGTTTCCGCTGGCCAGCTGGCACTCTTTGGTACTTGTGTGCCAGGTGTTTCGTCAGTCATTCTCTGAATCCACAGAGGACGGGCAAAGCCGCCCCCGGTTATACGACGGGAGGCATCATGCGGATGAATGGACCAATCGGCATCACGCCTTTCCATGCCCGTGGCTCGCTGCGCGGCTTCGTCATCTCCGGCCGCTGGCCGGACACCACCAAGGAATGGGCCCAGGTACTGGTGCTCGCGGTCCGGGTGGCCACGCTGCCGGGGCTGCTGACCACCTCGACGGTGTTCGGGGTGCGCGAGGAGTTACCGGACGATCCGGCACCGGGCACGGTCGGCTTGGTGCTGGCCGAGGGCACGGTGCTCGGTGCGGAGGCGCTGGCGCCCGGCCGGTTTGCCGATCATGTGCCGGCCGCCCTGTTGATGCTGCATCCGCCCTCGGAAACCCGGCCGTCGCTGCCGGAATGCGCGGGCGCCGCATCGGGCTGCGTGCTGCTGCCCGGCGTGCCGCATCTCGGGCTGGAACACCGGGCCGCCTGGGCCGAGGCGGAATCCGACGGCACGGTCACCTCCCTGGTCAGCCGCGTCGGACTGGACCCGATCAGCGATCCCGACACCGCGGTTCTGGCCATGCTGCTGGCCGCGTAAGGGTACCCGAAACCCGCTGGACGGATCGCCAAACTTATTGCGCGCATTGCGATTTGGGCTACACCATGTTGGCACACTCGGACGCGTGCGGGTAGAGTCGGTGACAGCGAAGGGGAGTAGCCCCCAATTGCACAGTCGACATACTGACCCGCCACCCCACGAGGGTTCGGGTCCGGCTGTGTGAACCGGAACAATCCGGTGGGCGAGACCTTCGGCCTAGACAACTATTCGTTGTCGGCCGGAGGCATACCCAGACTCCGACCGGCAGGCCGGAGACCCGGGAGTCGCACACATCATGATCGCCACTGTTTTGCTGAGTATCGGCATCGTCTTTCTCGCCGAGTTGGGTGACAAGTCCCAGCTGATGGCGTTGACGTTCGCGCTGCGCTACCGCTGGTGGGTGGTGCTCGGCGCCATCGCGACCGCCTCCGCCGCGGTCCACCTGATCTCGGTGGGCGTCGGCTATTTCCTCGGATCGGCGCTGCCGACGCGGGCCATCTCGCTGGTCGCCGCGCTCACCTTCCTGGCCGTCGGCCTGTGGACGCTGCGTGAACACTTCCGCGCGGACGAGGAAGAGCAGGCGCCTAAGTCGTTGCGGGCGAGCACCGCGCCGTTCTTCGTGGTGCTGTCCGCGTTCCTGCTGGCCGAGCTCGGCGACCGGACCATGTTCGCGACGGCGGCGCTGGCCACCGACTACGACTGGGTCGGCGTGTGGATCGGCTCGACGATCGGCATGGTCGCCGCCGACGCGCTCGCCATCGGCATCGGCATCCTGGTCGGCAAGCACCTGCCGGAACGAGCCATCGGCATCGGCTCGGGCCTGCTGTTCCTCTACTTCGGTGCGGCAACACTGATCTCGACGGCAGCTCCGACGCTGAGCGGGCTGATCGTCGCGACGCTTGCCGCGATCGCGCCGGTGTTGGGCGGCGCGACCATGCTGCTCATCCGCGCGTTGCGCCCGGCTCCGGCGGTACCCGAACAGGCATCGATCCCGGCCGGGGACCCCGAGGTCCGTCGGTAGTTCGGTGACGCAGCGCTAGCGCGACTCGTCTGCGGACAGCAACGCGTCCCCGAACAGCGCCCCACCGCGACGCACCAGATTCAACAGCGGCACCCGCAGCGCGAGCAGACCGTCCAGGTCGTCGGCCGCGATCCGGCCGGTGACCATCGCGCTGATCGCGGCGGCCAGGGTTTGACAGGCGAAGCGCTGCTCGTCGGTCCGTGCGCCGAGCACGTCGGCGATCCGGACGACGAACAGCTCCTGTAGCTGGGCCCGGCGGCTGATCGCCGCCGAGCCGACCGCGTACACCTCGACCAGGAACAGCCGCGCGCTTGCCGGATCGTCGACCAGGTGCTGCAGGTAGGCCGCGAAGATCCGGTCCATCCTGGCCATGCCGTCCGGCTCGGGCTCGGTCGGATCGCCGGACACATCCTCGATGCGGCCGAGCAGGTTCTGCACCGCCCGCTCGTAGGCGGCCTCGAAACAGGCCTCCTTGGAACGGAATTGCTCGTAGAAGGTCTCCCTGGACACCCCGGCGCGTTTCAGGATCGCCGCGACCGAGGTGCCGACGTAACCGTTCTCGACCATCGCCTCGGCCATCGCGATCAGGATGCGCTCGCGCTGCGAAGCGACCACCTGTTCACGCGGCAGGCCGTGCCTACCGCGCGGGAGTTGGCGTGCGCTGGTTGCCGATTCGGGCATCGATGACTCCGGTGGTTAGGTCGGGCTAAGCGTGCCGCTCCATTTTGCGGGGTCGGTCCGGTTGGTCCGTGGTGAAGGGTGCCTCTTCCTTGCGCGCGATCTCCAAGGCGCGCCGCACACCTCGACGCAACGCGAGTGTGATCACCCGCTGGGCGATCGGCCGGAACGGCAGCACGAAGGCCACCCACCAGGGCGAGACCACCTGACGCCGCCGCCGCGCGATCGCCTTCGCCACCGAATCGATGGCGGGCCCGAGCGGTGCGACGCCGGAAACGGTGGAGCGACCGATGATCGCACGGGCCGCGTCGGTGCCGAAGCCACGCGAGGTCATGTCGGTGTCGAGCTCGGCGAAGTACGCGATGCCCACCTTGGCCCCGGTGTGCTTCAGCTCGATCCGCAGCGTGTTGCCGAGCGCCTCCACCGCAGCCTTCGACGCGCTGTACGCGCCGACCAGCGGCAGGTGCACCGCCGCGGCGAGCGAAGAGACAACCAGCGCATAACCATTCGCGTGGCTGATGTGCGGCCCGGCCGCGCGCAACGTGTAGTAGACGCCGAGCACATTGACCGCCAGCGTCTCCTCCATCACCGCGGGATCGCCCCCGAGCAACGGCAGCTGTCGCGCGACCCCCGCATTGGCGACCACCACATCGAGGCCCCCGAGCTCGCCCACCAACGTCGCCACCACCCGATCGACCTGCTCGCGATCCCCCACATCGCAGTACCGCCACGGCGCGTCCCCGCACTCCCGAGCCACCTCCCCCAGCAACTCCGCTTCCAAGCCGAGCAGCGCCACCTGGGCGCCATCGGCATGCAACTGCCGAGCCAGCGCGGCCCCGATCCCCCGCGCCGCCCCCGTGATCAACACCTTGCGCCCAGCAACAGACGCCCCCGCGAACAGCTTCATGCAAGCGACCGTACCACCTAAGAACATGTTTGTTCGCAAATAGTTGGGCGGTGCCCCGAATGACGGCACGGACCTGTGGAATAGCCAACTGCCTGCGCTTATTTCAGTTATACCGTTAGCAAATGAACGTAACGCACACCACATGAGGTCGATACAGGCGGCATCAGCTAGATCACTTCTCGCAGAAGGCAAACAGATGATGCCACCGCAGGGGGAATACCCATCGCAGCAACCTCAGAATCCGAACTGGGGTGGCCAACCTCCTCCCGGCGGCGGACAACAACCACCGCAGCCCGGCCAGTTTTCACCGCCGCCCGGGCCCGGATACGGTCGGCCACCGCAAAAGAAATCCAGTGGCGGCAAGATCGCGCTCATCGTGGTCGCAGTCATTGTCGGACTATGCGGATTCGGCACGATCATCGCCGCGGTCAACAGTGGAGACGACAAGAGGACAGACAAGACGGCCAGCAGTGCCGCGGCCGCCCCGGCAACCAGCGCCGCCAGTGCACCCGGCGCACCGCTTGCGGAAAAACCACCTGCCGCAAAGCCATCGGCAGGCTTGCCCGGCCTCAATACACCGGTGCGGGACGGCAAGTTCGAATTCGTCGTCACCGGGATTCAGAACGGCCTCGCCGTGGTGGGGGACAATCCGTACCTGCAGCGAAAAGCCCAGGGCGCGTACACCATTGTCTCGATAACGGTGCAGAACATCTCGGACAAACCACAGGGATTCAGTCCGAGCGCGCAGTATCTGTTCGACGCACAGAACCGTAAATTCGAGAACGACACCATGGCCGCGATCGATCTGCAGTCCGACACCAGCATGTACGCCAGCGTCAACCCCGGTAATGCGGTGACTGCTCAGGTGGTGTTCGATCTGCCGCCCGGCGCGGTGCCGAGCCACATCGTGCTGCACGACTCGATCTTCTCCGGCGGTGTCAAAGTAACCCTCCAGTAGCCGCCGCGGCGGCCGGGCGATGGTCCGCTCGGGAGTGAGAGGGATGCCTCAGGGGGCCGGTTGCGGGCACCCGTTAGGGTGCAATTGACAAAGGGCCAACTGGCTGTCACGAACGAGAGGACCATCGTGGAGATTTCGGGTTCCGCCGCCATTGTCACCGGAGGCGCATCCGGCCTCGGCGCCGCCACCGCCAAGCGTTTCGCCGAGCTGGGGGCCACCGTCTTCGGACTGGATGTGCCGCAGTCGATCGAGCGCGCCGGCGACAACGTGCCTGCCGGGGTCACCCTCATTCCGGCCGATGTCACCAGCAATGACGAGGTCAGCGCCGCGGTGGCGCAGGTCGTCGAGTCCGGCGCGCCGCTGCGCATCGTGGTCAACTGCGCCGGTGTCGGCTGGGCCGGGCGCATCCTGTCCAAGAACGGCCCGCACGATCTGGAGCTGTTCCGCACCGTCATCACCGTGAACCTGCTCGGCACCTTCAACGTCATGCGCCTGGCCGCCGACGCGATCTCGAAGACCGACACCGTGGACGAGTACGGCCAGCGCGGCGTCATCATCAACACCGCCTCGGTCGCCGCGTTCGAGGGCCAGATCGGCCAGATCGCGTACTCGGCGTCCAAGGGGGGCGTGCACGGCATGACCGTGCCCGCCGCGCGCGACCTGGCCCAGTTCGGCATCCGGGTGAACACCATCGCCCCCGGCATCATCGACACCCCGATGCTGGCCGGCGTCACCGAGGAGTACCGCAAGGGCCTCGAGGCCGGCGTGCCGTTCCCGTCCCGCCTCGGCCGCCCGGACGAGTACGCGCAGCTGTCGCAGTACATCGTCGAGCACGACTACCTCAACGGCGAGACCATCCGCATGGACGGCGCGCTGCGCATGGCCCCGCGCTGAGAACGAACACCCGCGAAGCCGCTGCCGACCGAGTTCGGCAGCGGCTTTTCGCTTTTCAAACGAAGCGCCGGAAGGTCATCAGGTGCCGTCCCGGGCCGTTGTAGTCCGGCACCGGCCCGTCGACGGTGAACCCCATCCGGCGATGGAACGCGATGGACGTCTCGTTCGTCGGCGCGGTGATCGCCGTGACGACCCGCCTGCGATGCGCCCGAGCGGTCACGAAGAACCGCTCGTAGAGCTCCCGCGCCAAGCCACTCTTCCGCGAATCCGGATGCACCCCAACGAAATGGATGTAGGCCTCATCGGGCTCGGACGGCGACGGAAACCCGATCAGAAACCCCGACAGCCGCTCCGCCGTCTCCGCGACCAGGCTCGTCCGATGGAAATGATCGAGGAACAGCCGCGGCAGCACCGGCAGGATCTCGCGGCCCCACCACTCGTCGACCACACCCGCGATCGCGTCGTAGTCCGCAGGCCGCGCCGCCCGGATGACCAGCTCAGTCGAATTCGGCACGAAGCTCATTGTGCAGACACCGGCGAGGACCACCGGGTGGTGGTCCCCGCCGGTGACCGGATCAGAGGGTGCGGGTGAGGCGGTCGGTGAGGATGTGGGCGAAGCGGGCCGGATCCTTCAGTTCCCCGCCCTCGGCCAGGACCGCGGTGCCGTAGAGCAATTCGGCGGTCTCGGTGAGTTCGGGGACCTTGCCCGCGTCGGCGTCGTCCTTGCGGGTGTCGTAGGCGTCGCGCAAGCCGGTGACCAGCGGGTGGGTCGGGTTGAGCTCGAGGATCCGCTTGGTCTCGGGCATCAGCTGACCTGACGCGCGGTACATCCGCTCCAGCATCGGAGTGAAGTCGAAGACGTCACCGACCAGGCAGGCGGGCGAGGTGGTGAGCCTGCTGGTGAGCCGCACCTCCTTGACGCTCTCGTCCAGGGTCTTGCCGAGCCAGCCGAGCACCTCGGCGAAGTCCTTGTCCTGCTGCTCGCGCAGCGCCTCGGAGGCCTTCTTCTCCTCTTCGGACTCCAGGTCGACCTCGCCCTTGGCGATGGAGACGAACGCCTTGCCGTCGAACTCCGGCACCGAGCCGACCCACATCTCGTCCACCGGGTCGGTGAGGATCAGCACCTCGCGGCCCTTGGCCTGGAAGGCCTCCAGGTGCGGGGAGCTCTCGACCTGCTGGCGGGACTCGCCGGTCATGTAGTAGATCGCGTCCTGGCCGTCCGGCATCCGCTCGACGTACTGGGCGAGCGTGGTCAGCTCGGACTCGGAGTTCGTCGAGGCGAACGAGGAGACGCCGAGGATGGTCTCGCGGTTGTCGACGTCGCCGAGCAGACCCTCCTTGAGGACGCGCCCGAACTCCTTCCAGAACGTCTGGTACTTGGTCTGATCCTCGGCGCCCTGCAGCTCCTTGACCGTGGACAGCACCTTCTTGACCAGCCGCTTGCGGATCATCTGGATCTGCCGGTCCTGCTGCAGGATCTCGCGAGAGACGTTGAGCGACAGGTCCTGCGCGTCCACCACACCCTTGACGAAGCGCAGGTACTCCGGCATCAGCTCTTCGCAGTTGTCCATGATGAACACCCGCTTGACGTAGAGCTGCACGCCGCGCTTGTGCTCGCGGGTGAACAGGTCGAACGGCGCCTGCGACGGCAGGAACAGCAGCGCCTGGTACTCGAAGGTGCCCTCCGCCTTCATCGGGATGATCTCCAGCGGATCGTCCCAGGCGTGGCTGACGTGCTTGTAGAACTCCTTGTACTCCTCGTCGCTGACCTCGCTCTTCGGCCGGGTCCACAGCGCCTTCATGGAGTTGAGCGTCTGGTCCTCGACGACCGTCTTCTCGGTCTTGTCTTCGCCCTCACCCTCGGTGACGGTCCGCTCGACCTGCATGCGGATCGGCCAGGCGATGAAGTCGGAGTACTTCTTGACGATCTCCCGGAGCTTCCACTCCTTGGTGTAGTCGAAGAGGTGGTCTTCCTCGTCGGCGGGCTTGAGCTGCAACGAGACCGAGGTGCCCTGCGGCGCCTCGTCCAGCGTTTCGATGGTGTAGGTCGAGCTGCCCGCAGCCGACTCCCAGCGGGTGCCCTCGTTCTCGCCGGCACGCCGGGTGGTCAGCGTGACCTTGTCGGCGACCATGAAGGTGGAGTAGAAGCCGATGCCGAATTGGCCGATCAGTTCCGCGGTGTCGATGTTGCCCGCGGCGGCGCCCTTGGCCTCGTTGAGCTTCTTGCGCAGTTCGGCGGTGCCGGACTTGGCCAGGGTGCCGATCAGGTCGACCACCTCGGCGCGGGACATGCCGATGCCGTTGTCCCGCACGGTCAGCGTCCGGTTGTCCTGGTCGACCTCCAGCTCGATGTGCAGGTCGGACGTGTCGACCTGCAGATCCTTGTCCTGGTAGGACTCCAGCCGCAGCTTGTCCAGCGCATCCGAGGAGTTCGAGATCAACTCCCGCAGGAAGGTGTCCTTGTTGGAGTAGACCGAATGGATCATCAGCTCGAGCAGCTGATGGGTCTCTGCTTGGAACTCGAGTTGTTCGACGTGCTCAGTCACGACGCGATAGTACGACGCCCGAAATCCTCTAGGCCAGGAACCTCGAGGTCTGCCCGGTTCGACATCCAATCGCGCAGCACCTGGGTGGCCCGCACATCGTCCTCGTTGTACTCCAGCAAACGGGTGCGCTGGGACATGTCGGGCTCGCCCTCGTAGCCGACGGCCAGCCGATACCAGCTCATCGACGCCTCGCCGCCCGCCTCGGCATCGCGCCAGGCGAAGCCGGCCACCGGGGCGATCTTCTTGAGGCCCTTGCCATTCGGGCAGATGAACTGCTCGGAGACGGCCTGGAACATGTCCACCCACTCCGGCCCGTCCACGAACGCGCGCACCTGGTCGACCGTCGGCACGCCGGGCCGCCCGGCGAATCGACGCGCCGACTCGTACAGCCACTTGTCCTCGGCGGTGCGCGAGTAGCAGTAGGCGGCAAAGGTTTTCCCGTTCGCGGCGGCCTCGGCGCGGGTGGTCATCAGCCAGGTCCAGAACTCGCCGAACGAACGGCCCTCGTCCTCGGTGGGCAGCGGATCCCAGGTGACGAACGGGCGGTACACCCCGTCGAGCAGGGTGCCCCACAGGTACGCGCCGTACTCCTGGAAGCTCTCCAGGTCGACATCCACCTCGACGTCGGCCCGCTGCACCCGTACCGGCTCCACCCGGCGAACCAGCGGCGCGCCCGCGATCCAGGCCCGCGCGGTGACCACGGCCTCGTCGAACGGCCCGTGCTGCCAGTCGTCCGGGTCGTCGCCCGCCCAGCCGGCCAGGTCGTCGATCGTCTGCACGCCGTGCCTGCGCAACACCTCGGCCCGGGAACCCGGCGCGACCAGGCTGACGTCGCGGTGTTCGACAAGCCAGCCTTCGCAGCTCGGGCCCTCGATGCCGCGCGACCACCACGGGCACTGCCTGCACTCGGGCACCTTCGACGGCACCGTCGGTAGTTCGCCGCGCACCACCGCCACCCGGTCCGCGTAGCGCTGGTCGTAGTCGGCCAGCACCGGGCCGAGGTCGTGCACCAGGATGCAGTCGAAGTGGTAGCCGATCACGCCGCCGACCAGTGCGGGGCTGGCCATGCCGTGACGTTGCAGCATTCGGTACAGGTGCGCGAGCCGCTGCTGGTCGCGCGGCTGCTGGCGCAGTTTGCGGTGTCGATCCGGGCGCGGGTTCCAGTGATACGGGTCGGTGGTGGTCGGATGGAAGTCGGCGGGCTCGGGCTGGCGCGGGTCGGTCACCTTGTGGTTCACCACGATCACCGGGATGTACCCGCCGCGATCGAGATCGCGCAGCAGGATCTCCGAGCCGCCGCGCCTGCCGGTCTCCGGCTCCTGCGGCAGCAGCCCGCCCCAGATGTGTTGCACGCCAGCCGCGCACGCCCGCATGGTGGCCTCGGCGCGTTCGGCGGCGCGCAGCGTCGGATCGATCACCACCCAGCCTGCAGGATCCGCCGCGAGCAACGCGTCGCGTACCCGCACCCGATGCGCCGTCGCCGCCTCCCTGCGCTGCCGCACCCCCGGATCCTCCGAGACCCCCTGCAACGCACCGGGATGTGCCGCGTCCAGATGCAGCCGATGCCGACAACCGATCAGCGCCCTGGCATCGATGAACGGAGTCGGCGCGCCGACAACGCCGCTCGGCCGTTCGACGGCCGTGCCGTTGTGCTTGCGACCTGCTCGGTCATCGATGCCCGATTCCACGTTATGCAGTATGGTCCCTACCCCCGACAAACCCACGAACCCCGTGGGCACAGCCTTGCGGCGAACCGCTCTCGCCGGTGTCACGATGGATACCCTCGCTGGTGTCGCGACGGACCCGATAGGGTAAACGGCAAACCGTGTGACATGGGCGGACGGGCTTTCCCCGGCGTCGTACTGCCATGGCAAACCAGCATGACGGAGGGCCTTCGATGGGGTTGTTCACGAAGCGCAAGCGGCGCCCGAGCCGCAGGGCCGAGGCGAAAGCTCTCAAGCACAAGGCGGGTCTGGAAGCCAAGCTGGTCGCCAAGAACGACCGCAAGGCCCGCCGCGCGGAGGGCCGTACCCAGCGCAAGGTGGCCAAGGCGCAGATCTCGGCCCTGCAGGCGGAGGAGAAGGCCTCGCTCAAGCTGGCCGCCAAGGCCGAGCGTGAGCTGTTCAGCGCGAGTCAGGTGAAGAAGTACCTCGGCGTCGCCAGGGTGCTCATCCCGGTGCTCGCGCCGCTGGCCTACCGCGCTGCCACCTTCCTGCGCGCGCAGCTGGACACGCGCAAGGCCCAGCAGCTCGGTATCGGCATCGACCAGCTCGGCGACTTCGGCGGCCACGGCGCCAAGCTGCAGGCCAGGATCGTGAATACCGAAGCGGCACTCAACAAGATCGGTGTGCAGGGCGGCAAGGACCGGGGCGACACGCAGAAGTTCATCGCGGCCACCCAGGCGCGGCTGGACAGCCTGTCCGCCGCGGTGCAGACCGCCGAGCAGATGCCCGCGCCGCGTCGCCGGGCCGTGCACGCGTCGATCGCCGAAGAACTGTCCGGGGTCGAGGCGGACGTGCTCGCCCAGCTCGGCGTGCGCTGACCCTCCGCGCGATGCCCCCAGCACCCGGTACCGGCCACCTGCGTGGTGGTCTGGTCGGCGTGTTGGTCGGCGCACTCGCCGTCGCCGCGCATGGTTCGGCGGGCGGCGGCTTTCCCGGTTCGACGGAACTGACGCTGGTGCTGCTGGTCGCCGCGCTGGCGGGTGGCGCGGCGAATGCGCTTGCCCGCGGCCGTGGTTCGGTGCTCGGTTTGCTGATGCTCGGGCAGCTGGCGAGCCATGTCGCGCTGTCCGGGCTGCTCGGCCACGAACACGCCACTGCCGCAACGAATCCGCTGCCCTCCGGCTGGATGCTCGTCGCACACGCCATCGCCACACTCGGCTGCGCGGCGGTCATCTCGATCACCGAGCGGCTCTACGCGGTGGCCTCCGGTGCCGTCCGCGCAGTGCTCGCGAAGCCGCGGCTGCCCCGCATCGTCGGACCGGTGCACTGGTCCAATCCTGGCCTCCCGCACTACCACTGCCCGCCGAAGGGCGCGATCGGCCCGCGCGCGCCGCCGGTGCCGGCCTGACCCGCCGCACCACTCCCCTTCGGACAGAAAGCCTTTCCCTCATGCACCGTTCGATTTCGCGCGCCACCGGCACGGCCGTGGCCGCCACCACCCTCGCGTTCCTGGCCTGCGGCACCGCCGCCGCGCACGTCACCGTCGACGCGCCGGGCGCCCAGCAGGGCAAGTACGGGGTTATCACGCTCCGGGTGCCCACCGAATCCGACACCGCGAGCACCACCGCGCTCACCGTCACCCTGCCTAACCTGAAAAGCGCGCGCACCGAACCGATTCCGGGCTGGTCGGCCAAGACCGACAAGAACGAGAAGTCGGAGATCACCGCGATCACCTGGACCGCCGAGCCCGGCAACCCCGGCGTCGGTCCCGGCCAGTTCCAGCGCTTCGCGATCGCGGTCGGCCCGCTGCCTGCGCAGGAGAAGGTCAGCTTCCCGGCCAAGCAGACCTACAGCGACGGCAAGGTCGTCGACTGGAATCAGCCCGAGGGTAAGGACGGCGCGGAGCCCGAGCATCCGGCCCCGTCGCTCACCCTGGCCAAGGGCGCGGGCGACCACGCGGCCGACCGCACCGTCGATACCGCAGCCGCGAGCGCGTCCACCGACAACGACAACACCGCCCGCTGGCTCGGCGGCATCGGCCTGGCCCTCGGCCTGCTCGGCGTCGCACTCGGCCTCGGCAATGTGATCCGGGCGCGGCAGTCGTGACCCGGCGGCTACTCACCGCCCTCGTCGCCGGTGTGTTCCTATTCGGATTCGGTTTCGCCGCAACGGGAACCGCCGCCGCGCACTCCGCGCCGACCGCCAGCGTGCCGGACGACGGCGCCACGATCGACGCGGGCCCGGCGCGGGCGAGCATCACCTTCAACGAGGCGCTGCAGCCGAGCTTCCCCGCGCTCACCGTGGTGGGCCCGGACGGCTACCTGTGGTCGAAGGGTGCGCCGACGGTCGACGGCAACACGGTCAGCGTCGAGGTGGGCGAGCTCGGTCCGGTCGGCGAGTACACCATCGCCTACCGGGTGACCTCCGCCGACGGCCATCCGGTCAGCGGCAAGCGGCATTTCACCCTCGGCAAGGCCGGTAACGGTGTGCACGGCGACAAGCCGAACGCCAGCGGCGGTAACGCCGACTCGGCCGACTCCGGCGGAGTTCCGTTGTGGGTCTTCATCGTCGGCGCCGTCGTGCTGTTCGGTGGCGGGCTGGCGTTCGCGTTGTTCGGCGGCAGGGGCCGGAAACCGAAGCAGCAGTGACGGGTAGGACGATCGGCGGCCGGGGCGGTGCGCGGCGGGGCACCGCACGCGCGCCGTGGTCGGTGCTGCTGATCGTCCCGACCGGGCTGCTCGGGGTGCTGCTCGCCTGGGCGCTGACGCTGCCCGCGGGTTTCGCGGCCGAGGCGACGGTGCGGGTGCTCGCGGACGGTGTCGGCGCGACGGTGCTCGGGCTGGCCGCGCTGCCCCGGGTGCACGAGCGGCTGGCGCCGCCGTGGCGGTTGCTCGCGGTGCTGGCCGGATTCTGGTGCGGCACCGAGTTCGCGGTGCTGGTGTTCGAGGCGGCCGAGGTGGTCGGTGTGCCGGTCGGCACGTTGGCGGCCGGGCAGTTCGGCGCCTATCTGGTGCACCTCAGCGGTGGGCAGGTCGGCATCGCCATCCTGGTGGGGGTCGGCGTGGTCGCGTGTTATTCGGCGGTGGCCTTCCGGCGGGCGGATATCGCGTCGGCGGATCTGGTGTTGGTGTTCGCGGCGGTCGCGCTGGCGCTGCGGCCGATTACCGGGCACATGTCGCAGCAGACGTTCGGGTCGGTGCTCGCCGCGGTGCACGCGCTGGCGGCGGCGGCCTGGTTCGGGCTGCTCGTCGCGCTCGCGCTGGTGGTGCGCACCCGCGGCGAGTGGGCCGTGGTGCTGCCGAGGTATTCGACGATGGCGTTGCCGCTGGTCGCGGCGGTGGCGGTGACCGGGCTGCTCAACGGTTTGGTGCGGGTCGGCGGGATCATGCCGTTCGTCACGACCGGTTACGGCCGCATCCTGCTCGCGAAAACCGTTGTGCTGGTTGGTCTGCTGGCATTGGGCTGGTGGTGGCGGCGCAGTTGGGTGCACCGGGCCGCCGAGCACCGGATGACCGCAGAGGCCTCGCTGCACCGCGCCACCATCGAGGTGGTGGTGATGGCGCTGGCGTTCGGGCTGGCCGCCACCCTCGCGGTGACGGCGTGACCAGGCGACCTAGATCGAAACCAGTTACTGTTTTCGCATGACCGAAGTGAAGATCGTCGAGGACTGTGCCGCGTCGGCGGAGTCCGCGTTCGCCTACGTGAACGACTATCAGAACCTGCCCCGCTTCCTCTACGGGATCCAGTCGTTCACCCCGGTCAGCGCGCAGACGGTCGGCGTCGGCGCCGCCTTCGACGGCCACATCAAGCTCGGACCGGCCTCGCTCAAGTCGCGCATCGAGGTCGTGCGCTGGGAAGAGAACGCCGTCATCGCGGTGAAGTCGATCAAGGGCTTCGATGTGGAGTCGACCTTCCTGTTCCACCCCAAGGGCGACGGGCTGTGCACCGTCGACGCGATCGTCGACTTCCGGGTGGGCGGCGGACTGGCCGGGCGCGCGCTGGGCAAGACCATCGAACCGTTCGTGAAGATCGCAGTGCAGCACACCACGCACAATCTGATCACGCAGATCACCGCGTTCCACCAGACCCGCACGGCCGAATCGGATGAGTCCGTGCATTGATGTCGTGCGGGATGCTTGACCGATGAGCACCACACCGTCCTTCTTCCAGCGCATCGGATACGTCGCTGGCCGCACCCTGCCCGCGTCGATGACCGACTGGGTGCGCGAGGACCTGGTCGGCCCCGGCGCGACCCGGCGTTATCTGCTGCGCATCCTGCTGCCGCTGATTCCGGTGCTCATGCTGTTCCTGTTGCTGCCGGGCCCGCTGTGGATGGGCCTGGCGATGATGGCGCTGCTGTACCTGCCGCTGATCTATTTCACGGTGGCGCTGATGTACGTGTACCGGCGGCATCGGCTGATCAAGCACGGCCTCGATCCCGCGCTGGCCGATGCGGATGCCCGCCGCCGCGCCGAGCCGGAACGCCTCGCCTACGAGCGCAGGCACGGCCGAGGTTAGGGCCGCAGCAACCTAGCGGTGACCGATACCACAGGCATAGCCTTCAGGTATGAAAACCCCCACAATTCGGCAGCGGATCGCCTACGATCTGGGCCGCGAGCTCCCCGAGGAGCTGCACGAGTGGGTCATCCGCGACCTCGTCGGACACGGGGCCATGGAGCGATATCTCGTCCGGTTCCTCGGACCCGTCATTCCGTTCTTCGCCCTGGTCCTGCTGTTTCCGGGCCCGATGCCACTGAAGCTCGGTTTGATCGTGATGATGATCGTCCCGATGATCATCTTCACCGTGGCGCTCAGCTATGTCTGGCGCCGCTACCGTCTGGTCCAGCACGGGTTGAACCCGGATCTGGTGGACCGCGCCAAGTTCTCCGAACACGATCGGGAGATGTACGAACTGCACTACGGGCATCGTTAGCGCCGCTCGGCATACCTGTAGCGATCGATCTCACAACGGGAGCGGCCCTCCCGGAAGTCCTGCTCGGCCAGTCCTAAGCTGAGCTGGTGACCGAATCGCAGAATGATGTCGTGGCTACCGCCGACCTGGCCGACGAGATCGGCCCCGAGATCCGCAGCTGCGACACGCAGTTCATCCAGTTCGGTGGCCGCGCGGCCTTTTCCGGCCGGATCACCACCATCCGCTGCTTCCAGGACAACCTGCTGGTCAAGCAGACGCTCGGCGAACCGGGCACCGGCAAGGTGCTGGTCGTCGACGGCGACGCGAGTGTGCACACGGCATTGGTCGGCGACATCATCGCCGGGCGCGGCGTGGACAACGGCTGGGCCGGCGTGATCATCAACGGCGCGGTGCGCGACTCGGCGATCCTGCGCACCCTCGACATCGGCATCAAGGCGCTGGGCACCAACCCGCGCAAGAGCACCCAGACCGGCGCGGGCGACCGGGATGTCCCGGTCGAATTCGGCGGCGTCACCTTCGTGCCCGGCGACATGCTCTACAGCGACCACGACGGCGTCGTGGTCCGCGCCGAAGACTGAAAGTAGCAGGTCAGACCGACACCCTCGCCTGATGACCGGCGAGGGTGACGACATCGCCGATCTGCAACTGCCGCCCGCGGCGCAGTTCCACCTCGTCGTTCACCCGCACCAGGCCGGAGGCGATCACCGTCTTGGCCTCGGAGCCGGATTCGATCAGATTGGCCAATTTCAGGAACTGACCGAGCCGAATGCCTTCGTCATCGATCGGTACGTCGACTGGTTCTGCCATGAGATACATCCTTACCTTGCACCCGAAATCGGTAAACGCCAGCCCCCGCGCGCGGCGCTGACACGCGTATGCGACGCGCCGAGAACCGACATGCCCGGGTGGTCTTCGAGCACCGCGACGGCGGCACCGTACACACTGGTTCAGTGACCACCACGCAAGCCCGGCAACACCTGATCGAACCGCCCGCGGACAGACCGACCCCACCGGTCCCCCATCGAGGGCATGGACGACTGACAGAGGTCCCGCATATCGCGGGTCTGGTGGTCGGGGTTTTCGCGGTGGCGTGTTTTCTCTGGAGCCTTTCGCCCGGCCTGCGCTTCCTGACCCAGGTGCCGCGTCGCTACATCGACAGCTACTACTTCGACGCACCCGACACCAACCTGATGTGGGCGCTGATCATCGGCCTGCTCGCCGGCGCCCTCGCCAGCCGCAAGCGCATCGCCTGGTGGTTGCTGATCGGCTATGTGCTGCTGCACGCCCTGCTGGCCGACGGCCTGGAGTTCGCGGACTCGGGTTCCATCGACGCACTGGTCGCGCTGATCGTGCACCTCGCCGTGGTCGTCGTGCTCGTCGCGGCCTGGCGCGAGTTCTACACGAAGGTGCGCCGCGGGGCGGGCTGGAAGGCGCTCGGCGTGCTCGCCGGCGGCCTGACGGTCGGCTTCCTGCTCGGCTGGGGCCTGGTCGAGTTGTTCCCCGGTTCGCTGCCGCGCGGCGCGCAGCGGCCCGGCTGGGCGCTGTATCGGGTAACCGCAGCGGTGCTGGTGGACAACGAACACTTCGACGGCCACCCGCGCCCGTTCGTCAACTTCCTGCTCGGCCTGTTCGGCGCCATCGCGCTGCTCGCCGCGGTGATCATCCTGCTGCGCTCGCAGCGGGCGGCAAACGCGATGACCGGCACCGACGAATCCGCGATCCGCGGCCTGCTGGAACGGTCCGATCTGGAGGACTCGCTCGGTTACTTCGCGACCCGGCGCGACAAGGCGGTGGTGTTCGCGCCGAGCGGCAAGGCGGCGGTCACCTATCGGGTGGAGCTGGGCGTCTGCATCGCCAGCGGCGACCCGATCGGCATTCGCGAGGCGTGGCCGCAGGCGATCGACGCCTGGTTGCGGCTGGCCGACCAGTTCGGCTGGGCACCGGCGGTGATGGGTGCCAGCGAAATCGGTGCGACGTCGTACCGGCGCGCGGGCCTGTCCGCGATCCGGCTCGGCGACGAGGCCATCTTGGACACCAGGACGTTCTCGCTGGCCGGCCCTGAGATGAAGCCGGTCCGCCAGGCCGCGAACCGACTGCGCAAGCACGGCATCACCGTCCGGATCCGGCGGCATCGCGACGTGCCCGCCGACGAGTTCAAGCAGGTGATCGCCCGCGCGGACACCTGGCGCGACACCGAGACCGAACGCGGCTTCTCGATGGCGCTCGGCCGGCTCGGCGATCCGCTGGACGCGGACTGCCTGCTGGTCGAGGCGGTCAACGGACAGGACCGGGTACTCGGCATGCTGTCGCTGGTGCCGTGGGGCCGCACCGGCGTCTCGCTGGAGTTGATGCGCCGCGATCCGCTCGGCCCGAATGGCGTGATGGAGCTGATGATTTCGCAGCTCGCGCTCAACTCCGAGCAGCAGGGCATCACCAAGGTCTCGCTGAACTTCGCGGTGTTCCGCTCGGTGTTCGAGGAGGGCGGGCGGATCGGCGCCGGTCCGGTGCTGCGGCTGTGGCGCGGTGTGCTGCTGTTCTTTTCGCGCTGGTGGCAGCTGGAGGCGCTGTATCGCTCCAACGTGAAGTACCAACCACATTGGGTGCCAAGGTTTTTCCTGTTCGAGGAACGCAGGCAGCTGCCGCGGGTCGCGGTGGCCAGCGCGCTCGCCGAGGGCTTCCTGCCGCGGTTCGGCAAGGAGCCGGACACGATCTCGCACACCGGCATGCACAGCGCGGTGCCCGCGACCATGACCGGGCTGCACGCCGACGGCAGCCCGCCCGAACTCGGTCCGGTCGAGGGCAAGGAACAGCTGCCGCGCCGTCCCGAGCAGGTGCGGGTCCGGATGGACAAACTGGATCGGCTCACCGAGTCCGGCGTCGAGGCGTATCCGGTCGCCTACCCGCCGACGCACACCGTCGCCGGGGCCAGGAAGTCGCCGCGCGGCACCACGGTCCGGGTGTGCGGCAGGCTGCTGCGCATCCGCGACTACGGCGGCGTGATCTTCGCGGTGGTGCGTGACTGGACCGACGATATTCAGCTGGTCATCGACCGCGACCGGGTCGGTGCCGAGCGCAGCGCCGAGTTCACCGAGTTCTTCGACCTGGGCGACCTGATCGAGGTCAGCGGTCAGATCGGCAGCAGCCGACGCGGCGAGCTCTCGCTGCTCGCGGCGGACTGGCGGATGCTGGGCAAGTGCCTGCATCCGTTGCCGGACAAGTGGAAAGGCCTGTCCGATCCCGAGGCGAAGGTGCGGCAGCGCTACGTCGACATGGCGATCAATCCGGAGACCAGGGAGGTGCTCGCCAAGCGCAGCGCGGTGGTCCGCTCGCTGCGCGACTCGTTGAACGCCTGGGGCTATCTGGAGGTGGAGACGCCGATCCTGCAGCAGGTGCACGGCGGCGCCAACGCCACCCCGTTCCTCACCCACATCAACGCCTACGACCTGGACCTGTATCTGCGGATCGCGCCCGAGCTGTACCTGAAGCGGCTGTGCGTCGGCGGCATGGAGAAGGTGTTCGAGATCGGCCGGACCTTCCGCAACGAGGGCGTCGACTTCAGCCACAATCCCGAGTTCACCATTCTCGAGGCGTACGAGGCGCACAGCGACTACGAGCGGATGATGCACGTCTGCCGTCAGCTCATCCAGGATGCCGCGCTCGCGGCCAACGGTGCGATGGTGGCATTGCGGCCGCGGAGCGACGGCTCCTACGAGCAGGTGGACATCTCCGGCGAGTGGCCGGTGAAGACGGTGCACGGCGCGGTGTCCGAGGCGCTCGGCGTCGAGATCACCCCGCAGACCGACCTGGAGCAGCTGCGCGAGCTGTGCGACAAGGCCGAGGTGCCCTATCAGCACGGCTGGGATCCGGGCCAGGTGGTGCTGGAGATGTACGAGCATCTGGTCGAATCCCACACGGCGGAACCGACTTTCTACATCAACTTCCCCACCTCGGTGTCCCCGCTGACCCGTGCCCACCGGAGCATTCCCGGCGTCACGGAACGCTGGGACCTGGTCGCCTGGGGTGTCGAACTCGGCACCGCCTACAGCGAACTCACCGATCCGGTCGAGCAGCGGCGCAGGCTCACCGAGCAGTCGCTGCTCGCGGCCAACGGCGACCCGGAGGCGATGGAGCTCGACGAGGACTTCCTGCAGGCGCTCGAGCACGCGATGCCGCCGACCGGCGGGCTCGGCCTGGGGGTGGACCGGGTGGTCATGCTGATCACCGGGCGCAGCATCCGCGAGACCTTGCCGTTCCCGTTGGTGAAGCCACGCTGAACGAAGCATTGCCGGCTAAGGGCTCACAAGGGACGAATCGGACGGCTACCCTGGGAAATTCGGGCCGGGGCGGCCGGGCACATTCGGCCCCGGGAGGAGCCCGATTCACGAGATGGGGTTCGGAAATGTACCTTGACCTGCTGACCAATATGAGCCTGGTGGACCACAGCGTCTGGGCGAGCCCGGACACCTGGAACTCGGCGATGGAGCTGGCGGCCAAGAAGCGGAAACGCAGCAGCGGGGGCCTGATCATCGGCGGGCTCTGCTGCCTGCTGGTGGTCGCGGCGATCATCGGCGGCGTCTACCTGCTGATGCGGCGCAGGAAGCAGTAACCCTCGTACCTGAATGGCCCGGTTCGCAGCACGCGGGCCGGGCCATTTACGTTGTCCGGCTGAGCGACCCGTCAGATAGCGGTGCGCTTGAACGTGCTTCGAGCCGCACGCATGCCAAAGGGTTTCTCGTCTAGAACCGATCGATATCGGTCAGGTCGATCTCGATGTCGTAGGGGACGGTGAGTTTCAGGCGGTCGTGGTGAATACCGGTGAGCGCGTAGGCCTTTGTCGCTGGATCAAGTTCGTAGACGTAGACAACCGGGCGACCGTCGACATTCTCCACCCGCCAGAAGTGGGTGATACCGGCCCGGGCGTACAGCTGAGGCTTGCGCTCCCGATCACGCGTACGCGACTCAGCGGAGACTACCTCGATGGCCAGAACCACATCGTCAGCCTGGTAAGTGGTGAGGTCCGGGCCGCCATCACGATCGGCATGAACCACGATCAGGTCCGGCTCGGGGCGTTGAGCGGGCCCGAGAGTTACCGTCATCTCACGGCGAACACGTAGCCGCGCAGGCGCAAGCGACCGCAATACCGAATCGAGCAGTGAGATCACCAGCATGTGGAACTTCGCCTGCGGACTTACGAAAACGAGACTCCCGTCGATCAGCTCGGTATGCGGGGGCAGGTCGGGCAGGCGGTCCAGATCCTCGGCGACGAAACCCCCCGGTGGCGGGCGGAGCCACTGCGGAAACGGTTCGACGGTCATGGTTCCGACTATGGCACGGGTATCGACGCTTGACCACGTTCCGCGCGATCACTGTCAGCGCTGGTGACGACGCCACCTGGTATACGGCAGAGTGGGGCGGGTGCAGTTGATTCTTGTTCGCCATGCCCAACCGCTTCGGATCGTGAACTCGGCCGGGCCCGCTGATCCCGAGCTGGCGCCCGTCGGGCTCGAGCAGGCCGAGCGGGTGCCTGCCGCGTTGAGTCAGCATCGGATCACCCGGGTGGTGAGCAGCTCGCAGCGCCGGGCGCGCGATACCGCGGCACCGACCGCCGCGAAGCTCGGGCTCGGCGTGGACATCATCGATGACCTCGCCGAATACGATCGCGACCTGCCCGCCTACATTCCGATCGAGGACGCCAAGGTCGAGTTCCGCGAGGTCTACGAACGGATCAAGGCGGGGCACTTTCCGGACCAGATCGACGGTGGGGCGTTCAAATCCCGAGTGCTCGACGCGGTCACCGAGATCGCCGCGGGCACCGATCCGGCCGACACGGTGGTCGCCTTCACGCACGGCGGCGTGGTCAACGTGCTGCTGCAGGAAATACTCGGTTTGGAACGGCCGCTGACCTTCCCGATCGACTACTGTTCGATCACCCGAATCCTGTTCTCCCGCACCGGGCGGCGGACCGCGGCGACGGTCAACGAGAACGGGCACGTCTGGGACCTGTTGCCGCGCAATATCAAATCCTGAGCGTCTCATTCACAGACGATTGGCAGGGACGTCGCACCGCCGTCCCAGCGACGGAACCTTCTATGGGACCGGTGAGCCACCCCAAGTGGCACACAGTTCGAGAGAAAGGAATTCCGTGTCGCTCTCCAGAACATCCATGCGGCGTCGCATCATCGGGATCGCCGCGGCGGGGGCGCTCGTCGCCCTTCCGCTAGGCGCGTTCGCGGCCACGGCCTCCGCCGAGGCCCCGGCACCCGACGCCACGATTCAGGTCCAGGCGGCCAACGGTGACGTGGATCAGCAGGGCGCCGACATCAACCGGCCCCATCACAAGCACCGTCCCGGCGGACCGCACCGCGGCCATCACCCGCATCCGGGTGGCGCGCCGCAACTCCAGCAGCAGTTCCAGCAGCTGCTGCCGCCGACGGGCTCCGGATAACCCTGCTCGACAACGCGAAGGCCCACCTCCCGTGCCAGGAGGTGGGCCTTCGCGTTATACCGAGTGGATCAGGCCATGCCCGCGATCCAGTTGTGCATCCAGGAGACGGCGGTCTGGCCGCCACCGACCGGGTAGCTACCGTACAGCGTGTGCGCCTGTGACTTGTAGAACCGCTCCAGATCCTTGGCCCGCTGCTCGTTCGCCGAGTCCGTCAGCTGCGCCTGCAGTGTCGGCACGCCACCGTGCGCGAACAGGTCGCCCACGATGTTTCCGGCCTCGATCTGGTAGCGCCACATGTTGGCCGGGTTCGCATCCGACGCCTGCGCCATGAAGCCGGCGAACCGGGTGACGAAGTCGTCCGGCTCGGTCGCGCAGTACAGGTCTTCGGTCGCGCAGATGCTGCGGGTGCGGTCGCTGACCCAGCCGAAGCCGCCCACCCGTGGGCCACCGGCACCCGCGCCGGGCGCGGGCGCACCGACCTGAACGTCGGTCGGCGAACGGCGCGGGTCGGAGATCAGGCCGACACCGGCGATCCGCTCGGGCGCGATCACGCTGAGCCCGGTGCCGATCTCGGCCGCGAGGTCACCGGCCGCGTCGGCGCCCTGGCTGTACCCGACGAGCGCGATCTTCGTCGCGCCGCACGAGTGCGCCATGTCCGAGATCAGGCCGCGCGCCCGATCGACGGCTTCCTTCTTCGAGTTGCCGTAGACTTCGCCTTCCCACGGGAAAGCGGTCGCGGCATAAGTCACATAGTCGACGTCCGTCGACCGGGGCAGGTTATTCGTGACGCCCGCCAGCATGCCGGGTTGCGGCTTCTTGTCTTTGCCGGTTTCCCAGGTACCGGGGATCGCCACTACGTAGAGGCTTGGGCAGCCAGGGTCCGCGCTCGCGGAACCGGCACCGAACACCATGCCGGACAACACCGTCGCGGATGCACCAAGAGCCGCGACAACCTTCTTCAACTGCATACCGCTCCAGTCCAAACCAATGCCCCTCGTGGGCATCCCCGACAAGTTGCGCACCAACTCTGAACCCGACAGGTGACCTTCCAGTGCACACTGGGTTAACACCGGTCACCCACCACCGTGACGGCTGCGACCCCAAACCCGCATCCCAAGATCAGCAGCGCGACGGGATCACAATAGAGGGCCGAGGCCGCTCGCGCCATCCGAAACTCCGGGACGTGTCCGATTTCCGTCGAATGCCCAAAACCCAACCACCCCAGCACAACCCACCGCTCAACCGCATCCGACCGGCCCCGCTCCGCGGTTCAACATTCCGCAATCATGCAGCAAATTCAGCCTCATATCGAAACCCCCCACTCCAACGGCTATAAAAAGCCCTATACCGCCACCGATCAGCGAGTTACGCCGGACTTCGGCAAACACCGAGGCCCTCGAAATGGTGGCTTGCGCACAGCCGCTCGCAATCCGTTGACGACCGAAACCATCCCCGGGAGTGTCGGAAAACAAAAGCGCCTGTGGACGTCGATGTCCACAGGCGCTTTTTCCGCTCCGGTAAGAGAGGGGTTTCTGGTCAGCGTTGGGCGACCATGGTGGGGGTGATGGGGGCGGGAAGCGCCGTCTCACCTTCCAGGAAGCGGTCTACCGCCGAGGCCGCGGCGCGACCTTCGGCGATGGCCCAGACGATGAGGGACTGGCCGCGGCCCATGTCGCCCGCGACGAAGACACCGGGGATGTTGGTCGCCCAGTTCTTGTCGCGCTGGACGTTGCCGCGCTGGTCGTAGCCGACGCCGAGATCTTCGAGCAGGCCGGGCTTTTCGGGTCCGGTGAAGCCCATGGCGAGCAGCACCAGGTCGGCCTCCAGGGTGAAGTCGGTGCCGTCGACCTTTTCGAAGCGGCCGTTGGCCATCTTGACCTCGTGCGCCTGCAGGCCGGTGACCTTGCCGTCGGCGCCGACGAAACGCTCGGTGTTCACGGAGAACACCCGCTCGCCGCCCTCTTCGTGCGCCGAGGACACCCGGAACATCAGCGGGTAGGTCGGCCACGGTGTAGAGGCGGCGCGCTCCTGCGGCGGTCGCGGCATGATCTCGAACTGGTGGATGCTCTCCGCACCCTGCCGGTGCGAGGTGCCCAGGCAGTCGGCGCCGGTGTCGCCGCCGCCGATGATGATGACCTTCTTGCCCTTCGCGTGGATGGGCGGCAGGCCGTCGGCATCGGTGACATCGTCGCCGAGCTGCACCTTGTTGGCCCATGGCAGGAACTCCATGGCCTGGTGGATGCCGTCGAGTTCGCGACCGGGAATGGGCAGGTCACGCGCGATGGTGGCGCCACCGGACAGCACCACCGCGTCGTACTGCTCGCGCAGCTGCTCGGCGGTGATGTCGACGCCGACGTTCACGCCGGTCTTGAAGATGGTGCCCTCGGCCTCCATCTGCGCCATCCGGCGGTCGATGAAGCGCTTCTCCATCTTGAACTCCGGGATGCCGTAGCGCAGCAGCCCGCCGATGCGGTCGGCCCGCTCGAACACGGTCACGGTGTGCCCGGCGCGGGTGAGCTGCTGTGCGGCCGCGAGTCCGGCGGGGCCGGAGCCGACGACGGCGACCTTCTTGCCGGTCAGCCGGGTCGGGTAGACCGGGGTCACCCAGCCCTCGTCGAAGGCGTTCTCGATCAGGTCGATCTCGACCTGCTTGATGGTCACCGGGTCCTGGTTGATGCCGAGGACACAGGACGCCTCGCACGGCGCGGGGCACAGCCGCCCGGTGAATTCCGGGAAGTTGTTGGTGGCGTGCAGGCGGTCGATGCCCTCGCGCCACTGGCCCTTGTAGACCAGGTCGTTCCACTCGGGGATCAGGTTGCCCAGCGGACAGCCGTTGTGACAGAACGGAATACCGCAGTCCATGCAGCGGCTGGCCTGGCGCTGCAGGGTCTCCTTCGGATACCCCTGCTCGTAGACCTCTTTCCAGTCCATCAACCGCAACTCGACCGGTCGACGGGTCGGTAGTTCCCGCGAGGTGTGCTTCAAAAAACCTTGTGCGTCAGCCACGTTCGGCCTCCGTAATCTTGCCTGTGGACATCGGACTCAGCTTTTGGGTGCGTCGCGTACTAGCCACGGGCCGCCTCCATGATCGCTTCGTCGACGTCCTTGCCCGCCTTCTCCGCCTCGGAGATGGCCAGCAGCACCTTCTTGTATTCGCGCGGCATGAGCTTGACGAAGTGGTTCACCTGCTGCGACCAATCGCCCAGAATGCGTTCGGCGACAGCGGAACCCGTCTGATCGCGGTGCTGGGTGATGATGTCGCGCAGCCAGGTGAAGTCGTCACCGGAGAGCTGTTCGACCGCGTCGGCCTGCTCGGGGTTGAGCCTGGACTCGAAGGTGCCGTTCGGGTTGTAGACGAACGCGACACCGCCGGACATGCCCGCGCCGAAGTTGCGCCCGGTCTCGCCGAGGATGACCACCCGGCCGCCGGTCATGTACTCCAGGCCGTGGTCACCGACCCCCTCGACCACCGCGAGGGCGCCCGAGTTACGCACGGCGAACCGCTCGCCGACCACGCCGCGGATGAACGCCTTGCCGTTGGTGGCGCCGAACAGGATCACATTGCCCGCGATGATGTTCTCTTCCGCCACGAACTCGGCCGGCGCGTTCAGCGACGGGCGCACCACCAGGTGGCCACCCGAAAGTCCCTTGCCGACATAGTCGTTCGCGTCACCCTGCACGCGCAGCGTGATGCCGGCCGGCACGAAGGCGCCGAAGCTGTTGCCCGCCGAGCCGGTGAAGGTGATGTCGATGGTGTCGTCGGGCAGGCCGGCGCCACCGTAGAGCTTGGTCACCTCGTGGCCCAGCATGGTGCCGACGGTGCGGTTCACGTTCGTGATCTTGGTTTCGAACTTCACCGCCTGGCCGCGCTCGAGCGCGTCGCGGCTCTGCGAGATCAGCTGCTGATCCAGCGCCTTGTCCAGGCCGTGGTCCTGCGTCTTGGTGCAGCGGCGGTCCTGGTACATGAACGCGGTCTCGACGTTGTCGAGGATCGGCGACAGGTCCAGCTTGCTGGCCTTCCAGTGCTGCTTGGCCCTGGCGGTGTCGAGCAGGTCGACCCGGCCGATGGCCTCGTCCAGCGTGCGGAAGCCCAACAGCGCCAGGTGTTCCCGGACCTCTTCGGCGATGAACAGCATGAAGTTCTCGACGAATTCCGGCTTGCCGGTGAAGCGTTCACGCAAGACCGGGTTCTGCGTCGCGACACCCACGGGGCAGGTGTCGAGGTGGCAGACCCGCATCATGATGCAGCCCGAGACCACCAAAGGCGCGGTGGCGAAACCGAATTCCTCGGCGCCGAGCAGCGCGGCGACCATCACGTCGCGGCCGGTCTTCATCTGACCGTCCACCTGCACGACGATCCGATCGCGAAGTCCGTTGAGCAGCAACGTCTGCTGGGTCTCGGCCAGGCCGAGCTCCCAGGGACCGCCCGCGTGCTTGAGCGAGGTCAGCGGCGAGGCGCCGGTGCCGCCGTCGTGGCCGGAGATCAGCACCACGTCGGCGTGCGCCTTGGACACACCGGCTGCGACGGTGCCGACGCCGGGCTCCGCAACAAGTTTCACGTGAATCCGCGCCTGCGGGTTCGCGTTCTTCAGGTCGTGGATCAGCTGCGCCAGATCCTCGATCGAGTAGATGTCGTGGTGCGGCGGCGGCGAGATCAGGCCGACGCCCGGCGTCGAGTGCCGCACCTCGGCGACCCACGGGTACACCTTGTGCGCCGGAAGTTGGCCGCCCTCACCGGGCTTCGCGCCCTGCGCCATCTTGATCTGGATGTCGGTGCAGTTGGTCAGGTAGTGCGCGGTCACGCCGAAGCGGCCGGAGGCCACCTGCTTGATCGCGCTGCGCCGCCAATCGCCGTTCTCCTCCGGCTCGAAACGAGCCGGCGATTCGCCGCCCTCACCCGAGTTCGACCGGCCGCCGAGGCGGTTCATCGCGATGGCGAGAGTCTCATGGGCTTCCGCCGAGATGGAGCCGTAGCTCATCGCGCCGGTGGAGAACCGCTTCACGATCTCGGAAGCGGGCTCGACCTCGTCGATCGAGATCGACGCGCGCTCCTTCTTGAACTTGAACAGGCCGCGCAGCGAGGCGAGCCGTTCGGTCTGGTCGTCGACCAGCTTGGTGTACTCCTTGAAGATCGAGTACTGCCCGGTGCGGGTCGCGTGCTGCAGCTTGAACACGGTGTCCGGGTTGAACAGGTGGTACTCACCCTCGCGCCGCCACTGGTATTCGCCGCCCACCTCGAGCTCGCGGTGCGCGCGCTCGTTGCGGTTCTCCAGGAACGCGATCCGATGCCGCTCGGCGACGTCGGCGGCGATGTCGTCGAGTCCGATGCCGTCCAGGTGCGAGCGCAGGCCGGTGAAGTACTCGTCGGCCAGCTCCTGGGACAGGCCGATCACCTGGAACAGCTGCGCGCCGGTGTAGGAAGCCAGGGTGGAGATGCCCATCTTGGACATCACCTTCAACACGCCCTTGCTGGCGGCCTTGTTGTAGTTGTAGACCGCCTTGCGGAAGTCCTCGGCGTGATCGCCGGTGCTGCCTGGCATTTCGAGCGCGCCGCGCTCGAGCATGTCCTCGATCGTCTCGAAGGCCATGTACGGGTTGATCGCGGCCGCGCCGAAGCCGACCAGCATGGCCATGTGGTGCACCTCGCGGGCGTCACCGGCCTCGATGACCAGCCCGACCATGGTGCGGGTGCGCTCGCGCACCAGGTGGTGGTGCACCGACGAGGTCAGCAGCAGCGACGGGATCGGCGCCAGCTTCTCGTTGGACTCGCGATCGGACAGCACGATGATCCGCGCGCCGCCGTCGATGGCGGCCGAGATCTGGGTATTGATCGCCTTGAGCGCCTTGCGAAGTCCCTTGCCGCCCTTGGCAACCGGGTACAGACCGCGCACGATCACCGAACGCAGCTCGGGCTGGGAGCCGTCGTCGTTGATGTGCACCAGCTTGGCCAGCTGGTCGTTGTCCAGGATCGGCTGCTCGATGGCGATCTGCTTGCAGGACTCCGGGCCGGGGTGCATCAGATCGGCCTCGGGGCCGAGCGCCCGGCGCAGGCTGGTGACGACCTCTTCGCGGATCGCGTCCAGCGGCGGGTTGGTGACCTGTGCGAACAGCTGGGAGAAGTAGTCGAACAGCAGCCGGGGCCGCGACGACAGCACCGCGATCGGAGTGTCGGTGCCCATCGAGCCGAGCGCCTCGCCACCGGTCTTGGCCATCGGCGAGATCAGCAGGTTCAGTTCTTCGTTGGTGTATCCGAAGATCTGCTGGCGGATCAGCACCCGGTCGTGCGACATGTGCACGTGCGGGCGGTCGGGCAGGTCCTCGAGCTTGGTCACACCCGCGTCCAGCCATTCCTGGTACGGGTGCTCGGCCGCAAGATCGGTCTTGAGCTCGTCATCGCCGACGATGCGGCCCAGCGAGGTGTCGACCAGGAACATGCGGCCGGGTTGTAGTCGGACCTTGCGCACGACCTTGGACGGGTCGATGTCGAGCACGCCGACCTCGGACGCCATCACGACGAGGCCGTCGTCGGTGATCCAGATGCGGCTGGGCCGCAGGCCGTTGCGGTCGAGCACGGCGCCGACCACGGTGCCGTCGGAGAAGCACACCGACGCCGGGCCGTCCCACGGCTCCATCAGCATCGAGTGGTACTCGTAGAAGGCGCGCCGCCGCTGATCCATCGTCTCGTTGCGTTCCCACGCCTCGGGGATCATCATCAGCACCGCGTGGGGCAAGCTGCGGCCGCCGAGGTGCAGCAGTTCCAGCACCTCGTCGAAGCGCGCGGTATCGCTCGCCCCGGGGGTACAGACCGGGAAGATCTTCTCCAGCCGGTTGTTGCCCGCCGAGTCGGTGCCGAAGATGTCCGAACGCAGCAGCGCCTCGCGCGCCCGCATCCAGTTCTCGTTGCCGGTGACGGTGTTGATCTCACCGTTGTGCGCGACCCGGCGGAACGGGTGCGCCAGCGGCCAGGACGGGAAGGTGTTGGTGGAGAAGCGCGAATGCACGATGCCGAGGGCGGACTCCACCCGGCTGTCCTGCAGGTCCAGGTAGAACGCGCGCAGCTGCGGCGTGGTGAACATGCCCTTGTAGACGAAGGTCTGGCCGGACAGGCTCGGGAAGTACACCGACTCCTTGCCGACCGTGCCCTCGCCGGGGCCCGCCTTGCCGAGCTCGTGCTCGACCCGCTTGCGGATGACGTATGCGCGCCGCTCCAGGTCCATTCCGGACAGCTGCTCGGCCGCACCCCTCGGAGAGCCGATGAAAATCTGCCGGAACGTGGGCATCGCGTCACGGGCGAGCGCACCCAGCGACGACTCGTCGATCGGCACCTCGCGCCAGCCGAGCACGGCCAGGCCCTCTTCCTGCACGATCTTCTCCACGCCGTAGGCGGCACGGGCGGCCTCACGACGGGCCTGCGGCAGGAAGGCGATGCCGGAGGCGTAGGAGCCCTCCGGCGGCAATTCGAAGTCCACGATGGCGCGGAAGAACCGATCCGGAATCTGGATCAGAATGCCTGCGCCGTCACCACTGTTGGGCTCCGCACCCGCAGCACCGCGGTGCTCCAGGTTCAACAGAGCCGTAATAGCCTTGTCGACGATGTCGCGGCTGCGGCGGCCGTGCATGTCGACGACGAACGCGACACCGCAGGCGTCGTGTTCGTTCGCCGGGTCGTAGAGCCCGACGGGTCCAGGTGACCGGTGGCCAGGAAGTTGCATCATGCCTCTGCCTTCAAGAAGGGCGTTCGACGAAAAAGAAATAGGCAATTTCGTCTGAATGCCTCCGTACAAGACTGCGCCCGTACGTTCCGAAACCAGCCGCGCTGATGGTCTTCGGCGTGCAGTCACGTCTCCAGTTGTTCACCCGCTTCAGTGACGTAGTGGGTGCTCGTCGGTAACAGATCCCTAACGAGATCCTTACCTCCGTGCGGGTTCTCGCCAGCTACGCTGAGCACCGGCTAGGAGCTGCCCGAGCGGGCGAGGGTGCCGATCATTCTGTGTTCGGCGTAAGAGCAAACGATAAGTCAGGTCCGGGGCCCAACCAACTTAGGTTGCACTAATAACCGGGTCTAGCTGGGCTTCTTCATTCGGTCCTCCACGTGTGCGCGTCGTCCAGTGTAAAGCAGCGAGTAGCCCATGATCGATCCTGCGGCACTCGAGGCCAGCCGCCGGACGCTGGCGCGCGAGAGCGGCCCCAAACCTCGCAAAAAGGTCAGGAAACCGCTCTCACCTGCATCGAAGATGATTTCCCTCGCTCAGCATCCGGCAAACCCCTCGGCGGCGGCTAACTCGGAAGCGGGCTGGATGAGAGATTTCCGACAGGGTCCTGACGAGCCAGCGATGGGATCCGACCGTCCGGATTCTTTTGCCTGCTGTGGCCTTCAGCACACGCACAGCAAACATGGCGGAGTGGTATTCGACACATTTCGGCGGCTGAAACCTATACGCCGTCAGGCGGTAATAGACGTGACTTATTGCGGGCCGGAACGGCTTTCGCCGAATAATCGCCGACGGAGCCGAACTCAACGCCTGAAGTTCGTGCTTAAAAATGGGTTAAGGGCGTCCTCAGAACCGTTCTGCGCACGGTGTGCAGCGTTCAGCGCGGCGCACACAGCGCGGCCGCGGCGCGCACCAACGCGGCCTGATGCAGCGCGTCGGTATTACCGGCGGTGAATACACCGAAGACGCTGACGGCCAATCTTTCCGCACAATCCGGTGCGCTCAGTTCGGCGCGCCGGGCGGCGAGTTGGTCGACGATGTCGATGTTCACCCGGTCGATCACCGGGCGCACCGACGCCAGATCCGGTGCCGACCCGGGCGCGGCGGCCGGGTCGAACCGCCAGCGGGTGATCAGGCCGCGCTGCACGACCTTGTTGGACTCGATCTGACCGGCGAACACCTGCCGCACCCAGCCTTCCGGCAGGTCCAGACCCGCGCCGAGACGGGCCATCGCGTCGTAGACCACGGCTTCCCTGCCCGGATCGTCGATGGTGGGTTCGGTGCCGGTCTGGGCGGCGCTCACCCACTTCGCCGCGGCCACCGCGTCGCCGGTGTCGAGTCGCTCCAGTACCAGCGCGACCAGGCGGTCCAGCGACCCTTGATCGCTGCCCGGATCCGCGCCTGCGCTAACGGGGGACACGATCAGTGCCGCCGAAATGATCATCAGCGCGATGAACCGCATGGCCTGACCTCCCGAGATGGTTCGCGCGGAAACGGATCACCGAGTCAGAGTAAGCGAACCCACCCCCACGCCCCGGCGGTACGGGGCACGGAAACGGGCACCGCACGAGCGGCCACATACCCCCGTTGCCGCACGACATCGCCGGTTTGTGAGCCTGGCCACATACGTCCGCTGCCGCTCGGTGTGTCGGGTGCGGCCCTGTCACGCTGTGACAACGAAACCGTGACGGTTTATTGAGCCCGCGAAATGTACTGGGACCAAGAGGATGTGAGTTCCCATGACCCTCACCGGCTTGTTCACCTGGCTCGGCGGAGGTCAGCACAGCGAAGTCGCCTACCGCCACGAACGCACCGGATACGCCGTCACCGGCGCGGCGGTGCTGTTGTTCGCGATCGTGTCCGGTCTGATCACCGCGCTCGCGCTGGCCTCTACCGGCACCTGGGCGGTGCTCGCGATCATCCTGGTGGCGTTGCTCGTCACGGTGCTCGCCGGCGCGATCGCGCGGGCACTGGCGACCGCACGACCCGCGGGCGGGCCTGATCGACTCGGGCTGCTCGCGCGTCTCGGCGTTGCCGTGCTGGCCGGTGGTTTGATCGCCGAGCTGGCCGCCATCGTGGTGTTCGGCGGCAGCGTCGACCGGACCCTCGATGAGCGCGCCCAGCGCTCGGTCGCGTCCGCACCCCAGGTGGTCACCGCGCGTGCCGATCTCGACAAGGCCCGTGCGGACCGGACCGCGCTGGATCAGTCGATCGTCAAGGCGCAGGCCGAGGTCGATCGTTCGCTGGTGATCGCCCGTTGCGAACTCAGCCCGAGCCCGGACTGCCCCCAGCTCCAGATCACCCGGGTGCCGGGTCGCGGACCGGAAGCCCAGACCGCCAACGACATGCTCGACGACGCCCGCAGGCAGCTGGCCACGGCCCAGGGCCGGGTCGACGTGCTCGATACCCGCATCGCCGACGACGAAAAGGCCGTCGCCACCGCCGAATCCGCCGCCTTCACCGGCGCCGACCGCGGCCTCGGCGCGCGCTGGCAGGCGATGAACGACTACACCACGCACCACGCAGGCGCCATGCCGCTGCGCATCCTGACGATCATCGCCTTGCTCGCGCTCGCCCTGCTGCCGCTGGTGCTGCGGTGGTGGCGCGGGCAGACCTCGTTCGACCGTCGCGCCGCCTTCCTGGATGTACAGAACCAGGCCGAGCACGAGGCCGACGCCGCCATCGCGGTCAAGCGGGCCGAGACGCGGGTCGCGGCCGAAGCCCTGCTCGCCGAACAACAACTCACCGCAGCGCGCCTCGCCGCCGAGGCGGACACCGCCATCGACCGGGAGCGCCAGCGCACCCGGATCGTCGCGGCCATCGGCGGCCTGCAGATCGGGATCACCGAACCGCCGCGCCGCCCCGAACTACCAGCCGCACCGGCTGACGATCGAAAGGACAGCTCCGTGTCTGCCGAAGGATTCGCGACGCCGAACCTGCCCGCCCCCGTCACCGCACGGGCACTCGCGCCGAGCGCGCCGGCACCCAAGACCGGTGGCGGCCTGGAACTTCCGCTGATCGGCACGGTGCCGTTCACCGACACCGCGGCCAGGTTGATCCGCCCGCTGGTCCCGTCGTTCGTGGCCAACGCGATCGACAACGCCACGCATCCGCTGCGCACGGCGCGGCAGGCGTTCGAAGAGGTCGAGGAGATCACCTTCACCCTCAAGCGCACCCGCAAGGTCACCATCGATACCCAGGACTCACACCCCGGTTATCAGCTCGCGCCGGGTTCGCCGGAGGCGCTGCACGCTCAACGCATCGCCGCCACCGTGGTCGACGCGGACTACGGGCAGCAGGACCCGCGCTACTCGGCCCTGCCGGAGGGCACGGCGGCTCAGCCATACGGTCTGTCGGGCCAGCGGCACGACGAGCTCAGCGGCCGCGGGCAGTCCGAGCTGCAGGGCCGTGGCCAGCGGGAACTGCCGCGCGGTCACTGACTGCCTACCGTGGGGGTCATGCGACGCGTTCGAGCGAACCGGGCCCGCACGGTGTCGGCGGCGTATTCGAACGCCGCCGTCCTACTCCGTTGTCCGATCCAGCACGGCTTCGCGCCGCGACGCGGGATCCGGCACGACCACGCACTCCGGCGCAGACCGGATGCGCTGCCGCGGCGTGCCAGGCTGATAACCCGCACCGATTCGCGGGCACCGATAGTCGAGGCGCTCGGACGATCTTGGACGGCTGGTCCGGCTCTTCGCGGCTGGTCCGGCTTAGGCTTTCCTCCTATGGCCCACAGTGACGTCTCGACAGCCGCCTTCGGGTCGCGGCTGCTCGGACCGGTGGACGAGTCATCCGGGATGCGCAGGCTCCGGGTGCAGTTGCTGCTGACCGTGCCGCTGGTGGCCGCGAACCTGGCGGGGATGGCCGTCACCTTCGCGCTGATCGGGTTCGTGCTACCCGGGCCGACGATCTTCACCAGAGAACTGCTGCTGCTCGACGTCATCGCGACGCCGTTGTACTCGGCCCTGGCGCTGCTGATCGGGATGTGGTGGGGCACGGTCAGCGGGCTACGTGCGTTGCGCTGGGCCACCGACCCGAACCAGGTGCCCACCGAGGCCGAGCAGGTCGCGGCGGCCGCGGTGCCGCGCCGTCTGGTGATTCGGCAGGCGGTGCTGTGGTTCGCCGGGGCCGCCGTGCTGACGCCGCTCTATGCCGTGGTCGAGCCCGCACTCATTCCGAAGATCCTGCTCGGCATCGGATTCAGCGCCATCGTGGTGTGCGCCAACAGCTATCTGATCGCCGAATTCGCGCTGCGGGCGGTGACGGCGCGGGTGTTGGACGCGGCACCGGCGCGACGTCGGCGTGGGATGGGCGTGTTGACCCGGTCGCTGATCGCCTGGATGCTCGGCGCGGGTGTGCCGGTGGCGCTTTCGATGATCGTGGCGGTGTGGGCGCTGGTCGACTCGTCGGTGAGTACGGCCCGGCTCGCGGTGTGCGTGTTGTCGCTGGGCGGTGCCACTTTGGTGTTCGGTCTGGTGCTGATGATGCAGACGGTGTCGGCGACCATCGCACCGATCCGCGGCGTGCGGCGCGCGCTGCGGCAGGTGGAGGACGGCGACTTCCGGGTGACGATCACCGTGTACGACGGCACCGAGCTCGGTGAGCTGCAGAGCGGTTTCAACCACATGGTGGAGGGGTTGCGCGAGCGCGAACAGATCAGGGACCTGTTCGGCAAGCACGTCGGCCGCGATGTGGCCGACGCGGCGCTGGCGGGCAATCCGACCCTCGGCGGCGTGGAGACCGAGGCGGCGGCGTTGTTCATCGACATCGTCGGCTCGACCACGATGGCCGCGACGGTGCCCGCCGCCGAGATGGTCGCCATCCTGAACCGCTTCTTCGACATCGTGGTGGACGAGGTAGAGGAGTACGGCGGGCTGCTCAACAAGTTCGAGGGCGACGCCGCGCTCGCCGTATTCGGCACGCCCGCCATCCTTTCCGACGCCTCGGGCGCCGCACTGGCCTGCGCCCGCGCGATCCGGCGACGGCTCGACGACACCGCCAACGACTTCATCGCCGCGATCGGCGTCGCGGCGGGCCGCGTGGTCGCGGGTAACGTCGGCGCCAGGCAGCGCTACGAGTTCACCGTCATCGGCGACGCGGTCAACGAGGCCGCCCGCCTCTGCGAACTCGCCAAACAGGACGACCTGCTGCTCGCCTCCGCCAACACCATCGCCGCCGCCGATCCCGCCGAGGCCGAGCACTGGCACCTCGGCGAATCCGTCACGCTCCGCGGCCGCCTCACCCCCACCCAGCTGGCCCGCCCCCGAAACTCCGGACCACGTGGCATCCGTCCGGGCGGGCAAAATGAACAGCCGCACAGCGACGGGCTCACTCCTTAGTACTGTCGCGAATGCCGCCGCACCCGCTCCGGTGGCTCCGAAGCGGGTGCGAATCAAGTGGGCGACAGGGGTGTTACGGACGCGCGGTGCGCAACCGGAACGCCACCACCGCGGCGATCAGCAGGATCGAGGCGGTGCCGATCGCGGCGAAGTGGATGCCCGAGGCGAACGCCTCGTGCACCGAGGTGAGGAAGGCGCCGGACACCGACTCCGGTAGTTGTCGCGCGAAACCCGTGGCCGCGCCGAGGGATTCCGACGCGACACCAACCTGGTCACTGGGCACGTTGGTCAGGTCGAGGCCGTTGCGGAAGATCGCCATGACCACGCTGCCGAGGATGGCGACGCCCAGCGCGATGCCGGTTTCATAAGCGGTCTCCGAGACGGCAGCGGCCGCGCCGGCCCGCTCGACCGGAGCCGAGCTGACCACCAGGTCCGACGAAACCGTCAGCGCGACACCGACACCCGCGCCGATGAACAGGAAGCCGAGGATGAACGGCGTCGTGCTGCCTGCCGGATTCGGGCCGAGCCATAGGAACAGCGCGGAACCGAACGCGGCGACGATCAGCGCACCGCCGAGCACCGCGCCGGGCCGGATCCGCTGCACCAGCCACGCCGCGGCGAGCGACGCGACCACGCTGGCGGCCAGACCGGGCAGCAACAGCAGTCCGGCCTCCATCGGCGAGTGACCGAGCACCAGCTGCAGATACTGCGAGCCGAAGAACAGCACACCGGCCAGTGCGAACACCGCGAGCAGGTTGGTGATCACCGCGGTGCGGAACCTGGGTAGCGCGAACAACTTCAGGTCCAGCATCGGGTTCGCCAAGGTCCGCTGCCTACGCACGAACACCACGCCCGCGACGACGCCGACCGCACCGATCACGGCCAACCGCAGGCTGAGCCCGTGCGCCGCCGACTCCTTGATCGCGTACACGATCGGCACCAGCGCCAGCATCGACAGGCCCGCGCTCGGCAGATCGAATCGGCCGGGGTTCGGGTCCCGCGATTCCGGCACGAGGAACGGGCCGAGGGCGATCAGCACCAGCATGACCGGCAGGTTCACCAGGAACACCGAGCCCCACCAGTAGTGCTCGAGCAGCCAGCCGCCGAGCAGCGGACCGGCCGCCGCGCCGCCGCCCGCCATCGCGCTCCACACCGCGATGGCGACGGTGCGCTGCCGCGGATCCAGGAACATCGACCGAATCAGGCCGAGCGTCGCGGGCATGAGCGTCGCACCGGCGACACCCTGCAGCACGCGCGCGCCGATCAGCATCTCCGGCGAGACGGCCCAGGCCGCGAT
The DNA here is from genome assembly GCF_040645995.1 of Nocardia sp. NPDC046473. Classification (NCBI taxonomy): domain Bacteria; kingdom Bacillati; phylum Actinomycetota; class Actinomycetes; order Mycobacteriales; family Nocardiaceae; genus Nocardia; species Nocardia sp. NPDC046473. The sequence goes on from NZ_JBEYZJ010000002.1 coordinate 694,962, forward strand.
CAGCGATGCGACACCGAAACCGGCCGCGCCGATCAGCAGCAGCCTGCGGCGGCCGATCCGGTCGCCCAGGTTGCCCATCATCACCAGCAGGCCGGCCAGCACGAACGAGTACACGTCGATGATCCACAGCAGCTGCGGCGTGGTCGGCGCCAGGTCGGCGCTGATCGCGGGCACGGCCAGGTCGAGCACCGTCGCGTCGACCGCGAGCAGCAGCAGGGCGAGGGCGAGCACGACGAGGCCCGCCCAGTCGCGCACGGTGGCGCGGGGCGGGGTCTCGGTGTTCGGCCCGGTCAGCCGGGGGTTCTTCGCGGTGTGTGTGGTCATTGGCTTTCTCGACTTCCGTCGCCTATCTCTTCTTACCGTCCGGACGGTACAGTATCAGACCTTACCGTCCAGCCGGTATAGTTCGGCCGGTGACGGCTAACACCCGCGACCGAATCCTGGACGCCCTCGAATCCCTGCTCCTGGAAAAAGGCATGTCGCATGTGACGCTGGAGAGCGTCGCGGCGCAGGCCGGCGTCTCCAAGGGCGGGCTGCTCTATCACTTCAAGAGCAAAGACGCGCTGCTCGCCGGGCTGGTCCGCAGACTCACCGACCGCGCGGGGCAGCAACTGAAAGACCACCTAGACCGTGGCCAATCCGTCGCGAGCTGGTACCTGCAGACGCCGAACACCGACAATGCCGCCGACGCGGTGGAGCTGGAAATCTACCGCTCGATGCTGGCGACCATGCGCACCATCGACGCCGCGGCCGATACCGAGGTCGACGAGGTGCAGCAGGCACTGATGGAGATGATGGACTCCTGGTCCGACGGTCTGGACCACGAGATCGACGATCCCGTGCAGGCGGACATCATCCGGCTGGTCGGCGACGGCGTGTACCTGCGGGCCCTGCTCGGCCTGCCACAGATCGAACCGGCACGATACCGCCAGGTCGTGGCACGTCTGCTGGCCAAGAGCGTCGAACCCGTGACGAACTCGACCGCGTAGGGCTTGCCCAAATCAGACACGCGGCCCGAGCATCAGGCCCGAAGGCGGCAGCCCGCGTAACCACGTAGGGCCTGCGCGGGCCGCAAATCAGACACGCGGCCCGAGCATCAGGCCCGAAGGCGGCAGCCCGCGTAACCACGTAGGGCCTGCGCGGGCCGCAAATCAGACACGCGGCCCGAGCATCAGGCCCGAAGGCGGCAGCCCGCGTAACCACGTAGGGCCTGCGCGGGCCGCAAATCAGACACAGCCCGTTAGACTCGGCCCGTGCTACCAGCCGCCGACCCGGCCGGTGCCGTCGGGGCGGGAGACGATCCGGTACCAGGGTCCCCTGGAACGACGGTGCCGGTCCGTCCGATGACCTTCCGCGAACTGCTGGACGTGCCGTTCGCGCTGATCCAGGCGAATCTGCGCGCACTGGCCTGGTCGAGCGCGCTGACCCTGGTCGCCGCCGAGCTCGTGGTCGTCGCGGTCACCGCAGGTATCGCGCGGCTGACCGACGACTCGGACGACGCGATCGCCTGGACGGTGGTCCTCTCGACGATGGCTTGCGCGTGGCTGATGCGGTTCGTGCTGCGCGGCGCGACCGTCGCGATCGGGCTGGCGGGGGTGTCCGGCGCCCCGATCGGCTGGCGCACCGCGTTGCGCAGGGTCGGTGCGGCGGCCGGGCCGTTGCTGGTGTTCCAGGTGCTCTACACCCTCGTCGCGGTCGGCGTGCTCGCATTGTCCAGCCTGCTGATCATCACCTTTCCGTTCGGCGTGATCTGGCTGGGTTGGTTGCGGGCCAAGCGTTTCGTCGCCGTCCCGGTCATGTTCGTCGAACAGGCCCCGCATCGGGCGGCCGTCGCCCGCGCGAAAGTGCTTGTCGCCGGTGCCGAATGGCAGACGGTCGGTCTGTGGTTGGTGCAGCGCGGCCTGCTCGTGCTGTTGTCCGTGCCGCTGCTGGGGATTCCGTTCTATCTCTCGGATTTCTCCGGCACCCATCGGTGGCCGGTGATCGTGCTGCTCACCAGCGGTGCGCTGCTGATCGTCGCGTTCGGTGAGGTCGCCGAGGCGGCCACCAGGGTGGTGGCCTACGTCGACCGCCGCTGCCGCCGTGAGGGTTTGGACATTCACATCCCGGGTCAGGTGCGATGAACGAGCACAACCCGGCCGAGCCGCCGAGCCCACCGCGCCTCGGCGCCGCGGCCGACCACCGCGCGGCCGCCGAAAACGCCGCACAGCACCGCGATTTCGACAACGCGCTGCGCGAACGCTTCCGCGCCGTGCTACGCGGACTGGAGCAGCGCGGCGTGCTCGAGGTACGCCGGTCCCGCACCGCGCGGGAGACCGCCGACGACGTGTCGACCGCGTTGCCACTCGACGTCGCCGCCGAAATCGATCCGGCCGCACACAGTTTCGACGAGGTCGTCTACGGCGGACGGCGCGCGACCGAGGACGAGTACCGCAGACTCGAGTACGCCGACCGGTTCTCCGCGGCGGCGCCACCGCCGGTCGTGGAACCCACGGAAATCACCGCCACCGAGAAGGCGCCGCGCACCCGCAGGACGCTGCCACCACTGCCGGACCTGCTGCGCAACCCCAAGTTCTGGGCCGCCCTGGCCGGCGCGGCCGCACTGCTGCTCCTGCTCTACGCCGCGCTGCAGTCGTGTGGCGCGCCGAACGCGCCGACACCGCAGCAACCACCGGACATCCCGCGCACCAGGCCGCACGATTCCGGTGGCTCCGGCTTCGGCACCGGCGACGACGCGATCTGGGATCGGCTGCCCGCGCCGGTCTTCTTCGGCGGGCTGCAATTCCTGATCGCCGCCGCCCTGGTGGTGTGGTGGCGGGCGCGCCGCCGCGGTGCGCTGGTGCGCGAACCGCGACCGGTCGAGGTGGCGGCGAACGAGCTGCTCGCCGGGCAGGCCGGGTTGTATCGGCGCTCGAAGGACCACGATCACGTCGCGGCCAAGCTGCGCGCGGCCACCCTGCGCCGCATCCGCCCGGCGCTCGGGATGACCGCGGACACCCCGCCGGATCGGCTGGTCGCCGCCGTGGCGGCCCGCATCGGCGAAGATCCGAATCAGATCGGACTCGCCCTGTTCGGCCAGGTGCCCGACGCGGAAACCCTGGAACTCGTTGCCACCCAACTCGAGTGGATCGAAGCGGCGGTCGGATGAAACGCCGACACCCATGCCGCAGCACTCATCCCATCGACGGGGCGGGGAACCCCCGCATGACACTGGAGGTCGGATGACCATCCCCACGACGGACACCAACCACACCCCCACCGCCGAGGAGGCGGGGGCGGCGTTCGCGGCGTTGCGCGCCGAGATCGGCAAGGCGGTGGTCGGCAACGACAACGCGATCATGTTTCTGGTGCTCGCCCTGCTGTGCCGCGGGCACGTGCTGCTCGAAGGCGTGCCAGGCGTCGCGAAGACGCTGCTGGTGCGGGCCTTGGCTACGGCACTCGAGCTCGACCATGCCAGGGTGCAGTTCACCCCGGACCTGATGCCCGGCGACGTCACCGGCTCACAGATCTACGACCCGCACTCGGCCGAGTTCACTTTCCGGCACGGCCCGGTCTTCACCAATCTGCTGCTCGCCGACGAAATCAACCGCACGCCACCGAAAACCCAGTCGGCGCTGCTGGAATCGATGGAGGAGCGCCAGGTTTCGGTCGACGGCCAGCCGCGGCCGCTGCCCGATCCGTTCGTGGTGATCGCCACCCAGAACCCGATCGAACAGGAGGGCACCTATCCGCTGCCGGAGGCGCAGCTGGACCGGTTCCTGTTCAAGGTCGACATCCAATTGCCCGGCCGCGACGACGAATTCCGCATTCTGCAGCGCCATGCCGCGGGCTTCGATCCGCGCGACCTGGCTGCGGCCGGTCTGCGTCCGGTGGCGAGGCCCGCGCATATCCTCGCCGGGCGGGCCGCGATCGCCAAGGTGACGATCAGCCCCGAGGTGCTGGCCTACATGGTCGACGTGTGCCGGGCCACCCGCATGTCCCCCGCCGTGCAGCACGGCGCGTCCACCCGCGGCGCGACCGCACTGATGGCGGCCTCGCGCGCGTTCGCCTGGCTGAACGGGCGCGCGTTCGTGACGCCGGACGATGTGAAAGCCCTTGCCGTCGCGGTACTTCGGCATCGGCTGCAGCTGCGGCCGGAGGCGGAGCTGGACGGCGTGACCACCGAGAGTGTCATGTCGTCGCTGCTGCTCTCGGTCCCGGTTCCGGTGTAGTCCGTGGTCGTCACCGGTCGGCTGGCCGCCGCGGCGGGCATCCTCGCGCTGCTCGTCACCTTCGTCGTTCCGTCGTTGCTCGGCGTGCTGGTCGCGACGGGCCTGCTGGCCGCCGCCTTACTGTTCGACCTCGGCTCGGTCGGCCGCGCCCGCGATCTCACGCTGTCCAGGGAGCCGCTGACCGTGGTCCGGCTCGGCCGCGCCACCGAGGTGGAGCTCGTTGCGGTGAACAACGGCGCCCGCGCCCTGCGCGGCACCGTGTGGGACGACTGGCCCGACAGCGCCCGCTCCGAAAACCGCACGCACCAACTGGATCTGGCGCCGGCCACGCTGGTCCGCTTCCACACCACGCTCGCCCCGACGTATCGCGGCGACCGGGTGGCGGGCCAGGTGACCGTGCGACTGATCGGCCCGCTCGGCCTGGCGGGCAGGCAGACCCGCCGTCGCGTGCCGGCCCGCGTGCGCGCGCTGCCGCCGTTCCGCAGCGAGCGCCTGCTGCGCTCGAAAGTCAAACGGCTGCAACAACTCGAGGGCCGCAATGTGGCCAACCTGCGCGGGCAGGGCACCGAGTTCGACTCGTTCCGCGAGTACGTCGCGGGCGACGACGTGCGCGGCATCGACTGGCGCGCCACCGCCCGCGCCACCGACGTGCTGGTACGCACCTGGCGACCGGAACGGCATCGGCACATGCTGATGCTGCTGGACACCGGCCGGATCAGCGCGGGCCGGGTCGGCGACGGCACCCGCCTGGACGCCGGCATCGAGGCCGCGCTGCTGCTCGGCGGGCTCGCCGCCGCCGCGGGCGACTCGGTCAACCTGCTCGCCTTCGACCGCGAACCGCGCGCCGAGGTGCGCGGCATCAGCGGAAAAGGCTTGCAGCTCAAGCTGATGCACGCGATGGCGGGCATCACTCCCGCCCTCGTCGACACCGACAGCGCGGGCCTGGTGCGCGCCGCCATCCAGCGCACCCGCCGCCGCAGCCTGGTCGTCTGGTTCACCAGCCTCGACGGTGCCGCCGTCGAAGAGAACCTGCTCCCGGTGCTGCCCACCCTCGCCCAACGCCACCGCGTGCTCATCGTCTCGGTCACCGACCCCGACGTCGCAGCAGCCGCGACCCGCCGCACCACCCGCGCCGACCTCTACCCCGCGGCCGCCGCCGAGTCCATCCTCGCCGAACGTGCCCTGGTGCAAGAGTCACTGCGCCGCAAGGGAATCGCGGTGGTCGCCACCTCCCCCGACCACCTCGCCGAGGCCCTCGCCGACGAATACCTGGAGCTCAAACGGTCCGGCACGATGTAGCCCGTCCGGCAACCGGCAGCGCATTATGTACCCATGTCTGATCTCGCCGCGTTTGTCCGTGGACTGCCCAAGGCCGAGCTGCACCTGCATCTGGAGGGCACACTGGAGCCGGAGCTGAAATTCCGGCTGGCCCAGCGCAACGGGATCGAGCTGGCCGCGCAGACGGTGGACGAGGTCAAGCAGACCTATCAGTTCCACGATCTGACCTCGTTCCTACAGGTCTACTACCCGGCCATGCGAGTCCTGCTGGAGCCTGCGGACTTTCACGATCTGGCATTCGACTACCTGACCAGGGCACACGCCGAGGGTGTTCGGCACGTCGAGATGTTCTTCGACCCGCAGGCGCACACCGGACGCGGTGTCCCGTTCGCCACCGTGATCGACGGATACCGGTCCGCGATCGTGCGGGCGCGGCGCGAGTTCGGGATATCGGCCGAGCTGATCCTCTGCTTCCTGCGCGACCATTCCGCCGAGTACGCGATGGCGACGCTGCTGGAGGCGCTGCCGTACCGCGACTGGATCATCGGCGTCGGGCTCGACTCGGACGAGCGCGGCAATCCGCCGAGCAAGTTCGCGGCCGTCTTCGCGCGGGCCCGCCGCGAGGGCTTCCTGCTGACCATGCACTGCGATATCGATCAGCAGGACTCGATCGAGCACATCCGGCAGGCCCTGGAGGACATCGCCGTGGATCGGCTCGACCACGGCACCAACATCGTCGAGGACGATCGGCTGGTCGAGCTGGCCAAGGGCAAGGGGATCGCGCTGACCTGCTGTCCGGTCTCGAATTCCTTCGTCACCAGCCGGATGAAGTCCGACGAGATCATCGGGCTGCTCGACCGCGGCCTCACCGTGACGATCAACAGCGACGATCCCGCCTACTTCGGCGCCTACGCGGCGGACAACTACGTCGCGCTCGCCGAGCACGCGGGCCTCGACATCGATCAGCTGGTGGCCCTGGCGAAGAACTCGTTCCGCGGTTCCTGGATCACCCCCGCGCGGCTGGACCAGTTCCTGCGCGAGATCGACGACTACGTCGCCGCCAACCGGTAACTACGGACCGACCCGGATCGGCATCGGCGCGAACACCGGGAACATCGGCGGCGGCAGCACCCGGCGCTGCCGCTCGGCGATCACCGCACCGAGCACCTGCAGCGGCGGATACCCGGTCGGCTCCGGCACCTGCAGCCGCTGACACACCGCGCTCACCAGCGCGGCGCCCAACTCGTGCTGCACGACGGGTGTCAGGGTGCGGAACCGGCTCAGATACTGCCGCACCGCGAGCGCCAGATCGTCCGGCAGTATGGCCAGCGGCAGCGGCACCGCCCAGCCCGCGAGCCACGGCGGCGGCACCGCGAGCAGCGGCGCGGGCAACGGCCGCTGGGCGTGCACGACAACGGTGCCCGCGAGCACGTCACCGACCCGCCGCGCGTTCGGCGAGCAGATCGACGTCACCACCGCGACCGCACCGAACGCGCCGAGCATCCAGAAGTCGACGATCGCACCGGCCAGCCCGCGGGTGAGCGCGTGCCGGAAGTCGATCGGGCCGCCGTCCGCGCGCACCACCCGTAACCCGAGCACCAACTTGCCCAGCGTCCGCCCGCGCGAGGCGGTTTCGCAGGCCACCGGGTAGCCGACCAGCACGCCGACGATGGTGACCAGCACGGCAACGTCCAGCCACGCCGTGTCCGCGCCGCTGGGCAGCAGCACGCTCACGGTGAGCACGAACAGCGTGGCGGCCAGCAGGAACTGCAGCACCACGTCGATGAGGAACGCGGTGGCCCTGGTGGGGAGCCGGGCGATCGGTAGCTCTAGCGCGACCGCTTCGCCGGTGGTGAATTCAGCCATGTCGATAGCATTCTTCCGACCGGCGGTAGTGGGAGGCAAGCCTGTGGATGTCGACGCGTACAGCTATGCACACCGGAGGGCGTGGGAACGGCTGGATTATCTGGCCAAACGGCGCAGGCTCACCGGGGCCGAGGCGGACGAACTCGTCACGCTGTACCGGCGCACGTCGCAGCAGTTGGCGCGGTTGCAATCGCACAGCCCCGATCCGGAGCTGATCGCCGGGTTGAGCGCGCTGCTGGCCAGGGCGCGCGGGCGGGTGATCGGCAGCCGGGCCGATACCTGGCAGGAGATCGGCCGGTTCTTCACGCACCGCTTCCCGGCCGCCCTGTATCGGAGTTGGCCGTGGTGGGTCAGCGTGGCGGCGGTGTTCCTGCTGGTGTCCGCCGGGTTGGCCGTCTGGGTGGCCCGATTCGATTCGGCGCGTACGGTTCTCGGCATTTCATCGGACACCGGTGCACTGACCGAACGCGGCGGCGCCTTCGAGTCCTACTACTCCGAACATCCACAGGGTGCGTTCGCCGCGCAGGTATGGACGAACAATGCCTGGGTGACAGCGATCGCGCTGTTCACCGGGGTGCTGATCCTGCCTGCGGTGTATCTGCTGTTCATGAACGCGCTCAATCTGGGCGTCTCCGCCGGGCTGATGGCGGATGCCGGGCGGCTGGATTCGTTCTTCGGGTTCATCCTGCCGCACGGCACGCTCGAGCTGACCGCGATCTTCGTGGCGGGTGGGGCCGGGCTGAAACTCGGCTGGACGCTGATTGATCCGGGCCGGCTGAGCCGGTTGGAGGCGGTGGCGCGGCAGGGCAGGGCGACCGCGACGGTGGCGCTCGGGTTGGTCGGCGTGCTGCTGGTGTGTGGCTGCATCGAGGGATTCGTCACGCCGAGTGCGCTGCCCGCACCGGTGCGCATCGCGATCGGGTTCTTCGCCGAGGCGTTGTTCCTGGTCTACGTGTTCGGGGTGGGTCGCCGGGTGGTGCTCGCGAAGACGGCGGCGCTGGATGTGGCGAGCGACGACCGGCAGACAACCCCGAGCACACACTGAGCGAAGCGGGTTCGGACACTCGACAGCAACGCCGCGTCACGGATCGGTTGCGATGTCCCCCAATTGAGTTCCGCTGGCCGCAGCGAGTCATGCTCAGCTGCGGCCAGCGTTACCGTTGACTCTACACAATCGTTATCCCTACGCAACCCTCTCCGCCCGTGTCAAGCGTATAAAGCAGCACGCCAGCAAACCCTGGTGGGGGCATGGTTTTTCACAGATCCAGCTAACTTGCAGCTGTCGGTTTTGGAACGTTCGAAACGGCCGGAAAGTCGGCGATCTCGGGAATCCGCAGGTCCCGCCTTGTCCACTTCGTGGCGATACAAACCTCGTTCGAACGATTAGCTGCGCACCCGGCATAGATCGCTCCATGGTGCCGACATAGGGCAACGACCTGCACCTTCGTTGCAATAGATCGAGATAGCTGGACACCGGATGAACAGAAAGCGACCACAGGTTTGTTTAAGGCGTTATTAACCCGATACATACCAGGTTGAACTGCTTGTGGACATGCATGTGTCGTGTCAAGATCAGGAATAACCAGACACGAAAAGGCGACGGCATGTCCGATTCGTCGGAGCCCCTTCAGCACCTCGGCCGCAACCCCGAGGCGGAGTGTGATCTTCGCCTCACCGGCCACCTGAACCGTCGCGAATGCGGCGAAATCGACACTGTGGCAAGCTTTCCCCAGTTGGGACACGCCGGTGCAACACGCCGAAAGACGCACGCCGAGCCCGCGATCGAAGCCCCAGACGGACGCGGTACGACCGCGTCATGCCGCCCGGCTATACACAACGTTCAACGGCCGTAACCCGCGTGCAAGCACCATTCGCAGTTCGTGCACAGGCTGGGAGTCGCGAACCGTCCACCGCTGTGGACAGGATCCACCCGTGCCGCTGCCGCCCCGTGGGCCCCTATCCATTCCGATCGATGTCCACACCGGTCACCGCCGCGTCATCCACAAAGACGATGCTGTCTCAACAGCTTTCGTACACAGCTCGGCGCACCCGGCCATGCCGTCATGCACAGCCATCACCCAGGCGCTTCGGAGTCGATTGCGCCGCAACGCTCGAGGTCAGGCAGGGAACGCGAAGGTGAACGGCATTCGGCCATCCCGAAACAACACACAGCATCATCCACAGCCAGAATTCGACTCCGCCAAACCTCGTGCGGCGCAATATCGCGCCCAGAAGCCGCTAGAACACGAGTGGGTGTGCATCGATGCTCCTCGAGCAACGCACAGATTTATCCACAGGTGTAATCACCGACACTCGGCATGTGCATAAACCATGAACTCGGCTGAGCGGCACCGGTATCCACAGCCGATGGAACGAGCGGGCCGACGTGTTCAGCCGACGCGCAGAATCCCGGTGACCGTGCCCTGCAACACCTGTCGGTCATGAGTGAGCAACGGCGACGTCTGCAGCGGATCGTCGACGATGGTGCCCGGCAACGGATGACTGTCGGTCACCGCGCCGGTCGCCGGATCGAGCACAGTGAACGCGTAACCATCCAGCGGCGTGGTGCTGTCGGGCCCGAGCCGCGTCACTGTGTACAGAGCACCGTCGGCTGTGGACAAGTGGGGAACCGCCGCACTGCGCACCGTGTTCTCCCATACCGTGTGACAACCGTTGTCGTCCACCTCAACCCGGGTCATGCCGCCGGTGAACGCCGCGGTCGGCGGTACGGCCGGTCCCGCGCCCGCGGGCACCGCCGGATAGGGATAGCCGTAGGTGCTCGCGACGAACAGCGAGCGGCCGATGCCGACCGGTGAATTCTCGCTCCCCGCACCGCCCTTCGTCAGGACCGGCTGCGAGCACACCAATTGCCCGCCTCCGGAACGGAATACCAGCGCGTTCACCTGTCCGTCGGCACTGTCGACGATGGTCAGATAGTCGGCGCCGGTGTTCGGCCCGAAGTAGGTGGGTGTCGAGCCGGTGCCCCAGCTCAACTGTCCCGGCTTACGGGCCGAGCCGCGATCGTAGGCCGCGCGCCAGAGCACCTCGGGTCGACCCGACGAGTCGGCCCGCAGTTCGTACAGCGCGTGCGTTGTCGCGACCGCGATCCGTCCGCTCGGTGCGGCCGAAATGCTGTTGGCCACTTGCTCATCGGCGGGCAACGTCACTGTGACCGCCGACCCGGACGGTGCGACCAGACCGACAACGCCGTTGCCGGTGGCGAACCAGATATTGCCCGCCCAATCCGGCACCAGCCCGGTCACGTTGTCCCCCACCGGAATCACCGCCGACAGATCGGCCACCTGCTCGCTCGCCAGCTGCCACTTCCCCGCCGCGTCACGGGTGTGACCGATACGGAGCAATCGATTGTCGCCATCCACCACCGCGAGCCGATCGTGGTTGTCCAGATACGCGTAGACGCCACCGAGCAGACTGCCCTTGGTCAGCGGCAGCGCGGCCAGCGAGTGCCCGACCGGTCCGGGCGCCGCCGGATCGATGAGATGCACGGTCGGCGCCTGACCGACGATCGCCGTGCACAACGCGACCACCAGCTTGTCCGAGCCCTCCAGCAGCGTCGGGCAGGCCGAAGCGAGCGGATAGGCCGAGACCGACACCGCGCCCGCACCGGGTCCCGCCAGCGCAGTGGCATCCGACGAACCCGCGTCCCCGTGCATCGTCGACGTACCGAGCGGCCCGAGATACGGATTGGGCGGCGCCAGCGGCCCCCACTGGCCGGTCGCCGTCGCGGGGCCCGCGGTCAGCAGCGCCATCGAACAGGCGGCGAGGAGGATCAGTGGTGCGCGCATCACGGTCTTTCGGGTCGACAACACAGCATTCGATCGAACCGAAACGAACGCCACCGGCACAGTATTCGAAACGTCGGTGATCCAAATTCCGGTCGGCTCGGTAGCCGGAAGTCGATCAGCAGCGGCACCGGCGGCGGTATGCCTACGATGGCGCCATGAACGGTGTGCGCGCCCGCTTGTTGTCCACCATCGCCGGTCAACTCGGCAATCCGCACGGCGCACTCGGCAAGGGCGTTGCGTTCATGCTCAACCGCGGCAACAAACGCGCCATCGACGGCGCGGTCACCGCCGCCGCGGTCACCGCGGGCCAGACCGTCGCCGACCTCGGATTCGGCGGTGGCGCAGGACTTTCCCTGCTGCTCGCGCGCGTTGGCACCGAAGGCGTGGTGCACGGCATCGAGCTCTCGCCCGACATGCTCGCCCGCGCCCGCTCCGGCTACCCGCGCGAAATCGCCTCGGGCCGACTGCAACTCGCCGAGGGTTCGCTCACCGCATTGCCGCTCGCCGACGACAGCCTGGACGCCGCGATCACGGTCAACACCATCTACTTCGTGCCCGATCTGGCTGCGGTCTGCGCCGAGCTGGCCCGCGTCCTCCGGCCCGGCGGCCGGGTGGTGATCGGCATCGGCGACCCGGACGTGATGGCGAAGGTGCCGTTCACGGCGTACGGCTTCACGCTTCGTCCGGTCGCCGACGTCATTGCCGCGCTGGAGAATTCGGGCTGCACCGTGGCACACGAACAGTTCTCGCATCCGCCGCTCGGCCAGCATCATCTGCTGATCGCCACCAAGGGCTCGTGAGCGACGAATATCCGAAGCTAGCGTGACCACTACATCAATGCGCCGCCGTCGATCCTGATCTCGGTACCGGTCATGTAGCGGCCGTCGTCGGAGGCGACCATCGCGACCACACCCGCGATATCCTCCGGGCTACCGAGCGCGCCGCCGTTGAGCCAGCCGGTCATCCGGGCGAACAGCTTCGGATCGAAGCCTTCCGGCTGATCCCGGATCGATTTCGTGGTGATACCGCTGGTGATGCCCGCGGGCACGATGTTCACCGCGCGCAGGCCCTGCTTGGCGTACTCCAACGCGATCGCGTGGGTGAAGGCGTTGACGCCGCCCTTGGAGGCCGCGTAGGCCGCGAGGTAGGGGGCGGCGCTGAACGCGGCGGTCGAGGAGATGTTCACGACCACGCCGTGCCCGGATTCCACCAGCGCGGGCAGCGCGGCCTGCGTCATCAGGAAGGTTCCGGTCAGGTTCACCCCGATCACCTGGTTCCACGCGTCCAGCGGCATCTCGTGCGTGCGGGCCGGGCGCAGGATGCCCGCCCCGTTCACCAGCACGTCGAGCCCGCCGAGGAAGTCGAGCGCCGTCGCGGTCGCCGCACGCACCGATTCCGGGTCGGCCACGTTCACCGCGACCGTCCGCAATCGCTCGGCGGCGTCACCCGCCTTCTCCGCCGTGGCCGCCAGCCCCGGCTCGTCGATATCGGCGGCGACCAGCTGGGCCCCCTCGTCCAGCAGCCGCAGGGCGATGCCCTGTCCGATGCCGGAGCCTGCTCCCGTCACCACCACGCGGCGGCCGTCATATCTGCGCATGCCAAGAATTAGAACAGGTTCTCATTGTGAGTCAAGGCACTTCCGGCAGCTCATTTCGGGAACGCGGAATTGAAACACGTTCTACTGTGAGCAGATGTCGAACGACGCGTTCCAACCGGCCAGGCTCGGGCCGGTCCAGCTGCGCAACCGCATCATCAAGGCCGCGACGTTCGAGGGGCGCACGCCCGACGCTCTGGTCACCGACGAGCTCATCGACTTCCATCGCCGGGTCGCGGCGGGCGGCGCCGGGCTGACCACCGTCGCCTACTGCGCCGTCGCGCCCGAGGGCCGGACCGACCGGCATCAGATCTGGATGCGGCCCGAGGCGGTGCCCGGGCTGCGGCGGCTCACCGACGCGGTACACAGCGAAGGCGGTGCTGTCTCGGCGCAATTGGGCCATGCCGGCCCCGTTGCGAACGCGGCCTCCAATCGCGCACCCGCGCTCGCGCCGAGCAGGCAATTCAGCCCGATCAGCCTGCGGCTCACCCAGTCGGCGACCACGGCCGACATCCGGCGGATCATCACCGCCCACGCGCGCGCCGCCCGATTGGCGGTGGAATCCGGATTCGACGCCGTCGAACTGCACTTCGGACACAACTATCTGATCAGCTCGTTCCTCAGTCCGGCGTTGAACAAGCGCTCGGACGAGTACGGCGAAACCCTGGTCAATCGCGCGAAGCTGGCCAGGCAGACTGCGGACGCAGTGCGTCAGGAGGTCGGCGGCGAGATCGCGGTGCTGGCGAAGTTCAACATGGACGACGGCGTGCGCGGCGGGTTCGGCGGCGACGAAAGCCTCGCCGTGGCACGGTGGCTCACGCAGGACGGCAACCTCGACGCCCTCGAACTCACCGTCGGCAGCTCGCTGCGCAACCCGATGTATCTGTTCCGCGGCGACGTGCCGCTGCGCGAGTTCGCCGACCAGTTCCCGACGCCGCAGCGCTGGGGCATTCGCCTGGCCGGTCGCCGCTTCCTGCGCACCTACCCGTATCGCGAGACCTACCTGCTCGACGACGCGCTGCGCTTCCGCGCCGAACTCGGCCTGCCGCTGGTGCTGCTCGGCGGCATCGCCTCGCGCGCCGCGATCGACACCGCGATGTCGCACGGCTTCGAGTTCGTCGCGATGGCTCGCGCGCTGCTGCACGATCCGGAATTGGTCAATCGAATGCGGGACGACGCGGCAACCGAGTCACTGTGTACCCACTGCAATCGTTGTATGCCGACAATCTATCGGGGCACCCATTGTGTATTGACCTCGCCGGTAGCCGATTCGGCGACAACGGCATAGACAGCGAGAAGGCCCGGTCCTGATGGACCGGGCCTTCTTTCGGTGACTACGACACCTGGCCGGGCTTCGTCAGCCTGGTACCGACTACGTCACCCTCACCCGTCGATCAATTAGGCGGGTTTGGCTGCCGCTGCGGTCAACTCCGGACCGACGATCGACACCCATTCGTTCATCTCCGGCGAATCATCCTTGGCAATTGCCACAACGTCTTGCCGGTTGCAGCCGCCACCGATCGGGACGCCGTCGAATCGCTCCTGCAGCCACTGATATGTGCCCGGCACCGACAAGAACGCCTGTGAGTAGGACTCGCCGATCTGGATGCGCCGGTAGGTGATCTGGCCACCGTTCTGGCAGTAGTTGTCCACCAGCCGGTCGGTCGCATAGGCGGGCATGACCCAGTCACCCATCGACTGGAAGATATACGTCGGCCGGTCCGGGGTGGTATTCCCCATCTTGGTCATATCCAGATACTTTGCCGGCACCGCCTCACGCGTCATGTCCGGCGTATCGAACAGACCCTTTATGTTCAGATTCGGAAAGCTCATCACCGACCAGCCCTGGCACACATTGCTGTGCACGGACCGCAGTCCCTGGCCCAGTGGGTTTATGTGCTGATCGATGTACGACTGCAGTTCCGGGTATTCGCGCGAGAGGCCGATGATGCCCGCGAACACCGTGCCTGCGGCCGGCCCGTTGTTCTGGTAGTCGACCAGGTCGCGCAGGTCCGATGCGGTGGAACCGGAGACGACGCCGGCCACGTTGACGTCGGGCGCGTAGGAGGCGCGCTGTTCGGCGGCGTGCATCGTCGGGATGGAGCCACCCGAGTCGCCCCACAGGCCGACCTTCGTGTCACGCCCCTGCTTCAGCTCCATCGGCTTGAAGTTCTCCGCCGCGCGGATACCGTCGAGCGTGATCCGGCCGGCCAGCGGGCCGGCGGCGAAGGCGGAGAGCAGGCCTTCGTGATCGGGGATGGAGACGCCCCACCCCTTGGTGACCGCGTAGAGGGCCATCGGGAGCATGAAGTTCGGGCCCATCGTGCCCGCGTAGTTCGGCGGCAACGCCGAGAACTGGCTGACGTACGACGGCGCACAGTGCGCCGCGACGGCATCCTCCGGGATCTGCACCGACACCAAGTTCGTCGGGGCCTTACCGCGCGGCTTCATGACCGTGGTCACCGCGGCGATCGGCTCATCCCGGCTGTTGTTCGAACGGTACGACAGCTGCCATGCGTCGACGTCCGGCTGAATGACCGACTGGAACGCGGGATGCACTTCACGGGCGGCAATGATCTCGCCCGGCTGCTTGGCCGCGACCACCTCGCGCGGCGGGTTGAGAAACACCTGATCTTCGGCAGGCATCGCCGGCGGCGTCAGGGCGGGCTGAATCGGGACATAGTCATCCGAAGCGCACGGGCAAGCCGCAGCAAAGCCGACAGCCGCCACTTGAATCACGGCCGCAGCACCCGCGGCCAACATCGTTGCCCGCCCATATCGGCGGTGCCGTGTTTTGAACATGTTCATACCTGATCCTTCAGCTGAGGGAGAGGTGCATGACAAGCCGTAACCAGGAGTAGCGGCACCAAATCCCCGACGAATGCAGGCATTAGCGAAGTGACCACTCCGGTGTGAGCCGCCGCAATCGTAGATGAACATTTGAATAATCCAACGCGAAACGCGAGGAAGAACCAATTTAAAATCCCCCCACCTCCCCCAACCCCGTTCTGACACAACCCCAATCAACTTCCGCCTGAGACCTTTCCACCGCCACTCCGGCCCGAAATGTCCGATCCGATAACGCTCCCACCCCGTGAATCAACCCCGTTTCAAAAATTGAGAACACCAATGTACACAACCCGAAATCCGCGAAAACAACCCCAACTGGGCGGATTTCACACTATGCACACCGTGTGGATATCGATAGTTGTACACAGCTTGTGGATATACCCCTCACCCCCAACAACGACCACATCGCCGAGAAATCAACTCCACCAACCCGAGTCACGAAGCAAGCCACGAGTCCCCCTGCCCGAAACAGAAACCCGTAACCATTCACCCCAACCAATCACCGCGCCCCCACCCCTCCCGTAACCAACACGGCAACGACGGAACTCACGAGACCACCGCACGCACACCTGAGCAAGATGGTCACCACCTCACGCACCAACGCGGTAGTCATCAACCACGCAACCCACACACGGGGTTCCACAGGCATCGGGGGTTCGGGGGGCGAAGCCCCTCCGAGCGGGGCGTGGGGGCCGCGCCCCCACAAGAATGACGAAACGAGAAAGACCCGCGCTCTTTGCGAGCACGGGTCTTCCACGAGTGGAGTGGGCGAAGGGGGACTTGAACCCCCACGTCCCGAAGGACACTGGCACCTGAAGCCAGCGCGTCTGCCATTCCGCCACTCGCCCGAGCGACTCGGAGACAGTATCACGCACCTCGCGTCAGGACGAAATCGCCCGTGTGGGCCTGTGACGCGGGGGCTGGACAAGTGCGGGAACCCGCTGATCTTTCCAAGAGTTACAGGTGTGGACGATCGTGGATATCATGCAATGAACGTGCTCGATACGCGACACGCCATACACGTGTGTCGTTGTTACGAATCAGCTGAAGAGACGCTCGCCGAAGGGAGGCCGAGATGGGCATCGTTTCACGGTTCGAGCGTCGTCTCCAGGGCGCCGTCGGTGATGTGTTCGCCAGGGTGTTCGGCGGCAACGTCGTGCCCCAGGAGGTGGAGGCGGCGCTGCAACGGGAGGCCGCCGATCATGTCCAAGAGCTCGACGGCGGACACCTGTTGGCTCCCAACAGTTATGTGATCACTATCAATTCTTCCGATCACCAGCAGTTGGACGCCGATCACGACCTCACCACCCGCGCGTTCGCCAAACACCTGCAGGATTACATCCGCGAGCAAGGCTGGCAGACCTACGGCGAAGTACACGTGGCGTTCGAGGCATCCCCTACGCTGCACACCGGACAGTTCAGGGCAAGCGGCCGGGTCGACCCGGACGTCGGTCGCGGAGCTTCACCAGCTCCAGGCCCTGGACCCACGCCACAACGACCTGCAAACCCGCAACCAGGAGCTGGCCCCATGACGCAGAACTCAGGCTACGACCCGAGCCGTGAGCCCGCGGAGTCCGATCCACGCAACCGCGGGTACGCCCCACCGCCTGCCGGTCGTGGCGGCGCGCAGAACGGCGCGTACCGCGAGGATTACGCGCGCGGCGCGGCGCCCGACGGTCAGCAGGGTTACAGCGATTACCAGAACGGCTACGACTACCAGCAGGGTGGCCAGGCGTACGGCCAGCCGGGCTATCAGGAGCCGGGCTACGGCCAGCAGCAGGGCTATGCCGATCGCGGCTACGGCCAGCAGGGCTACCAGGAGCCTGCGTACGGGCAGCCGGGCTATCAGGAGCCGGGCTACGGCCAGCCGGGGTACCAGGAGCCTGCCGCCTATGGCCAGCCGGGCTACCAGGAGCCGGGCTACGGCCAGCAGCAGGGCTACGGCCAGCAAGGTTATGGCGATCAGGCGTACGCGGATCCGGCCTACGGCCAGCAAGGCCAGGGCTATGCCCAGCCGGGGTACGGCCAGCAGGGCTACCAGGAGCCCGGTTACGGCGATCAGACTTACGCGGAGCCGGGCGCCTACGGTCAGGATGACCAGGGCGGTTACGGCCAGGCCTACTCGCAGCAGCCGGGTTACGGCGCGCAGCCGGGCTATGGCGCCGCGCCCGCGTATCCGGCTGCCCCGCAGGCGGGCTCGGGCTACTCGGCGACTCTGCAGCTCGACGACGGCAGCGGCCGTACGTACCAGTTGCGTGAGGGCAGCAACATCATCGGCCGCGGCCAGGACGCGCATTTCCGGCTGCCCGATACCGGCGTCTCGCGCAGGCACATCGAGGTCCGCTGGGACGGGCAAACCGCGATGCTTTCCGATCTGGGTTCCACCAACGGCACGCTGGTCAACGGTTCTCCCGTGCAAGACTGGCAGCTCGCCGACGGGGACGTGATCCGCGCCGGGCACTCCGAGATCCTGATCCGTATCGTCTGATCCCGTAAGCTGCGCGATGCAGGTCACGACTTGGCCATCAAGGATTCGTCGGTCGTATCGTGATCGAATTCGACCTACGGCCCTATGATGCTGCCAACACACGCACGGCACCGGAACCGGGGTCGGCAAGACCAGCATGCTGGTGGGGGTGGTCGAACCGCACCTACGGCACCGACATACACGGTCGAACAGGAGGTGGAACGCCGTGCAGGGACTGATACTGCAACTGACCCGTGCGGGGTTCCTGCTGCTGTTGTGGTTGTTCGTGTGGGCGGTGCTGCGCACCTTGCGCAGCGACATCTACGCGGCATCCGGCATACGGATACAGCCCAGGGCCGCACGCGGTTCCGCGGTGCTGCCCTCCTTCAGCCGGGGCCAGAAGGGCGCCAAATTTCTTGTGGTGACTCAAGGTTCACTCGCCGGCACCCGCATCTCGCTCGGCACCCAACCGGTGCTGATCGGGCGTGCGGACGACTCCACGCTGGTGCTCACCGATGATTACGCCTCGACCAGACATGCGCGATTGTCCCCGCGTGGCGATGATTGGTACGTCGAAGACCTCGGCTCGACGAACGGCACCTACCTCGATCGCGCGAAAGTCACCACCGCCGTGCGGGTTCCGCTCGGCACTCCTGTCCGTGTCGGCAAAACAGTGATCGAGCTGCGATCGTGACTCTCGTTCTCCGCTACGCAGCGCGTAGCGACCGCGGACTTGTCCGAGGCAACAATGAAGACTCTGTCTACGCGGGCGCACGCCTACTAGCGCTCGCCGACGGTATGGGTGGCCATGCCGCGGGCGAGGTGGCGTCGCAGTTGATGATCGCCGCCCTCGCCCACCTGGACGACGACGAGCCTGGCGACGATCTGCTCGGCAAGCTCGATTCGGCGACCAGGGAGGGCAATGCCGCCATCGCCGATCAGGTCGAAGAGGAGCCCGAGCTCGACGGGATGGGCACCACGCTCACCGCGGTCCTGTTCGCAGGCAAGAAACTCGGCCTGGTGCATATCGGCGATTCCCGCGCGTACATGCTGCGCGGCGGCGAACTGGCCCAGATCACCAGGGACGACACGTTCGTCCAGTCGCTGGTCGACGAGGGCCGGATCACGCCCGAGCAGGCGCATACGCACCCGCAACGCTCGCTGATCATGCGTGCGCTCACCGGCAACGAGATCGAGCCGACGCTGATCATGCGCGAGGCGCGGGCCGGGGATCGCTATCTGCTGTGCTCGGACGGCCTGTCCGATGTGGTGAGCGATGAGACCATCGCGAACACCATGCGCGAGGGCAGCACCGACGAATGCGCCGACCGGCTCATCGAACTCGCGTTGCGCAGCGGCGGTCCGGACAATGTCACGGTCGTCGTCGCCGATGTCATCGATCTCGATTATGGCCAGAGCCATCCGATCGTGGCCGGTGCCGCGTCCGGGGTGGACGAGGACACGCCGCCGCCGAATACCGCGGCCGGACGCGCGGCAGCCATGCGGCCGCCGCGGGCCGCACCGCGCCGGGCCGCCGCGACACCGGAGCCGGAGCCGAAGGGCAAGGCACACAAGCTGCGCTGGATCCTGCTGGCGTTCGCGCTGGTGGTTGCCGTCGGTGTCGGACTGCTGGTCGGCTACAAGATGATTCGCAGCAACTACTACGTCGGGGCCGACAACGGCTCGGTGGTGATCCTGCGCGGGCTACCCGGCTCGGTGCTCGGGTATTCGATCCACGACGTGAACCTGGTCGGCTGCGTCACCAAGACCGGGGAGCTGTCCCTGGTCGATCCCGGCGCCGATATGCCGTCGTCCTGCAAGCAGCTGAAGGTCACCGACCTCAAGCAGACCGGACGCGAGCAGGTCGGCAAGGGACTGCCGCCCGGTTCGCTGGATCGGGCCAAGGAGCAGATGCGCTCCATCGCGCAGGGCGAGCTGCTGCCGCCGTGCCCGGCGAAGACGTCGGTACCGCAGCCCGGCGTCCTGCCTACGCCGACACCGGAGCCGGCACCACCCGGCTCCCCGGTTCCGCCCGTGCCGAACACCGCGGTCACTCCGACCCCCGAACCGGCGCCGCCCGCGCCGGGCACCGGTGACGCACGCGGCACCGAGATCAAGACGCCGACGAAGTCGGAAGCCCCGGTTCCGTCGTCGTCCGCGTCGCCGAACCCCCAGATCGCGGGGGAGAACTGCCGGGTGACGGACTGATGTCCGCGCCGGCACCGCCGTCCGCTGGGGCTTTTCCCAGTCCTCCCGGCGGCTTCGCTCCCGCGCCACCGCCGAGCACCCGACGCAATATCGAACTGTTGTTGCTCGCGGGCGCCGCGGTGATCACGACGGTCTCGCTGTTCTTGGTCGAGGCCAGTCAAGAGCAGACGATCACCTGGGACATCGCCAAGTACGGGCTGGCCTTCCTCGCCCTGTTCGGGGTGGCGCACCTCGCGGTGCGCCGGTTCGCGCCGTTCGCCGATCCGCTGTTGCTGCCGATCGTCGCGGTGCTCAACGGCCTCGGTCTGGTGCTGATCCACCGGCTCGACCTGGCCGATCAACAGGAAGCGATCTACAACGCGCTGCCGGTGCCCTCCCCCGACGCCAACCAGCAGATCCTGTGGACGGCGCTCGGCATGGTGGTGTTCATCGTGCTGCTGATCGTGTTGCGGGACTACCGGACGCTGGCCCGCTACGGCTACACCCTCGGCCTGGTCGGGCTGCTCGCGCTGGCGCTGCCCGCGGCGCTGCCGAGCCGATTCTCCGAGATCAACGGTTCGAAGAACTGGATCAAGATCACCGGATTCAGCATCCAGCCCGCGGAATTCTCGAAGATCCTGCTGATCATCTTCTTCGCCTCGGTGCTGGTCGCCAAGCGCGACCTGTTCACCGCCGCCGGGCGGCACCTACTCGGCATGGAGTTCCCGCGCGGACGCGACCTCGGCCCGATCGTGGTGGTCTGGATCGTCTGCGTCGGCGTGCTCGTCTTCGAAAAGGACCTCGGCACCTCGCTGTTGATCTTCAGCACGGTGCTGGTGATGCTCTACATCGCCACCGAGCGGGTGGGCTGGCTGATCATCGGCGGCGCGCTGCTCACCCTCGGATTCTTCTTCGCCTACCAGACTTTCAGCCACGTCAAGGTGCGCACCCAGGTCTGGTTGCACCCGTTCGACGACTACAACAACACCGGCTACCAGATCTCGCAGTCGCTGTTCGGCCTCGCCACCGGCGGGCTGGCCGGCACCGGGCTCGGCGGCGGCCGGCCCAACAAGGTGCCCTTCGCCAAGACCGACTTCATCATCACCACCATCGGTGAGGAGCTCGGCCTGATCGGGCTCACCGCGGTGCTGGTGCTGTTCCTGGTGTTCATCGTGCGCGGCCTGCGCACCGCGCTCGCCGTGCGCGACAGCTTCGGCAAGCTGCTGGCGGCCGGCCTGGCGTTCACCGTCGCGATCCAGTTGTTCGTGGTGGTCGGCGGTGTCACCAAGCTGATCCCGCTGACCGGTCTCACCACGCCGTTCATGTCCTACGGCGGTTCGTCGCTGCTGGCCAACTACGCGCTGCTCGCGTTGCTGATCAAGGTCTCGGACGCGGCGCGTGCGCCGGCGCCGGCCCGCAAGGCCGTGCCCGCGGCACCGATCGCGGAGATGACCACCGAGCTGTTGCGCAAGCCCGAAGCGGGCCGACCGGAAGCGGGGCCCGCGACGTGAACACTCCGCTACGCCGAGTCGCCATCGCGGTGATGGTGATGATCGTCGCGCTGCTGCTCAACGCCACCTACGTGCAGGTGATCAAGGCCGACGACTACCGCGCCGACCCGCGCAACTCCCGGGTGCTGCTCGACGAGTACTCCCGCCAGCGCGGCCAGATCTCCGCGGGCGGCACCGTGCTGGCCAACTCGGTCGCCACCGAAGACCGCTACAAGTACCTGCGCACCTACCCGAGCTCGCCCGAGGCCTACGCACCCGCCACCGGCTTCTACTCGATGCAGTACCGCACAACAGGTTTGGAGCGGGCCGAGGATTCGGTGCTCAACGGTTCCGACAGCCACCTGTTCGGGCAGCGGCTCATCGACATGGTGTCCGGGCGCGACCCGCGCGGCGGCAACGTGCTCACCACTCTCGACCCGGCCATGCAGCAGGTCGCCTACGACCAGCTGACCAGCAAGGGTTTCACCGGCTCGGTGGTCGCGATCGAGCCGAGCACCGGCCGGATCCTCACAATGGTGTCCACCCCGAGCTACGACCCGAACCAGCTGTCCAGCCACGACGGCGCACACGGCACCCAGACCTGGGAGGCGCTGAACGCGGACCCGCGCCAGCCGATGCTGAATCGGGCTGTCTCGCAGACCTATCCGCCCGGTTCCACATTCAAGGTGGTGCTCACCGCGGCCGCGCTGGCGAACAACATCGCGACTCCGGACGATCAATTCACCGCGGCGCCGAACATCACGCTGCCGGGCACCAGCACCACGCTGGAGAACTACGGCGGCTCCACCTGTGGCTCGGGCCAGACCGCCTCGCTGACCGACGCGTTCCGGCTGTCCTGCAACACCGCGTTCGCCGAACTCGGCGTCAAGGTCGGCGCCGCCAAACTGAAGGACCAGGCCGCCGCCTTCGGCATCGGCGAGAACCGGTCCATCCCGATTCCGGTCGCGGAGAGCACCGTCGGCACCATCCCGGACAACGCCGCGATGGCCCAGAGCGCCATCGGGCAGCGGGACGTGGCACTGACTCCGCTGGACAACGCGATGATCGCGGCGACCGTGGCCAACGGCGGCGTCCGGATGGAGCCGCACCTGATCGACCAACTGCAAGGGCCCGACCTCAGTGAATTGTCCAAGACCAAGCCGGTCTCGCTCGGCCAAGCGTTCAATGCCCAGGTAGCGTCACAGCTGACGAATCTGATGATCGCGTCGGAGAACAACACCACCGGTGGCCAGTCCTCCGCCCGCTATCAGATCGCGTCCAAGACCGGCACCGCCGAGCACGGCAGCGATCCACGCAATACCCCTCCGCACGCCTGGTACATCGCCTTCGCGCCCGCGCAGAATCCGAAGATCGCCATCGCGGTGATCGTGGAGAACGGCGGCGACCGGGCACTCGGCGCGACCGGCGGCAAGGTGGCCGCGCCGATCGCGCGTGCGGTCTTGGACGCCGGTCTGCGAGGCGGCTGAACGATATGGATGTGCGAGTGAAGGTACGGGGATGCTGAACAACGGTGCGATGATCGCCGACCGCTACCGCCTGCAACGCCTGATCGCGACCGGCGGCATGGGCCAGGTCTGGGAGGCGCTGGACACCCGGCTCGATCGCCGGGTGGCCGTCAAGGTGCTCAAATCGGAGTTCTCCGCCGACCCGACGTTCCGGCATCGGTTCCGCACCGAGGCAAGGACCACCGCCCAGCTGAACCACCCTGGGATCGCCGGGATCTACGACTACGGCGAGACCACCGACCCGCAGGGCAGCGAAACCGCCTATCTGGTCATGGAACTGGTGCAGGGCGAGCCGCTGAACACGGTGCTGAACCGGCTCGGCAGGCTCTCCGTCGGCCAGGGTCTGGACATGCTCGAGCAGACCGGCCGCGCGCTGGACGTGGCGCATCGGGCCGGTGTGGTGCACCGCGACGTGAAGCCGGGCAACATCCTGGTGACGCCGACCGGTCAGGTGAAGATCACCGACTTCGGCATCGCCAAGGCCGTGGACGCCTCGCCGGTGACCAAGACCGGCATGGTGATGGGCACCGCGCAGTACATCGCGCCGGAGCAGGCGGTCGGCGAGGACGCCACCGCCGCCAGCGACGTGTACTCGCTCGGCGTGGTCGGCTACGAAGCGCTGGCCGGTACCCGGCCGTTCAGTGGCGACGGCGCGATCACCGTCGCGATGAAGCATGTCCGCGAGACGCCGCCGCCGATGCCGGGTGACCTGCCCGCCAACGTGCGCGAGCTGATCGAAATCACCATGGGCAAGGATCCGAAGGGCCGCTACTCGCGCGGCGGCGAATTCGCCGACGCGGTGGCCGCGGTGCGAGCCGGTCGCAGGCCACCGACGCCGACCGGGGCCAACCCGTCGCTGTCGATGACCGGCGCCACCCGGGTGTTACCGCCCGGACCGACCGTCGCGATTCCTTCCACGCCAACGGATTTCGACGGCGCGACGGTGCATTACGCCACCCCCGCGGGTGCGGCACTCGGCAACGCGGGCTACGCCAACGGCGCCGGAGCTCCCGCGACGATGCTCAATCCGGGCACCGGCGGTAACCAGGTGTCGCCGGGTAATGGCCAGCGCTTCAGCACAACTCAGAAGTGGATGGTCGCGCTCGGTGCCGGTGCGGTGTTACTCCTCGCCGCCGTGCTCTATCTGATGTTCGGCGGCGACACGAATCCCGATACCAAGGTTCCACCGGTCACCTCGTCCACGCCGGCGCCCAAACCGCCACCGCCGCCGGTAACCAGCACGACGACGCCCAAACCTGTTCCGCCGCCGGTGGTGACCACCACCGAAGCGCCGACGACGACCACCGAACCGCCGACGACAACGCCCGAGCCGACGACGACCACCCCGCCGCCGAGCACGACGACACCGTCGAAGACCACGAAGCCGACGACGACTCCGCCCACCACCCTGCCCCGAATCCCCACTATCGACATACCATTTCCGGGGAACAACAACCCCGGTGCCCGGAACCCCGCGGCCACCCCGAGCGCGCCAAATAACTCTTCGCAAGGACAACAATGACGACCCCGAAGAATCTCTCCTCCCGCTATGAGCTGGGCGAGATCATCGGGTTCGGCGGCATGTCCGAGGTGCACAAGGCGCGGGATCTGCGGCTCAGCCGGGACGTGGCGATCAAGGTGCTGCGGGCCGATCTGGCCCGTGATCCCACCTTCTATCTGAGATTCAAGCGCGAGGCTCAGAACGCTGCCGCGCTGAATCATCCGGCCATCGTCGCGGTGTACGACACCGGCGAGGCCAAGGTCGACGACGGGCCGCTGCCCTACATCGTGATGGAGTACGTCGAGGGCGATACGCTGCGCGATATCGTGCGCGGCCAGGGCCCGCTGCCGCCGCGCCGGGCCATGGAAGTCGTCGCGGATGTCTGTGCCGCACTGGATTTCAGCCACAAGGCCGGCATCGTGCACCGCGACATGAAGCCGGCCAACATCATGATCAACCGGGCCGGCGCGGTGAAGGTGATGGACTTCGGCATCGCCCGCGCGATCGCCGACAGCTCCAACCCGATGACGCAGACCGCCGCGGTGATCGGTACCGCGCAATATCTTTCGCCCGAGCAGGCGCGCGGCGAGACCGTCGACGCCCGCTCCGACGTCTACTCCGTCGGCTGTGTGTTGTTCGAAATCCTCACCGGCGAGCCACCTTTCACCGGTGACTCGCCGGTCGCGGTGGCCTACCAGCACGTGAGGGAAGATCCGCGGCTGCCCTCGCACGTGCATCCCGGCGTGCCGCGCGAGCTCGACTCGGTGATCCTCAAGGCGATGAGCAAGAACCCGGCCAACCGCTATCAGAGCGCGGCCGAGATGCGCGCCGACCTGATCCGGGTGCTCGGCGGGCAGAAGCCGATCGCGCCGATGGTGATGACCGACGAGGACCGCACCACCGTCTTCGGCGCCAACGAGCCCGCGCCACGCAGCTATCGCACCGTCGAGCGCAATGACGACACCGCCGAGCAGGGACCGCCCGAGTCCGGCGGCACACGCCGCACCATCTACATCGGCGTCGCCGCGGCCGCCGGTGTTGCCGTGCTGCTCGCCTTGTTCTGGGTGCTGATCGGACCGGGGAGCAAGCCGGATCAGGTTGCCGTGCCCGACCTTACGGGCAAGACGTCACAGCAGGCGACGGACGCGTTGCAGCAGGCGGGCTTCAAGGTCGCCATCCAGATGAAGCCCGACAGCAAGGTCGCGACCGGCAATGTCATCTCCACCGCGCCGCTCGGCGGTTCCCGGCAGGACAAGGGCAGCACCATCACGCTGCAGGTGTCCAACGGCCCCGCGCAGGTTCAGGTGCCCAAGCTCGACGGGATGAGCCAAGCCGAAGCCGAAGTGGCCTTGCGCAACAGCAACCTGAAGATCGATCCGCAGGTGCAGAAGAAGCCCTCCAGCACGCAGGACACCGACAAGGTCATCGGGCAGGATCCGTCGGCAGGATCCAGGGTCGACGTCGACAAGGCCATCGTCATCACCATCGGCTCCGGTCCGGAGTCGGTCCGGGTGCCGAACGTGATCGGGCAGGACATCGACGTCGCCAAGCCGAACCTGGTGGACAGCGCCGGATTCAAGATCCAGATCCAAGAGGTGCCGTCGTCGCGGCCCAAGGGTGAGGTGCTCTCGACCAGCCCCGCGGGCGGGCAGAATGCGGAGAAGGGCTCGACGGTCACCGTTCAGGTGTCCAGCGACCAGATCAAGATGCCGTCGCTGGTCGGGCTCACGGTCGCGCAGGCGGTGGACAAGCTGCGTGCGGAGGGTTGGACCGGCACACAGAGCCAGATCAGCCAGTCGCCGCAGGGCACGTTCGACACCAGCAGTGTCGGCCGGATCCTGAGCCAGCAGCCGTCCGCCAGCGGTTCGATCCCGAAGAACGGGACCGTGGCCGTCGGCGTCGGCGTCCTCGGCCCGCCGTGACAGGGCGCATTTCGTAAAAACACAGACCGGTCGGTGTGATCGGCAGGAGAATGGGGCTGCTTCATCCCACTTCAGCTCGGCTGAGTACGAGGAGGTAGCCCTATATGACCACCGCCAGGGACATCATGAAACCCGGTGCACAGTGGATCTCCAAGGATGAGACCGTCGGGAAGGCCGCGCGGGTGATGGCCGAACTCGGCGTGGGATCGCTCGTCATCGCCGACGACAACGACCGGATGTGCGGGATTATCACCGATCGCGACATCGTCGTGAAATGCATTGCGCAGGGCCGTTCCCCGGCCACCACGCGCGCCGCCGAGCTGTGTGAGTCGACGCCGCGCTGGGTCGATGCCGACGCCGACGTCGAGGATGTGCTCGACGCGATGGAGATGCACCGGATCAAGCGGATGCCGGTGATCGACCACAAGCGCCTCGTCGGCATGATCAGCGAGGCCGACCTGGCCAGACACCTCGACGACAACCAGCTCGGCGAGTTCGTCACCGCGCTCTACGGTCGGCCCTAGGACAGCTCGAGGTGGCGGTTCATCGCCATCGCCGCGTCCGCCAACTCGGCCAGCTCGACCACCTCGACGCCGTGCTGCTGTAGTTTTTCCACGCCGACGCAGTTGGTCACGAAGGTCGCGGGTTCACGCCAGGCGAGGACCACCCGGGGAATCCCCGCCCGCAGGATCCGGTCGGTGCACGGCAGCCGGGTCGCCGTGCCGCGCTGCGAACACGGTTCGAGGGTCGTGTAGATCGTCGCCCGCGCCAGTCGGGGATCGTCCGCATCGAGCTTGTTCAGCGCGGACTCCTCGGCATGCACCTTCGCGTCGGTCTCACGCGAGTAACCGGTGGCGATCTGCACGCCGTCGGCCACGATCACCGCGCCGACGGAGAAGGCCGTCTCACTCGGCGGGCAGAGCCGCGCGAGTTCGATAGCACGCCACATGAAGTCCTGGTCGGTCCTGCCTGCTGACTTCGGGAGGTAGCGCAGCACCGCGATGTCACCGACCTGACTGACGTCGGCCAGGTGCATCCGGCGGTGCGGGGCACCGGGAAAGCTTGCGGCATCGAGGAATCGGGGCGCTGCGGGGTCGCCGACCAGCAGGGGCGCGACGGCCAGGTGCAGTTCGTCGGCGAGGTCGGCGGCAAGGAAGGCGGTGTGGATGCGGGTGCCACCCTCGACCATGAGGCGCGCGATGCCGCGGCGGCCCAGCTCGTCCAGCAGCACGCCGAAGTCGAGGTCGGTTCCGAGTGAAACGACTTCGGCGAGGCCGGACAAGCTGTCGCCGAGCCGCTTTGCGCCCGCGTCGGTCGTATAGACGAGCTTGTCACCGCCGTGCTGCCAGAACCGCAGCTCCGGATCCAGCTCACCGCCGGCCGTCACGGTGATCTTCAGCGGGAACTCCGGCTTGCCCGCGGCGATCCGCGCCGCCCGGCGCTCGGCACTGTCGACCAGCAGCCGGGGATTGTCGCGGCGCAGCGTCTCGGCCCCGATCAAGATCGCGTCGGAATCCGCGCGCACCTGATCGACCCGATCGAAATCCGCCGCATCCGACAACCGCAGCCGCTCGGCACTCGCGTCATCGATGTACCCGTCGACACTCATCGCGACCGACAGCAGAACGTGCGGGCGAACCAGCGCCGCGTCATGCTCCGGGGAGCCGCCGCTGCTCGCACTCACTGGGCGCTCAACTTCGCGCCGCCGCGGCCGCCTGGCCGACAACGCGCAGATCACGACACCGCACAGCTGCACCGCGCAGTCGCTCAGCACTCGCGCCATCGATATACCGGTCCGCCTTCGTCACAGCCGACAGCAGCACTCGCGAACGAGCCACCGCCGCACCTCGTGAGCCGGCGCACGGCCCGCTGCCGGCACGCACTGGGCGCTCAACTTGGCACCGCCGCGGCCGCCTGGCCGACAACGCGCAGATCACGACACCGCACAGCTGCGCCGCGCAGTCGCTCAGCGCAGCGCCGCCCGCTTGCGAAGGTGCGCCGCATCGTCGATTCGCTCGCTGACGCTCGTTCACTGCAGCACCAGCGCGGCGACCTCCGCCTCCAGCATCTCCACCAGGCCCTCGGCCGGGCGCTCGCCGCAGCTGCCGAGCCAGTTGGCCAGCATCCGGTGGCCGCCCTGGGTCAGCACGGATTCGGGATGGAACTGCACGCCGTGGATCGGCAGGGTGCGATGGCGCATCGCCATCACGATGCCGGTCTCGGTGCGGCCGAGCACCTCGATCTCCTCGGGCAGGGTGTCCTCGAGGACGGTGAGCGAGTGGTAGCGCGTCGCGGTGAACGGGTCCGGCAGGCCGGCCAGCACACCCGCGCCGATGTGGAAGACCGAGCTGGTCTTGCCGTGCAGCAGCTCGGGCGCGCGGGTCACGGTGGCACCGAAGGCTTCGCCGATGGCCTGATGGCCGAGGCACACGCCGAGCAGCGGGACGGCCTGGGCGGCGCAGGCGCGCACCAGGTCGATGCTGCGACCCGCGCGATCGGGGGTGCCGGGGCCGGGACTGATCAGGATGCCGTCGAATGCGGCGACGACCGCGTCCACATCGGCCAGGTTCGCGTCGTCGTTGCGCCAGACCACTGCCTCGACGCCAAGCTGACCGAGGTACTGGACCAGGTTGAACACGAAGCTGTCGTAATTGTCGACGACGAGAACACGCATGGTCCGAGATTACGTCCCCGCACGGCACCGCGTCGCATCCAATACCAGTTGGGATAGCCTAGAGGCACACCGGAGGGCGCCAGAGCCCTCGTCCACCGTGGCGAGCGAGCTCCGCACAACCCACACGCGCCTGCCCCGCCGGTACCGACCTGCACGCCGAAATACGAGGACGTCATGCCCAAGTCGAAGGTCCGGAAGAAGACCGACTACACGATCAACCCTGCCAGCCGGACGCCGGTGAAGGTGAAAGTCGGGCCGTCGCCGGTCTGGTACGTCACCATCATGCTCGGGTTCATGCTCGCCGGACTGGCGTGGCTGCTCGTCTACTACCTCGCCGCCGACCACATCGGCTGGATGAGCGACCTGAACGCCTGGAACTTCCTGATCGGATTCGGCCTCATGGTCGTCGGTCTGATCATGACCATGCGGTGGCGTTGACACCACATCTGGGTTGTTTCCGGTAACGCGGACACCACATCTAGATTACAGACGTGTCATTCATGCACACCTGTGGATGAACCTGTGGACAACTCGAGGAGCGATTGGGGAAAGTGACGCGTGACACCTGATTCTCCCGATCCCCAGCCGTTGGATCCCGAGCCGCGCGACGCCACCCCGCGCCTCGCCTGGACCACACCGGCGCCCGCACTCATCGCGGTCACCGGTGGCGGCATCATCCTGGCCGTTGCCGCGATTTTGGCCAACGAGGCCGCCAGTCGTCTGCTCGTCGGATTAGCGGCGGCGGGCCTATTAGTGCTGGCGGGGCTGGGTTTCCGGCAGCGACCCCGGCTCACCGTGGTCCCCGGCCCAGACCCGCGCATGGTTGTGCGCAACCTGCTCGGCGCCGACGAATACGCCCGCGATCAGATCATCCGCGCCAGGGTGGTCGACTACCGCCGCCTCGGTCGCAAGATGCCGATGCTGGAGATCGACGTCGACCACGACGGCACCGAACGACTGCTGATCTTCGGCCGCTGGGATCTCGGTACCCGGCCCGACGACGTGTACGACACCCTCGTACAGACCCTCCGGCTGTCCGGTGAGACCACTCGCTGAGCCTCGGCGGACAGAGTTATACACAGGCCGCATCGGCTAGCGGAGTCTGCGGAGTTGATTCGTGCGCGCACTGATGGATCGCGCGCGGCGGCACAGGTAAGCGCAGCCGATGATGCCCGTGGCACGGCTTCTCGTGTTTCACGTGAAGCCGTGCCACGAATCTCGAATCAGGCCAGCGACATTGCCGTAGCGCCGATCACCCCGACCGCCACCAGTGCGACCACCACGACGCCGACCCACCCGATGAGGCGAGCCGTCTCTTGCGATTTCGCGCGCAGCCAGCTGGGCAGGAACAGAATGCCCAGCGTCGCGACCGTGCCGGCGGCCAGACCGCCGAGGTGTCCCCACAGTGAGATGCCCGGCAGCGAGAAGCTGATGAAGACGTTGATGCCGATCAGGATCAGCATCTGATTCGGGTTCTGCCGCAGCCGGATCAGGATCACGGTGATCGCGCCGAACAGGCCGTACACCGCCCCCGAGGCACCCGCGGTCGCGGTGTCCTGCGAGAACACCATGACCGCGGCCGAGCCCCCGAGCAGCGACACGAGATAGACCGCGAGGTAACGCAACCGCCCGAGCACCAGCTCGGTATCCCGGCCGATCATGTACAGCGCGAACATGTTGAGCAGCAGGTGGATCGGACCGTAGTGCAGGAAGCCGGAACCGATCAGCCGGAACCACTGGCCGTCGGCGACCAACGGCGGAAAGAGCACCCAGTCGTGGAACAGCGCCGAGGTCCGATTCTCCAGCAGGCTCTTCGACTGTGCCGCGGTGATCGCGTAGATCGCGACATTGATCGCGATCAGCGCGTAGGTCGCGTACGGCAGCGACGCCCTGGCCACCGGCGCACCCGCGACGGTGCGCACCGGCGCCACCTCACGCTGCTCTTGCCGAAGGCAGTCGACACAGTGCTGGCCGACCGCCGCGGGACGCAGGCATTCCGGGCAAGCAGGCCGTCCGCAGCGCGTACACGCCAGGCCGGTAGGACGTTGGGGATGGCGAACGCACGTCTGCGCAGGCGGCTGGGCGGTCATAACCTCATTCGATCGTGATCTTGGTGATTTCGACGGATTCGAGGGGGCGGTCGTTGCGGTCGGTGGCGGTGGTGGCGATCGCGTCGACGACCTTGCGCGACTCCGAATCGACGACCTCGCCGAAGATGCTGTGCTTGCGGTTGAGGTGCGGCTGCGCGCCGACGGTGATGAAGAACTGCGAGCCGTTGGTGGCCGGACCCGCATTGGCCATCGCCAGCAGGTAGCCGCGGTCGAAGCGCAGTTCCGGGTGGAACTCGTCGCCGAACTCGTAGCCGGGTCCGCCGCGCCCGGTGCCGGTGGGATCCCCGCCCTGAATCATGAACCCGGCCATCACGCGGTGGAACACGGCGCCGTCGTAGAACGGGCCGGTGCTGCCGCCACTCGCGTTCGCGGTGGTGTACGGCGCCGAACCGTCGGCGAGGCCGATGAAGTTGCGGACCGTCTTGGGCGCGTGGTTACCGAAGAGCGAGATCTTGATGTCGCCGCGATTCGTGTGGAGCGTTGCCACAGCGGTCTGATTCGGTGAGGTCACGCCGCAATGCTACGGTCTCGCCGCCGCGGAACTTCAGCGCACCGACCGCTGCCACCCGTGTCGGGTTGCGCCGGGTGGTCGGGATCCGGGTCCGCGCGCCGGGTTACCCGGGCATGAACGAAAGCGGTCGTCGCCGCGTCGAGCCTGAGCTCTCGGTCACCCGCCCTTGCTCGACCTGAGCGGATGGGTAGC
The DNA here is from genome assembly GCF_040645995.1 of Nocardia sp. NPDC046473. Taxonomy (NCBI): domain Bacteria; kingdom Bacillati; phylum Actinomycetota; class Actinomycetes; order Mycobacteriales; family Nocardiaceae; genus Nocardia; species Nocardia sp. NPDC046473. Next base: position 727,148 of record NZ_JBEYZJ010000002.1, read on the forward strand.
GAATCCGGGCTGCCGAGCGCGCCGCTGAGCTGGCGCTACTGCATGAACGGTCCGGTTGTGCCAGCATGGGCCAATGACCTTGGGGCCCCTACATGTATCCGCACGTACTCGTAACCGGCTCATCGTCGCGGCCGCCGTCGCGCTGGCGGGTGCCGTGGCCCTGCTGATCCGCAGCAAGCGGCCGCAGCCGCCCGCGCCCGCCCCGGCGCCACCGCGCATCGGCTACTCCCGCAACGGCTCCGCGCCTGCGCCCGTGGCCCACGGAATTAACTGACACGGACTCGTAACCGACTCTGTGCTGGTCGGTTCCGTTCCGACAGGTGTCAATTCCGCTGTTGGGGAGCTGGCCTCGGCAACCGGACTCAGGTGCTCCTCGATCGAACACCAGGTACGCCCAGCATCGTGCGGCGAGCCGTTGTGCGGCTCAGCGGCTGACGGTTTTCTTGTACTGACCGACCGCCAGCGGCACGAAGATCGCCATGATCACCACCACCCAGATCAGTGTGGTCACTTCGGGATGCAGGAGTGACCAGGCGGTGGGCTTCGGAGACAGGGCGTTGGTGTTGCCGAACAGGTCGCGAGTTGCCTGGGTGAGGGCGGAGACCGGGTTCCATTCGGCGATCACCCGGAGCACCGTCGGCAGCTTCTCGCTCGGCACGAAGGTGTTGCCGATGAACGTCAGCGGGAAGACGACAATGAAGCTGGCGTTGTTGAAGACCTCCGGTGCGCGGACGAGCAGGCCGACGAAGGCCATGACCCAGGACACCGCGTAGGCGAACAGCAAGAGCAGCACGTAGGCCAGCACCGCGTCCAGGAAAGATCCGCGAATCCGCCAGCCGACCACCAGGCCGGTCAACGACATCACCGTCAGGCTGACCACGTTGATCACCACGTCGCTGAGGGTCCGGCCGATCAGCACGGCGGACGGGGCCATCGGCAGCGAGCGGAATCGATCGATGATGCCCTTCTGCATGTCCTCGGCCAGCGCGGAACCGGTGAACGACGCACCGAACACCACGGTCTGCGCGAAGATGCCCGCGATCAAGAACTCCCGATACCCACCGGAGACGCCGGGCACGTCGATCGCCGCGCCGAAAATGTAGGCGAACAGCAGCACGAACATGATCGGCGAGAGCGTCGAGAAGATCAGCACGTCGGGCACCCGCCTGATCTTGATGACCCCGCGCTTCGCGATGGTCAGGCTGTCGCTGACCACCATCGACAGTCGGTCGCCGAGCGAGGACCGGTCGTATGCCGGAGCCGTCGTGGTCATCGCGTCTTTCCTTCCGCTGCTTCGAGTTCGTCCGCCGCGGCCCGGCCGTTGTCGTTGACCAGTTCTTCCGCCTCGTGCCCGGTGAGGGTGAGGAACACATCGTCGAGCGAGGGCCGCCGCAGGCCGACGTCGTGGATCTTCACGTCGTGCTCGGCGAGCTTGCCGATCGCCGCGACCAGCGCCTGCGAGCCGTCCGATACCGGGACGATGATTCGGCGCAGCCCAGGCTCGACGTGAATCTCCCCGTCCGCCAGCCCTTTCAGCGCCCGCATCGCGGTATCGAGGTTGTCGGCATGGTCCACGGTGAGCTCGATCCGGTCGCCGCCGACCATGGTCTTGAGCTCGTCGGCGGTGCCGCGCGCGATCACCTTGCCGTGGTCGATCACCGCGATCGCGTCGGCCAGCCGATCGGCCTCGTCCATGTGCTGCGTGGTGAGCAACAGCGTGGTGCCGCCCGCCACCAACTCCTCGATGACATCCCACAGGTCGAGCCTGGCCCGCGGATCCAGTCCGGTGGTCGGCTCGTCGAGGAACAGCACCGGCGGTTCGGCCACCAACGCGCCCGCCAGATCGAGTCGCCTGCGCATACCGCCGGAATACGTTTTCACCGGACGGTCGGCGGCATCGCTGAGCCGGAAACGGTCGAGCAGTTCACGCGCTCGCTGTTTACTGCGCTGCACACCCATGTGATACAGCCGCCCGACCATTTCCAAATTCTCGAAGCCGGTGAGGTATTCGTCGACCGCCGCGTATTGGCCGGACGCGCCGATCCGGGAGCGCAGCGTCCGCGGATCGCGCAGCACGTCGATGCCCGCGACGGTCGCGCGGCCGGAGTCGGGGATGAGCAGGGTGCTGAGCACCCGGACCGTGGTGGTCTTACCTGCGCCGTTGGGTCCGAGCAGCGCGGTGACGGTGCCCTCCGGGACCGCGAGGTCGAGTCCGTCGAGGGCGACCAGATCGCCGTATCGTTTGACCAGCCCCTCGGCGACTATTGCGTCGGGCATGATTCTCCTGAGTCGTGAGTTTTCATAGGATGTATTTGCCCGACGTCGGTGCGCCAGCATCGACCGATTTCGCTGGATCGGGCCAAATTTCCGATACTCGAGTCAGTATTGCGCCACCCACCGACAACTTCATCCGGTTTGTGCGGTATTTCGATCATGAGAAAGTGCCGGCTCGACCGCACCGGGCGTCGTCCATTCCAGAACCTGCACGATGACGCCGTTCGGGTCGGTCACCTGGAAGAGCTTCTCGCCCCAGGGTTGTTCGATCAGCGGCAGCGTGATGGGCACCCCCGCGACCCGTAGTCGCGCCTCCTCGCGCGCCGCATCATCCACGGTGAAGGCGATCGCGACGCCTTGCGACGGCACGTGCCGTTGTGCCTCGGGTAGCACCGTGAGGCCGAGCTCGTGCACCGCGATGCCCAGCGGCGCTTGCGGATGCGTCAGCGACACGAAGCCGTCGGCCGCGATTGCCTCGGTGTAGCCGAAGTGATCGACGAGGAACCGCTGCGTGGCGGCGATGTCGGCCACGGTCAGGGACAGGGTGCAGGCGTTGATGCGCAATCGCTCGATTCCTTCTGTGCTGGCGTATGACGAAGCTTTCTCTCTACAAAGTACAGAGTTTTCGGACAGCTGCCCAGCCCCAAAATTCGGCCTCGGCTTTCCGCCTCGAGACAGACGAAAGGTCGCACCTCGATCCAGGCGGTGCTCGGGGGTGCCGGATCGAAGTGCGACCGGTTCGATACTCCCGTGCGGCACCGGGCCGGGTCGCGGGTAGCGGACTACCCGATTCCTGGCCACTCGGTACTCGCGCCCGGGCGCGCCGACGCGAAAGCGGCCGAGCGCCTTGGCCGCTCGGCCGATGCGACTCGCCCCTCCACCGAACGCGAACACATGTTCGCACTGGGGTACGCCATATTCCGGCACCCTGGACGCGCCAGCGCAGACGACACGCGGCGCCTTTCCCGCCCGCGAGGTGAATCGCACATATCCGACAGCGATCCTCGCCACACGGCGACCGGTCGGCATGTTTTCCGGCGCTCCCAGCACCCCCGGCCAGAACCGGCAGAGACTAGGTATCGGCCTGCGTAACAGTGGTTTTGGCAAACAACAGGCCACCATCGAACAGTGGCTCACCGGGGTGGCCGGAGTACCCGAAACGACCCCGATCCAGCAGAAAGTAAGCCCACCCAAAAAATCTTCGAAAAGTGGCCCTCCCCACGCGCACACAATCGCGGATCATCGCGTAGGATCATTCAGGTCGGCCCCTCCCCCCCGGGCCGACCTTACGCGGGCCTCGGCTAACTCCCCCCCTTCGCCGAGGCCCGCTCCCCATTTCTGGAGCAGGTCAGACCGCCGGATCGGTGCCGGGTTGCACCGATCGCCAGGCCGTAGCCAGCCGCTGCTCGCGCACCCGCCCGGCGACCGTGAGCAGCGGACGATCTCGCTCCCACCGCTGCCTGGTCACCGAATCCGCCGACGCCCACAGGGAATCCAGCTCCGCCAGCGACCGGCCGAAGTATTCGAACGCGCCACCCAGCGCGACATGGACGCCCGGCGAACCCGGGGCATCGATGTCGAGCCCGCGCACCACGGCCACCGCGGTGAGCAGCTGCTGGCGCACCGACTGCGACCAGCCCGACGCACGCGCCACCCGAACCAGCCAGCCGAGCGCCGCCGCGAGCACGTGCACGTCCTCGATCGTGCGGAACGGCTTGAGGTAGTCCAGGTAGCCGTCGCCCGGTAACACCACTGCCGCAACATCTGTCAGCGTCACCATGGCGTGCGGGATCTCCGGCGCGAACGGGGTCGTCGGCAGATTCGTCACCTGCACCCCGGCCTCGCGGACGTCGACCATGGTGGCACGCAACCGGTTCCGGCCGTCCGGGTCGGTGCCGACACTGGCGAGCACCACCAGCCGGTGCGCCAGCATGCCCAGCGTGGCAAAGGTTTTGGTGCCGTTGAGCCGCGCGCTGCCCAGCTCTTCGGTCAGCGTGGTCTCGATCGCCGACGGGTGCCCGCCGCCCGCCTCGGTCGCACACAACGCAACCAGCTCGTCGGGTGACAGATCGGGAATCAGCGCACGCAACGCCTCCTGATATCCGGACAGGAACGCGTAGCCGAGCCGGTCGGCGCCGAATCCAGCGGCCAGGGCGACATCGACCGGCTTGTCGAATCGGTTCGCGGCCACCCGATGTCGCGTCCAGGCCGCGGCGACATCGTCGAGCGGAGTCGCCGGGATGGGTTCGGTCAGCAGGAAATCGAGCACGGAGTCCACCCCTGCACGGTAACCGGCGTAGCGATCCGCCCGGCTATCCGTCACACGGCGATGCTGGTGGCCCCTGGCTGCGCTTGCGGGCTGGTCTGCCGATACAGCCGCCGAACCGCGGCCGGAGCTCGGGCGCGTCGACCACTCGGCGGTCGCGTCCACCGCCACCGAATTGTTGCCCGGTGTCGCAGCTCCTTTCGTGCTACCCGTCACAACCGCCTGCCTGCTCACCGACGCACGCACGATCCGCCGCCACTTTTCTCAGCCGGCTCGGTCGGTTACCCCTGGTAACTGACGGCATCATGCATCACTGCGGCTGACCACGGAATACGGCGCTTTCGAATGACTCGGGTACTGCCGGTATACCGACAATCCGCTCCCACGTGCGGCCAGAAGATCACTCGTCGGGGCGTTGGTGATCGCCTGGCAACCCACGGCGCTGCGCATGCGCGTTTCGCCGGCGAGCGGTAACACTGAGGGAGTCACATCCACTGCGAAAGGAGCCTGACCTGTGCCAAAACCGGATGAAGCACGCAAAAAGGCACTTTTCGACAATGAGGCCAGATTGTCTTGGGTGCTGGCCGCTTTGGCGGGGTTGATCGGCGCGGCAGCATTCATGCATACCTCCGGCTACTTCGTCACGTTCATGACCGGCAACACCGAGCGCGCCGTCCTCGGCCACTTCCACAACCAGAACGACACCGCGGGCGCGGCGGCCGGGCTGCTCGCGTCGTTCGTCGGCGGCGTGGTGGTCGCCTCCTGGTGCCGCAGGCGTTACTGGTCCGGGCATCCACACGGGCCGACCCTGCTGACCACGATGAGCCTGGCCACCGCGTCGATCATCGACATCGTGCGATTCCAGAACCCGGAAACCGCATCCATCGACTTCGTGCCGATCCTGTTCGTCGCCTTCGGCGTCGGCGCGCTGAACACCTCGTTCGTGAAAGACGGCGAAGTATCCGTGCCACTGAGCTACGTCACCGGCACCCTGGTGAAGCTGGCCCAGGGCATCGAACGCCACATGAGCGGCGGCGATTACGCGGACTGGCTCGGCTACTTCCTGCTCTACCTGAGTTTCGCGCTGGGCGCCCTGCTCGGCGGGCTGCTGAGCATGCTCGTCGCCGGGTGGGCCATGCTCATCACCGCGACGGTCGTCTGCCTGATCGTGACCGGCTACACCTACCTGCATCTCGATCGGCACGGCCCGCTGTCCACAGACTGACTCCGTGCACTCGTCGGTCGCGCCGGTTACGGTGACCGCGTGGAGGAGAATTTCGGGACCGACGCCGACCAGTTCGCAGCGCTCGTCCTGCACCAACTGACCGTTATCGGCGAGCACGACGCGCAGTACCACCCCGGCGACTTCAAGATCGTCGTCGGCAGCCTGGACCTGTACCTGGGCAATATCTTTCGCGAGACCGCACAGCTCCCGCCCGCCGACCGAGACGGACGAATCGCAAACTTCGTCGCCAGCATCAAGGATGACGACGGCCCGAACACCTGGCCCGCCGTCCGCGCCATGCTGCGACCGATCCTGCGCCCCAACACCTTCGGCATCGACTCCCCGACCGACGGCATGCGGCCGCTCACCCGCCCCGCATTCCCGTTCATCGACGAGTTGGTCGCGGTCGACCGTCCCCATTCGCGCTCGATCGTCTCCACCGCAACGTTGCAAGACTGGGGCGTCAACGCCGACGAAGTCTTCGCCGCGGCCCGCGAAAACCTCACCGCGCTGGTCGGTTCCACCGGATACCAGGCAGCGGGCCTGATCCGCTTCGCCGACAACGGCGACGGCTACTGCACCTCCTGGCCCCTGCTCCCCGGCTGGCTGGCCGGCACCGGCGACGGCACCCACCGCCCCATCGCCTTCATCCCCGACGTAGACACCCTCATCATCGCCCCCGACGTCGACGACCTGACCCCCCTCTTCGAACAGGTCGAACAGCAATACCGCGAAGCCGTCCGCCCCATCTCCCCCCAGGCCTACACGGTCGACGACAACGGCACCGTCATCCCCCTCGACCAATCCCCCGACCACCGCCACCGCGCCCTAGCCCTACGCGCCCGATGCGGCTTGGCCATAACCGAATACGGCGCCCAGTCCGCAGCCCTGGAAGAAGCCATAGACCGCCACCTCGCCTACCTCGACCACAAAGACCTAGCCCCCGCCTACGCCGGCTCGGTCCTCTACGCCTCCGACGACACCGGCCCCCACACCGCCACCCTCTGGGCCAAAGACGTCGAATACCTACTCCCAGAAGCCGACCACATAATCTTCTGCACCGAAGAAAACGGCGAACTGACCACCCTCTTCGAAGCCCCCTTCGCCGCCGTAGCCGAAGTAGTCGGCCTAACCCCCATCCCCAACATGACCCCCCGCCGCTACGAAGCCCGCCACTGGCCCACCCCAGAAACCCTGGCGCGCCTAGAGGCCACAGCCATCCCCCGCTGAATCACCGAAAAGCACGCCAGCCCACCCCTGAAACGCGCTGGCGTGCTGAATCTTTCGCCCAAACCAAACGAGAATGGGCAAAGGCGAGACCCCCACCCACATGTCAACGCGCCTTCTGACGGCATACCACGAAGGCCGGAACACGCCTGCGAGCAAACGAACTTGGGAGGTGGTCCCGGAGACGCGCCCAGCCGCAGCCACCGACCCAGCAAACGACTCTGATTAGTTCACCTGCGAGGGGGGTCCGGGGGGCGAAGCCCCTCCGGGGCGGCGCGTGGGGGCTCCGCCCCCACAAAACACGCGGAACGAGAAAAGGCCCACGCGTTGTGTGGGCATGGGCCTTCTATCGAGTGGAGCCTAGGGGAATCGAACCCCTAACCCCTGCCTTGCAAAGGCAGTGCTCTGCCAATTGAGCTAAGGCCCCGAGTCAGCGGGTGGTGACCTCGTGCCACATATCCGCCTCGTTGCGCTGGCGGAGCTTCGAGATGCCGATGAGAACCGCGATCACGGCGCCTACCGTGACAAGAAACTTCATGGTTCCCACCCTACTGTCGTGTTCGGGAGTGGGCCTAGGAGGACTTGAACCTCCGACCTCTTCGTTATCAGCGAAGCGCTCTAACCGCCTGAGCTATAGGCCCGTGTGACTCTTGTGTTCTTCCACCTGAGCCGAGGCTAGAGATTACCCGACCTTTCGCACTACCTCCAAAACGGCTGGTAGCAGGGCTGCCACGGGAGCTCGCGCTGGTTCATCGCGGGCTGTCCTGAATACCGAAAACGGCCGGTGCCTTCCCTTGGCGAGGGACGACACCGGCCGTTGGGAGTCCGAGTTCTAGTCGGGGTCGGCGAGGGTGACCTGGATGCCGCCGACGAGATCACAGCACTGGTTGTAGATGAACGTGCCGACGGTGCCGAGCGCGGTGAACAGCACCACGTTGATCAGCCCGATGACGCCCGCGTATCCGAAGACGGTGCCGGCGTCGATGAGCCCGACCGACCCGCTGTCCTGGGACACCATGTCGGTGAAGGTGTTGTTCAACCGTTCCCACACACCCATGCCCTCGAGCACGATGTAGAGCAGGCCGACGGCGAGCATCCAGACGAAGAACATGGCGACGCTGATGACGAGCGAGATCTTCAGCGTGGACCACGGGTCGATCCGGCGGATCTGCACGGTGGCCCGCAGCGGCTCGCCGGTGGCGACGGCCGCGGCTACCGCGACCGGTACCGCGGGCGAGATGGGTGTCTGCGGACCGGTGTGCTCGGCCGACGGCGGCAGCGGGTGCCGGATCTCGGAGAGGTCCGGCATGTCCTTGATCAGCTCGGGCCGGGCGATGCTGCGGGTCGGTCCGTCGATGCCGACGGACTTCACCATGGCGGCTTCCTTGCGGGCCGCCTTGGCCGCGAGGTCGGCGGTGGTGCGCGCGTTGGTCACGCCACCGCCGAGGCCACCACCGCCACCGCCCTGGGCGCCTGAGCCGCTCGGGCGTCCGGTGACCGGCGCCTGACCGGGCCGGTACAGGTTGGACTGTGGTTCCCGCTGCGGCAGTTGTGCCCAGCCGTCCTGGAACGGCGATTGGCCACCACCGTTGCCACCGGACTGATCCCCCGACTCGGGTGCGCCGGGCTCTGAGTTGTTCATGCGGACAGTCTGATCGAACGGATCTTGCCCGGTGTGACCGGGAGCCTGCTCCGACCCCTTCGGCTGGCCCGCGAAATCGCCTTGCTTGTCTTGCATTTCGCGTTGCTGCCCGCCCTGCTGGCCACCACCGGACTGCGCGCCTCCCGGCTGGCCGCCGTGCTGCTGGCCGGGCGCGGACTGCGCACCACCCGATTGGCCACCGTTCGGCTGGCCGCCACCTGGCTGCCCGCCGCCCTGCTGGCCGTTATCGGCCGACGAGCCCGGTCGCGGGATGGGCCGCGGCGGAATCGGGGACGGTGCGATCCGCTCGGTCACACCGTTCGTCTGGTGCCGCTCGTCATTCGGCTGATTCGGAGTGGTCAATGGGAATCCTTAGATCCGTTCGTTGCCGCCGCTGTTGGGTTACTACTCAGAGGAACCGGTGTCGCTGTCTTCACCGGCGAGCAGGTCGGGATCGGGCTCGTCGGCATTACGCGCGATAGCAAGCAACGTATCGCCCTCGCCGAGGTTCATCAATCGCACGCCCTTGGTCTGTCGTCCAGCCTTGCGAACCTGCTTCGCCACCGTCCGGATGACACCACCACCGGATGTGATCGCATACAACTCATCCTCGTCCTCGACGATGAGCGCACCGACAAGGGTGCCACGCTTGGGGTCGTACTGGACGGTCAATACGCCTTTACCGCCCCGGCCCTGTGCCGTGTACTCCTCGATCGCAGTCCGCTTAGCGTAACCGCCCGCGGTGGCCACCAGCAGATATGTATCCGGGCGCACAACGTTCAGCGACAAGAGTTCATCGGAGGCGTTGAACCGCATGCCCTGCACGCCGGAGGTGGCGCGACCCATCGGACGCAGCGCCTCGTCGGTCGCGGAGAACCGAATCGACTGGCCCAGCGCCGAGACCAGCAGCAGGTCGTCCTCGGACGAGCAGAGCACGGCGCCGACCAATTCGTCCTCGTCGCGCAAGTTCACCGCGACGATGCCGCCGGTGCGGTTGGAGTCGAAATCGGTCAGCTTCGACTTCTTCACGAGGCCATTCTTGGTGGCGAGCACCAGGTACGGGGAGTCTTCGTAGGATTTCAGCTGGATGATCTGGGCGATCTTCTCGTCCGGCTGGAAGGCGAGCAGGTTGGCCACGTGCTGACCGCGGGCGGTGCGGCTGGCCTCGGGCAGCTCGTAGGCCTTGGCGCGGTAGACCCGGCCCTTGTTCGTGAAGAACAGCAGCCAGTCGTGGGTCGACGAGATGAAGAAGTGCTTGACCAGGTCGTCCTGCTTGAGCCCGGCGCCCTGAACGCCCTTGCCGCCGCGCTTCTGGCTGCGGTAGAGGTCGGTCTTGGTGCGCTTGGCGTAGCCGGTCTCGGTGATGGTGACGACCACGTCCTCGCGGGCGATCAGGTCCTCGTCGGCAACGTCGCCGTCGGCGGCGATGATCCGGGTGCGCCGGTCGTCGCCGTACTTCTCGACGATCTCGGCCAGTTCGTCGCGCACGATGGCACGCTGGCGCTCCGGCTTTTCGAGGATGTCCTTCAAGTCGGCGATTTCGAGTTCGATCTTGGCCAACTCGTCGACGATCTTCTGCCGCTCCAACGCCGAGAGGCGACGCAGCTGCATGTCGAGGATCGCGGTCGCCTGGATCTCGTCGATGTCGAGCATCTGCATCAGGCCGGTGCGCGCGGTGTCGGTGTTGGCCGAGCGGCGGATCAACGCGATGACCTCGTCGAGCGCGTCGAGCGCCTTGACCAGACCGCGCAGGATGTGGGCCCGCTCCTCGGCCTTGCGCAGCAAGTACTTGGTGCGCCGGACGATGACGTCCAACTGGTGCTTGACGTAGTGCCGGATCATCTGGTCGAGCCGCAGGGTGCGCGGCACGCCGTCGACGATCGAGAGCATGTTGCAGCCGAAGCTGGTCTGCAGCTGGGTGTGCTTGTACAGGTTGTTCAGCACGACCTTGGCGACGGCGTCGCGCTTGACGGTGACGACGATCCGCATGCCCGCGCGGTCCGAGGACTCGTCGTGGATGTCGGAGATGCCGGCGATCTTGCCGTCGCGCACCTGCTCGGCGATCGCGTTGATGAAGTTGTCGGTGTTGACCTGGTAGGGCAGCTCGGTGATGACCAGGGTGGTCCGGCCCTTGTTGTCTTCCTCGATCTCGACCACGCCGCGCATCCGTACCGAGCCGCGGCCGGTGGAGTAGGCGTCGTGGATGCCCTGACCGCCGACGATCAGGCCGTAGGTCGGGAAGTCCGGACCCTTGACCCGCTCGATACAGGCCGCGAGCGTCGACTCCTCGTCAGCGTCGAAGTTGTCCAGCGCCCAGTAGATCGCCTCGGCCAGCTCGCGCAGGTTGTGCGGCGGAATGTTGGTCGCCATGCCGACCGCGATGCCGTTGCTGCCGTTCATCAGCAGCGCGGGCACCCGGCTGGGCAGCACGGTCGGTTCCTGCGAACGACCGTCGTAGTTCGGCACGAAATCGACCGTCTCGTGGTCGATCTCGCGCAGCATCTCCATCGCGAGCGGCGTGAGCCTGCACTCGGTGTATCGCATGGCGGCCGCGCCGTCGTTGCCGCGCGAACCGAAGTTGCCCTGCCCGTCGACCAGCGGATAACGCAGCGACCACGGCTGCGCCATGCGCACGAGGGTGTCGTAGATCGAGCTGTCGCCGTGCGGGTGGTAGTTACCCATGGTCTCGGCGACCGGACGGGCGGACTTCACATAGCCGCGGTCGGGCCGATACCCGTTGTCGTACATGGCATACAGCACGCGCCGGTGCACCGGCTTGAGGCCGTCGCGCACCTCGGGCAGCGCGCGGCCGACGATCACGCTCATCGCGTAATCGATGTAGCTGTTCTGCATTTCCTGCTGGATGTCGACCGGGTCGATCCGGTCGCCGCCGGTGCCTCCGTACGGAGGCAGCGTCGTGTCGGTCATGAAGTCTCCTTAGCGGGCGGTGCGGTTGCGGTGGGGTGGCACGCGCACCGGCTTATACGTCGAGGAAGCGAACGTCCTTGGCATTACGGGTGATAAAGCTGCGGCGGGCCTCTACGTCCTCGCCCATCAGCACGCTGAACAACTCGTCGGCCGCGGCCGCGTCGTCCAGGGTGACCAGCTTGAGCACGCGCACCGAGGGATCCATCGTGGTCTCCCACAGTTCCTTGGCGTTCATCTCGCCGAGACCTTTGTAGCGCTGGACGCCGTCTTCCTTGTTGATCTTCTTGCCTGCGGCCAGACCGGTCTCGAGCAGACCGTCGCGTTCGCGGTCGGAGTAGGCGAACTCCGGATCGCTGCGCTGCCACTTGAGCTTGTACAGCGGCGGCTGGGCCAGATACACGTGACCCTGCTCGACCAGCGGGCGCATGAACCGGAACAGCAGCGTCAACAGCAGCGTCGCGATGTGCTGACCGTCGACGTCGGCGTCGGCCATCAGCACGATCTTGTGATAGCGCAGCTTGGCGATATCGAACTCGTCGTGGATGCCGGTGCCGAACGCGGTGATGATCGACTGGACTTCGTTGTTCTTGAGCACGCGGTCGATGCGAGCCTTTTCGACGTTGATGATCTTTCCGCGCAGCGGCAGGATCGCCTGGTACATCGAGTCGCGCCCGGACTTGGCCGAGCCACCGGCGGAGTCGCCCTCCACGATGTAGATCTCGGACTTGCTCGGGTCCTTGGACCGGCAGTCGGCCAGCTTGCCGGGCAGGCCACCGAGGTCGGTCGCGCTCTTGCGGCGCACCAACTCCCGGGCCTTGCGGGCGGCGACCCGCGCCTGCGCCGAGGAGACCGCCTTGTTCACGATGGTCTTCGCGTCGGCCGGGTTGGCTTCGAACCAGTGCGAAAGGTGTTCGTTGCACGCCTTCTGCACGAACGACTTGACCTCGGTGTTGCCGAGCTTGGTCTTGGTCTGGCCCTCGAACTGCGGCTCGGAGACCTTCACGCTGACGATGGCGGCCAGGCCCTCGCGGATGTCGTCACCGGTGAGGTTGCCGTCTTTTTCCTTGAGGAGCTTCTTGTCCTTGGCGTACTTGTTGACCACCGTGGTGAGCGCCGCGCGGAAGCCCTCTTCGTGGGTACCGCCCTCGTGGGTGTTGATGGTGTTGGCGAAGGTGTGCACCGACTCGGAGTAGCCCGAGTTCCACTGCATGGCGACCTCGAGCTCGTGGCCGGTGCCCTTGCCGGTGAACCCGACGACCGAGTTGTGGATCGGCTGCTTGGTCCGGTTGATGTGGCGGACGAAGTCCTCCAGACCACCCGGGTAGTGGTAGGTGCGCTTCTTCACCTTGTGTTCGACCGGCGCGGCGACGTCTTCGGTCTCCGCGTGCTTCGGCGCGTCGGCCGTCTCGCTGACCACGTCGTCGGTGATCTCGGCGTCGGTGACGCGCTCGTCGGTGAGGGTGATGGTGAGTCCCTTGTTCAGGAACGCCATCTCCTGCAGCCGCCGGGCCACCGTCTCGAAGTTGTAGGTGGTGGTCTCGAAGATGTTCGGGTCGGCCCAGAAGCGGATCGTGGTGCCGGTCTTCTTGGACGGGTCGCCCTGGAGCAGCTTGCCGGGGACCGAATCCTTGTACGTCTGGGTCCAGTGGAAGCCGTCGCGGTCGATCTCCGCCTCGAGCTGGGAGGACAGCGCGTTCACCACGGAGATGCCGACGCCGTGCAGACCGCCGGACACCGCATAGGAGTCGGAGTCGAACTTGCCGCCCGCGTGCAGCTGGGTCATGACCACTTCGATGGTCGGGACGCCCTGCGCGTGCATGGCCACCGGAATGCCTCGGCCGTCGTCGACCACCTCGACGCCGCCGTCGGCGAGCAGGGTGACCTCGACCTTGGACGCGTACCCGGCCATCGCCTCATCGACGGAGTTGTCGACGACCTCCCAGATCAGGTGGTGCAGGCCACGCTCACCGGTGGAACCGATGTACATGCCGGGACGCTTGCGGACCGCCTCGAGTCCCTCGAGGACCGTGATGGACGAGGCGCCGTAATCCGCCTTGCCCGAGGTAGCGTTGGTCGAGCCCGATGCGTTGGAGTCGTTGGCAGCCACTGGTCGGTAGCTCTCCTTACTTGCTGATCCTCCTGGCGAGGCACTGCACAGCACGCGCTGATCCCTGGCCATGACTGCTCGAGAAATACAGGGCCACGCGGGCTGTACGGGACGCACCGAAGGTGATCGCCGCTAGTTACGTCACCATCCTACTGGTACACCCAACCTACAGTGCACCTACGACACCCCTGACGGCTCCGTGAATGCGAGAAATCGGATTGTCGCGAGTCTGTTCCGCCCTTCGAGGCTTTAGCCCGCCTCTGGAAGGATTCGGGCGGTGCGGGCCGACGGGCCGTCGGGACGGCATGCGGCCACCGGGCGGTATGCCCGCATTTCGAGGCTCCCGGGCGTAGCCGACAAATTACTAAGAGCGCCTGCGAGATCATGTGCGATATCCGCTTCACGACGACGGATCAGTCCCCGAACAGGGGCGGAGATCAAATATCAGTGATGTGGCGAGGTCGCGAGGGATTCGGCCATCGTCGAGGGCGGACCACCGAGCCGCCGCCGGAAAGGTTCAGCTATTACTGGTCGGCTGAAATCGGTTGGCGCATCGAGCGATACCGATGCGCGGTTTCACGTGGAACGCGGCCGGCTTACCCGTAGGTATCGCGCGGTCCGCGGCCTCTGACGTGACGTTCGCCCTTGCGCCAGCTCGGTGCCGCCGGGCCGGTGATCTTCAGCGATGTCACCACACCGGGCCCGACCGCGGCGTTGATCTTCGCCAGGATCTGGCTCTGCAACATGCGCAATTGGGTTGCCCACGCGGTGGATTCGGCCGCGATGCTCAGCACGTTGTCCTTCAGGGTCAACGGGGTGGCATGCGAAGCGATGTCCTCGCCGACGACGCCGGCCCAGCGGCCGAACACCATGCCCTCGGCGACCTTGGTGGACCAGCCGCGGTTCTTGGCGAGCGAGCCGGTCAGCTTGCCGAACAGTTGGGGATCACGCGGATCCGGCCCCGCGCCCGACCAACCGCTGCGGCGACGCGCGCCTGTTCGCAGCTTGCGCTGCGGGGAAGATCGCCCCTGTCCGACGGACTTGCCACTCGCCTTGGCCGCCGCACGGGCCTCTTCGAGCGCCCGCCTGGCCAGATCGATACCGCGCAACTCCGGCTCTTGTCCTGCCGGTTCGGCGCCTTTTTGATCGGTCACCAGGCTCCTCTCGTATTGCGCGGCCAGACGGTCACTCTACGACAGGGCACCGACAAAACACTGGCCTCGGGCGACGTGATGGACGCATCAGTTCTCCACAGGGCCTGTTGATAACCATGCTTTTCTGTGCATACGTCATAGTGCGAATGCGAATGTCACGGGGCCGGTGTGGCGGGCTCGGCGATCCGCGAGGTCCGGCCGTCCGGTCCGCCGCTGGTTTCCACCCGCAGCGGAACGGCGGCGAGTTCGGCGGGCACGTCCTCCGGGACCGCGGCGGTGATCAACACCTGTTCGGCACCCGCCGCGACGGCGGCGAGGGCGGTGCGACGGCGGCGGTCGAGTTCAGCGAAGACGTCGTCGAGCAGCAGCACGGGTTCGGAGCCGGTGGCGCGCAGCAACTCGAACGCGCCCAGGCGCAGCGCCAGCGCGAACGACCAGGATTCGCCGTGACTGGCGAAACCCTTGGCCGGTGCCGCGCCGAGGTTCAGTTCGAGCTCGTCGCGATGCGGGCCGACCAGGCAGACGCCGCGTTCCAGCTCCTTCGGCCGGGCCGCGGCGAGCTCGCGCAGCATGATCGCTTCCAGCGCCTCGGTGTCGTCCGGCTGGGGTTCCCTTGCGGGGTCCAGGAATTCGGGCGGCAGGGTCGAGCTGCGGTAAGCGATTGCGGCGGGGCGAGATTCGGGGGCGATCGACGAATAGGCCTGCGCGAGATACGGGTACAGGTCGTGCACCAGGCGCAGCCGGTAGGTCAGCAGCACCGAGGCGTGCGTGGCCAGGTGGCCGTCCCACACATCGAGGGTGCCCAGTTCGGTCTTCGATCTGGCTTGCCGCCCAGCGGATTTCAACAACGCCGAGCGCTGGCGCAGCACCCGGTCGTAGTCGCTGCGGACCGCGGCGAGCCTGGGCAGGCGGGCTGTGCACAACTCGTCCATGAAGCGCCGACGCTCGCCCGGGTCGCCGCGCACCAGGGCGAGATCCTCGGGGGCGAACAGCACCGTCTGCAGGATGCCGAGTATCTCCCGTGGTCGCCGGGCCGGCGAGCGATTGATCTGCGCGCGATTGGCGGTGCCCTGGTTCAGCTCGATGTCGATGCGCAATTCGCGGCCGCTGTTGACGACGGAAGCGCCGATCCGCGCCTTGTCGGCGCCGAGCCTGATCATCGGCGCGTCGGCCGCGACCCGATGCGAGCCGAGGGTGGCCAGGTAGCCGATCGCCTCGAGCAGGTTCGTCTTGCCGTTACCGTTCGAGCCGAGGAAAACCGTTCGGCCTGGGGATAATTCGAGTTCCGCGTGGTCCCAGGAGCGGAAGTCACGCAGCGACAGTGTTCTGATGAACATCCGCTACCTGGCCCCTACCTGCGCGAGTTCCGCCATCCCGAGTTGTGCACAACGTCTCGATACGGGTGCCGAAACCCTTGGCGCCCAACCACAGTGTGTGGATGACCTGTGCATGAATGCTGCCGAGCTCGACCGCCTGGTCGCCGAATCCCGCAGCGTCGCTATCGGTTTCGCGGCGACCGAGGCACTGGTCGAACTCGGCTCGCGGTCGTGCACAGGTGCTCAGCCCGGCAGCCGGACCGGCATCAGCAGGTAGGTGTACGGGCTGTCCAGGGCCGCGAACGCACCCGACTCGAGCACCTTCGGCTCGTCGTCGACCGCGGGCAGCAACACCGCGGGACGGCTCGGCGTGGTGAACCCGAAGGTGACCCGGTCGGCGTGCAGCGCGGACAGGCCGTCGATCAGGTAGCCGGGATTGAACGCGATGGTCAGCGATTCGCCGCGGAAGTCGGCCTCCAGCCATTCCTCGGCGCGACCGGCGTCGTCACCGCCCGCGGACAGCAGCAAGCCCTCGGTGGAGAACTCCAGCCGCACCTGGGCGCCGCGCTCGGCGACCAGCGCGACGCGCTTGATGGCCTCGGTCAGCACCGACACCTGGAGGGTGGCGATCGAGGTATGTTCCTTCGGCAGCAGCTGACGAAACTTGGGGAATTCGGCATCGAGCAGGCGCGTGGTGGTCCGGCGGCCCGCGTTCACGATGCCGAGCAGGCCGTCCGAGCCCGCACCGGTACCGAGCGAAAGCTGCACGGGCGCATCGGAAGCGCCGAGCGTCTTGGCGGCCTCGGACAGCGTCCTGGCCGGGATGAGCACCGAGGTCTCGATGGCGGCGTCGGCGGGCGACCACTCGATGTGGCGGACCGCGAGCCGGAATCGGTCGGTGGCCGCGAGCACCACCTTCGAGCCTTCGATCTCGACCCGGATGCCGGTGAGCATCGGCAGCGTGTCGTCACGGCCCGCCGCGACGGCGACCTGGCCGACCGCATTGGCGAACACGTCGACGCTGAGCTCGCCGGTCTGCTGCGGCACCTCGGGCAGCTGGGGATAGTCCTCGACCGGCATGGTCGGCAGCGAGAACTTCGCACTGCCACAGGCGATCAGCACGCGGGTGCCGTCGACGGACACGTCCACCGGCTTGTTCGACAGCGACTTGGTGATGTCGGCGAGCAGCCTGCCGGAGACGAGTACCTCGCCGGGACCGGCGACCTCGGCGGCGACGCGCATCTGCGCGGAGACCTCGTAGTCGAAGCCGGAGACGGTCAGCCCGCCCTCGTCGGCGACGAGCAACACGCCACCGAGCACCGGGACGGGAGGCCGGGACGGGAGGCTACGTGCCACCCAGGCAACGGATTCCGCGAAGTCCTCTCGGGCGACCCGAAACTTCATGCTTGCAAGCTCCATCGCCCGATCTGTCCTCTCCCAGTTCCGTGAGCTGTTATGCGGTGGCCGGACATTCGTCCTCCAAGCCTGTCGGCTCGTTCAACGTTGATTCGCGCAGGATGTGGATCAGCCGCCATGGAAAGTGTGGCACAGGCGACCGACACCAAACCGTACCCGCGACTAGAGCTGTGGCCTAGCCCGACCCTCCGGCGGTTCTTGATGGCCCGATGTTCATGACGCCGGTGAGTGCGCGGTGGGTGTGTGTGGATCCTGCTGTCGCGAGTGGACGGGTCTCGTGAATCGCATCGATGGGCCATCGGCGTACTGAGCGATCGGGTTGATCGATGTCGAGCACTGAGGAGTCCAACAACCGAAGTGTCGATCGAAGATCTGCTCCGGCTCTCCTCCTTGCCTGTGGACGAGAGCGGTTCGAGTCGTGACTCTCCCCGACCCGACTTTCCACACACCTGTTTTAAAGAAGGTTCTTCTAGGAGAAGAACTGAAGTAGTAGTAGGCACTGTGGAATCTGTGCACTGAGGCCGTATCCGCAGGTCAGCGAGCGTGGTGCCGTGGGGATGACCGCGGGGTGTCTCGAGGATGAACGAGGGGCGTCTGTGGAGTTCCGAAGTTGTCCCACATTCATCCTCGAGTGCTCCTCGAGTTGTTCCACCGAATTCACCCGGTTGTTCACACGTGTGTACCGATGCGTGGACAACTCGAGGAATCCTCGAGGACTCCACATGGACTCCTCGAGGATTCCCCAACCCCTTGACCGACTGCGGTGCTGGTCACCGCCTGTGCGCAAGATCGCCTGGGGAAGCTGGGGATAAGACCCTGTTAGCGGACGCCGCACAGTTCATCCCCACGCCTGTTAGCCATCCGGTGCACAACTCGCTGTTTACTCGAGGACTCCACAAGGATTCCTCGAGGAATCCACAGGCCACAAAAAGCACCGCCCCAGGT
Organism: Nocardia sp. NPDC046473; assembly: GCF_040645995.1. Lineage (NCBI taxonomy): Bacteria > Bacillati > Actinomycetota > Actinomycetes > Mycobacteriales > Nocardiaceae > Nocardia > Nocardia sp. NPDC046473. Next base: position 745,648 of record NZ_JBEYZJ010000002.1, read on the forward strand.
CAGGGGCGGTGCGGGGGTGTTAGTGAAACTCAGCGCGAGCGTTGCTTGATTCGGGCTGTTAGTTCTTGCACCTGGTCGTATACCCGGCGCCGCTCGGTCATCTCCTTGCGGATCTTTTTCTCCGCGTACATCACCGTGGTGTGGTCCCGGCCGAACGCCTGGCCGATCTTCGGCAGCGACAGATCGGTCAGCTCACGGCACAGGTACATGGCGATCTGCCTAGCCTGCGCCAACGGCCGCGCCTTGCCCGGCCCGGTCAGCTCCTCGAGCGTGGTGTTGAAGTACTCGGCGGTGACGGCCATGATCGTCGCCGCGTTGATCTCCAGCGCCGCGGTGTCGGGCATCAGGTCGCGCAGCACCACCTCGGCCAGCGGCAGATCCAGCGGCTGACCGTTCAGCGACGCGAACGCGGTGACCCGGATCAGCGCGCCTTCCAGCTCGCGGATATTGCGTTCCACTCTGGTGGCGATCAGTTCCATCACGTCGTGCGGCACGTCGAGGCGGTCCATCCGAGCCTTCTTGCGCAGGATGGCGATACGCGTCTCCAGCTCGGGCGGCTGCACATCGGTGATCAGGCCCCACTCGAACCGAGTCCGCAGCCGTTCCTCCAGCGTGGCCAGCTGTTTTGGCGGGCGGTCGGAGGAGACGACGATCTGCTTGTTGGCGTTGTGCAGGGTGTTGAAGGTATGGAAGAACTCCTCCTGGATACCTTCCTTGCCCTCGATGAACTGGATGTCGTCGACCAGCAGGATGTCAGTCTCGCGGTAGCGGCGTTTGAACGCCACCTTCCGGTCGTCCCGCAGGCTGTTGATGAAGTCGTTGGTGAATTCTTCGGTCGAGACATACTTCACCCGCATGCCTGGGAACAGCCGCTGGGCGTAGTGGCCAGCCGCGTGTAGTAGGTGCGTCTTGCCCAAACCCGAAGCGCCCCAGACGAATAGAGGGTTGTAGGCGCGGGCCGGCGCTTCCGCGATGGCGACCGCGGCGGCGTGCGCGAAGCGGTTGGACGCGCCGATGACGAACGTCTCGAAGGTGTACTTCGCGTTCAGGCTGGCCGAGGAACTCGACGGCGCGGCACTCTCCTGCGACTTGGTGAAGTAGGTCGGCCAGGAATTGCGGGCGTTGACCACGGGTTCGTCGTCGCGATCGGCGCGGGGGTTCTCCGATTCCCGGACGGACCTGTCGGATTCCCGGACCGGCTCGTGCGCGGCCGCCAGACCTTGATCGTCGGATTCCGCGGCCTCGCGCACCGGCGCACGGACCGGACCGCGCATCGCCGCAGGGCCGGGTTCGGGTGTGAACAGGGACTCCTGGCCGGGCGGGATGGATTCGCGGCGTGGGGGTAGGCCCTGTTCGCGGCGTTGCGCGGGAGTGGGTTCGTGCCTCGGCGCGGACTGCATTTCGGCCGGGGCCGGGTATTCGTCGCGACCCTGGTATTCGTCGCGGGCGTAGTCCTGGCGGTCGTACTCGCCCGCGGCGGCGTATTCCGGCGCGTACTCGTTGTCGGAGTAGTCGGATCCACCGTTGTAGCTGGGGGCCGGGGCGTAGTCGTTGGACTGGGCGTAGCGCGGTTGCTGGTATTCGTCGCGGCCCTGGTACTCGCCCGGATAACCGCCCTGGCCGCGTCCGTTGTCGCGAGGATCGTTGTCTCGGGGGCCGTTGTCCCTGGGGCCGTTGTCGCGAGGTCCGTTGTCGCGAGGTCCGCTGTTCCTTGGGCGTTCCGGCATGCTCGTCATCCGCGCATGCCTGGGGTTGTTGCTGGTCCGCTCGTTGTTCGGGGCGGTCGGCGCGGCGATGCGCACGCCGAGTCCCTCCACCTGAGGACCGAGGCGCCGGGCCAGTGACCGCAGGATCGGCTCGCGCAGATCGCGTTCGATGGCCTCCTGAGCCAACGAGGAAGGCACCGAGAGCAGGGCGAATCCCTGCGCCACCGTGAGCGGCTTGACCAGTTTCAGCCAGGCCTGCTGCGCTCTGGTCACCGGCGGAATGGCACCGTCCGGTGAGCCGGTGGTCAGCTCGGCAACTACCTCGGGCCACACCGTGGCCAACACGTTCTGCTCGTCGTCCATGCAGTTTCCTCCCCGGAAGTAGGTCGATAGGAGCAGACGGCCGGGGCACGCGGGGACAACATGTGGTGACGACCATGCTCGGGTCGGTACCGTGATCCTGCGTACGTCCGTAACCGGTTCGGACGCTGCCCGGATCCCCATTCCGGGCGGCGGCGTGGCACCGTCGGCCCTACGAATATGCCACTCCAGGGGTCTTTCCACACAATTATCCACAGATGTGGAGAACCCTGGGGAGTTGTGAAATGCGGCTGCGCGGCCCGCCGATAACGCTCTGACCTGCGACTGTGTAGCAACCCTCCGGCAACGCAGGTTGCCGATCCGCTCGGGCGTGGCTAGGGGTGTGGACGAACTCACGCTGATGTCCACAGGGTCTGACCGTGATATGCACAGCTTCGGGATGGGCCGAACGGGTTCGTGCTGGTCGGGCGTTCGGGGCAGGCCGGGTGGGGCGAGTTTGACCCGCTCCGAGGCGATCAGTACCCTCGTACAGTCACCCTTTGGTGCGGTGGCGGTCTTGTGCTGACCGCGTGTAGGTCGTTATCGACCGACTGTGCGCCAAGACCGACGCGCCGATGATGACCAGACCTGCGATTCATCGCGAATACCTGTTTCACCGAAAAAGCTTCGGGCACTAACTGGTGCCCACTGACTCGAGGAGTGTTGACCGTGGCCAAGGGCAAGCGGACGTTCCAGCCGAACAACCGTCGTCGGGCGCGCGTCCACGGCTTCCGTCTCCGGATGCGCACCCGTGCGGGTCGCGCCATCGTTTCGGCGCGTCGCCGCAAGGGCCGCGCCGAACTCACTGCCTGATCCTCCGCGGACGCTCGGGTGTTGCCTGAGCCGTATCGGTTGCATCATCGTGCCGACTTCTCCCGGACGGTGCGCCGCGGCCAGCGAATCGGGAGGCGCGATCTGGTCGTACACGTGCTCACACACGGGTATGACGGAGTCGTGGACGTGAATGGACGACATGGTGATCCAGCCGACGCGCTGGTCCGCGTAGGCGGGCCACGCTTCGGGCTGATCGTCAGCAAGGCGGTGGGCAACGCGGTGATCAGACACCGTGTGGCCCGCCGCCTGCGTCATATGTGCCTCCAGATAGTCCCCGAGTTGCCCGTCGACGCCGACATCGTGATTCGCGCGTTGCCCGGCGCCGCGACCGCCTCCTCGGAGGAACTGCTGCGCCAGCTGCGCGGTGCGATACGCAAGCTCGGTGTCGGCGCGGCAAGCGTCGGATCGTCATGAGCCGCACCGCGAAGATCGGCCGGCTACCGGCGAATGCACTGATCTTTCTGATCGAGTTGTATCGGACCTACGTCTCCCCCACCCGCATGCCGGTGTGCCGTTTCACCCCGACCTGCAGCGAGTATGCGGTCACCGCATTGCGGACGCGCGGGCTGTTCGTCGGCCTCGGATTGGCAGCCGTGCGACTGGCCAAATGTGCGCCCTGGCACCCTGGTGGGTGGGACCCCGTTCCGGAGCGGAAGCGAAGCACCGTTCGCACCGCGCCCGGGACCGTGGCAGCCACCGATCCGGCGCCGCAGGAAGCCAACCTGCAGGCCGACCCGGTGTCGGAGCCGAACGCTTGGAAAGGATCACCGCGCGCGGTGATCGGCGATACGAACGACGGGAGTGCATAGAGCCGTGCTCGACTTCATTTATTATCCGGTGTCCTGGATCTTGTGGTTCTGGCATCGGGCGTTCTCGTTGGTGCCCGGTCTCGGTAAAGACAGCGGCATCGCCTGGGCACTCGCCGTCGTGTTCCTGGTGTTCACGTTGCGTGTGCTGCTCTACAAGCCGTTCGTGAAGCAGGTGCGCACCACCAAGCAGATGCAGGAGCTGCAGCCCCAGATCAAGGAGCTGCAGAAGAAGTACAAGAACGATCGCCAGAAGATGGCGACCGAGATGCAGAAGCTGCAGAAGGATCACGGCTTCAACCCACTGATGGGCTGCTTGCCGATCCTCGCCCAGGTGCCGGTGTTCCTCGGTCTGTTCCATGTGCTGCGCTCGTTCAACCGGACCGGTCACGGGTTCGGCCAGCTGGCGATGTCGATCGACCAGAACGCGAACACGCCGAACTACGTGTTCAACGCGGCCGACGTCCAGTCCTTCCTGAGCGCCCGTATCTTCGGTGCGCCGATCTCGGCCTTCATCACCATCCCGGACACCGAGCTGCGCGCCTTCGCCATCGACGGCCTCGGCCTGCCGAACAAGGTCAGCATCGCCGTCGTCGCGATCCCGTTGATGATCATCGCCGGTCTGGCGACCCACTTCAACGCGCGCGCCTCGGTCGCCAGGCAGACGCCGGAGGCGGCCGCCAACCCGCAGGCCGCGATGATGAACAAGCTTGCGCTGTGGGTCTTCCCGCTCGGTGTGCTCGTCGGTGGTCCGTTCCTGCCGATCGCCATCCTCCTGTACTGGGTCTCCAATAACATTTGGACCTACGGGCAGCAGCATCTCGTCTTCGGTCGCATGGAGCGCGAAGCGGAAGAGAAGAAACAGGCCAAGCTGGAGCAGCGCGCCCAGAACGCGCCGAAACCCGGTGCCAAGCCGGTCAACACGCGGAAGAAGCCGACAGCTGATGCGGTCGAAGACGCTGTTGATGCGGTGGACACCGCGGTCGACGCGGCGCCCTCGACCAACGGGACCGCCAAGAAGGCCACCGGGCAGCGTCGGCCGGGTGGTCAGAAGCGACCGGGCGGCAACCGAGGCAGGGCGAACCAAAAGCGCCGCCGCTGATCGCATTTCGGTGGTCGGCCGGCCACCACGCTGAGCAACCCCTTGATCGCGCACCGTCCGGCGGCGAGCGCACGGCGAGCGCGATGAGCAGATGAAGGAAATCAAATGACAGTTGAGACCGACGGAGGGGACGCCACAGTGGCGACGACGATGGTGAACGCCGGAACGGACGCCGACGATGTCGTGAACGATGCCGAGGAAGCCCTGATCGAAGAGGGCGAGATCGCGGGCGACTACCTCGAGCAGCTGCTCGACGTGCTCGACTTCGACGGCGACATCGATCTCGACGTCGAGGGCGACCGCGCCATCGTCAGCATCGACGGTGGCCGGGATCTGTCAAAGCTGGTGGGGCGCAACGGTGAAACGCTCGACGCGCTACAGGAGTTGACTCGGCTGGCGGTGCAGCAGGCCACCGGTGTGCGCAGCAGGCTGATGCTCGACGTGGCCGGCTGGCGCGCCAAGCGCCGGGAAGACCTCAGCGCGCTCGGTACCGCCGCCGCGCAGCGGGTGTTGGAGTCGGGTGCGCCGGAGTCGCTGTCCCCCATGACGCCGTTCGAGCGCAAGATCGTGCACGACGCGGTGTCGGTGATCGACGGTGTCGCGAGCGAGAGCGAAGGCGTCGAGCCGAATCGGCATGTTGTGGTTGTTCCGTCCTGAGCGAAAGCCAGACACGTTAGGGGCACGGCGTATTTCGTCACCCTGACGGGTAATGGTTGGATAGGGCCTCTGGTCTTCGGATCGGGGGCCTTGTTCATGTCCGGCACCCGATTGTCCGCGCGTCGCCGGTCCCCTGCTCGACCTGAGTCCGGAAGGATGTTTCACGTGGAACGAGATCTCGGTGAAACCACCGCGTTGCCCGCCGAGCTGGCACCGCCGGCGTCGGCCGCGGTGGTGTTCGGCGACCGACTCGATCTCGCCCGCCGATACTGCGCGGCACTCGCCACCGCCGGCGTCGAGCGCGGACTGATCGGCCCCCGCGAGGTCCCCCGCCTCTGGGATCGCCACATCCTCAACTGCGCGGTGATCGGCGAACTGATCGCCGAAGGTGCCTCCGTCGTCGACATCGGCAGCGGCGCCGGACTACCTGGCATCCCCCTTGCGATCGCCCGTCCGGACCTGCGCATCACCCTGGTCGAACCGCTCCTGCGCCGCACCATCTTCCTGAGCGAGTTCATCGAAGCAGCCGGACTCGACGTCACCGTCGTGCGCGGCCGGGCCGAACAATCCGGCGTACTGAAGGAAGCAGGCGGCGCCGACGTAGTCACCTCCCGCGCGGTAGCCCCCCTCGGCAAGCTCGCCCAGTGGTCCCTTCCCCTGCTACGCGACCACGGTCGGATGCTCGCGCTCAAAGGCGTGAGCGCTGCCGAGGAGCTCGCCCGCGACGGCGAGGCGCTGGAGCGCGCGGGCGCCGGCAACGCGATGGTCGTTGAATGCGGAGCCGGAATCGTCTCTACCCCCACGCTGATCATCAGCGCCGAGCGCCTCCCCCGCGCCGAGCGAGCGCCGCGACGGCGGAGCGAGCATGCGACTGCCCGTCGGGAGGCGAAGGCGGCGAAGCGTGCTGGCGCGGACGCGCCGGATCGGGCTCGGAAGTCGAAGTAGGGCGGCACGATTGCTCGCGGCGAGGGTCGGGAGCGGGCGATGGTGCAGTGCGGATGACTCCACCCAATTCGCATGAACCTTCCTGGTTGTCCGTTCTCCAGCTCCGCTGCTTGCGCGACACGAGGCAATAGCATGTGCCCGATTCGCGGCGGAGTCGGGAGCGCACCCGAGCTTCCGGATCCGTCGGCAAGCCGAGGCGGCGTCGCATCGGAACGTCGAGTCGGGCAGGGTGAGAGCGGGCGGATCGGACGCCCGTGATGCGTCGAATGGATGACGATCGCTCCCCGGCGGATCAAGTCGCTCGGGGTGGTTTCATAGGAAAACACAGACCTTCGATACCGCCTGCGGGGATAGTCCCAGCACCCTCTGGTGTAAGAGTCACGTGACGGAACGAGTTGGTTCGGGGCCTGCATGCGGTGGTGGGCAGTCTAGGAACCATGTGAGAAGTTCTCCCGCCGATGGTGTTCTGCAGGAGCGCGTCGGCATGAGGATCGGCGAAGATCTGTCTGCACTATTGAGATGCACGAGCCGTTGCCAGGAACGCGAGCACCCCGCTAGCTTTCCGTCGCCGGGTCGCCGGGTCGCCGGGTCGCCGGGTCGCCGGGTCGCCGGGTCGCCGGGTCGCCGGGTCGCCGGGTCGCCGGGTCGCCGGGTCGCCGGGGTGCGTCGGCAAGCAAGCGGGCGCATCGATCGGCGTCGGAAGTTTCACGGGAAACGTGACTCGCTTTGGGGCGGCTAGTGGGAAGGCTGAATCGGGATTGTGCCGGTTGGTGCCAGGCCCGCTCCGCTAGATCAAGAGCCGAATCTCCCCTGCCGGGAAGGTCGGATGTGCACCCCCTCCCCCGGCTTCGCTTCGGACGGTTTCACATGAAACATCGGGACAGCGGTAGGCGTCAGGTCGTGCTCGCAGGGGGTGCGGTTCGACGGGACGTGATGCGTAGTGAAGGTCCAAAGATTGGCATGTGCAGATCAGGTTGGGGCAGCCGAGCGCGATGCCGGAACTCGGTGAATGGAATCAGTGCGCACGCGGGTCGGGTTGCCCGTGGCCGGTCCGTACGTCGGGTCGGACTGCGTGCCGGTAGGACTCGCGAGGTGTCCGTCGGCAAGTAGGCGCTCCCCGACACGCCCTGCTTGGCGGTCACCAAGCCGGTGGGCGATCGTCACAGGCTGGCTGCATCGGGATGCGTCAGTTATCGCCCCAGCCCGCACTGTTGGACGGGGAGCCGAATCTCCCTGCTGCAAGGGTGGATGGGCGACGCCCCCTGGGTTTCGTGTCGGGCGGTTTCACATGAAACATCGGGAGGCGATGATGCCTCGTGGTGCTCGCCGGGGGCGAGACACGACGCATGGTGTGGCCAAAGGCCGGCACGTACAAAACCGGTTGAGGACGACAGGGTCCGGTGCCCGAGCTCAGCGCGTCGCCTCAGTGCGCTCACGGTTCGGGGTTGTCCTTGCCAGGTCTGCACGTCGGGCTGGATCGCACACATCTAGAACTTGCGAGGCGTCCGTTGATCGGCGTGCTCTCCCCCCGGCAGTTCCCGCTCGGCGCGTTCATCAAGCTCCAGAGCGATCGCGGAGACTGCGTCGATTGTGGCCACGCATGGCCGGGCAGACCGAGGAGTCAAACCCGATTCTGGCTCCGCGACGATCCATCGCGTATGCGGATCGGCCGCGTGCTCCCCTTCGTGAGGTTCCCGCCAATCGACGCGACTCCTCCCGAGCAGTCCTGAGAGGCTGCGTCAATTGCGGGCCGGGCGCTCGGTCGACCGACTGCGGCGGCCGAACCGATCTGAACTGTGTGCTGCCCTGTAGCGTGCGCGGGTCGAGGCAGCGCACTTGTGGTCGCTATCGATCAGCCGCGTGCTTCCCCGGTTCGTTCCCGCCTGTCCGCACCGAGTCTGGCGAACGGTTGCGAGGAGGCGTGGATTGCAGTCGCCTTGCGGTCCTGAAGGACGTTGAGTCGATCCGAATTTTGTGCTGCCCCTGTGGCATGTGCGGGGTTCGGCCGCGCGCTCGTGAGTCTCTGTCGATCGGCCCCGCGCTTGTCTGGCCCGTTCCCGCGCAGCGTGGATCAAGTCTGCGAACGGACGTGCGGCGGCGTCGATTGCGCACTTCGCGCGGTTCCGGTCGACTGCGGTCGCTGCGTCGATCCGAACTGTGCGCGTTGCCCTGTGGCTTGTCCGAGTTTCGGTTGTGTAGTCGTAAGTCTCGGCTGATCGGCCCACGCTTGTCTGGTTCGTTCCCCGCAGTGCTCAACCAACCTGCGCACCAGGCACCAAGGTCGCGTCGCTTACCAGCAGGCCGACCGAGGCGGACCCGACCCTGGCTCTGGGCTGTCCTGTGGTTTACGCGGGACTGTTGTACGCCCCCATGAGGTTCCCGTCGATGGGCACGCTCTGGCGCAACCGATCCCCGCGCGTAAGCACAGGGGGCGAGCGGCGATCGGTTGCGTGGGCGGTCCGTACACACAGACCAGCTCTCGTACACTCAGCGGAGTCGCAAGCCTCTGTCGATCGGGCATACTCGCCCCCGTTTGTTCCTTTTGCTTCCCAGACCAGGAGCGGGTTGGTCGGTGGCGAGCTCGCCCGGTTTCACGGGAAACCAACTCTCCGCGTTTCTGCGACGGGCGAGTGACTCTTCGGATTGTGTCGGACTGTCCCCGGCCGCGGGATGTGTTGGCTGTTGTCTGTACGGCGAGGCCGGTTGAGATAGCCGAATCCGAGCACGATCGCGCGTTGCGTTATGGGTGTACGTCGGTCTGATTCCATCGCGGCCACCCGCGCGGCCAGGTTGTGTGCCTTGTGGGATTGACGATGCTGCTCCGCCGATTGGCGGGGACGCCCTCCATGCAATTCGCCCGAAGTCAGCGAACGATCGCAGGGTGCCGGTTTGCGGGGCACCCACGTCGAGGTCGACTGAAGCGGCGACCGGAATACGACTCAACGCCGCCTGACATTGGACGCATCCCGGGGCGCGACGGTCCGCCCGCGTGGTCCGCCTCGTGCATCTGGAGGACGCACGATGTTGCTCCGCCCGATCGGTGCTCGCCTGGCCGCGCTCGGATGTGGCCACCGAGCGGCGGCTAGTCGCTCTTAACAGCGCCCCAACTCAGCGAAGGGGCACCGAGGGCGCGTTGAGAGGACCAGGCACCGTGCGGCCGACTGAGGCGGCGAACCGCTGTAGGACTCAGCGCCGTCTGGTGTCGGACGGGCCGGGTGCGACGGTTCGTACGTGCGGCGAGGCCGGTTGAAGCAAGTTGAATCCCGTCTCGATCGCACGTCGCCTCATGGGTGTACGTCGGTCTGATCCCGTGGCGATCCATCCGTGTGGCCGGCTCGTGCACCTGTGGGTTTGCGATGTAGTTCGCCCGCGCGGCGCTCGCCTGGCCGTGCTCGGGTGCGGCTACCAAGCCCTTGACTAGTCGGTCTCACGCAGCGGCCCCGAACTCAGCGAACGGTCGTCAAGGCGCCTCGGGACGATCACGCGCGTGAGCCCGACCGAGGTGGGGGCGTACGACTTAGCCCCGCTGACGTTGGACGCACCGGGGGCGCAACGGTTCGCACGCAACCACCCGGCACCGATTCACCACGACTCGTGAGTTTCCGTCGATCGGACACGATCGAACACTCCCCCGCACGGCTCCCAAAGCAGCGAAGCTGTCGGTCGATTCATGGGCTCGGTCTTCTTCCACCACAATCGGAACTCCCTGGTGCGGGGACAGCGCCGGGCGAGCGACTCTTGGAGGGGCTCGTGTCGGGTGGTTTCACATGAAACATCGGAGGCGGTGCGGGCCTGTTGTGTTCGCCGGACGGGGGCACTCGGAGATCGAGTCTCGGTTCGCGTGACGGAAGTCGGACCGGCTGAGCGGGCGAGCCCCGAGGCACGGCTCGGCGCGCTTGCGTGTATGGGCACCGGGGTCTGCGCGTGAGTGAGGCGGGTAAGGCCGAGCCCGACTCGTCGTGATCGTGTCCTGAGGAGTTCGCAGCTCTGGTTCTGTTGCGGGTTCGCACCTATGGGCTGGGCACGCTCCCGCGGAACTTGCAGGGCCCCCTTCGCCGATCGGCAGGCACTCATCCGATCGCGTTGCGGCGGAGCTATCACGCTCGCCGATGGTCAGCGGAGTGCGCTGGTTTCGGGTCGGCATGCCAGGGTCCGCAGGCGTGAATCCGCTTGGGATGACTCGTAACCCTGTTGCCGGACGCGGTGTTTCATGTGAAACATCGGGGATCGGGGGTGGAATCGGCACAGTTTCGCGTGTCGTGTGTGCATTGCCGCGATTCAGCTTTCTTATCGCGCTCGGTGCTGGCAAGCTAGTGGGCGTCGGGCGTGAGCGTAGGTGCCACGGAGGAATTGGTGTCGCGACGAGTGCTCCGCTCGGTCGATCGGGCGCCGCGAACCCGGTTGAGCATCATGTTCGTACCGACACCAGCTGTTTGATGACACGGCGCCGACGCTCGTCGGAAGCACGTGATCTGAAGTTCTCGGGTTAGGAGCTGTCTATGTCGAGCGGTCCGGCGAATGTTTCACGGGAAACTACGTCGCGCGTGCCGGGAATGCTGGACTCCAGCAATTTCGACACGGAGACATTCGGAAGCACACCGTTCGGGAACATCTCCCCCAGCGAGACCCCGATCGCGGCCGAAGCACAACGCGCCAGCCAGATTCTCCATCCAGGAAAGGTGACAGTGCAGAAACCGCACGAGCAGCGCATCATCACCATCGCCAATCAGAAGGGCGGCGTCGGCAAGACGACCACCGCGGTTAATCTCGCGGCCGCTCTGGCGCATCAGGGGATGACGGTCCTCGTGATCGATCTGGACCCGCAGGGCAATGCCAGCACCGCCCTCGGCATCGAGCACCACTCGGGTGTTCCGTCCAGCTACGAACTGCTCATCGGCGAGGTGTCGGTCAAGGACGCGATCCAGCAGAGCCCGCACAACGAGCGGCTGCTGTGCATCCCGGCGACCATCGACCTGGCTGGCGCGGAGATCGAACTGGTGTCCATGGTGGCCAGGGAGGGTCGGCTCAAGGCCGCCATCCAGGAGGCCAATATCGCCGGTTACGACATCGACTACGTGATGATCGACTGCCCGCCGTCGCTCGGCCTGCTGACCGTCAACGCGATGGTCGCGGCCAAGGAGGTGCTGATCCCGATCCAGTGCGAGTATTACGCGCTGGAGGGTGTCGGGCAGCTGCTCCGCAACATCGGTCTGGTGCAGGCGCACCTGAATCCGGACCTGCACGTGTCGACGGTGATCCTCACGATGTACGACGGCCGGACCAAGCTGGCCGACCAGGTCGCCGAAGAGGTTCGCGGGCACTTCGGTGACGTGGTGCTGCGGTCGGTGATTCCGCGCAGTGTGAAGGTGTCCGAGGCGCCGGGCTATGGCATGACGGTGCTCGATTACGATCCAGGTTCCCGAGGCGCGATGAGCTACCTCGATGCCGGGCGTGAAATGGCGGCCAGGGCGACGGCGTTGGCGCATGCCGCCGCCGAAGCCGCGGAGTGATCTGGCTGGATGAGCGCCGGGTCGGCAAGACCCGGTTTGGTGGCGGAACGAGGAAGGGGTCTGTAGACCGATGAGTCAGGCGAAGAAGGGTGGGCTAGGGCGCGGTCTTGCCGCGCTGATCCCGACGGGACCGGCGACTGCGCCGGGGCTCAGCAGTCAAGCGGCCAGCGTCATCGGTCTGGATCCGATCGGGCCGCAGCCCGCGTCGGCCTACCTGCATCGGGTCCCCGACCCGGCCGACGACGACCTCTCCGCCGGCGGCGCGGTCTACCGCGAGATTCCGCCGGACCAGATCGAGCCGAACCCGAAGCAGCCGCGTCAGGTTTTCGAGGCCGAGGCACTGGACGAGCTGGTGCACTCGATCAAGGAATTCGGTCTGATGCAGCCGATCGTGGTGCGTCGGGTCGAGCCGGGCGTGGACAAGTATCAGCTCGTGATGGGCGAACGCCGTTGGCGCGCTTCGCAGGTCGCTGGTCTGGCCGCGATCCCCGCGATCGTCCGGGAGACCGCCGACGAGTCGATGCTGCGCGATGCCCTGCTGGAGAACATCCACCGGGTGCAGCTCAACCCGTTGGAAGAGGCGGCGGCTTATCAGCAGCTGCTGGAAGAGTTCGGCGTCACCCACGAGGTGCTTGCCGACCGCATCGGTCGTTCGCGGTCTGCGGTCACCAACATGATCCGGTTGCTGAAGCTGCCGATCTCGGTGCAGCGTCGCGTGGCGGCGGGTGTGCTTTCAGCCGGACACGCGCGAGCGCTGCTCGGACTGAACGCCGGAGTGGACGCGCAAGAAGAACTAGCCAAGCGCGTTGTGGCGGAAGGACTATCCGTTCGCAGCACCGAGGAAGCCGTCATCCTGGCAAACCAGGAAGCGACCCCGGAGCCGGTGGCGGATCCGACCGTGCCGCCGGAGCCGAAGCACAAGCCGCTGATCGCCGCGGGCATGCAGCGATTCGCGGAGCGGCTGGCCGACTCGTTCGATACGCGGGTCATGGTGAGTATGGGCAAGCGCAAGGGCAAGATCGTCGTCGAGTTCGGCTCGCTCGAGGATCTCGAGCGCATTGCCAGCCTGATGGGCCAGAACCCTCAGCTTGTGACGGAAGTGACAGAAAAAGACTTGTGAAAGCGACAGGTACGACCCCGGGAGCCGAAACGTCACTGTGACGGCGCGCGATTCCGTGAGTCAGCGGACCGCACGATCTCCCCGGACGGACCAACACAAGCTCTTAACCAACAGCACAGCGACGTGGAATGAGGCGGGTTCTGTTGATCGCTTATTCTTGCTGGCAAGAACATAGTGATGCGGTGTGAGAGTGCGAACCGTGCGTCAGTGTGCCTCGCGCAGGCTCGGGCCGAGCGCGAGCGAGGCGCGGACATGAGCGTGGACGAATCGGACAGCTGGAGGCTGAGCAGAGCAGTGTCGACCAGCGTCACAGCACTTACCCTCGGCGGGCTCGACAAGCTCCCCGCGCACTCCCGGCGCTGCGTGTTCTGGGAGATGGATCCGGCCGTCGCCGAGGACTCCCGCGGCTTCAGCGATCCGGTCTTCGAAAAGGAGGCATGGCTCTCCACGGTGCTGCTGGAGTGGGGCTCCTGCGGACAGGTGGCGAACGTCGACGGCAACGTCGCGGGGTGTGCCCTGTATTCGCCGCCGAGCGCGGTGCCGCGCGCCACCCTCTTCCCCACCTCACCGGTGAGCCCGGACGCGGTCCTGCTGACCACGCTGCAGGCCGAATTCCCGTACCAGGACAACGAGGTTGCCCACCAGCTGATGCAGGCCGTGGTGGCTGATCTGGTGCGTCGCGGCGTGCGCGCGCTGGAAGCGTTCGGCATCCGGTCCGATCCGCCGTCGCAGGCGCTGTCGGAACGCTTCGGCTCGATGACGCTGATGGAGCGGATCATCTCGCCGATCAAGAGTTCCGGGGCGAACGCACCCGGTGCGATGACCGAGTGCTCGCCGGAGACCTGCATGATCGAGGCCGACTTCCTGGAAGAGGTCGGTTTCAAGGTGATCGCGCCACACCACCGGTTCCCGCGACTGCGCCTGGAACTCGACTCCGATCACGGGTGGAAGGAAGACGTGGAGCGCGCGCTCGACCAGCTACTTGCGGCTGCGGCAATGACTCCCCCGGCCCGCGTCGGAGGCTAGCCCGCCTCTCCGCGTCTTCAGGCCAGACTTGGGTGCCGCCAACAATGACGTTGGCGGCACGCGGTCGTGCAGGTGACTGGCCTTGGGCGTACCCGACGAGTTACCCATGTGCTCACGAAATCAGGTGCCACAGTGGGTAGACGTGACCCAGCTCTACATGCGGTCCGCGGCGGCAAGTTCCTCCGCCAGCAGTTCCGCGAAAGTGTATGTGCCCGTTGGCTGATCATCCTGCCCGAGCAGGTACAGCCGCTTGACCGAGATCAGGATGGCCTCGGCGATCACGTCGCGCATGCGCGGATTGGTGAGCACGGCGGCGTCGTATTCGTTTGTCAGATAGCCGATATCGATCTGGACGGTCGGCATCTTGGTGAGCCGCAACAGATCCCAGGTCCTGGCGTGCGTCCGGCAGTCCTGCAGCGACGTGCGCGCAACGACCTCGCGCTGGATGAAGCCGGCCAGCACCTGGCCGATCATCGACGCCGAGCCGTGTGAGTTGCCGAAGTAGAAGCCTGCGACGCCGTTGGCGAGCGGGCTCGGATTGGTCGCGCAGCGCAGCGAGATCATCAGATCGGCATCGAAGGTGTTCGAGGTGTCGGCGCGCTCGGCGTCGGTCCGGTTGCGGCCCCACGGGCGCGACAGGAAGGTCTCCATGCCGGTGGCCGCCATCCGGCCTTCGAGCCGACTTGCCAAGTCCCACAGGATTTCCGACTCGTACACCTCGCCGAATTCAGTCGGCACCGGGTGTCCCTTGTCGGGTCCACCCAGGCCAGGGTCGATGACGATGCGCTTGCCGGTGAGCTGCGGCCCGGCCCGATGCACCACTTCTTCCTCGGCGATCCGATGCGGATTGCCGCCGGTGACGCGAGCGCCGAGCAGGTCGAGCGAGCGGAGCGTGTCCGGTCCACAGATACCGTCGGCGGCCAGCCCGATCTCGCGCTGGAAGGAGGAGAGTCCCTCGTGCGTGTGCGGGCCGAAGTAGCCGTCGACCCGATGCACGTAGAAGCCGAGGTCCTGCAGCTTGCGCTGCAGCGTCGCGACGTCGTCGCCGTACAGCGGCGCGGAGAGCTGATAGATCAGCGTGCGCGCACCGAGGCGGTAAGACGCCTCTTTCAGCGCTCGGTAGGTGGCCGGGCCGACCACACCGTCGACGAGCAGCCCGCGATGTTGCTGGAACGCGCGGACCGCCGAGTCGAGCCGGTGGTCGAAGGAGGCCTCGGTGTCTTTCCAGTACTCGCGCGCGTCGGCGTGCTCGGTATCGACGTGTGCGTGTAAGAACCCGAGACTTGCCAGGGTGCTCCGAACCTCTGCTACGGCTGGACCGCTATCGCCGTGACGAAGTCGGTGCATGCGTGAGAGCCCTTTCCTTCCGTCAATCCGGGTACCCACTCATGCGATGGGATACACCCTGCGCACGACCGGTGTCGGTCGATTGTCTCAGACCCGGACGGGAATTCGGCATTCCCGGGTCCAGGCATCCTACGGCGCGTCGATCGTTCTCGACGGCCTTTGGCGCCTATGGCATCTGCGCGACAGGTGTCAGATTTCGCCGTCGAGTTCGCGCAAAAGGGCGGCTTTGCCCTTCGCGCCGACGATCTGTTTCACCGGCTTACCGCCGCGGAACAGCATCATAGTGGGCAGCGAGAGGATCTTGTAATCGCGGGCGGTGCCGGGATTGGCGTCGACGTCCACTTTCGCGACGGTCAGCTTGTCCGCATGGGTGCCCGCGATCTCCTCCAGCACCGGGGCGACCATCTTGCACGGGCCGCACCAGGTGGCCCAGAAATCGACGAGGACGGGCTTCTCGCTGAGCAGTACGGCGTCGGCGAAGGTCGCGTCGGTGACGGTGATCGTGTTCTTGGTGGCGCTGTCGGACATGGGATTCTCCTTGCTGAATGGCGGGCTCACGGATCAGTGCGGGCCCCAAGCCCTCCGCCCGCAGCGCGGGTGGAGGGGAAGAGCGAGGTCAGTTGGCGGGCACGGCGACCGTGTGGCCCGCGTGATCGAGGGTGTTCGAGCTGATGTCGCCCTGTTCGGCCAGCCAGCGCTCCGCGTCGATGGCCGCGCGGCAGCCGGTGCCCGCCGCCGTGATCGCCTGGCGGTAGGTGTGATCCACCAGGTCGCCCGCGGCGAATACGCCGGCCGCCTTGGTCGCGGTGGACGGATGCACCACCTGCACGTAGCCCTCGTCGTCCAGCTCGACCTGGTCGCGGACCAGCTCGCTGCGCGGATCGTGGCCGATCGCGACGAACAGCCCGGTCGCGGCCAGCTCCGAGGTCTCCCCCGTGCGGGTGTCGCGCAGCACCAGGCTCGTCACGCTGCTGTCGCCCTTGACCTCGGCGACCTCGGCGTTGAGCCGGAACTTGATCTTCTCGTTGGCCTTGGCCCGCTCCAGCATGATGCGCGAGGCCCGGAACTCCTCGCGCCGGTGCACGATGGTGACGCTGGCGGCGAACTTGGTGAGGAAGGTGGCCTCCTCCATCGCGGAGTCGCCGCCGCCGACCACCACGATGTCCTGGTTCTTGAAGAAGAAGCCGTCGCAGGTGGCACAGGCGCTCACGCCGCGGCCGAGCAGTTCCTGCTCACCGGGCACGTTGAGGTAGCGGGCGGCCGAGCCCATGGCCAGGATCACCGCGTAGGCCTGGTAGGTCTCGTCACCGACGGTGACCGTCTTGATCGGCCCGCTGAGGTCGAGGGCGTCGACGTCCTCGGTGCGGATGTCGGCCCCGAAGCGCTTGGCCTGCTCCCGCATCTCCTCCATCAGGTCCGGGCCCATGATGCCCTCGCGGAAGCCGGGGAAGTTCTCCACCTCGGTGGTGGTCATCAGGGCGCCGCCGAACTGGGTGCCTTCGAACACCAGCGGCTGGAGCTCGGCCCTGGCCGCGTACACGGCAGCCGTGTAGCCGGCAGGTCCGGAGCCGACGATGATCAGGTCGCGAACTGGCGCACTCATGAGGCCCTTCCGGGGGAGAAATCAATGGACGTCTCGGTCAACAACAGGGTAATGGCTATTGTTCCTGGGCCGACCCGGTCCCACGTGAGGTTCGGCTCAGTGCGGTGACATAGGCGTTCAGGCGGCAGCGAGCGCGGTTGTTACGTGGGTCACTCAACCGATGTCTTGCACGGTGAGACGTTGCGGATCGTCTGTGCTGCAACCGGTTCCGACGACGAGTGCGGTGATCTTCGGCGTGCGCGGGCCGGTGAGCAGGATCAGCACCGCGTCCTGGCCCTGGTAGCGGAAGTTGTTCGAGCCGAGGATGGTGCGGTCGAGTCCGTTGGCGTGCACGCAGCGTTCCCTGGCGGCCGGATTGCCGAGCAGGCCGGTGGCATCGTTGCGGCCGAGCGCGCTGAGCAGCGCGGGTGCGTTGAGGTCGTCGCCGAGTGGGACGCTGTTCGAGGTCGGTTGGGCCGACGGGGTGCCGTCGTTGCCGCGCACCACGGTGAGCGCGATCGAGGCGCAGGCGACGACCGCCACCGCGGCGGCCGCGGCGGTGAACCAGCGCAGCCGGTTGCGACGGCGCTCGTCGAGCGAGATCGGCGCGGCGGGCGGCGTGGAAACCACTGTGGCTTCGGTGTTTTCGGACGCTGCCGAGCGCGGCAGCTGGTAGATGGTCGCGCCCGCCTCGGTGGGTTCCTCGTTCAGGTCGAAACCATCGACGAACTGTTCGAGCCGAGCGGCGATATCGTCGGGCATCGCGTGGATGATCCGGTCGCTATGGCCCAGCGCGCGCAGTTCGGTGGTCACGTCGTCCAGGGCGTGCACGAAGCGCAGCGCGTCACCGTCTTGCCGGACCGCGGGCCACAGTTGTTCCCGTAGCTCGGGCGTCACGTTGTCCGCGTGCAGGTCGGCGAGCAGCTCGGGCGAGAACGGAGGTTGTGGCATCGACCGGGTTGCCATCGCACCTCCAGTGTTCTCATCTGACATCGCGGGGATCGCCTCGGGGACGGGGACTATAGGGACATCGTCTACGGGTCCGTCACTATTAATGACGCATCTCAACTACCTCCGGTTCCCCGGATCGCGCAGAAATTCCAATCGTTCTTGCAGACGTTGCCTCCCGCGGGCACAGCGGCTCTTGATCGTCCCCTCCGGGACTCCGAGCATAGCGGCGGCTTCGGCCACGCTATACCCCTCGAGATCAATGGCAACGAGCGCGGTCCGCTGATCCGGAGGTAGCGAGAACAGCGCGTGATCGACCACCAGCGACATCTCCAGTTCGGCCACCGCGTCCCGCTCATCGCGGGGTTCCGGCATCGTCTCCGGGGTGAGCGAGACGGCCTTGCGGATCTTGTTGCGCCGGATCCGGTCCAGGCACGCGTTCACCACGATCGCGTGCAGCCAGCTGCGCACCTCGGCCTCGGCGCGGAACGTCGCGGCCGTGCGATGGGCCGAGAGCAGCGCGTCCTGCAGCGAATCGGCCGCGTCCTCGCGGGTGTAGGAGGTGCGCATGGCGGTCTGCCACAGATGATCGTTGTGCCTGCGCAGCAGCTCGGCGAAGGCGTGCCGCTGGCCGCGCACATGCGCCTGCAGCAGCTCGATATCGGTGTAGTCCTCGCCCACGAACGAACGCTCGCGGTACGCGGCAGGCCGCGATGTCCCCCCGCGGACTTCCTCGTTCAGTTCCGACGACAATGCCAACCCCTTGGACAGCGCTCACGGTGGCAACGGACATGGACGACCATCACCGAAATTTCGCAGCATCCAGGATCGAAAAACCAGAACCCGGGAAGCTCCCCTGTGCTGAGAGCGCGAGCAGATCATATCGTCCCTCGCGATTGAGCAGCAAGCTTGTCCGCCGCTCCGAGGATTCAGGCCGGACTCGAGCGCGCAGCGGCAGATTTGGCGGCTTGCGGCAGGTGAATGGGTCGGGTCAGCCCGTCCCCGGCGAGTTACCCCTGTACTCGCGAAATCACGCGTTGAGGCGTGGCAATCAGTGAAACACGTACTAAGGCGCGGCGTCGAAACGGATATCTGCGATCGAGGTCTGGAACTGGCCGCCGGAGTTGCCCAGTCCGGTGATCCAGACGAGCACGTAGCGGGCGGCTTGATCGGTGCGTACCGGAATGTCGGTGACCCCGTCGCCCAGCTTGGCGGTGCCGATCAGCTGGGTCTGATCCAAGGTCGGTTGCGCGGTCGGCGAGGTGCGGATCTCCACCGAGGTTCCCGGGCTCGGCGAGTTGATCGAGACGTTCGTCAACTTGGCCGGGCTGGGTAACGTCGATAGCAGCCCGACGCCCTTCTTGAGCGCCGGGAACTGCTGGAAGTACTGATCCGTGCGCCACAGGGTGGCCGGATTCTGATCCAGCACCGCGTTGACGTTGCCGACGCCGTCCGGGGTGCCCTCCGGCGAGAACACCGACACTCCGGTCACCGGAATCGGTACCCCACCCGCGGCAGTGGTCGGGCCGGCAGCCGCTGGTGTAGCCGGTGGATTGTTGTTCGTGGTGAGACCGATATTGCGCTGCTCGTTCAGCGGCGCGTCCGAAGCGCCCGGTGCGAACACGCTGACCATCCACCAGATCACGATGCCGACCACCAGCGCGGCCAGGATGCCCAGGCCGACCATGATCCACATCATCCGCTGGGATCTCTCGCGTTCGGCCGCAAGCAATTCCGGGTCGGCGAGCGACTCGTCGGGGGCCGACGGCGGCCGCTGGCCGAGCCGGAGCACCGGAATGAAATCGGTCTTCTGATCCACCACCGACGCCTGCTCGAGCACGTGCTGCACGGTCGCGGCGGTGCGCACGCCCTTGTTCGACTCCAGCGACCGCACCGCGACCGCCGAGATCTCGAAGGGCACCTCGGGTCTTATCTGGCGCGGTTCCACCGGGGTGCCGTCCGGGCCGAAATCGGCGAGCCGCAACCCGCCGACGGTCGCGGCGGTGCCGGTGACACCACCGGAGCGAATCGGCCAGCGGGCGGTGATCAGGGCGTAGAGCATCGCACCGAGACCGCGTACATCGGACTGCGCGTCCGAATCGGCCAGGGTGCCGGGGAAGGCGAGTACCGCGTCGCCGGTGGCGCTGATCCGCACCCGGTCCGGGTGGTCGATGGACAGCGATCCGCCGCCGCGATGGGCCAGTTCGGCGGCCGAGGCCAGCGCGCGGATGGCCCGCGCGGCGCCGATCGGCGACGGCACCGTCTCGGCCATCTCGCGCAGCGAGCGACCAGGGGTCCACTCGGCCACCACGATGCCGCCGGAGCTGCCGCGCACCACGTCGAGGACCCGGGCCAGGCCGGGTGAGTTGATCCGGCCGAGCCGCAGCGTGCGGGACAGAATCGCCTGCGGGCCGTCGTGGCCGGAGTTCTCGCTCGACTTCTGGTCGGCGTCGACGAAGGTCAACGCGACCTCGCGGTCGAGCTTGATGTCGAGGGCCTGCCAGAACTTGAGACCGCGAGCCCCGCCGTGCCCGGCGAGCAGCCGGTACCGGCCGCCGGCCACCGATGCGCCGGGAATCAGCTTCGGACCGCGTGGCGTGCGCCGCGAGCCGAGGTTCTCGCCACCGAGCGGTGGCATCTCCGGCGACCCGATCGGGATCATCCCGGTGTCGTACATCGGATCGCGGTCCGGTATCTGACTCTGACGATCGTGCGGCCCCGGTGAGGCCGCATCATGCTCCGGCGCAGCCGCATCGTGATCCGATGGACCGGTGCCGGTCTCGCGGTTCGCGTACGCGGGATCCGACGGCTCGCCACCGGGAGGCGGTGCGTCTGTCGAAAGCCCGCCTGCCGTGGTGCCGGAAGAATCAGCGGCCGGGGCGCCGCCCACCGCGTCGTCGCTCACCCTCGGTCCTCCTTCGCCCTGGTATGTCGAGGTTCCGGCGATTTCGCCACTTGTGCTTCTCTGCCGAACAGGGTACGGGAACTCGCCCATGCCGGTGATGTCAACGGCATCGGCTCGGATCACGGGCAAGACCATGGTCTGAGCGTCCATGTACGGGTCGTACCCAGGGTATGCCAGATACGGATCCGGCCTGCGCAATACCTGAGTCGCGTAGTCGTCGACCGGACCGTCGAGGTCCAGATCGGGTGCGGGCGGGGTCCAACCGAGGCGCCGAGAGATGGCGACGGTGATCGCGACGACCTCCGGGACACCGGCCAGGCGCATCAGGCCGAAGGCGACCGAGAACATGACGATCGCGGTGATCGCGACCCGGATGAGCGAGCCGGGACCGCCGAACGAGGCGGTCAGGCGCTCGAGCCCGAGCACGCGGTCCACGATCCACATCACGGCGCCGCCGGCCACCGAGGCGAACAGGACCCGGGTGATCGTCCGGCTCACGTTCGACATCCGCAGATCGCCGAGACTGCGGTGCAGCAGGAAGCCACCGACCACGGCGCCGACCGCGAACCCGAGACCGTTCGCCACGCCCAGCGCGATCACCACGTGCTCGGCATCGGTGACCATCGGCGCGATCGCCGAGAAGGTGATCTTGGCGGCGGTGATGCCGAGGATGATCCAGGTCGGGATCCAGGCCTGTTCCCTGGCGTAGAACACGCGCAGATGAATCAGCACCAGCGCGTAGGGAATCAGCGAGAAGGCCGACCAGCTGACCGCGAGGCCGAGCCGGGCGGCGTCGCCACTGCCGAAGTTGCCGTAGCCATAGAGCGCCTGCCCGACCTGCGGTCCGGCCAAGGTCAGGAAGGTGACCACCGGCAGCAAGGCGATCATGGTCAGTCGGGTGGCGGCGGAGAGGTCGTCGACCACCGCGGGGGTGTCGTCGGCGGCGGCGTTGCGGCTCAGCCTCGGCATGATCGCGGTGAGCACCGTGACGCCGAGGACGCCGTACGGCAGCTGCAGCAGCAACCACGCGTTGTTGTAGATCGCCGGCCCCGCGGCATCGGCATGCGAGGAGATACGGGTGGCGAAGACGAACCCCGCCTGGCTGATCAGGACGTACAGGATGATGGCCGCACCCATGCCGCCGAACTGCTTGAGCCGCGCGTCGACACCCCACAGCGGACGCAGATCGATGTGCTCGCGCCGAATCGCAGGCACCAGGCTCACCGCCTGCACCACCACGCCGAGCGTCACGCCGACGCCCAGTACCAGCAGTTTCGGCTCGCCCATCCGCACCGGATTCAGGCTGATCTCGCCCGGCATCAAGACATAGAGACCGAGCACGCTCAGCACGACCAGGTTGTTCAGCACCGGTGCCCAGACACCGGGCTTGAACTGCTGCCGAGTATTGAGGATGGCCGTCAGCAGGGCGGACATGCCGTAGAAGAGGATCGCGGGCAACAACAGGAAGGCCAGGGCGGTGGTCAGCCCGGTATTGACCTTGCCGTCATCCGACAAGAACACATAGGTGGTCAGCAGCGGCGCGGCGGCCGTGGCCAGCAGCGCGGCGGTGGCCAGCACCACGAACGCCGCCGTGACGAGTCGTCGGACGAAGGCCACCCCGTGGTCGGGGTCCTCCTGTTCCGCGCGCACCAGGGTCGGCACCACGATCGCGGTGAGCACCGCGCCGAGCACCAGCTCGGCGATCATGTTCGGGATCTGGCTGGCCACGGTGAACGCCGACGCGATGGCCGGGCCGAGCACAGTCAGTAGCAGCAGCTGTTTACCGAAGCCGGTGACCCGGCTGATCAGGGTCACGACCGCCATCGAGCCGGAGTCGCTCAGCAGCCTGGCGCTGGAGTTCGGTTTGTCGGCCGTCCTCGTGGCGGCGGGGAACTCATGCGTCCGCGGCCGATGGCCGACCTCGGCAGGCTCGGCGACCGCTGCGGGGGCGCGGCGATGCGGCGGTGGGTACGGCTCCGGCCGCGCTTGCGGCGGGGCGTAGCGCGGCGGTGGCATCCGGCTGGACTGCGGCGCAACAGGAATCGGGCCCGATGGCGGCGGTCCGGGACGTGGTGCGCTGGTCGGGATCGGGCCCGACTGACCGGGTGCGGGGCGCGCGGGCGCCGGGTGCGGGGCGCTGGTCGGCATCGGCCCGGACTGACCGGGTGCCGGACGCGGTGGGCTGGCCGGCATCGCGCCGGACTGGCCGGGCGGCGGCCCTGGTCGCTGGACGGGTGGCAGCGGGCGCGGCTGCGCGGGCGGCGGCGCCGGATATTGCCGCTGTCCGGGGTGCGGAGCGGGTGCGGGCCGTTGCGGCGGGCCCGGTGGCCGTTGGGGTGGCCCGGGCGGCATCCGCTGGCCCGGCCACGGCTGTGGCGGTGCCGAGGGTCTGCTGATGTGCGGCACTCGGGGTGGGGGCGTTTCGTAGGGGCCGGCGTTCATGTCCGGGTCCTCGGCCTCCGCCTGCGGCGGTAGCCGTTCCCACGGCGCAACCGGCGCTCGACGAGCCGGTGGCCCGTCCCGCCGATCGGATCGAGGCCGATGCGCCGATGAGTCATCGTCGCTCATCATGCCTCCTGCGCCCGGCGCGGCAGTGCATCCCGGTCGGCTCGGCGAGCGGCGTCACCGCTGAATCGCTCACCGTTCCTCCTGGTACTGCCCATTACTCACACCGCCCCTGCGCCGGCGCGAGCCTTCCGCGATTGTCCTCCACTCTGCCACTGTGGTTTGTCGGACGTCCAAATCCGGTAGACGCGGCCGGTGACACAACTGACGGCGCTAGCTCACCGTCGCTCACTGTGCCTCCTGCTGCTCCTGCTGTATTACCCGGTTCTTGGCCCGCCGGTACCGATTGACCCGACGCCGGGTGCTCGGATCGAAACCTTCGTCGGCCGGGTCCGGCTGGCCGCGGAACCGGCGCCACAAGCGGCGCCCGGCCAACAGGAACAGCAGAACTCCGGCACATGCGGTAATTATTGCCAGGGTTTGACCATAGGCGTTCGAGCGCACCGAAACCGAGGTGGCATTCCCCAGCGGAATGCCGTCCGGTGTGGTAAGGGAGATCGGAATTACCAGGTTACGGCTGTCGCTCACCTCGGTCGGGATTTGGAACGAGCGTGTCCCCTTCGGCGGCAGCTGCTGCTCGCCCAGGTCGGTGATCTTCGCCTCGTGCGGCGCCTCGATGCGGAACTTGATCCGGATGGACACCGGCAGATTGTTCCGCGCGACCAGCAGCAACGGGCTCTGCTCGGATGCGAGGGTGTACACACCGCCGGGCGGCAGCACGGTCACCGAGTGGTAGATGCTGTCCAACGCCTTGGTGGTCTGATCGGTCCGGCGCTGGGCGAAGGTATCGGCCTGCGTGGCGTCGCCGGTCCGCCGATCGGACAGGCTCAGCATCCGGATCAGGTCGTCGCGCAGCGGGTCGAGGAACTGGCCCGGCGTCGGATCGGCGTCCGGCACCTCGACCAGCGCGCGCATCAGCTCACTGATCCGGCGGCCCTGCTCGGCCACCGGCGCGATGAACCGGTCCGGCACCGCGTCGGCCGCGGCCTGCGGCAGATAGTCGAGCTCGTATGGCTGCGGGTCCGGGGGTTGTTGCACCAGATCCTGGAACGGACGCGGCGTCGCGAGGTTGCTGCGCACCAGCAGTTCGATCTGCCGCAGCAGGCTGGTGCCCTCGTCTTTGCTCGCACTCCACTGCTGCGGCGGGACGAGCAGCAGGGAACGCGGCTGATTCGGTTGCGGATTCAGCGCGGACCAGGAGATCGCGCCGAGCGCGTCCTGCAACCGGGCGACGCGGGAGTCGTTGGTGACTTCGTAGCGGACTTTGGCAGGAGTGAACGAGGGCGTCGGCGGGTTCGAGCCGAGCGCGGCGAGCGCGGTGGCGGACCAGATGTCGAACGACGCGACGTGCAGCGCCGGATCGACGGCCGGAGTCGCCGTCGGATTCCCGTTCGGCGCAGCCGGATTGGCGGGCGGCGCGGCAGGTGGCGGCACGGGCGCGGTGATCGCGGGCAGTCGAACCACGTCCGGGTTCGCCACATCCGAGGTCTGGCTCATCGTGGTCTGGTTCGAGGTCGGCTGGTTCTTGCTGTCGCCGCGGCTGGTGGTCGGCGCCGCCGCCTCCGACGTACCCGCCGTGCCCTCCGGCGTGACGGCGGAGTCGGCGAGCACGGCCGTGCTGAAACCGTGGCTGCGCAACAGGATTCCCGCACCGCTGTCGATGCTGCCGGAATCCGGCAGGCTCACGCCGCGCACCGGCTTGGTGGCCAGAATCGAGTCGATGATTTCGGCGGGCGCGTTCATCGCCCTGGCCGAGAGGTCTGGATCGTTCACCGCGGCCAGCGCGTCGAGGTCGACCTGCGCGAACGGCAGTGCCACGGTGCACATCGTCCCGGCGAGGGCACGCAGCCGGTCCAGCCACGTCTGCGCCTGGGCCGCACCGGTACCCGGCCGCGTCGCGCCTTCCGGATCCGACGGGCTGGCCAGCACCCGATAACCCTTGGTCATCGCCTGCACGGTGACCAGCAGATCGGGATCGATCGCGAGGCATACCGCGCTGGCCAGGGCGCGGTCGCGGGTCGGCGTGGTGTCGAACACGGTCTCCAACGCGCCGAGCAACTGATCGAGGCGGCCACCCTTGGCGAGCGAGGCGGCCAGTTCGTCGTCGGTGAGTTCGACCTTCCGGTCCGCCGATCCGGGGATGCCGGCGACCACGCGCGGCCGGTCGGCCAGCGGCCACAGCATCGTCGTCGCCACCGGCGCGTCGGTCGGCGCGGTCACCGCCTGACTCGCGTCGGGCGCGTCGGCGCCCTTCGACGCGGGCGGCACGCCGAGCACCGGCAGCAGGAACCTGGCGTCGTCGAGCCGGGCCTGATTGCCGTAGTCCGGTTTGCCGTTCACGTTCAACAGCAGCGGGTACACACCCGGTTCGCTGATGTTCAGCGAGCGTTTGGTGGTGCTCTCGCCGGGGCGCAGCGGGATGGTCACGGTGAATTTGGTGCGCTCGCCCTTGTCGAGCTGCGGCGCCACGTCCTCGAAGTCGCCGTTCACCTCGTAATTGACCTGGTCCTGCTGCAACGTCGCGCGCAGGTCGCGCGGTGCCGCGACTACGGCCGCGCGCTGCACACGGACGGTGACGTCCTTCACCATCCGATCGCCGATGTTCATGATCGAGCCCGACACGGTGAGCGTGGGATCGCTGGTCGTGGTGACCGCGGTCGGGGTCACCGAATCCAGGGACAGCTTCAGGAATTTCGGCCCCGACGCGGTCCCGGTCCCGGTGGGCTGCGCCTGCGCTGCGGGCGACACCAGCGTCGTCGCCGAACCCAGGGCGATCAGGACCGCCACGATGATCCGGAGCAGCCCACCCGACAGGCCCACCCGTCGCCCGGCCACCACCCCCAACGGAATCGCTGCGCGATGCCGAAAAGTCTGGGTCATCGCTTGCCGGTCTCCATCCGGTCGATCAGCTTGTTCGCCACCTCGGCCAACCGGCGTTCGTCCGCGTACGCCAGTCGAGAATTCAACTCGCTCAACGGCACCCACGCCACTTGAGTGACCTCCACGTCGGCGTCGGACAGTTCGCCGCCGGTGGAACGCAGTAGATAATGATGCACGGTTTTGTGTACCCGCCGCCCATCGGTGACGAACCAGTAGTCGATGCTGCCCAGTTCGGCGACCACCACCCCGTTGATGCCGGTCTCCTCGGCCACCTCACGGATCGCGGTTTGCTCGGAGGTCTCCCCCTCTTCGATGTGCCCCTTCGGCAGCGACCACAGCAACCGCCCGCGCCGGTCCGTCCGCCCGATCAGTGCTGCGCTGCGCTTTTCCCGCGGACCGTCCAGGCCGTCGACGACAAGCCCACCAGCTGAGGTTTCCCGGACCGTGCGCATGCGCGGTTTCGCCGCGTTGGCGGCCGAACCGCGGCGCCGAGGCTGGCGGCGTCGACTGTTCGCACGATCGGCCGGAGACACCAAGCAATCCTACTGTGTTGGATTTGCGCTGACGCACGCCCCGCGCATCCGACACTGCGCTGGAATCTCGGTTGCCAGGGCTCGGTAAGCTGCTGATTCGTGGTTTCGACCGAGTCCGAGGACGCAGAGCTGGATAGACGTACCCGATTGCTGGCTGCCGCGGCGGTGACGCTTGGCAGGCTGTCGGATGTACTGGAACCGCTCGGCGAGATGTTCGCGGCGCGGGGCTATGAGCTGTACCTGGTCGGCGGCAGCGTGCGCGACGCGGTGCTCGGGCGGCTCGGCACCGATCTGGACTTCACCACTGACGCGCGACCCGAGCAGGTGCAGGAGCTGTTACGCGGCTGGGCCGATCATCTGTGGGACACCGGCGGTTTGGCGTTCGGCACGGTCAGCGGGTCCAAGCGCGGCCAGCAGCTGGAGATCACCACCTTCCGCAGCGACAACTACGACCGGGTCTCGCGCAATCCCGAGGTCACCTTCGGCGACAATCTCGACGACGACCTGGTGCGTCGCGACTTCACCGTCAATGCGATGGCGGTGCGGATCGGCGCGGACGGTTCGCTGGAATTCGTCGACCCGCTCGGCGGGATGGACGCGCTGCTCGCCGGCATGCTGGATACGCCTGCGGCGCCGGAGGATTCGTTCAACGACGACCCGCTGCGGATGCTGCGCGCCGCCCGTTTCGTCTCTCAGCTCGGTTTCGAGCTGCATCCGCGGGTGCACGCGGCGATCACCGCGATGGCCGATCAGATCGATCGGATCACCGCCGAACGGGTCCGGGTGGAGCTGGACAAGCTGATCGGCGGTGCGCACCCGATCGATGGCATCAACATCATGTGCGAGACCGGGCTGGCCCAGCGGGTGCTGCCCGAGGTGCCCGCGATGAAGCTGGAGATCGACGAGCATCACCAGCACAAGGACGTCTACTGGCATTCGCTCACCGTGCTGCAGCAGGCCATCGACCTGGAGGAGGGTGACCCGGACCTGGTGTTGCGCTGGGCCGCGCTGCTGCACGACATCGGCAAGCCGGACACCAAACGCAACGAGCCGGGCGGCGGCGTCAGCTTCCACCACCACGAGGTGGTCGGTGCGAAGATGGTGCGCAAGCGGATGCGGGCGCTGAAGTACCCGAAGCAGTTCACCGAGGACGTGGCCCGACTGGTGTTCCTGCACTTGCGTTTCCACGGTTACGGCAAGGGCCAGTGGACCGATTCCGCGGTGCGCCGCTACGTCACCGACGCCGACGAGCTGCTCCCCCGCCTGCACAAACTGGTCCGCGCCGACTGCACCACCCGCAACAAGCGCCGGGCCGCCGCGTTGCGGGGCACCTATGACGATCTGGAGTCGCGGATCGCGACCCTGCAGGAGCAGGAGGATCTGGCCAAGGTCCGCCCGGACCTGGACGGCAACGCGATCATGGAATTGCTGGGCCTGCCACCGGGACCCGAGGTCGGCAAGGCGTGGCGCCACCTCAAGGAATTGCGGCTGGATCGCGGCCCGATGACCCGCGACGAGGCGGAGTCGGCCTTGCAGGAGTGGTGGAAAGCCCAGGGCTAGAAGACGATCAGCGTCGTTCCGGTGACGATGGCGGAGCGGATCTGGGCCAGGTCGAACGAGCCGGTGATCTCCGGCAGCTCGATCCGGAACCGGACCAGGTCGTCCTCGCGGGTGGCGTGCACGATGCGCGCCTGATTCGGTAGCTGTTCCAGCAGCAGCGCCGGGGTGCCGATCATCCGGCGCGGCATCCGCAGGCCGAGCCAGGTGGCGCGATGCAGGTCGACGGTGACCCGGTTGTCCGTCACCGAGGCGTCCACCAGCGCGGTCAGCCGTCGGCGGCGGTGCTTGGCCCGGATCAGTCCGCTGTCATCTATATCCAGCACCCAGTCCAGCGGCTGGCTGTTGATCCAGCCGACCAGCGCGGCCGTGGTGACGGTGCCGTCGAGGTCGAGCTGCGCGGCTCGCACCTTCGTCGGCACGCCGGGGATCAGCCGGACGCCGTGCGCGATCACGGTCACGACCTCGATCGGGTGGTCGTCCCAGCGCAGCCGGGACAGCACGGTCTTGGTCTGGAAGTGCGCGCCGCGGCGGCGGACCTTCAACACCTGCAGGGTGGCGTGCAGGTCGTGGCCGAGCAGGGTGGCGCTGACCTCCTGTCCGCCGAACCGGCTGAGAATGCCCTCGCTGAGCACGGTCATCAGGGCATCCGGCATCAGCGCCGTGACGGTGCCCGCACCGAGGTCGGCGCCCGCGTCCACCCAGGAGGTGGTGACGCTGATCCACTGCTCCAGCCAGGATTGCTCGAACAGGCGCTTGCCGAGATCGACGGCCCGTAGCGGCGACCAGGACTTCGGATCGAAATACGTGGCCATGATTGCTCCGAGCGTACTTGCCGACGCGGAACGGGACCATCGTGCTGTGACCCAGGTCGCGATTGCCACTGAGGGCACCCCGCTGACCGGGCATTCTTGCTTGTGACGCACCGTCACAACGACAATCGGGGTGCTGTCTCCGACACACCGCCACGGAAAGGGTGCATATGCCGCTGGATCTGAACAGTGATCTCGGCGAGGGCTTCGGCCCGTGGCAGATGGGCGACGACGCGGCGATGCTCGACATCGTCACCAGCGCCAACATCGCCTGCGGGTTTCATGCGGGCGACCCCTCGATCATGCGCCGGACCTGCGGGCTCGCCGTGGAAAAGGGGGTCAGGATCGGCGCCCACGTCGGCTACCGCGATCTGGCCGGGTTCGGCCGCCGCGAGGTGACGATGAACCCCGCCGAGTTGCGGGACGAGGTGCTGTATCAGATCGGCAGTCTCGACGCCTTCGCCAAGGCGGCGGGCGATCGGGTGCGCTACGTGAAACCGCATGGTGCGCTCTACCATTCGGCCTCCCGCGAGCGGCAGCTCGCGGACGCGGTGCTCGCCGCGATCGTCGACTACGACCCGGAACTGGCGCTGCTCGGCCCCGCCGGATCTCAGCTGGAGCACGCGGCGGAGGCGGCGAAGGTGCGTTTCGTCGGTGAGGGCTTCGCCGACCGCGCGTACACGCCGGGCGGCACGCTCGCCGCGCGCGGTGTGCCCGGTGCCGTGCTCGGCACCGATGCGGCCGTCACACAGGCGGTTTCGATCGCCACGTCGGGCACGGCGCGCACGGTCGAGAGTTCCGGCGAGGTCACGGTGCACGCGGCCAGCATCTGCGTGCACGGCGACACCCCGGCCGCCGTCGAGATGGCCCGGCTCATTCGCACCGCCTTGGACGAGGTCGGGGTGCCGGTCGAGTCGTTCTGCTGAGCATGATCGGCGCCGTCTCGGCGAGTGGCACGGTCCGGTGACCGATTCGGCACCCATGGATTTCGACCCGGATCGGCTGATCCGGGCGGCAGGTGACGGCGCGTTGCTGGTGCTGCCGTCCCGCCGTGACCAGGTAGCGAAACTGGTTGCGGCCCTGCGTGTCCGCCTGCCGGAGGGAGCGCGGGACGTCCTGCCCGCCGCCGAAACCGTTCTCGTGACGCTGCTTTCGCCGGAGCATGCGGAATCCGTCCGCCGGAAGATCGTGACTCTGCTGCACGAACTGCAACAGTCCACGGCAGCACAGGATTCGGACATTGTTTCCCGTGGAACACTGCCGGACAACGATTCTCCGGACGAGCCCCTGATCGTCCCGGTGCGCTACGACGGCGCCGACCTCGCCGAGGTCGCGCGACTACTCGACCGGACCGAGGCGGAGGTGATCGCCGAACACACCGGGACGGTTTGGCGGTGCGCCTTCGTTGGATTCGCCCCCGGCTTCGGCTACCTGGAGTCACCCGACGCCCGACTGACCGTGCCGCGCCGACCACAGTCCCGCACCACCATCCCGGCGGGCGCGGTCGCACTGGCCGGCGGATATTCGGCCGTCTACCCGCGCAGTACCCCCGGCGGCTGGCACCTCATCGGAACCACTGACCTGCGGATGTGGGACGTGAACCGCGATCCGCCCGCGCTGATCCGCGCGGGTGGTTTCGTCCGTTTCGTCGTGGCGGACTAGCTCAGTTCGCCGAATCCAGCTGCGCGTGCATGAGATACACGTTGTAGCTGTCCCAGGACGAGATGGTGAAGTACAGATCCTTACCGGTCGACCACGGATGAATGAAGCCGCCGTAGGACTTGGGGTAGTCGTTGGTGGACAGTAATGGCACCGCCTCGGTCCAGTTGCCTTGCGGGACGGCCGCATTGCGCACCACGATCGCACCGCGGGCGGAGTCGAGATATACCATCTGCCACTGCGCGTTGTCCCGGTCGTAGCGCACGGACACCTCGCTGGCCAGGCCAGGAACCAGTGGCGTCGCCTGGTTTTCGACCGCGGGCGCCCAGTTGCCGTTCACCCAGTACTGGTAGGCCGAGGTGTTGAGCACGTCGTCCTTCGGCACCCGCGCCAGCCCGATCACGCCGACGCGTCCGTTGGGTGTGCCGAACATATAGACGTAGTCACCCTGCGGCACCATCGCCGCGACCTGGAAGCGGCCGACACCGAAGAGGTTGTCCCACTTGGCATGCTGATCCTTGGTCCAGGTGCGGCCGTTGTCGTCGGAGTAGGCGAGCCCGCCGTAGTTGTTCGACCACAGGCCGGGAATCCGGCTCCACCGATTCACCGACATGTAGCTCAGATACTGGCGATCGCCCAGCGCGAAGCCGGAGGTCGGAATGGTGGTGGTCTCCCAGTTCTTGAGCTTGCGGCTGTCCAGGATCTCGGCCGCGTGGCAGCGGCTGTCCTGCACCATGCTGTCCAGCGAAAGGCCGTCGGACAGATCGTGATCGGTGCTGTACCCCAGCACGTTGCTGCGCCAGTCCTGGTCGTCGTGCCCGGCGCCGCCGGCCTGCCAGCCCTTGCCGAAGGTGTCGCCGAAGGCGACGGCGACCTCACCCGGCTTGGTTTCCCACATCACGCCGAGGTCGGTGCCGTCCACCTGCCAGCGCAGGTCGGTGCGATTCTGCGAGCCGTGCCCGGTGATCTGGCCGGCCAGATCCACCGACGCGACGCGCGGCTCGGCCACCGGTGCGACCGGCGGACCCGGTTCGGCAGGGTGTACCACCGGCGGCGGTGCGGGCTGCGGCTCGACGCCGGGGCCGCCGGGTACCGGTACCGGGATGGGCTCGATCTCCGGCTTCAACTCGATGTGCGGCACTTTGATCGGGTCGGCAGAACTCGGCCGGTTGCCGGTCTCCGGGGCCAGACTCGGATCTGGTTCCTGCTCAGGCGATTTCGAGATGTCGCGGATGTCCGGGCACGGGGTGTGGCACGGATCGGCGGCCTGCGGCGCCGCGTCGATCCTGGTGTTGTCCGGTGCCGGGCCGGGCACCGTGATCGGTGTGAGCTGCGGGATCGGCACCGGGATATCGATACGCTCGGGTAGCACCACCGGCGGTAGCGGTGGCAGCGCGGGATCGCGCTCGCGATTCCGTGGATCGAAACCGACCTCACCGCAGCTGTTCACCGGCGACGGCGCCCACGGAAACGGGGCGGCCTGTGCGGCCGGGACGGGCAGGGTGAGCAACCCGCCGAGCAGCACACCGAACAAGGCCGGTGCACAAGAGGATTGGATGCCGAGGCGGCGCGTCACGTCGGGCGGGGCCGGGCTATTCCGCGATCCGAGTGCGCGGATGCGGCCGGGTTACCCACTCGGCTAGTAGATTTCGCGCGTTATCGGGATGCTGCGCCGGAAAACCCATGGCTGGCTGACTCCTGTCGAATCGGGCGGAAGCGAAACGAACGTACCGGAATAACGGCTGAGAAATAGGGAACCGAATGTCGGTCGCGCGCGTCCAAACACATATGAACGAGATCGAGTACGTGTTCGGTACGGGCGACGGCACGGTGCACGTCTGGCACAGCCAGGCCGATTTGGAATTGGCCGGACCGGCCTCGGCCGCGGCCGACGCGATCCGGCTCGACTTCGACGGCGACGGTTTTGCCGACGACGCCATGTGGGACACCAGTGGTTCCGGCATCGCCGACGTGGCGGCCCTCGACCTGGACGACGACGGCGTCTTGGACCACTTCTATACCGACCCCACCGGGCTCGGCACCTGGGATCACCCCATCACCGGTACCGCCTCCGACGCCAGCAGCGAGCCGCTGGGCTGGATCGTGCGCACCGAGGAGATGACCGACGAGCACATGATGACCGAGCACATGATGGCCGAGCAGCACACCGATGTCGGTGCCGGCCAGCCGGATTCGATGCCCGCGCCCGCAGGTCTCGACGCCGACCAGTGGCCGAGGCCCGATCATCCCTCACTCACCGACGCGCCGCCGTCGCACCGACCCCCGGACGACCTATCCGGCTATCCAGCTCAGTGGATGAATCCGACCGGCCGCCACCTCGACGACGATCCGATCATCACCTGAATTCGACCTCACCGACTATTCATCGGCGCATCGCCGATCTTCCGCCGTCGCATATTGAGCGCGATCGCGGCAATACCCGCGCAATAGATTCCGGCGCCGGCCACAATCACCGGCAATGACCGACCGTCGTCCGGGATAACCAGCGCCGCAGCGGCAATCGCCAGGATGAACGCAATATTGAACACCGTGTCCTGCAAGGCGAATACCTGCCCGCGCCGCGCGTCGTCGATATCGATCTGCATCGTCGCGTCGCCGGTCAGTTTGATCGTCTGCCCGGCCAGCCCGAGCAGGAACGCCCCGACCAGCAGGAGCTGATGTGCCCGCTGCACGGCCGACCCCGCGTCCGCGAGGCCGATCGGGGTGACCAGCGTCAACTGCACCACCGTCGCGGTCAGCAGACCCGCCAGCACCGTCTTCGACCGGCCGAGCCGTGGAATCAGCAGCGGCGCAACAACAGCCGCCACCAGCATGCCGGACGCGGTGGCCGCGATGGCCACGCCGAACCCGAGCAGCCCGCTGTTCAACCCGGAACCATCCGCCGGCGCCTGCCGCAGCACCAGCACCATGATCAAGGTGTTGAGCCCGAACACGATTCGGTGCGTCCCGATGCCCAGCATCGCCGTGGTCACCTGCACCGACTCCCACACCGCCGTCGCCCCTGTGCGCAGACCGGTGGCAATCGCATGCACCGCACTCTCGCTCGCCGTCGCCCCCGCGTCCGGTCCGAGCACCCGCGGCGCGAACCCGGCCGCGAGCACCGCGCTGACCACCGACCCGATGCCGCTCACCGCGACCGCCACCGCCGAGGCGAAATCCCCAGCGCCGATCAGCCCGATCACCGCCACCGAGGTGGCCGCGCCGATCCCGGCACAACCCGAGGCCACCGTCGCGAGCACCGAATTCATCGGCACCAGCCAGTGCTGGGCGAGCACTCTGGGCAAGGCCGCCGACACACCCGACAACACGAATCGGCTGATCCCCACCACCGCCAGCGCGAGCAACAGCAGCGGCGTCTCCCCGATCCCTGCGAGCAGCCCCGCGCAGACCAGCGCGATCAGCACCGCCCGCGCCACATTGGCCACCAGCAACACCGTGCGCCGATCCCACCGATCCAGCAGCGCCCCCGCGTACGGCCCGATCAGCGAATACGGCAACAACAGCACCGCGAATCCGGCGGCGATGGCCAGCGGATCGGTCTGCCGCTCGGGATTGAACAGAATCGCCCCCGACAGCGCCGCCTGGAACATCCCGTCCCCGAACTGCCCGGTGAACCGCACGACGGCCAGCCGCAACACACCGGGGCTTTCGCGCAGCGCGGTCCACAGCGGCTCCGGCCGCTCGTCCGAGGGAATGGAGCTCTCCGAGCGACCAGTCGACACGCCGCGAGGGTACTGCGTTATGGGCCGCGCGGGCGCGGCGGTGTTCGCGGCCCCTTGGTGTCTCGCGTTCGAGCGGCCGAGACTCGCGCGTGGTTGGTGGGGTAATGCTGATCGCAGCCTGATCAGTGCGCGTCGGTGACCAGGGCGCTGACTGCCTCGCGCATGTCCGGGGCCATCGGCAGTTCGTCGAGGGCGTCGGCGTCGATCCAGGCGAAGGCGTCGTGCTCACCGGGTTCCAGGGCAACCTCGCCCGGTTCGACGTCCACCACGAAGCTGTATTTACGCACCCTGGACTTGGTTCTGGTGGCGTAGTCGATGCCGCCGAGGAAATCTGTGATGCGGCGCACCCGCAGGCCGGTTTCCTCGAACAGCTCACGTTCAACGCATTCGGCGAAGGTCTCGCCGGATTCGACTCCGCCGCCGGGTAGTTCGTACATGCCGCCGTGGTAGTCGTCCGGCACCCGGCGCACCACCAGCAGTTTGCGGTCGCGAAACACCGCGACGCCGACGACGAAATGTGCGATACCGTCGCGCCGCGCCTCGCTGCGGAGTTGTCGCTCGATGCGCGCAAGTGCCTCGGGTCGCATCTGTTCGTCACCTCCGGTTGCATTGCGGCGCATCATTTTACGAATCCGGCCCGGACACCGCACCGGCGCATCCCGTGTTCGCCCGCCGTTTCGACGTACCGGTTGGTTCTGCTCGCCTGACGTTCACCCGCTGGTCGCTCGCGTAAAATGCCGAGTGCAGGACAATTTACTAGGAATGTGGAGTACCGCGACGTATGTGCTCCTACCCTGAAAGGTGATCGGTGCACGGTCCCGAGAGGAGGACCTTGATGTCCACACTCCAGCCTGCGCCTCGCTGGCGCTCAGCTCCGGCTTGCGTGCCGCACGCTGCGACATGACTCGCTCACTTCGTTCGCTGATGACACCACACACCGACGTCCATCGAGCAGGCGACCGCATGAAGACGCGGGTGTCCTGGCTGGATTCGAAGCATTCGTTCTCGTTCGGGGAGCACTACGATCCCGACAACACCCACCACGGCCTGCTGCTGGTGAACAACGACGATGTCGTCTCCCCCGGTCAGGGCTTCGACACCCATCCGCACCGGGACATGGAGATCGTCACCTGGGTGCTCGGCGGCAGCCTGGTGCACCAGGATTCGCTCGGCCACAGCGGCATCATCTACCCGGGTCTGGCGCAGCGGATGAGTGCGGGCACCGGCATCCTGCACTCGGAGAAGAACGACGCGTGGCGCATCGACGGCGCCGAGCACGACGAGCCGGTGCATTTCGTGCAGATGTGGGTGGTCCCCGACGAGCCGGGCCTGACGCCCGGCTATCAACAGCTCGAGATCGATGACGCGCTCGCGACCGGCGGCCTGGTGACGGTGGCCGCGGGCTTGCCGCGCTACCGCGACCGCACCGCCATCGCCATCAACAGCAGTCACGCGGCGTTCCACGTGGCCAGGATGTCCGGCGATCCCGAGCAGGCCATCGATCTGCCCGACGCCCCTTACCTGCACGTTTTCGTCGCCAACGGCGAGGTGGAGATGGAGGGCGTCGGCACCCTGGACGAGGGCGACGCGGTCCGGCTGACCAGAACCGGCGGCCAGCGCGTGATCGCCCGCAGGCCGTCGGAGATCCTGGTCTGGGAGATGCACGCCCGGCTGGGCGCGCAGTAGGCGGAGCGCCGAAATCGCTGCGACCGGGCGCGTCCAGGGAACAGAGTCCGCTGGGTTGCGACAAAATGGGCATACCTCGCATTAACATCCGCTCGTAGCGCGGGCGATCAGTAGGCGATCCCCGCGCACCCGCCGGGCCACCTGGTCCGGATCGAGCGGCGCGAGGCACCGACGGAGAGGAAGTCCATGTCGCAATATCCGCCTCCCGGCCAATACCCGCCGCCCTCCGGGTACCCGCCGCCGGGCGGGCAGCCCGGTCAGCCCACGTACTGGCAGGAGTCGCCGAAGGGCAAGGGCCTGGCGATCACCGCACTGGTGCTCGGCATCCTGGCCTTGCTGAGCTTCTGGACGCTGGTCGGCGGCTACCTGTTCGGCGCCTTCGCCATCATCTTCGGCATCGTCGCGCTGGTGAAGACCCGGTCGGGTCGCGCGGGCGGCGGGGGCCTGGCGATCACCGGTCTGATCCTCGGCGCGCTCGGCCTGATCGGTGCCATCGTGGTCACCGTCGTCGGCTACAGCTTCTTCGTCAACAGCGGCGGCAAGGACTTCGTCGACTGCGTGAACAAGGCGAACGGCGATCAAACCAAGATCGACCAGTGCGAGCGTGATTGGAATCAGCGGCTCGAGGACAAGTACAGCGTCACCCTCACACCGGCACCTACGCCTCGCTGATCGCCGCGCAGGCTCGGGTAGCCGCCAGGACGTGGCCCATCTCCGGGCGAAAGTCGCTCTCGGGTGGGGCAATCCACTTCCGGTAGCCGCTGCCCTCGTCGGCCGGCGAGGGCAGCACGATGTTGCTGCCGGGCAGCGCGACCGAGGCGCAGACTCGGAACAGGTCGGCGAACAGCTCGGTGTCCAGATAGGAGTTGTCGGTCGGGCCGGTCAGGAAGGTCCACCGGTCCGAGCGTGGGTGCCCGACGATCGGCCCGGCCCGGTCATCGGGTGCCTGCTCGATCAGCCGCGCCCGGACTCGGCGACCGAGCGCGGCGGGCATGACGACGGCGCCGACCGCGCCTACCTCCAACATGATTCGTCCCAGCGCCGGATCGACCACGCCGTACAGCCCGTGGTCCTTGCGGTAGCGGCGGCAGCGGGCGATGGCATCCTGCATCGTCGTGTAATCGGATGCCGGGTGACTGCCTGATTCAGTGCGGGACAAACTCATGACGAACCTCGCCTCGATGCGGGTGGATCGCGTGAAGGGGGAGAGAGAATCGACCGCTGAAACCAGACCCTAATGCCGCACTACTGCATTGACAATAGTCACACGCCGGTGAGTCGAACCCGCGTACGATCGCCTGTCATGGCACCCGTCTCGCCCGCCGTTGCCCGTTGGGAATTGGTGTTGCGGCTGCGGGAGCTGCGCGAACAGCGCGGCTTCGATTCGGCGGGTTTCGCCAAGCGGGTCGGTTTCACCCCGGCCAACTGGTCGCATGTGGAGAAGGGCCGGCGGGTGCTCACCGGCAACACCATCGGCCCGGTGCTCGAGCTGCTCGAGGTGGAGGCCGAGGAACGCGCAGAGCTGCTCGCGCTGCTCGACGCCAGCAAGCAGCGCGGCTGGTGGACCAGGTCGTCCGCGCTGATCGGTCCCGAACTGCAGCGGCTGTACGGCATGGAATACGGCGCGCAGAGCATCCGCAGCTACGACAGCCTGGTGGTGCCGGGCCTGCTGCAGACCGAGGCGTATGCCCGCGCGCTGATCAGCGCTGACGTGATGATTCGCCCGGTCCAGGTAGAACAGCTGGTCGCGATTCGGATGCACCGGCAGGAACGGCTGCGCGGCAAGGAGCCGGTCGAGCTCACCGCGGTAATCGGCGAGGGCACGCTGCTGCAGCAGACCGGCGGACCGGACGTGCTGCGCGCGCAGTTGACACATCTGGCCGAGCTGATCGACGAGCTCGACACCGTCGAGGTGCGGGTCATCCCGTTCGCGGCCACCGCGGGTGCGGTGCTCGGTGGGTCGAGTTTCCATCTGATCGACTTCGCAGGCGAGCAGCTGCCGACCTTCGGCTGGGCGGAGAGCGCCGTGTTCGGCGGGGCGGTCGACGACCCGGAACTGGTGCGTGATCTGAGCTTCGCTTACGTTCGCGCACAAGAGCAATCGCTGGACCGTGTCGAGTCATCGACCCTGATCAGGCGGTATGCCCGAGTGTAAAATCCTGCCCATGGCCACCACGGTTACTCCCCGGTCGGTTTACACCGACTGGTTCCGGTCGACTCGATCGAACAACGGCAACCAATGTGTCGAGGTCCGCTTCGATGGTGACGCGGTGCTCGTCCGTGACAGTAAATACCGCCGCGATCCCGCCAACCATCCCGCCGACGAACCGATCATCACCGTCACCGCGCGGGAATGGACCGCGTTCCTCGACACCCTGCGCACGTCGGGCCGAACGCCCGGCGCGCTGACCGCGCACACCGCCGCCGATGGTCACACCCTGCTCCGGCACGGCTCGACCGTGCTCGGCTACACCCCGCAGGAGTGGGACGCCTTCCTGCTCGGCGCGCACGACGGCGAGTTCGACCGCATCGCACTCACCGTCTGAACGACGCACTGATCTCCTGAACGACTGACCGCTTACCCCCGGCCGTTCGCGGCCGGGGGCCGACTTTTGCCCATCGTCGGCATACTGGAGATCGTGACTTCCGAGTTGAGCAGTCCCTCCGGTATCGATCTGTCCTATCTAGACCAGGGCGTACGGGTGCAGGATGACCTGTTCGCGCACGTCAACGGCAAATGGCTGGCCGACCACGAGATACCGGCCGACCGCGCGGTGGACGGCGCGCTGCGCA
The DNA here is from genome assembly GCF_040645995.1 of Nocardia sp. NPDC046473. Taxonomy (NCBI): domain Bacteria; kingdom Bacillati; phylum Actinomycetota; class Actinomycetes; order Mycobacteriales; family Nocardiaceae; genus Nocardia; species Nocardia sp. NPDC046473. The sequence continues at coordinate 784,724 of NZ_JBEYZJ010000002.1, forward strand.
CGCTGTACGACCAGGCCGAGCGGGACGTGCAGGTGATCATTCAGAACGCCGCCGCCGAATTGGCCGAGCCGGGTACCGATGCCCGCAAGATCGGCGACCTGTACGCCAGCTTCATGGACACCGACACCGTGGCCGCCGCGGGGCTGACGCCGATCTCGGCCGAGCTCGCCGCTATCTACGCGGTCACCGACCGCAGCGCGTTCGCGGCCCTGCTCGGCAGGCTGCAGCGCACCGGCGTCAGCGGCGCCATCGGCTGCTACGTCGACACCGACGACAAGAACTCCACCCGCTACCTGGTGCATGCCTCCCAGTCCGGCATCGGGCTGCCCGACGAGGCGTACTACCGCCAGGACGAATCCGCCGAGATCCGCGCCGAATACATCGCGCACATCGGCCGGATGTTCGCGTTGGCCGCCGCCGATCCCCGGATCGCCGCATTGCTCCCGCAGGACCTGGACACGGTGGGCCAGCGGGTGTTCGAGCTGGAGCGCAAGCTCGCCGCCGGGCACTGGGACGTGGTCCGCCGCCGCGACGCCGAACGCAGCTACAACCTGACCACCTTCGACGCGCTGGTCGCCGACTACCCCGAATTCGATTGGGCGGCGTGGACTTCGGCGCTCGCCGAGGGCGTCGACCGGCCCGGCCCCGACCTGTTCGCCGAAGTCATTGTCCGCCAGCCGGATTACCTGAGCACGTTCAATGAAGTGTGGTCGGCGGAATCGCTGGCGGACTGGCAGGCATGGGCGGCCTGGCGGCTGATCCGTTCGCGCGCACCGTATCTCACCGATGCGCTGATCGAGGAGAACTTCGCCTTCGCTGGTCGCACGCTGACCGGCGCCCAGGAGATTCGGGAACGCTGGAAGCGCGGCGTCTCGCTGGTACAGGACCTGCTCGGCGAGGCGGTCGGCAAACTGTATGTCGCCGAACACTTTCCGCCGGAGGCCAAGGCGAGGATGGTGGAACTGGTCGCCAACCTGCAGGAGGCCTACCGCCGCAATATCGCCCAGCTGGACTGGATGGGCGCCGACACCAGGGCGGCCGCGCTGGCCAAGCTGGAGAAGTTCACGCCGAAGATCGGTTACCCGGACAAGTGGCGCGACTACTCCGACGTCGTGATCGATCCGGCCGACCTGGTCGGCAATTACCGCAACGGCTATGCCGCCGATCATGATCGCGACCTGAACAAGCTCGGCGGCCCGGTCGATCACGACGAATGGTTCATGACGCCACAGACCGTGAATGCCTACTACAACCCCGGCATGAACGAAATCGTCTTCCCCGCAGCGATTCTGCAGCCGCCGATGTTCGACATGAACGCCGACGACGCCGCGAACTATGGCGGCATCGGAGCGGTGATCGGCCACGAGATCGGCCACGGCTTCGACGACCAGGGCGCCAAGTACGACGGCGACGGCAACATGGTCGACTGGTGGACCGACGACGACCGCACCGAATTCGGCAAGCGCACCAAGGCGTTGATCGACCAGTACAACGTGCTCTCGCCGAAGGAACTGTCCGACGAGCACACCGTCAACGGCGAATTCACCATCGGCGAGAACATCGGCGACCTCGGCGGCCTTTCCATCGCGCTACAGGCTTACAAGATCTCCCTCGACGGCGCCGAGGCGCCGGTGCTCGACGGCCTCACCGGCCTGCAGCGCGTCTTCTACGGCTGGGCGCAGGTCTGGCGCACCAAGGCCCGCAGCGAGGAGGCCATCCGCCGCCTCGCCGTCGACCCGCACTCGCCGCCCGAATTCCGTTGCAACGCAGTGGTTCGCAACATCGACAGCTTCCACGAGGCTTTCGAGGTCACCTCGGGCGACGCGTTGTATCTGGATCCGGCGGAGCGCGTGAAGATCTGGTAGATCGAGGACTCAGGCGAGGGCATTACCCGGGTAATGCCCTCGCCCGGTCAACGCAGACGCTGCTCGGTCTCCGCGTCGAAGAAGAACACGTCGTCGAGCTTGGGACGCAGACGCAGCTGATCGCCGAGCGCGACCTGGAACCGGCGGTCCACGCGGGCAACCACCTTGCCGGAGCGGCTGTTCCAGTCCGCGGCGACGCCGTGGCTGTAGACGAACGATTCCGCGCCGAGTTCCTCGAGCAGTTCGGCGGCCACCGTGAGACCACTGTCCTCGGTGGTCACCTCCCACGATTCCGGGCGAATGCCGACGATCACCCGGTCGCCGGTTTTCGCGGTGCGGGGCAAGGGAATTCGCAGATCGTCGAGAACGGCTTCGCCGTCGCGCACCGGTGCCTCCAGCAGGTTCATCCCGGGCGAGCCGATGAAACCGGCGACGAAGGTGTTCACCGGATTGTCGTAAAGCTCACGGGGCGCGGCGATCTGCTGCAATTTACCGTCGAGCAGCACCGCCACCCGGTCGCCCATGGTCATCGCCTCCACCTGATCGTGGGTGACGTACACCGTGGTGGTGCCGAGCCGCTTCTGCAGCGCGGCGATCTGCGACCGGGTGCTCACGCGTAGCTTCGCGTCCAGGTTGGACAGCGGCTCGTCCATGCAGAACACCTGTGGCCTGCGCACGATCGCCCGGCCCATCGCCACCCGCTGCCGTTGTCCGCCGGAGAGTTTCGCCGGTTTGCGGTCGAGCAGCTGCTCGAGCTCCAGCATCTTCGCCGCCTCCTGCACCCGGACCAGAGTGTCGGCCTTGCTCATGCCCGCATTGCGCAGCGCGAAGCCCATGTTCTCCGCGACCGTCATATTCGGGTACAGCGCGTAGCTTTGGAACACCATTGCCACATCCCGGGCGCGCGGCGGCAGACCGGTGACGTCCTTGCCGCCGATCAGGATTCGCCCGGCTTCCACCGATTCCAGCCCGGCCAGCATGCGCAGGCTGGTCGACTTGCCGCAGCCCGATGGCCCGACGAGCACGATGAACTCGCCGTCGGCGATGTCGATTTCCAGGCTGTCGACGGCCGGTGTCGGCGCACCGGGATACAGGTGCGTCACCCCGTCGAACTGCACTGTGGCCATGGGCGTCGATCTCCTCGTGTGAACTCACGGTGGCGGCCACGCAGGGTGGCCGCCACCGGGGTGCGGGTATTACTTGGGCAGCTTCGGCGTGATCTGCCGGTCGATGATCGCCTGCAGCTGGCCGGTGACATTGGCGAAAACCGTTGCCGGGTCGGCGTTCTGCAGCCCGATCTGCTCCAGTCCGGTGCCGATGATCTGGTCGCCACCCGGCACGAACACCCGGGCGTAGTCCTGCGACTTGGTGACGGCGAGCTGGTCGATGGCGACCTTGGAGGTCGGGTTCTTGGCCAGGAAGTCCTGCTCGGTCGGGTCGGCGGTGGCCGACTTGCGCACCGGCATGTACCCGGTGCCCTGGGAGAAGTACGCGGTGTTCTGCGCGTTGGTGATGAACTCGATGAACTTGAGCGCGTTCACCTTCCGCTCATCGGAGATGCGCGACGGAATGGCCAGACCGGCACCGCCGGTGGTGACGCCGGGCCCGTTCGGGTGCGGCAGGAAGGCGGTGCCGAACTGCAGCTTGCCCGCCGCGTTCTTCGTGATGCCGCGCAGGTCACCGGTCGAGGCGATGGTGGAGGCGATCACGCCGGCGCCGAAGTCGACGGCGATCTGCGGGTTGATGCCCGCGTACTTCTTGGCGTTGATCATGTCGCGGAAGAAGGTGCCCGCCGTGATGGTGCCCGGGTCGGTGAACTTCAGTTTCCACTGGTCGGAGTACGCGCCGCCGAAGGTCCAGTTGGGGCCCTGGTAGGTCCAGGCCAGGTAGTTCTTCGCGTCGCCCCAGCCGTGCGCGAGCTTGCCCGCGCCGACGACCTCCTGCAGCTTGGGGCCCCACTCGTCGAACTCCGGCCAGCTCTGCGGGCCGCGGTCCGGCAGGCCTGCCTTGCTCCACACGTCCTTGTTGTAATAGAACAGCGGCGTCGAGCGGGCGTAGGGCAGCGCGTAGTGCTTGCCGTTGAACAGGTAGTCCGCGGCGAGCGAGTCGACGTAGTCGTCGAGTTTGACGCCCGCGTCGCCGAAGTGCGCGTCGAGCGGTTCGATGGTGCCGTTGAGGGCGTAGTTGAACCACCAGACATCCGAGAGCACCACGATGTCGGGCAGATCGCCGCCGGACAGCGCCGCGTTGAACTTCTGCGACACCTCCTCGTAGTTCTTGCCCGCGTCGACCAGGTTCACCTTGAGGTCGGGGTACTTCGCCTGGAACCGGTTGATCAGCTCGGTCTCGATGTCCTTCGAGGTGCCGGGGTGGTTGGACCAGAAGGTCAGCGTCTTGCCGTCGCCGGTCTGCTTGGCGCCACCGCCGGTGCCCGCGCATGCGGTCAGTGCCGCGCCGGCGGCGACGGCGCCGGCCAGCCCGATGAATCCGCGCCGGGACAGCGCGGGGAACTGAGAAGTGGACACGTGGTTTCTCCTGTATCTAACCTTTGACCGCACCCGAGGTGAGGCCTTTGATCATGTGGCGTTGCAGTAGCAGGAACACCACGAGAATCGGCAGCATGGTCAGCAACGTGCCCGCCATCACCGGCCCCCAGTTGGTGACGCTCGGATTCTCGGTGTTCTGCAGCAGGGTGAGACCGACCGGCAGCGTCGCGACCGAGGTGTCGTCGGCCATCAAGAACGGCCAGAGGTATTCGTTCCACTCGTTCACCAGGGTGACCACCGCGAAGGCAACCATGGTCGGCCCGGACATCGGCAGCACCACCTTGGTGAGCAGCCGCCACCAGCTCGCGCCGTCCATCCTGGCCGCCTCGATCACCTCCGAGGGCAGTGACAGGAAGTGGTTGCGCATCAGGAAGGTGCCGAAGGCCACGCCGCACAGCGGAATGATGATGCCCTGGAACGAGTTCCGCCAGCCGAGCTGGGCGACCAGTGCGTAGTTCGAGATCACCGTGATCTGATTGGGCACCATCAGCGCCGCGATGATGATCAGGAACACCGCGGTCTTGCCCGGAAAGCGCAGGAACACCAGCCCGTACGCGCTGAGCACGCCGAGCACGAACTTCACCGCGGCGATGATCCCGGTGACGATCAGCGAGTTGCGCAGGAAGGTCCAGAACGGCAGCGTCGTGGTGGCGTCGCCGTAGTTCTCCGGGTGCCAGCTGTGCGGCCAGTACACCGCGGGCTGCACGTAGATGTCCGGGCGCGCCTTGAACGAGGTGATGAAGATCCAGAACAGCGGGACGCCGACGATGATCAGCACGCACACCATGGCGGCGTAGCCGAGCAGCATCACCCCGCGCTGGCGACGTTGGTAGGAAACCGTTTCAGCGCCTGCGCTTTTCACTGCTCATTCCGATCCATGACACGAACCTGCACCAGCGTGACGACCAGCAGTACCACGAACATGATGGTGGCCACGGTCGCGCCGTATCCGGCGCGGAAGTTACGGAAAGACTCTTCGTAGACCTGGTAGACCATCGTGGTGGTGCCGGTGCCCAGCGGCCCACCGCGGGTCATCACGTTGATGATGTCGAAGACCTGCAACGAATTCAGCAGCACCGTGATGGACAGGAAGAACGTGGTCGGGCGCAGCTGCGGCAGCAGCACCTTGGTGAAGGTGGTCCACCGGCTCGCGCCGTCCATCTCGGCCGCCTCCATCAGCTCGGCCCGAACCCCTTGCAGCGCGGCCAGATAGATGACGAAGCTGTAGCCCAGGTTCTTCCAGATGTAGGTCACCGTCACCATGAACAGCGCCCAGTGCGGGTTCTGGTAGAAGTCCGGCACATTGTCGACGCCCAAGCGGTGCAACACATCCTGGACCAGGCCGAAGCTCGGATCGAAGATGAACTGGAAGGCCACGCCGATGGCGGCGCCGGAGATGACGAACGGCGCGAAGATCGCCGAGCGGACCACATTGCGGCCGAACAGCTTCCGGTCCAGCAGCAGCGCCAGCGCGAGGCCGAGCACCATGCTGCCGACCACCGCGGCCAGGGTGAATACCACTGTGTTGGTGACGATGTCCCAGGAATCCGACCGGCCCCACCACTCGGTGTAGTTGCGCACCCCGATGAAGGTGGCGACCGGATCGGAGATGTTCCAGTCGTAGAACGAGAGCCGGATGTTGTCGATCAACGGCCGGTAGACGAACACTGTCAGCAGTGCGAGATTGGGTACCACGAGCACCAGGAACAGGGCGTAATCCTGCCAGGGCCGGTTCCGCAAACCGCGTCCGCGCGGTGGGGGTAATACTCGTTCCGGCTTCGCTCGCACGTCGCGCACTCTACGGACAGGAGCAAACAATCGGTTAACGCTATCCTGCCGGACGCTGAACTTCTCGAGCACGGGCCAAGTGAATCAAGAAGCCGAACATCACGATCAGCAAATCAGCTAATTGATCGTAATGTTCGGCTCGATGACGTGTCTTCGGTTGTGCGAGTTAGCTAGTCATTCCAGTCTCCGGCCAGGCCGTCGCTGGTGCCGATCGAGCCGCCCTTGGTGTTCACGATGACCACCGGGTCGCCCTTGCGTGAGTTCTCCATGAACCACTTGGCGTTCTCGGTGCTCACGTTGAGGCAGCCGTGGCTGGAGTTGGAGACGCCTTGCTGGCCGACCGACCACGGGGCGGCGTGCACGAAGATGCCGCTGTTGGAGATGCGGGTCGCGTACTCGACCTCGAGCTTGTAGCCCTCGGGGTCGGTGGTCGGCACACCGTAGGTGGACGAATCCATGATCATCTTGCGCAGCTGCTCGCCGACCACGTAGGTGCCGTTCGGGGTCTCGTGCTTGGTCTTGCCCATCGAGGTCGGCATCGTCTTCACCTCCTCACCGTTGCGGGTGATGGTGATCATGTGCGTGTTGTCGTCGGCGGTGCTGACGAACGCATCGCCGATCTTGAAGGCGCTGCGGGTGCCGCCAGCCTCGACGGTCACGTCGGTGTTGTCCGGCCAGAACTCGTTCGGCCGCCAGCGCACCTGCTTGTCGCCGCGCCAGTAGAAGTGGCCCGGCGCGTCCTTCGACGAGGTGACCTTGATGAACTTTTCGGCGGCGCCGTGATCGGGCACCGGGTCCTTGAAGTTGATGATGATCGGCTGCGCGACCCCGACGACCTCGCCGTCGGCGATGTTGATCGACGGCGGCGCGAAGTTCGGCTGCTGCGGCGCCGGGTCCGTCGCGGAACCGGCGGAACCGGAACCGAACGGGAACGGGTCGGCGCCCGCGGGTGCGACCAGCAGGACGCCCGCCGCCGCGATCGTCGCGGACAACAGGGCGCCTACCCGCAGCCTGCGGGTTAGCTGTGCTCCCCTGCGATGGGCAGGTAGCGACCCGGTGTGCGAAGCGACATGCATAGGTTTCTCGTCCATTCCATCTCTCGCCGCACCCGCGCAGGCGCACAAGTGCCACGAGATCTCTCATCGGCGTGGAGCGGGCAGAGCTCACCCCACGGGTATTGACGGCCCGACCCGACCTCCTTCCTACCGTCCCGGTGCGGCTCGAAGCCAGTTGCGTTTCATAATGATTCGTTCATACCGCTCGGTGTGGTAGCCGTCACATAACCCGGCGGTGGTTGTCCGGCTTCCCGAAAGGTACCGGTCACGTCGGCGAGTCCGCTGTGTGGATCGATGCCGCAGGTAGGTCGCTTTGCCGGTGTTACCAAACGCCTTCGTGATGTAAATCACTCTCGACGACGAACGGAATCGGGCGATGCGGACCGGTTGCTATGTTGTGCGGCACCGACATTGGCGCACGGCCGTTCGCATATCGAGGGGCCAATCGCAGCCGTACTCGATTCACGATGGTAGCCAATGCGATTCGCAGTTCGTAGTCCGCAAGCGAGGCGCCGACGCAGCGCCGATGCCCGCCGCCGAACGGCGCGAACTCGAACGGGCTGTATTTGCGGTCGAGGAACCGCTCCGGCTGGAATCGTTGCGCGTCCGGCCACACCTGTGGATCCGAGTGCAGCAGCGGCACCGCGACCCCCATCGTGTCGCCCGCCGCCAAGTCGACCCCGCGCAGCGTGTACGGCGCGGTCAGCCTGCGCACCACGATGGGCACCGCGGGGTGCAGGCGCAGCGCCTCCTGACACACCGCGTCCAGATAGGGCAGCCGGGCCAGCTCGACCGGGCCGACCTCGGGCCCGGCGGCGCGCAACTCCGCGCGCAGCCGTTCCAGCGTGGCCGGCTCCCGGTGCAGGTGGAACAGTGCCCAGACCAGCGTCGTCGCGGTGGTCTCGTGCCCGGCGACCAGCAGCGTGCGCAGTTGCTCGCACAGGTCGTCGTCGGTGATCGCGGTGCCGTCGTCGTAGTGCGTGCTGAGCAACATGCCGAGGATGTCGGTGGCCAGACTCCCGTTGGCCGTCCGCCGGTGCGCGATGTCGTCGCGGATCAACCGATCGAGCCGCTCGCGGGCCGCGACGAACCGATCCCACGGCGCCTGCCCGAACAACCCGTGCCGCAGCAGCGGCACCAGCATCAGCGGCCCGGAGAACGCGGTGAGGAATTCGCTGACCGCCCTGGTGTATTCGGCCCGCCGCTCGTTGCTGTCCACCCCGAACACCGCCGCCAGGATCACCCGCAGCGTGATCGCCCGCGCCGCCGCCTGCGAATCGATCCGCACGCCGGGCCGCCACGCCCGGCCGGTGTCACCGGCTATCTCCTGGAGCACCGAATCGCGGATGATCTCCCCGTACGCGCGGATCCGCGCACCGTGGAAGGCCGGGGCGAGCAGCGCCCGGTCGCGACGATGCCGTTCGCCTGCGGCGAGGATCAGCGAGGCCGTGCCGACCAGCGGCTCGATCGGATTCGGCCGCGGCGGCTCGAGCGCGTCCACCGGTGCCCGGAAGACCGCACGCGCACCTGCGGCCGTGCCGGTGAACAGTCCCGACCCGAAGCCGGGAAAGCGCACGAAGAACGGATCGCCCTCGCGCGCCCGGCGCCAGCGGAAGTACCGCTCGAAGTCGATCCCCGCGGCCAGTGCGTGCAGCACGATCAGCCGCGGCGTCCGCGGCACCTCGGTGTCGACTTCGGCTGTGCCCACGTCCATATCTATAGGTACGAACTCACCGGTCCGTCGGTTCGACGCGGTCTAGGAATCGGTCTCGTCGACGACAACCGTAGGTTTGGCCCTGCGCACCGTATTTCGCGCGGTCGCGGCCAGCCGGGCCAGCCGGGCGTCGCCGAGCGCGGTCACCGCGTTGCCCAACCGGTTGGTGACGAAGGCGATCGACATGCCGAGCTCCGGATCGGCATAGGCCCCCGACCCGCCGACGCCGTAGTGCCCGAACGCCTTTCGCGGCTGCTGCTTGGACATCAGCACCGGGCGGTGATACCCGAGGGTGAACCGCAGCGGCAGCCCGAGCACGTAGTCGCGGCTCTCGGCGGGCTGCACCTGGTTGATGGTCTCGATCGTCTCCGGCCGCAGGAACTGCACTGTCGCGCCGGTGCCAGGTACGTAAACCCGGCCGTGGTCGGCAAGCGCCCCATACATTCTGGCCAGCGCCCGCGCCGAGAAGACGCCGTTCCAGCCGGGCATCACCGCATCGTGCACCCGCGGGTCGCGGACCAGCTCGTCGAAGCTCTCCGGCATGCCCGCCTCGGCCAGCCCGCGGATCGGGCGCACCCAGGACAGCACCGACGAGGCGGTGTTCCAGCGGATGCCCGGCGGGCTCAGGTGCGGGAAGATCTTGGCGATCCGATAGCGCTCGGATTCCGGTACCCGGAACCAGAATTCGTCGAGGCCGAGCGGCTCGGCGATCTCCCGGCGCACCACGTCGATGAACGGATCGCCGGTGACCCGCTGCACGATCTCGGCGACCAGCCAGCCGAAGGTGATCGCGTGATAGCCGGAGGTGCGGATGCGGCGCGGGTCCGGCGGGCTGTCGGCCAGCGCCCGGATCACCGCGTCGTAGTCGAGGATGCCCTCGCGGCCGGGGACCAGGCCACGTACCCGATGCAGTCCGGCGCGGTGCGAGAGCACATCGCGCACGGTGATGTCGTCCTTGCCGTGCGCGCCGAATTCGGGCCAGTACCGGGCGACCGGCGCGTCGTAGTCGATCAGGCCGCGTTCGGCCAGCCGGTGCACCACGGTTGAGGCGACGCCCTTGCCGGTGGAGAAGGTCAGCGCGACGGTCTCGCCGTTCCAGCGCCGATCCTGGCCGGCCCAGCCGCCCCAGATGTCCACCACGGGCTTGCCGTCGAGATAGACGGCCAAGGCGCCGCCGCCACGATTCGGTTGGCTGAACATGCCGAAGAATTGATCGGCCAGGCGGATGAATCGCGGGTCGACCAGCATCTCTTTGGGCGCGGCCAGCTTGCCGTTCGCCGAATCGGCGGCGTCGAAACCGCCGGGTGCCATTGCCGAAACCATGGGGTCTCACCTCCTCGGAGCGCTTGCGAGAGCGAATGCGCGAGGCCGCACCACCTGTCGCGGGGTGCGTCCCTCAGGGTAGCTGGTGCGCCGGGGTCTGCCAGCGGCCGAAGGGCGTGCTGAGGCAGGTGTCGCCGGTCCGCGAATTCCAGGCGAAAGCCCCGCCACCGAGGCACACCACCGTGTGATCGGCGCTCTGCGCGCCGGCCCGCGACCCGTCCAGCGCGACCGATATCGCGACGACCGGCACGCCGGGGCTCTGCGAAACCTCGTCGCTGTCAATGGAACTCAGGGCGATCGCGTCCTGGCCGATGCCGATCGCGATGGGCATCCCGCCCGCACCGTTGCTGGCGCCGACGCCACCGCGCACACCGACGCCGACCGCGGTGGCCCCGGTGGTGGCGCTCGCATAACCGACACCGTCGATGCCCAGGGATTTCGCCTGTCCGAGCAGGTCGGTAGCGGCCCGGCAGGCGGTGCGCCCGTCGATGACTGTGATGTCCGTCCCGTTCTCCGAAGTGCAGTGCGCATCGGTAGCTGAGGCGACGCCCGGCAGTACAAGGGAGGTGATAACCGCGGCGGCCGAGCAAACGATCACGCTGATCAGCTTCACGGGTACCTCCTCTCCAACTCTGAAACCCCACTGTACTCAGATCGGTTGCTGGAACCTCGATTCCACAGAGCGCTTGCGAGTCGCGAATGCGCGAAGCCGCACGGTCGAGTCGACGTGTGCGCGTTCCATGGTGTATGCATGGCGTGTATTTCAAGCACAGCTTTATTTTGTTTACTTCGGATTCTTACGGGGGCGTGAGTTCGGAGCGTGACAGCTCGGGAGGACTGTTTCGTGTCTGGTCAACTGACCTGGGGTCGTGTCGCGTTTACGACATTTATCGCGGCGGCCGCATTGGCACTAGTCGGCTGTAGTTCGACGGTCAGCGGCCACGCGCAGCCCGCGGTGGACAACGGCACCATCAACGCCGTATCGATCACCAGCACGCCGAAGCCCTCCCCGGGCCGGCCGACCACCGGCAAGCCGACGCCGACCAGCAAGGGCGGCAACACCGACTTCCAGGCCAACGAGGGCGATTGCGTCACCCTCGGCGGTACCACCTCGAACGCCACCATCGCGAAGGCGTCCTGCGGTAGCCGCGCGGCGAACTACAAGGTGATCGGCAAGGCGCCGAAGAGCACGCAGTGCGTCGGTGACGCCGACAACTACTACGCCGAGACGCTCAACGGCATCGAGCAGGGCGCGTACTGCCTCGACATCGACTGGGTGGTCGGCGGCTGCATGGACGTCGGCGGGGACGACCCCAAGCGGGTCGACTGCACCGGCGCCTCGCCGGTCAAGGGTGTCAAGGTGGTCAAGCGGGTGGAAGGCGCCGACGATGTGAACGTCTGCGGTAGCGGCACCGGATACGTCTACGAGAAGCGCCACTTCGTCGTCTGCGTCCAAGAGATCTGACACCGTTGCGCCCAGCGTGAACTGCCAGGCAACCAGGTGCCGGGCAGCTAAGTTGGGTCGGTGAGCACGACTGATCTGCCCCGGCTGAAATCCACCACCGGCCGCTGGATTCTGCTGGCCACCATCCTCGGTTCGTCGGTGGCCTCGCTCGATGCCACCGTCGTCAATATCGCGCTGCCCCGCATCGGTGAGTCGCTGGATACCGATGTGGCCGGGCTGCAATGGACGTTGAACGGGTACACGCTGACGCTGGCCTCGTTCATCCTGCTCGGCGGCTCGCTGGGTGACCGGCTCGGCAGGCGCAAGGTGTTCGTCTGGGGCACCATCGGTTTCGCGGTGGCCTCGGTGCTGTGCGGCGCCGCGATGAACATCGAGATGCTGGTGTTCGCGCGCATCCTGCAGGGCATCGCGGGCGCCATGCTGACGCCGGGCAGCCTCGCGCTGATCTCCTCCTCCATCGACCGGCGTGACCAAGGCGCGGCGATCGGGCTGTGGTCGGGCTTCGGCGGGGTGGCCGGCGCGCTCGGGCCGTTCCTCGGCGGCTGGCTGATCGAGCTGGCCGGCTGGCGCGCCATCTTCTTCATCAATGTGCCGCTCGCCCTCGTGGTGGTGCTCGTCGCGCTGAAACACGTGCCGGAGAGCCATGATCCGAATGCCAAGGCACGGCTGGACGTGCCGGGCGCGGTGGTGGTCGCGCTCGCGTTGGGCGCGCTGACCTTCGGTCTGATCGAGACCATGCCGCTGCTGATCGTGGCGGGCGTGCTGCTGCTCGCCGCGTTCGTGGTGATCGAGATGCGCAGCGACCACCCGCTGGTGCCGCCGGTGCTGTTCGCGTCGCGGGTGTTCACCGCGGCCAACCTGGTCACCCTCGCGGTCTATGCGGCGCTCGGCGGTGTGTTCTTCCTGCTGATTCTGGAATTGCAGCTGGTGGCGGGATATTCGCCGCTGATGTCAGGCGTGGCGACGGTGCCGATCACGCTGATCATGCTGGTGCTGTCGGCGCCCGCCGGGCGCTGGGCACAGCAGCACGGACCGCGCATTCCGATGACGATCGGTCCGCTGCTCGCCGCGGGCGGCCTGGTGCTGCTGCTGCGAATCGGGCCGGACACCACGTATCTCACCGATGTGCTGCCCGGTGTGCTCGTCTTCGGCTTCGGTCTCGCGGCGCTGGTCGCCCCGCTCACCGGGGCCGTGCTCGGCGCGGTGCCGTCCAGCGAGGCGGGTATCGCGTCCGGGGTGAACAACGCCGTCGCGCGGACCGCGCAGCTGCTCGCCGTCGCGGCCTTGCCCGGCCTGGCCGGAATCTCCGGCGCGCTGGGCGATCCGGTCGCCTTCAACCATGGCTTCGGCACCGCCATGTGGATCTGTGTCGGCCTGCTACTCGCCGGTTCGGTACTCGCGGCCGCACTGCTGCGGCAGCCGCGCCACCCCGCCACCTTGGACAGCGTCGATTGCATGCCGCAGTGCGCGGTGGCCGGACCCGCGCTCGCCCCAGCGGTGCACGACGAGAAACTGGCGCCATAACGAAAAATGAGCGGGCGCCCCCGGTTCGATCAACCGGGGGCGCCCGCCCACTTCTCAGGTCTGGTGGAGACGTTCAGATCGGTATATAGCCAGCGCCAACGCCGCCACGGGCGTTGATGTCGTCCATGATCGTGCTCATGTTCGTGCCGACCTCGGGGCCGAAGCAGGCCATGGCCAGGTAGGCGTTCACCATGCCGACGAGGGTGGAGCCGATGACGACCGGCGCGCCGGAATCGCCTTCGACGACGCACATCTGGCTCCAGGTCTCCATGTTCGACCCGAACACGTCGCCCCAGCTGATACCGCAGGTGTTTCCGGTGGTGCGGCCTTCCTTGCACACGATGTTGGGGAATGCCGCGGGCGCGCCGAGTCCGGTGATGGTGACGTTGCCGACCCGGTTCACCGGGACGATCTTGCCCGGCTCGAACTGGATCACGGCGTAGTCCAGATCATGGTTGGAGTAGACGAACCGGCCGATCACACCGGCGCCGCGGTTGGCCTCCGCGAAAACCTCGGCACCGGGATCACCGCAGTGGCCCGCGGTCAGGCCGACGAGCCGCCCCGCGTTGTCGTGGCCGACGGTGGTGACGGTGCACTCGAATTGGTTGTCGATGATGATGCCGGAACCGCCGCCCACGACCGGCGGGCCCGGCTCGGCCTGAGCGGCCCCCGCGCCCGTCCCGAGTAGCGCCGCACCGAGGGCTACGGCGAAGGCGGCGGTGGCCACCTTGGCGAGTTTGCTGAACATGTCCCTCCAGACGTCGGAAGCCCGCACGATATCAATCTGTCGCACCCATCGTGTCAGTATTCGTGTCCGGGCGCGTCATCTACTGCGGGGTGTCCACGCGGGCGAGCCTTAACCCCATTTTTAGACATAAGCACATTATGTCTCTTATTCGTAATAATAGCGACCAGCTATGAAAAAGGTCGATGGCCGCTTCGAGTTTGTACTCGAACAGTAGTACAGCCCGTTCTGTTCGGTTCCGGAAACAAATGCGATTTTGAATGAACTCTTTCCGAATAAATTAGCGTCATGATCATGTCTGGGCGGCGGATTCGCCGGGTTGACCTGTAACTTGTTCCAGAAGATCCACCCTGTTTTTTGGGCGCCGACCCAATGTCGGTGGCCTGCGTCATAGCGTTTAGAGCACAGTGACCGAGGTCTATGACTGCAATCACAGGAGGGTGGTGTGTTCTGGCTTACTACGTAGTAAGGTGCGTCAAGCAAACAAGTCGTCGGGGCAGCCAACCGGCGTCGAGAGGGGTTAGCCAGTGCAGTCGACCAAGAGTCCTCCAACAGGATCACGGATGAGTGATGCGGTCGATTGGACCAAGGGTTACTGGGCCGACCATCCGAAGGCTTCGCTGGAGACCTTCGGCCGCCAGATCACCATGGGAATCGCGGCGGTCGCCGAACTGTTCATCGCAATCTTCCGGCGCCGCTTCCCCTTTCATGAGTTCATCCGCCAGTGCGCGTTCATGGCGAGTGTCTCCGCCGCGCCCACCCTGCTGGTCGCCGTCCCGATCGGTGTCATCGTATCGATCCAGGTCGGCTCGATCGCAGGCCAGGTCGGCGCCACCTCGTTCATCGGTGCGGCCAACGGCCTCGGCATCATTCAGCAGGGCGCTCCCCTCGTCACCTCGCTGATGATCGCCGGCGCCGTCGGCTCCGCGGTGTGCGCCGATCTCGGCTCGCGCACCATCCGCGAAGAGATCGACGCGATGAAGGTGATGGGCGTCGACCCGATGCGCAGGCTGGTCGCCCCCCGGCTCGGCGCGGCGATGCTGGTCAGTGTGCTGCTCTGTGGCTTCGTCGTTTTTGTCGGATTCTTGACTGGTTACATCTTCAACATTTTCGCGCAGAACGGTACGCCGGGTTCCTACATCGGTACGTTCTCGTCGTTCGCGGTTACTACCGATCTCTTTGTCGCGCTGGTCAAATCGTTGATTTTCGGGCTACTCGCCGCAATCATCGCCTGCGACAACGGATTGAACGCTCGCGGTGGCCCCGGCGGCGTGGCCAACGCGGTGAATTCCGCGGTGGTGAGTTCCGCCATCATGTTGTTCGGCGTGAATCTCGTCATCACCCAGGTGTACAACGCACTGTTCCCGTCACAGGTGGTCTGAGTGTCGTCGACATATGTTCCCCCGCTGCTGCGGCCGTTCCAGCAGCTTCGCAGGTCCGCGAACGCGCCGGTCGATCTGCTCGCCAGGCTGGGCCACCAGGTGTTCTTCCTGCTGCGCTCGATCGGCTCGATCCCGTTGGCGCTCAAGCACTATCCCAAGGAAGTGTGGCGGCTGCTCTCCGACGTCAGCTGGGGCAACGGAAACCTGGTCGTCGGCGGCGGCACCATCGGAGTCGTGGTCATCCTCAGCGCGTTCGGCGGGATGACCGTCGGCATCCAGGGCTACAACTCACTGAACCTGTTGGGGCTCAGCCCGATCACCGGCGCCATCTCCGCCTTCGCCACCACGCGCGAACTCGGCCCGCTGCTCGCCACCATCGCCTTCGCCGCGCAGGCGGGCTGCCGGTTCACCGCGCAACTGGGCGCCATGCGCATCTCCGAGGAGATCGACGCGCTGGAGTCCATCGCGATCCGGCCGCTGCCCTACCTGATCAGCACCCGGATGTTCGCGGCGATGGTCGCCATCATCCCGCTGTACTGCCTCGGCCTGGCCATGGCCTACATCTCCTGCTCGCTGACCGTGCAGCTGATCGGCGGCACCGCCAGCGGCACCTACCAGCACTACTTCTACCAATTCCTGGTGCCGACCGACGTGATCTACTCGCTGCTCAAGGCGATCCTGTTCGTCGCGATCACCACGTTCATCCAGTGCTACTACGGTTTCTTCGCCTCCGGCGGACCGGAGGGCGTCGGCGTCGCGGCCGGCCGGGCGATCAAGGTGTGCATCATCGCCGTCGTCTTCGCGAACCTGTTCATGACTTTGGCGATCTGGGGCATCAACCCCGGCATCAGGATCTCGGGGTAGCACCAGATGATCATCGATCCCAGTGGGCGTGGACCCACGATGCGTCAGCTGCTTGTCGCCGGCCTGGCCGGCCTGATCGTGCTCGCGCTGGTGCTCGGCTTCCTGACGCTGCGATACCAGGGCTACTTCGTCGAGAAGGTGAACGTCACGGCGAACCTCACCACCACCGGTGACGGTCTGCCCTCGCAGGCCGACGTGAAGTTCCGCGGCGTGCTGGTCGGCGCCGTCAAGCAGGTCGAGGTGGCGGCCAAGGGCGAGCTGCAGAAGGTGCAGATCGAGGTGAAGCCGGAGTTCGCCAAGGGCGTGCCCGCCAACGTCACCGCCCGGGTGGTGCCGAGCAACCTGTTCGCCGTCACCTCGGTCGAGCTGGTCTTCAACGGACCGGCCGACCAGTACCTGCACGAGGGCTCGATCATCGAAGAAGACCGCAGCAAGGGCACGCTCGCGCTGCAGGACACGCTCACCACAGTGCGCAACATCCTCGACCGGATCGATCCGGTGCAGTTCGGTCGCGTGCTCGGCACGCTGTCCCAGGCGCTCGACGGCAGCGGCCGGATGCCCGGCTCGACCGTCGAGCGGTTCGACCACTGGCTGCAGTCGGTCGACGACGCGATCCCGAACCTCGGCGTGATGCTCGGCGACTTCTCCAGCTCGTTCCACGCGCTGAACGAATCCTCGCCGGAGCTGCTCGACGTGCTCGGCACCTCGGTGCAGACCGCGCGCACCATCGCCGATCGGCGCAGCGAGCTCGTCGCGCTGATCACCGGGACGAGCAGCACGGTCGACACCGTGAACGATCTGTTCGCCCGCAACGGCGACATCGGCAAGCAGGTCACCGCGGGCACCAGCGACATGTTCGGTGCGGTGGCCGCCGACCCGAACGCGATCACCCAGACGATCCTGAATCTCAGCGAGATGACCCGCAAGATGGATTCCACCTTCACCTGGGGTCCGCAGCAGCAGCAACGGTGGGACGCGGGCATCACACTCACCCCGTACAAGCCGTACACGGTGGCCGACTGCCCGCGCTACGGCGACCTGGCCGGACCGAGCTGTGCCACCGCGCCCGCGGTGAACGAGCTGCCCCCGCTGCCGGACAACCTGAAGCCAAGGGCGCTCGACTCGGCGGCCGGTCTGCCGCCGGTGGTGCCGATGCCGGGCCTGCCGGTGATTCCCGGTGTCACCACGCCGGATTCGCGGCCGGCCGAGGGCATCGTGCCCGCTGCGCCGCGTCCGTTCGCGGGCACGCCGCTCGAGGGGCTGTTCCCGATGCTGCCCGGCCTCGGTCAGCCACCGGCCCCGGCGCCCGCCCCCGCTCCTGCCCCCGTGGCGCCGGCCGCGGCGCGCACCCCGGCCGCGGGCGATATCTCCTACCAGGGTGACGCGGCCATCGCCATGTTGCTCGGCCGTCAACCGACCACCGCCGAATACCTGCTGCTGAGCTCGATTTTGAAGGGCGGGACCATGCACGTGGCCGAAAACCGGGTAGGCCGATGAGCGAGCGCAGCGAGCGAATCATGTGCCAGCGTGCAATGCGCGTGACGGAACCGAGCGCTAGCGAGGTGGAGTCATGAGTATTCGTAAACCGCTGATCGGCTTCGGCATCTTCGCGATCGTTTCGATTCTCGTCACGGTGCTCGTCTGGAATACCTTGGCGCGCATCGTCGATGGTGACACCAACACCTACTCGGCGACCTTCACCGACGTGCTCGGTTTGCACGAAGGCGACGACATCCGAATGGCCGGTGTGCGAGTCGGCAAGATCGAGAAGATCGCGCTGGAACGGGACCCGAAGTCGAAGAAGCAAGTGGCCAAGGTGACCTTCGTCGTGCAGCGGGATCAAACGCTGTTCGACGACACCAAAGCCCTTGTCCGCTACCAGAACTTGATCGGCCAGCGTTATGTGGCGTTGGCGCCGGGCAAGTCGTCCAGCCCGGCGCAGCTGAAGAACAATGCGTCGATTCCGCTGGACCGGACCGAGCCGTCGTTCGACGTTTCGGGTCTGCTCAACGGTTTTCAGCCGCTGTTCCAGGCGCTGCAGCCCGAGCAGGTGAACCGCCTTTCGGAGACCTTCATCCAGGCCCTGCAGGGTGACGGAGTCTCGTTGAGCGCGTTCATCGTTCAGGCCGCGCAGCTGGCCACCGACTTCCAGCGTCGCGATGCGATCCTGTCCGATGTGATCTCCAACCTCTCCGGTGTGATGGCGGGGTTGGCCAGACGAGGTGATGAATTGGAGACCCTGGTGACCCAGACCCGGGCCTTGATCGGCGGGTTGTACGAGCAGGGCCAGTCGCTGCAGACCTCGACGGTGCAGATCGCCAACGCGACCAGCTCGCTGGTCGGCATGGTCGATCAGATCCAGCCGAAGCTGCAGGCCGCCCAGAACTCCACCAGCGCCGCGCTGACCCTGCTGCTCGCCAACGGCGCCAAGCTGGATCAGGCCGCGATCGACCTGCCGAACATCATTTCGGCGGCGGGCAGGCATACCGAGGAGGGCGGCTACGCCAACGCCTACCTCTGCGGCTTGGACGTCTCGCTCTACGGCGTGCTGTTCCCGCGCGGCCTGTTCTCGCAGATCGGTGGCACTTCGCACTCGGCGGTGTGCCGCCCATGATGACGAAGATGAAGGCAAGGTTCGCCGCCAACCGCTACTTCTGGCTGGGCATTCTCGGCGGTGCGCTGATCGTCGCGCTGCTGCTCGCGTCCAGCGCGGTCAAGCTGGTCGGCGTCGGTGAGCAGTCGATCAAGGCCGAGTTCGTGCAGGCCGCCGGGATCAAGGTCGGCGACCGGGTGAACGTCGCGGGCGTGACCAGCGGCCGGGTGGACGGCGCGAAGCTCGAGGGTGACCACGTGCTGCTGACGCTGAGCGTCGACAACGGCGTGAAGTTCGGCCCCGACGCGCGCGCCTCGATCAAGATGGCCACGCTGCTCGGCGCCAGGTACGTCGATCTGGATCCCGGCGACGGCTCCGGCCTGAAGGGCGGCCGAATCCCGGTGTCCAACACCGCGGTTCCGTACAACCTGGCCGACGTGGTGCAGCAGGGCACGCCGAAGTTCGAGGCGCTCGACACCAAGAAGCTGTCCGACTCGCTGAACCTGATCAACCAGCAGATGGGCGATTCTCCCCAGCTGATGGCGCAGGCGCTGGACAGCGTCGGTGCCCTGGCCAAGGTGATGGACACCCGCAAGGACGAGGTCGACAGCCTGCTCAAGGATCTGAATCGGGTCACCCAGATCCTCGGCGACAACCGCAACAGCGTGCTGCTGGTGATCACCCAGGGTGAAGCCATCGCGAATCGGGTGATGGAGCGTCAGGGTCTGCTGCGCCAGCTGCTCGACAATGTCGCATCGCTGACCAAACAGCTGCAGCAGATCGGCGCGCAGAACGACAACCAGCTCGGCCCGACCATCGAGCAGCTGAACACCATGTCCGAGGGCTTGCAGAAGAACAAGGACAACCTGGACCGCCTGCTGTCGCTGATGCCGCCGACGGTGCGCTACCTGGCGAACTCCTGGGGTGGCAACGGACCGTACGGCAGCGTCGGGCTGCCGTGGATCTTCCCGGACAACTGGCTGTGCTTCGCTCAAGTTATAGAGGGGTGCCAGGGATGACCTTCCTGAAGGCCGTCAAGGTACGGACCGTCGCAAAAATGCTCATGGTCAGCGCCGCCGCACTGGCCGTCGGCAGCTGCTCGCTGGTACCGAGTTCGGTGAACAACGCGCTGGGCCAGACGATTCAGGTCACCGCGGACTTCGAGAACATCGCGGGCATCTACGAGGGCAACCCGATCACCGTGCTCGGGCTCGACGTCGGCAAGGTCGAGAAGATCGTGCCGAAGAGCACCTTCATCGAGGTGCACATGTCGATCGACAAGGACGTGAAGATCCCGAAAGACGCGATGGCCGCGATCATTTCACCGTCCATCGTCACCGACCGGCACGTCGAGCTCACCCCCGTCTACACCAAGGGCGACACCTTGGCCGACGGCGCGCACCTGCCACTGGCCAAGACCAAGACCCCGGTCGAACTCGACACGATGATCAAGACCATCGATCAGTTCGCCGCCGCGCTCAAGCCGGAACCGGGCAGCGAGGGCATCGGCCCGCTCTCGGGCCGGGTGCTGTACCCGATGGTGAACGGCAACGGCGAGAAGATGCGCGACACCCTCAACGCGCTGTCCGGCGCGTTGAAGGTCGGCGTGGACAACAAGGACGCGGTCTCCAACATCATCGTCAAGCTCAACGAGCTCACCACGATGCTGGCCGACAACGACCAGTCGGTGCGCGACTTCAGCAACCGGATGACCCAGATGACCGGCCTGCTCGCCGATCAGGCGCCCGGCCTGGAGGCGACGCTGAACCAGATCAACGACTTCCTGGCCAATACCAGCACCACTCTCGCGCAGCATCAGGACCAGCTGGGTAGCAGCCTGGCCGGCTTGACCAAGGTCACCCAGCAGCTGCGCGACAACGCCTACGGCCTCACCGAAATCGTCGACGTGGCGCCGATGGTCTTCCAGAACGTCAACAACATCATGAATCGCGAGCACGGCTACGTCCGGCTGAGCGCGCTCATCGGCACCACGTTGAGCGGCGAACTGGTGAGCCTGTTCTGCGAGCGGATCCAGATGAAGGCAGACGGGTGCCGAACCGGGAACATGCAGGACTTCGGACCCGACTACGGTCTCACCGCGGCGCTGCTGGGGCTGACGAAATGACGTACCGAATGACGATCAAGGCACGCCGCGCGCTGATCGCCGTCGCGGCGGTGGCCGGTGTCGGCATCACCTCGGGTTGCGGTCTCACGGTGGAGAAACTGCCACTGCCCAAGCCCGGCGTTTCCGGTGACACCTACACCGTGCACGCGGTTTTCGAGAACGCGTTGAACCTGCCGGACCAGGCGAAGGTGAAGATCGGCGGCTCCGATGTCGGCGTGGTGTCCAACATCAAGACCAAGAATTTTCAGGCGGTCGTCGACCTGACCATCAGCAAGGACATCGAGCTGCCCAGGGACAGCACCGCCGAACTGCGCCAGGCTACCCCGCTCGGTGACGTGTTCGTCGCGGTGTCCAAGCCGAAGACCGAGCCCGGCACGAACATGCTGCACGACGGCGACACCCTGGGCCTGGACAAGACCTCCGCGGGCGCGACCGTCGAGCAGCTGCTGATCTCGATCTCCATGCTGTTCAACGGCGGTGGCGTGGCCAGCCTGAGCAAGCTGACCTCGGAGCTGGACTCGATAGTCGGCGGTCGTGGCGGTCAGCTGTCGCATCTGATCACCGAGATGACCGGTGTGGTCGGCAGTTTGAACGACAACAGCGCGAAGGTCGACGGCGTGCTGAACGAGTTCAGCGCGCTGGCCAACACCATCGAGGCCCGCCGTGGCGAGCTCGGTCAGGTGGCCGATACGCTGCCGCAGATGATCGGCGCCATCGCCGAGAACAACAGGGCCATCGGCGATCTGCTGACCAAGGTGTCCACCACCAGCGCCGCGCTCGGCGACTACGCCGACACCTCGGGCCAGCAGCTGGGCAGCTTGCTCGACAACACTCACCAGCTGATGGACGCGCTGGCCAACACCGGTGACAACCTCGGCATCCTGCTCGATCGGCTGAAGGTGATCCGGCCCAAGGTCGATGCCACCTTCCGCGGCAAGAGTTTTGCGGTCTACGCCACCGCGACCAACCTCGATCTCAGCGCGCTGACCGATCCACAACATGGTGGATTGCAGGATCTGCGCGACATCCAAGACCTCGCGGGCAGCCTGATCCAGGTCCTGCAGATCGTGCAGGGTCGAGTGCAGGGGGGCCACCGATGATGGCGAAACTGATGCGGCACAAGCTGGTGCTGTCGAGCATCGGCCTGGTGCTGGTGTTCCTGATCGGCGCCACCTACCTGATGATCAGCATCATGCGGGTGAACCCGCTCAAGTCCACCTACACCGTGACGGTGAACCTGGATCGTTCGGGCGGGCTGCAGCCGGGCAACGATGTGACCCTGCGCGGTTACCGGGTCGGCAAGGTCACCTCGATCAAGCTGACCGATCGCGGGCAGGCCATCGCCGCGGCGGCCGAGATCGAGAGCAAGTACAAGATCCCGGTCGACACCGCGATCTCGGTGCAGGCGCTCTCCGGTGCGGGCGAGCAGTACATCGACTTCCGTCCCGGCACCGAGCAGGCGCCGTTCCTCGGCGACGGCGCGGTGATCAAGTACGACGCGGACAAGATCAAGACGCCGACCCCGATCTGGTCGGTCCTGGACAACTCCAGCGCGCTCATCGCACAGGTCGATCCGGACAAGTTCGGCGTCATCCTGCGTGAGCTCGACACCGCGCTCAGCGGCGGCCCGGATCAGTTGCGCGGCATGGTGAATGGCATCAGCCTGGCCATGGCGGGCTTCGACAGTCTGTTGCCGCAGACCACGAACCTCATCGCCAACCTGCGCACCATCGCGGACACCACCTCGAATGCCCAGCCCGACCTCGGCACGCTGACCCGCAATTCCGGCACGCTGTTCAGCCAGTTCAACAATGCCAACGCCGAGCTGCAGGGCATCCTGGAGAAGGCGCCGGGACAGTTGAGCAGCCTCGGCGCGGTGCTCGACAAGACCAGCGACCCGATCACCAGCCTGGCCACCAATTTCGCGGCGATGACCAAGGCCGCGCAGCTGCGGCTGCCCGCGTTGCGCGCGCTGTTCCCCTCGCTCGCGCTCGGCGCGGACGCGCTGGGTGTGCCCGCGCACGACGGCGAGTTCCACGCCATCATCGACATCTGGCCGCGGCCGTACTGCACGTACAACGTGACGCAGCTGCGCAACGAGGTCGTCCAGGACGGCACGATTCGCAAGTGGAACTACTGCGAGAACCCGCCGCCCGGGTCCGAAATCCGTGGCGCGGCGAACGCGCCGCGACCCGATGTGCCGAACAACGGCGCGCATATGCCGCCGGGTGTGGATCCGAACGAGCGGACCCTGCCCCCGGTGAAGTGAGGTGCCCCCGGTCCCGCGGCGAAACCGTGGGTCCGGGCATACTCGCCGAGAGAACGCGTACGGTTCGCCCGAGATGCGGGCCCGTCAGTCGATCGGTGCGCCCGCGCGCCGGGAAAGTGCAGGTTTGTATCGATGTCCACCGACGACGCCGACACCAACAAGGATGCCGAGACCGCTGCGGACACCACGGCCGATCAGGCCGAGGATGCCGCGGTGGCGAAGCCCGAACTGTCGAAGGCGGACCCAGCGCCGTCGAAGTCCGACAAGGTAGCGACCGACAAGGTCGATGAGGCGCCGAAGACCGATCTCGGTAAGGGCGCGGGCAGTCCCGCCACCTCGGGTCGGTCCACCTCGGTGCCGCTGATCGCCGCGTTCGTGGCGGGCGTGCTCGCGGTGGCCGCGATCACCGCAGTGGTGGTGTTCTTCCTGCAGGGCAAGGACCGCGGCGAAAAGATCGACGCGATCCACGATGCGACGGCGGCCGGCTGCAACTTCGGCAAGGACGTCTCGATCTACGACTACACCAAGAACCTCGACGACTACTTCACCAAGGTGAAGTCCGGTGCGAGCGGCGAATTCCTGAAAGAGTTCGACGATGCGACCAAGGCGCTCAAGGACGCGATGGTGCAGGCGCAGGTGAAGTCCTGGGTCGACGATGTGCAGTGCGGTTACCAGTCCGGTGACAAGACCGAGGCCAAGGTGCTTGTCACGCTCACCCAGTACCGGACCAACTTCACCCAGACGACGCCGGAGCGGCAGTTCGTCGTGGTGATCGCGCAGCTGACCAAGTCCGGCGACAAGTGGCTGGTCGAGAAGCTCGATTCGCCGATGCTCAAGGGTGCCGGCACCGCGCTGCCCGGTGCGCCTGCTCCGGGTGCGCCCGCGCCCGGCGGAACGCCGGCTCCGGGCGGCCAGCCCGCACCTGCCCCGGCTCCGGGCAACTAGCGGTAACGAGTGCCTCCGGCGGTGGGCCGAGCCACCACCGCCGGAGGTCATTCGGGCAGTTCGTTATCCGCACTCCCCGATCAGAACAGCATCAGAGCCTGCGGCGCCGACGGCGCGGCCGCCTTCCCCGCGGCCTGGTCGATCGGCGCTTCCGGCGCCGTCGGCGTTTCTACCACAGTCACCGCGGGAATTTCCGCAGTGTTCGCCTCGGCGACGGCCGTGGTCGCGGCCACCTTCCGAGCCGCTTCACCGGCAAGCGCGTCGGCCTGCTCGTTGAAGTAGTTGCCGACATGTCCACGGACCCACCGGAACCGGACGGGGCCGGGCCTGCCGGCGATGGATTTATCGATCTGTCGGATGAGTTCGACGTTCTTCACGGCGCCACCGGTGGAGGTGCGCCAGCCGTTGAGCCGCCAACTGGAGATCCATTCCGACGCGCACTTGATCGCGTAGAGCGAATCGCTTTCGATCAGTAGGGGTTCGGCGCCGGGATGGGCGAGAATCGCCTCCAGTACCGCGCGTAGCTCCGCCACCTGATTGGTGCCGGAGGGGCCGCCGCCGCTCGACGAGGAGCCCTGATGATTGACCCAAGCCCAGCCGATGGCGCCGCCGGGGTTGCGGAGGCAGGATCCGTCGGTGCTCACGATGATCATGGCTGGCACCCTACGCAATCCGACCGACAAGATCGGTACCGTGGAATTCTTCTATCTCCCTTCGCAATTGGGACTCGGTGCGGCGGAGCGCCGTTTTCACGGCGGAATCCACCAGACCGACACAGAGGCGCCCCAGCAAGCCACGCGGGGGGCTGTACTCCGCCTCGGACGTCAGCACCGACCGCCCGTATCCGAGCGGATCGAAGCGCAGCGTCAGGGTCCCGGACAAACGCCCACGCAGCGTATACCCGATCACCACGTTGCGACGATATTCGGTGACCTCGCATGTCATCGTCGGCCGCCAGAGCACCAGCCGCGCGCTGGTCGTGAACTGGGCGCCGAGGCCGGAGTCGAGTTCGCCGGTCGGCTCGAAGGCGGCGACCGCGAACATCCAGTCCGGTACGAACAGATGATTGTCCGTGTAGGTGAAGGCCACCTCGACCGGCGCCCCGACGTCACTCGCGTACTTGATGTGGCCCATAGGCCCTCCCTGTTCCACGACTGGCGTTAAAAGTACTACAGCTCTCCTCTTTATTGGGGTGGTTGCGCGGTATTTGGTGTGCCGGTTTTCCACATTGCTACCGGGCGGTTGCTTGGTTGCTCGCGGCCGGTCAATAGCTGTATTGGACCGGTCGGTCTTCTTCTAGGGCGAGTTATCGGCGCACAGTTGATCGACGATGTGCTCCGCGATCGGCATGGCGGAGGTGGCCGCCGGCGACGGTGCGTTGAGTACATGCATCGAGCGTGGCGTGCGCTCGATCATGAAGTCGTGCACCAGCGTTCCGTCGCGCAGCACCGCCTGCGCGCGGATGCCCGCCTCGCGCGGCCGCAGATCGGCCAGGGTCAGCTCGGGACAGTAGCGCCGGCATTCGGCCAGATAACCGCGCTTGAACAGCGAGTTGCGCAGTTCGCGCAGCCCGGTCCGGACATTCGCCGCGGCCACCCGGTGCACGCCGGGAAAACCGAGCACCGCCCGCGCGTCCCTGGCGTCGAAACTGCCCTTGCGATAGCCCTCCCTGGCCAGCCCGAGCACCGCGTTCGGGCCGACCGTCAACGTGCCGTCGATGGTCGGACTCAGATGCACGCCGAGGAAGGGCAGCGTGGGATCGGGGATCGGGTAGATCAGCGTGCGCACCAGCCCGGCCCGCTCCGGCGGCAGCTGGTAGTACTCGCCGCGAAACGGCACTATCCGGAAATCGTTGCGCAGCCCGGCCATTCGAGCCAGTCGATCGGCCTGTAGGCCCGCGCACGCCACCAGGGTGCGGGCCGTCCACGATCCGGCCGGGCCTGCGGCGGTGACCGTGCCGTCGGTTTCGGTGAGCGCGGTGATCTCGGCGCCGAAGACCAATTGCCCGCCCGCCGAACGGACCTCGTCGGCCAGCGCGGTGGTGATGGCGGTGTAGTCGACGATGCCGGTGTCCGGCACGAACAACGCGCCGACGCCGGTCACTTTCGGCTCGCGTCGATGGAGTTCGGCGGCGTCGAGCAGCTCGACCGCGACGCCGTTGGCGACCGAACGCTCGTGCAGCGCCAGCATCCTGCGTTGCTCGGCCGCATCGGTGGCGACCAGCAGCTTGCCGCACACCTCGAACGGAATCCCGTGCGCCGCAGCGAATTTCTTGGTCCACTCGGCGCCGCGGCGGCACAGTCGCGCCTTCAGGCTGTCCGGCGGATAGTAGATGCCCGAGTGGATGACGCCGCTGTTGTGGCCGGTCTGGTGGGTGGCCAGCGCGTCGGCCTTCTCCAGCAGCACGAGGGTCGCGCCGGGATGGCGGTGCAGTATTCGATGCGCGGTCGCCACCCCGACGATGCCACCGCCGATCACACAGAAGTCGTACGTACTGTTCGGCATACCGAGAACAGTAGGCCGAGAGTTATACCGCCACGGTGGGTTCCGTGCCGCGGTGTGTGCTCGGTGCGGTCGCCGGGTCCGTCGTGGTCGGATCGTGCACCGCGGTCGTGTCCGGCGCGGGTTTGGTATTCGGTGCCGGGGTGCGGTTGAGGTGCAGGTCGTGGTCGCCGAGCGTCGGATCGGTCAGCATCAGCACCACTTCGCCACTGCGCGTGTCGAATTCGGTGCGCAGCCGGGTCACGCCGGTGGACTTCGGGTGCTCGTCGAGCGGGGTGCGGCCGGTCAGCACGGTGAAGGCGTTGGTGCCGACGGTGATCGAGATCGTGTCGGTACGCACGGCGGCGACCTGCGCGTCCACGTAGGCGTCGCCGAGCAGCCATTTGCCGCCGACGGTGCTCGGGTGCGATACGACCGCCGAATCAGGGCCATGGTCAGCCGCTTTCGGGCTCGGCACGACCACATCTACTGGGTGCCGGGTGAATACGGCGGGCAGTTCGTGGTGGCCGCCGGTCAGCACGGTGTCCGTCCATCCGGCATCGCTGGTCGAATCCTCGACGGCTTGCGCCGAAGGTGTGGCGACATCGCCGCCGGGCCGGTTGAGGTCGGCCATCTGGTGCACGATGTAAGAGCCTGCGACCACAGTGAGGCTGAGGCTGGCGGCACCAGCGAGGACGATCGCTGCGTGCCGAGCGACCTGGACATGCGGCCTCGCCCATCCGCGACTCGCAAGCGCTCCCTGTTTATTTCTGGTCACGATGCGTTCCTTCCCTGCTTCCCCTGGCAGCTGGCTCGCATCGTTGAAAGCCGTACGGTTGTCCAGGTTACGGCGCGGTCGTACGGGGTACCGCCCCGGAGAGACCAGGATCACAGTCGTAGACGGATCGGCCGCTGAATCATCGCCGAATCCGTCGATTGTTTATGTTTCCAGCACCTCAAGGGCGGGTAAATAACTCACTAGCTGGCGAGCGTCATCCTCGACTGCCACATCGAGACACCCGGCCAATGGCGTCCGGCCGACACGAACGGCGCACCCAAGTGTGGCGCTCGCCCGCTCCAGAAAACGATGGATCGGGTCGGGTGCGCGACGGCCGGATGTACGCATCCGGCCGTCGTTGCCGTTTCCGGCGATATTTCAGGCGAACTGACCCGCCGTGCGACCCGTGCCCGTCGGTCCCGCGAAAGCCTGTGCGAGGGTGAGCCATTCCGCCGCGTCCGCGCCGACCGTCTCGAGCGCGAGGTCGTCGGGGTGGCGGCGCTGGGTCACCAGCAGGCAGAAATCGAGGGCCGATCCGGTCACCCGCTGCGCGGCGTCCTCGGGTCCCCAGGACCAGATGGTGCCGTCGGGCGCGGTGAGCTCGATCCGGAATTCGGCTGTGGGGGGCGTCTTTCCGTGCACGGTGTAGGCATAGTTCCTGGTCCGCGCGCCGATGTGGGCCACGGTGCGCAGCCGCGCGGTGGGAGTGCGGGTGATGCCGAGCGCGTCGGCCACGTCCTGGCCGTGCGCCCAGGTTTCCATGATGCGGGCGGTGATCATCGAGGCTGCGCTCATCGGCGGGCCGAACCATGGCAGCTTGCTGCCCGCGGGGACCATGCGCAGTGCGTCGGTGAGGGCCTGCCGGCCGCGGTGCCACCGGTCCAGCAGCTCCGCGGGCGGCGTGGTCGAGGCTGCTTCGGCGGCTTCGTCGACGAAGGTCGTCGCCTTGGGTGCGGCCTCGGCGACCAGTCGCTGGAAGCCTTCGTCATCGGCGGCGGCGAGCGTGGCGACCTCATCGGTCCAGGCCAGATGGCCGATCTGATGGGCGATGGTCCAGCCGGCCGCGGGTGTCGGGCGGGCCCAGTCGGCCGCCGCCAGCGGGGTGACGATGCGTTCCAGGTCCGCGCACTCGTCGGCGAAATCGTTGAGCAGCGCCTCGAGGTCAGCCATCTGTTCCCTGTCTATTTGCGGCGTTCACGGGTCCCTCCGTGGTCACGCAGGCTGCCGCCTCCGGGCCCGTCGCTCACGCCGCGTGCCGATCAGTCGAACGCACACCACCTCGTGTGCCGTCGCGGTTCAGCATCGCAGCGGCCGCTCAAAAATGCAAGCACGCGTGCTTGTATTTGGACCGACTGCCCAGAAGGCTTGGCTACCAGCCGAAAATGATCAGGTGCGAGGCGCCGACCGCCAGCCCGAGCACCGCGCCGTGCAGATAGAGCAGCCACGCGTCCTGCTCGACCGAGGCATAGAACATCTCCATGAACTCCCCCGGCGTCAGCTGGCGAAGCTTGCGCGCCGCGAACACGTCGATGGTCTTGGCCTGCTCCAGGATGAATTCCTCGTCCTCGGCCAGGCTCGGCGCGAGCCCGACGGCGGCACCGGCCGCGCCCGCCTTGAGGTTGTCGAACTGGCGACGGCCCAGCGCCGCGCGCACGAACGAGGTGGTCGGGCCGAGCTGCCGATGGATCTCGTCGGAGACGAGCCGTTCCAGCAGCTGACGGGTCTTGTCGCCGTTGGGTCCGTCCAGCAGCTCCCGCGACAGGTTCGGCAGGGTGAGCACCTGGTAGGCCAGAATGTGCGCGAGGTCGGTCGCCGCCTGCGGCTGCCGCTTGGCCAGCAGCGCCTGCTGCCACAGGTACTTGTACCAAGGCTGCGGGTCGCCGGGCTCGAACACCATCTTGACCGCGATGACATTGACGATCACGCCGATCGCCGCCGAGGCGAGCAACACGATCACCCAGCCCGGCACCCAGCCGAGCACCGGAATGTGCTGGTGCACATGCATATACAGCGCGAGCAGCAGACCGAACGGCGCGCCGAGCAGGCCGATCCGGACCATGAAGCGCAGCTCCGGCGCCGCGATCGTGGTGGTCAGGTCCTTGAGGATGCCGGGATTGTCCTGCAGGTACCGGATGACGAAGCTTTTGATGTCGATGAGCTGATCGACGTTGTCGCCCAGCGATTCGAACGCGCGTCGCGACAGCGCGGGCATCTCCCGATCGACCCGCTGGTAGATGATCTGCTTGGCCGCGCGCGGCACGGTGCGCCACAGGTCGGGGTTCTCCCGGTTCATCAGCTCGTCGACCAGCGGCTGCACCTGCTTGCGGGCGAGCACCGCGACGTAGTCGGCGATGCCGTCCAGGTCGAGTTCGTGGATGAAGTCGCGCGGACTGCCGATCCGCATCAGCGCCTTGTCGACGCAGATGCTGGCCATCTTCTCGGCCCGTGCCGGAATGAAGCCTTGGAATCCGAGCTGCTGCCCGTCTCCGGAGAACGTCGGCAGCACCTGCACCCGGCGCGGGAAATACGGATAGAGCAGATGCAGACCCGGGATCCGGAAGCCGCGAAATCGCTCCGGCCAGAACAACATCAGCACGCCGGTCCAGTTGGTCAGCCAGCCCGCCAGCGCGCTGAAGATCGGGAACGTCACCAGATCGACCACGAACTTGGACTGGCCCGTCAGATCTTCCCAATCGATGAACACGCCGGCGGCGAGTGAACTCATCGATGGATCTCCCTAGGCCGAACCGACGGAACCGCCGGTATGAGGTATCAAGGCCCCAACATTGTCATTGCGCCGGAGCGAGTGTCAACGCGGGCGCACGGTAGCGCGGCGGGGCTACCATGAGCGCGCCCGAGCTGGACCTGGGCGTGAGCCTGACATCCCCCACGCGCGGTCCCGGACCGCCGACGTCGCAGGAGGTCGCGTGTCCGAAACGCCAGTGCCCGACGAGCTACCGAGCGAGGACGACGAGCGGCTGAGCCGCCGCCGGATCATCGGCACCGGCGCGGCTCTCGGCGGGGCGGCTCTCAGCGGGGCGCTCGCCGCGACGGTGGGCGGGGCGGCCCGAGCCGAGCAGGGCAACGCGATGCCCGCGTCGGCGGCCGATACCAAGCTGGACACCGACTCGCATCTGTACCACCTGACCTCCGCCGAGCCGGACCGCTACGACGGCGGCACGTTGCGCGGCGCGCACGAGGGCACCTTTCCGGTGCTGACCGGTCAGCAGGCGTCGGTCTATTTCGTCGAACTGGAGGTAGGCGCCATCCGGGAGCCGCATTGGCATCCGACCGCGTGGGAGCTCAACTACATCATTTCCGGCAAGGCCGACTGGACGATCCTCGGTACCCATCCCGACGGCACCTATCGCAACGACGTCTTCGAGGCGAAGCAGGGCGATCTGGTGTTCGTGCCGCAGGGCTTCTTCCATTACTTCGGTAATTCGAGTACCGAACAGTCTCTGCAGGTCCTGGTGGTTTTCAATACCAGCGCGCAGGAACCCAACGACGACATCGGCATCGTGGCCACCGTGAATTCGCTGCCGAGGGAGATTCTCGCGGCCGCGTTCGGTGTTCCGGTCGCGGCGTTCGGCAGCATCCCGACCGAGGTGCGGCCGGTGGTGATCACCAGGCGTAAGTAGTTGCCGCACTACGGAATACGAATGCCAGATCCCGCGCCGGTGTCCTGGACCCAGTCGAGCAGTACGCGTTGCCGCTGCACCTGATGGCGACGGTTGTACTGGCCGCTCAGCTGCTCTGCTCTTCGGGCTCGGCGTCGACTTCGCCGCGAGATCAACGTGCTCAATTCACCGGCCGGGGCGATTCCCCGCGTCACCGCCCAGTCGACCACGGCGCGGAACCATTGCCGTTCGGTGTGCACCACCCAGGTATAGACGACGGCGAAGATCAGGATGTACAGGATCGTCCTGGCGAGAATCGAGCCGATCGGGATGTTCGCCGGGCTCGGCGCGTCCCACCCGAAATGCAGTGCGGCACCGAGCAGATAGAACGTGACACAGACCTGCGCGCGCCGACCGGCCGACCAATCCGATCGCGCCACCGCCAGCACGATGCCGATGCCGGCGAGCGCGGTCAGCATCCAGTGCGAGGTGAGGCCGGTGAGCAGTCGCACGATGCCGACCAGCACCGCGGTCGCCGAATTGTCCTGCGCTGACAGCAATCCGGCGTTGGCCGAGTAGGTGATGTTCTCGACGACCTGGAAGCCGAGGCCGGTGCAGCCGCCCAGCAGCAAGCCGTGCATCGGTCGATTCAGCAATGGCCGGGCGAGCCACGCGACGGCGAACACGCCGATGCCCTTGACTGCCTCCTCCACGATCGCTGCGGAAATCGGTGCCTGCCAGTCGATGGCGAACGCGTCGCCGGCCAGGTTCTGGATGATGCGCATGTTGTTGTCGTTGGCGAACATCGCGATGCCTGGCCCGGCCAGCGCACCCCAGAGAAAGCCCAGGACCAGCGGTGTCCGGATTCGCCGCCGCGCGCGCAGCCGATCCAAATGCAGGACCAGCCCACCGAATACGAGCAGGGTCGCGAGCGTGAACGGCAGGCCGACCAGGATGTCGCGCCAGGTCAGCGCTACCACCGGGGCCAGTTGGAGCACCAGCCCGGCTAGCCCTAGGAACGAGATCAGACAGTAGGCCCAGAACAGCGCCGACTTCGGCTGGAACCATCTCATCGCCGCACCGTCAGCGTTTCCAGGACCGGCGTCAGCTCGGGCAAGGTGGCGTCGTCACCGATGAGCACCAGCGTGACCGCCAGTTTCTCGTTGCCGACGATGGCGCACACCCCGGCTCGGTCCGTGCCGCGACAGGTCCGCCCGCTGAATCCGTTCGGCGTCTTGACCTCTCCACCGTCGAAATCCGCCTTGAAACCCTGCGCACCAAGCACTTTCAACCGCCAGTCCGCCGCATCGGCGAAGTCTGTGACGCCGTCGATCACACTGACCGCCAGTCGCGAACCATCCGGAGCAATCAGCACGGCCGTCGTCCGATCCCCCGTCGGCCTGCGCTGCCACCCGCCGACGCCACCGAACCCGACCGTGTCGGGCTCCTCCCCCGGCGCCGTCACCTTGATCTCCGCATCGGGGGCAACCGCCGTCTCCCGTGTCGGCACCAGCGCGGCGACCGCCGACGGCACCGCGAGCAACGCCGCGACCACCGCGATCACCAGTCCGGCCTGTCTCCAGTCATGCCCGGTCCGGATCGGCCAACTCATGCACATGCTCCCATCGAGGGTCCGCTGCGCCCATCGAAAACTGCCACCGACCAGCGGCGCAGCCAGCTCAACGATAAGCGAGCCCCCGCAATCTGCCCGCGAACACGCCCACCGCACCGCGCCAACCCACAGCAGACCGCAAACAATCCGCTCCCCGTCTTCGCCCTGGGCGCCTACCAGCCCCTCCGCCCCGTCGTCACTACAGTTGTACGACATATTGTACGAGTTAGATGTACGGTATGTCGTACAACTTCTTAGGGGTGATTGCTGATGTCGGCGCTACCGATCTCGACCGTTCGTCAGGACTTGTTCGGAATGGTGAAGAAGGTCAATGACGACCACGATCAGGTGACGGTGGTCACGAAGACCGGTGAGAATGCCGTGCTCGTGGCCGAGTCCGATTGGAACTCGATCATGGAGACCTTGTACGTGCTCCAGACCCACGGCGGCGCGCGATTGCTGGCCTCTGCCGAGGACGCACGGGCCGGGCGCACGGCAGCCCACGCCCTGATCGACCCGGACGACGAGACGGCGGCCGAACCGCCGACACGCGCCTTCATGCTCCGGCGCGGTGACGTGATCTGGGCGATCGAGCCAAAGCTCCACAACGAATCTGCCACCGATGACGACGTACCGGACAAGCTTCTCGTCGAGGGCGCGAAGCAATACGCGGTTGTGCCGGGTGCGGCGCTGTGGGCAATCGTGGAAAAGGTCTATGCCGACAACGCCGGAGCAACCAACTCTGCGGATCGCTTCAAGCGTTTTGTGGAGGAGTTGCAGTCTCGCGTAGCCGAAAACGACTTTGTGTCATTGCTGGAGACCGACGACCCGGACGACACAACCGAAATTCCCGGGTCTGTACGTCCGCGCCGACGGAAGGCGTGATGGCGTGGCCGATCGGAAGTTGATGTTCACCGCCCAGGGGTGGCGTAGCTATTCATCCTGGCTGCCGCGGGATCGTGCGGTACTGAAGGCGGCGAACAAGATGATCAACGCCGTGCTTGCCGATCCGTTCGCCGGGATCGGCAAGCACGCGCCGCTGCGGTATCAGCTTGCCGGGCACTGGTCGCGGCGGATCAGCCACGAGCGCCGGTTGATCTACTACGTCACCGATACCGAGGTTGTCATCGTGCAGGTGGGAAGCCACTACGACGACTGATTCGCGCGATTGGTATCGACTACTTCGCCCACAGCGAACGTGGGGAAGTATTCGGAACAAAGGAGAAAGTCCCGGGGTTGAGTTGGTATCGCTCAACTTTTGGAAGGGTCGAACACGTGACTACACCACAGAACCTGCCGGTGCTGTTCCTGACCGATCCGATCGTGCTGCCGGGCATGGTCGTGCCCATCGAACTGGACGAATCGGCGCAGGCCGCCATCGATGCCGCGCGCGCAGCCAAGACCGACGCGGTGCTGCTGGCGCCGCGGCTCACCGAGGGCTATGCCTCCTACGGCGTGGTCGCCACTATCGAACAGGTCGGCCGGATGCGCGGTGGCGCACCGGCGGCCGTGCTGAAGGCGGAACGGCGCGCGAAGATCGGGCACGGGGTGACCGGGCCGGGCGCCGCGCTGTGGGTCGAGGCCGAGCCGGTCGAGATCCCCGCGCCGGACGGCCGGACGAAAGAACTTGCCGCCGAATACAAGAAGCTGGTCGTCTCGGTACTGCAGCGTCGCGAGGCCTGGCAGATCATCGACGCGGTCAATCAGCTGACCGACCCGTCGGCGATCGCCGACACCGCGGGCTACGCGCCGTACCTGACCGACGATCAGAAGCGCGAACTGCTGCAAACCCCCGACGTCATCCAGCGGTTGAACACGCTGATCGAGTGGACCAAGGACCACATCGCCGAGGCCGAGGTCACCGAGAAGATCAGTGACGACGTCCGCGAGGGCCTGGAGAAGAGCCAGCGCGAGTTCCTGCTGCGCCAGCAGCTCAACGCGATCCGCAAGGAACTCGGCGAGGGCGAGCCCGACGGCGCCGACGACTACCGCACCAGGGTCGAGCAGGCCGACCTGCCGGACAACGTCCGCGAAGAGGCGCTGCGCGAGGTCGGCAGGCTGGAGCGGTCCAGCGATCAGAGCCCGGAAACCGGTTGGATCCGGACCTGGCTGGACACCGTGCTCGAGTTGCCGTGGACGGTGAAAACCACCGACAGCACCGATGTTTCGGCCGCCCGCGCGGTGCTCGACGCCGATCACCACGGTCTGGACGAGGTCAAGGACCGGATGGTCGAGTACCTGGCGGTGCGTTCCCGGCGGGCCTCACGTGGGCTCGACATTGTCGGCGGCCGCGGCTCCGGCGCGGTGCTCGCGCTGGTCGGCCCGCCCGGTGTCGGCAAGACCTCGCTCGGCGAATCGGTGGCCCGTGCCATGGGCCGCAAGTTCGTGCGCGTCGCCCTGGGCGGCGTGCGCGACGAGGCCGAGATCCGTGGCCACCGGCGCACCTACGTCGGCGCGCTGCCCGGCCGGATCGTCCGCGCCATCAAGGAGGCGGGTTCGATGAATCCCGTTGTCCTGCTGGACGAGATCGACAAGGTCGGCTCGGATTTCCGTGGCGACCCGGCGGCGGCGCTGCTCGAGGTGCTGGATCCGGCGCAGAACCACACGTTCCGCGATCACTACCTGGATCTGGATCTGGACCTGTCCGACGTGCTGTTCATCGCGACCGCCAACGTCATGGACACCATCCCCGGCCCGCTGCTGGACCGGATGGAGCTGATCACCGTCGACGGCTATACCGAGGACGACAAGGTCGGCATCGCCCGCGACTTCCTGGTGCCACGGCAGCTGGAGCGCAACGCGCTGACCACCGACGAGGTGACCGTCACCGACGAGGCGTTGCGCGAGATCGCCGCCAACTACACCAGGGAAGCCGGCGTGCGGCAGATGGAGCGCCTGATCGCGAAGGCGTTGCGTAAGGCCGCGACTCGCCTGTCCGAGGACGGAACCAGCACGCCCGCAGGCGATCTCGGCTACGAGTCCGAGCTGGGTTACGACGCTTTGGTGAAGTCCGAGAGCGGCCTGCAGAAGTCGCTGACGATCGACCTGGGTGACCTGAAGGAATACCTGGGCCGCCCACGCTTCACCCCCGACTCGGTGGAACGCACCGCGGTCCCGGGCGTGGCGACCGGCCTCGCGGTCACCGGCCTCGGTGGCGATGTCCTCTACATCGAGGCCAACGCCGCGGAGGGTGAGCGCTCGCTGACCCTGACCGGTCAGCTCGGCGATGTGATGAAGGAGTCCGCGCAGATCGCATTGACCTACGTGCGCTCGCATCTGGCGGAGATCGGCATCGAACCGTCGGTGCTGGATCGCAATATCCACGTGCACTTCCCGGCGGGCGCGGTCCCCAAGGACGGACCGTCGGCGGGCGTCACCATGGTCACCGCGCTGGTGTCGCTGGCACTGGGCAGGCAGGTGCGCGCCGATGTCGGCATGACCGGTGAGGTCACGCTGAACGGGCGGGTGCTGCCGATCGGCGGCGTCAAGCAGAAGCTGCTCGCCGCGCAGCGGGCCGGCCTGAAGACGGTGTTCATCCCGGCTCGCAACGAGCCGGACCTGGACGACGTCCCGGCCGAAGTGCTTGCCGCACTGGAGGTTCGCCCCGTCGCCGACGTGGCCGACATCCTGGCCTACGCCATCGAGCCGGTCGCCGAGCCGGCGCTGGACGGACGGGCCTTCGCGGCCACCGCCTGACGTGCGGGAAAAGGGCCGGGCACCTCGGGTGCCCGGCCTTTCTCGTGTAATCGGCATGCAAGGGCGGTGCAAGTGGACGGGCCCAAGATCGGTGCATGACTTCGACGCAGCAGGTGCCCGTTCTCATCGTCGGCGGTGGTCTGGTCGGACTGTCCGCCGCCCTCTTCCTCGAATATCACGGGGTGCCCTTCGTGCTCGTGGAGAAGCGGACCGGTGCATCGGTACTGCCACGCTCCCGCGGCGTGCACACCCGGACCATCGAGTTGTTCCGGCAGCTCGGCATCGAAAATCGGGTCCAGCAGGCCGCCGCGACCGCGATGAAGGCCGGACGATTCGGCGGCGCGAGCCGGGGCGCCACGCTGCTGGCCGCCGAGCAACTCGAGCTGGCCAATTTCATGAAGAGTTTGCAGAACCCGGAGCCGAGTCCGTCCAGCTTCTGTTTCCTGCCGCAGGCGCAGCTGGAGCCGCTGCTCATCGAGGTGGCCCGCGGGCGCGGCGGTGACCTGCGCTTCGGCGTCGAGCTGAGCGAATTCGAGGCCACCGATCGCGGTATAACCGCCACGCTGCGCGATCGGACCGGCGCGACCTCGATCATCCAGGCCGACTACCTCATCGCCGCCGACGGCGCGGGCAGCCCGATCCGGCGAGCGCTCGGCATCACCGGTTGGGAGCTGCCGCCGACGCATCACTACCTCAACCTTTTCGTGCGGACCGATCTCGCCGAGGTGCTGAACGGCCGCACCTTCAGCCAGTGCGAGATCACCAACGACAAGGTGCGTGGGCTGGTGCTGGCGAAGAACAACACCGACGAGTGGTCGTTCCACCTCGAATACGATGCCGTGCGTACGGATCTCGCCGACTATCCGACAGAACGCTGCGTCGAGCTGGTCCGTGCCGCGATCGGCGTACCCGACATCGAGGTCGAAGTGCTGGCGAAAACCGCATGGGACACCGGTGTTTTCGTCGCGGACGAGTACCGTAGCGGCCGGGTCTTCCTGGTCGGCGACGCCGCGCACCGGCACGCGCCGTGGGGTGGTTACGGCGCGAACACCGGAATCGCCGACGCGCACAACCTGATCTGGAAACTGGCGGCGGTGCTGTCCGGCACGGCAGCGCCCGCACTGCTCGACAGCTACCAGCCCGAGCGACGCCCGCGCGCACTGATCGCCGCCGAGCAAGCCCGGCTCGGCACCGACTTCGCCACCCGCTACGGCATCGAAACCCCGGACAACGCAGCCGATCTCGCCAGTCAGCTGAGTACCAACACGGTGATGACCCGGTACCGGTATGTCTCGGCCGCTGTCCTGGGCGGCACCGCCGATGCACCGCATGTCGACCAGCTGACCGGCCAGGTCGGTACCCGGGTGCCGCATCTGTGGATCGACGGGTCGCAGCGGATCTCGACGCTGGATCTGAACGGTCCCGGCTTCGCGCTGCTGGTGACCGGCACCTGTGCCGGATGGCGCGACGCGGTCGGCGAAGCCCAGTGGGACACCGGAATCGACATCACGGTGCACGCGCTACCCGTCGCCGAATGGTTCGCGCGCACCGGCCTGCCCGAGGGCGGCGCGCTGCTCGTCCGGCCGGACGGGATCGTCGCCGGCCGCTCCGACGAAGGTCTGTGCCCGAGCACACTCACCGCGGCGCTGTGCCGGATCGTCGGCGGGTTGTCCAGCGGTGCAAGGTCTCTCGATGACGCAACCGCCGGTGCCTGATCTGGGCGGCACTGCGACGACTGTCACGCGTGACCGGTTAATGCCACCAGCTATCTCCCGATCGCGCCGTCCGGGGCGATAGTCGAACGTGACCCGGCAGGTCAGGCCGGACGCGGCCGGCGGAGCAGCCAGGCCAGGAAGGAACGGCGCGGCGGCCGCGGGTACCGCACGCTGAGGGAACCGGAGCCGACCTTCCCGTCGACCCGCAGTACCGGCGCACCGGGCAGCAGTGGCTCGGTCGCGCGGTTCGACACGCTGCCGCTCTTGGTCCGCACCCGATCGACATCGACCCGCCAGCCGCGCGGCACGATCAGCTTGATGCTGCCGGAGCCCGCAGTGGCATGCAGCGCGATCTCGGTGTGTGCGCAGAGTGCCTGGGTGAAGTCGAAAGTGATGCTGCCGGAACCACACTCGGCAGTGAGCTCGGCGGGGACGACCCACTGCCCGCGCTTGTCGCGCGACCCGCTTTTGGTGCGCAACTCGATCGGCTCGGTGGCCGTCGGCAGATCCGCGGTGACCGCGACCAGTTCGGCGCTGGTCTGGGCCGCGTAGGCCAGGACGAGTCGCCGGTCCAGTTCCAGCACATCCAGGCGGCCCTCGGTCACCGCGATGTGCAGCCGTCGTACCGCCACCTCCCGGTCGGTGTCCGCGACCCGGACCGCGGGCAGCGCGCCGGGCTTGTCCTGCGCATCGGTCATCGATCTGCTCCTTGCTCGTGCTCAGGGAAATCGTACGGCCATGATCCCGCTCGACGCCGCCGTCGGCGGCCGATCGCGCCGGTATTCCGGCTGCTTGTCACACCGGTGGGGTAAGACGGTCTTATGGCCAGATGGCTGTTGCATGTCGATCTCGATCAGTTCCAGGCGGCGGTGGAGTTCCGCCGCCACCCGGAGCTGCGCGGCCTGCCGGTCATCGTCGGCGGTAATGGTGACCCTGCCGAGCCGCGCAAGGTCGTCACCTGCGCGTCCTATCCGGCACGGGCGTTCGGCGTGCGGGCCGGGATGGCGCTGCGCAGCGCCCAGCGCAAGTGTCCCGAGGGCGTGTTCCTGCCCTTGGACATGACCAGCTACGAGGAGGCGTCCGACGAGGTGATGTCGCTGCTGCGCACCTTTCCCGGCCGCGTCGAGGTGTGGGGCTGGGACGAGGCGTTCCTCGCTGCCGACACCGGCGACCCGGAGGCGCTGGCCCGCGAAATCCGCAGCGCCATCGAGCAATTGGAGCTGTCCTGCTCGATCGGCATCGGCGACAACAAGCTCACCGCCAAACTCGCCACCGGATTTGCGAAAGCGACCGGCAAGTCGGCCGCAGGCCCGGCCACCGACGCGGGGGCGGCCGCCGGAGTCTTCCGCCTCACCGCCGCGAACTGGACCGAGGTCATGGCACACCGCCCGACAAATGCGTTGTGGGGCATCGGCACTCGAATCGCCACCCGCCTCGCCGACCTGGGCATCAACACCGTCGCCGACCTGATGGCCGCCGACCGGCACCGCCTCGCCGCCGAATTCGGCCCGAACACCGGCCCCTACCTCTGGGTCCTCGGCCACGGCAAAGGCGACACCGACGTCACCACCGAACCCCGAATCCCGGTGGGCCGCAGCAAATCCGAGACCTTCCCCCACGACCTCACCGACCCCGTCGAAATCCGCGCCCAGGTGGCCCGCCTGGCCACCGAGGTAGCCGAGGAAATGGCCGAAGCGGGCCGCATCGGCACCCGAGTCTCGGTCACCGTCCGCACCAACACCTTCTACACCCGCAGCAAACAGGAGAAACTGCCGACCCCCACCATCGACCCCGCCCAAATCACCGAAACCGCCCTCCGCATCATCGACCGCTTCCCCCTGGACCGCCCCATCCGCCTCCTCGGCGTCCGCCTCGAACTCGTCCCGGAGTAGACCGGGCCACGTCGATTCGCGGGCGGTGGGAGCTGCGCGGGTGGGGGCGGACGATCGTATGCTCGTCGGCATGGAGTTCTGGGCGATGGTGGCGCATGAATCGGATAGCGGGATCGTGCTGACCAAGCAGGAGGTCGGGGAGGAATTCCTCGGGGCTGGTGAGGTCACGATCAAGGTGCATTTCTCCAGCGCGAACTACAAGGACGGGTTGGCGATCACGCCGGGGGGTGGGGTGGTGCGCAAGTATCCGATCATTCCCGGCATCGACATCACCGGCGAGGTGGTTTCGTCGGAGGACGACGACTTCGCCCCGGGCGACCTGGTGGTGGCGCACGGCTACGACATCGGGGTTTCGCAGAACGGCGGGTTCGCCGAGTACGCCAGGGTGCCTGCCGACTGGGTGGTGAAGCTGGACGGCCTGAGCCCCAGGGACGCCGCCGCGCTCGGCACCGCGGGCTTCACCGCGGGACTGAGCGTGCAGTCGCTGCTCGACCGCGGCATCACCCCGGAGACGGGCTCGGTGCTGGTCACCGGCGCGACGGGCGGCGTCGGCAGCGTGAGCATCGACATCCTGTCGGGGCTCGGCTTCGAGATCATCGCCTCGACCGGCAAGGCCGACGCGGGCGATCTGCTCAGTGAACTCGGCGCGAACGAGATCATCGGCCGCCTGCCCGAGGATCCCGACGCCAAGCCGCGCCCGCTGAACAAGGCCCGCTGGGCCGCCGCGGTGGACAGCGTCGGCGGCAAGTCGCTCGCCTACATCCTCAGCGCCATCGGCTACGGCGGCGCGGTCGCGACCAGCGGCCTGACCGGTGGCTCGGGTCTGCCGACCACCGTGCTGCCGTTCATCCTGCGCGGCGTCGCGCTGCTCGGCATCGACTCGGTGTTCGTCCCGATCGAGAAGCGTCGCGAACTGTGGACCCGCCTCGCCAACGAACTGCGCCCGCAACATCTTTCGTCGCTCACCCAGTTCGCGTCGATCACCGACGCGGCCGAGGTCCTGCATTCGATCCAGAGCGGTACCCACACCGGACGCACCGTGTTCAACGTCCTCGGCGAATTCTGAACGGACAGTACGACAGCGAAAGACCGGCTCGATCATCGAGCCGGTCTTTCGCCGTATTCGGTTGTCCTACTGGATGAGTGCCGCTTCCTCGAGCACCTCCGCCGGAGCGGTCTTGTTGTTGCGCATGACGAACAGGGCGACGATTGCTCCGGCCAGGATTCCGGCACCACCCGCGATAAAGCTGACCGACATGGCGGTGGTGAACGCTTCGCGCGCAGTGCCGAGGAGTTCGCTGTCGCCGGTCCGCGCGGCCAGCGCCAGCGCGTCGCCGATCGAATGCCGGGCGAGCTCCGGGGTCGAATCCGGCATGCTGCTGGTGAACGTGCTGGACAGGATGCTGCCGAGCACCGCGATGCCGAGGGCGGCCCCAGCCTGCTGAATGGTGTCGTTCAACGCGGACCCGACACCGGCCTGCTCCGGCGGCACGGCCCCCATCAGCGCCGCGATGGCCGCGGGCTGCGCCAGGCCCGCGCCGGCACCGAGCACCACCAGCGCAATGGACAGCACGCCGAACCCAGTGTCCGCGGACAGACCGGCCAGCAGGCCGAGCCCGACGGTCGAGACGAGCATGCCGGTGACGGCCAGCGTGCGGTTGCCGACCTTGCTGCCCAGACCGGCGCCCAGTCCGTTGAACACGATGGAGGCGGCCATCATCGGAATGAACGCGAGCCCGGCCTTGGTCGGCGAGTAGCCGAGCACGAACTGCAGGTACTGGGTGAGCACCAGCAGCAGACCACCATTGGCGACCTGCACCAGCGTCAGCGACAGACTGCCACCGGCGAAGTCATGGTTGCGGAACAGGTCCAGCGGCACCATCGGATGCTCGACGCGCTTCTCCCACACGATGAACGCGACCAGGCTTACCACGGCGATGGCCAGCGTGACCAGTGTGGACGCGTGATCGAAACCGCCCTTGGGGAATTCGATGATGGTCCAGACCAGCGCGATCATCCCGACCATGGACAGCACCGCACCGGGCACATCCGGCTTGGTCCACGGCCCCTTGGATTCCGGCATCAGCGCCAGCGCGGCGATGATGGCAACGGCCGTGACCGGGATATTGATCAAAAACGCTGCACCCCACCAGAAGTGCGCGATCAGCACGCCGCCGAGCACTGGACCGCCGACCAGACCGAGCACCGAGGCGGCACTCCAGAAGCTCATCGCCTTACGCCGCTCCTCGTCGTCGAACACCGTGATCAGGATCGACAGCGTGCTCGGCAGCACCAGCGCACCACCGATGCCCATCACGGTGCGCGCCACGATCATCTCGATCGGGCTGGCGGCCAGCGTGGCCCCGAGCGAGGCAACGCCGAACAGGACGAGCCCGATCAGCATCACCCGCCGTCTGCCGAACCGATCGGCGAGGCTGCCCGAGGTGAGCAGTAGGCCCGCGAAAACGAGGATGTAGGAGTCCAGGATCCACTGGATGTCCTGGGCGCTCGCGTGCAGATCCTCGGCCAGTGCCGGCACCGCGACGGCCAGCACGAAATTGTCGATGACCAGGACCAGCGTGCTGAGGCACAGCACGATCAGAATCCACCAGCGTCTCGGGTTGCGGGTCTCGATCGCGTTCATCGGTAGCTCTCTTCTCACGGTGTTGCGTACGTCGTTCTCTTGTTGCGAACACTGTACGCAGACTTTGAGGACGTTCGCAAGTGCGAACATTGTGCGCTAGGCTGGTGGCAACGGAAGGGAGTCGACGTGGCCGTCGAAAAGCAGCAGGTCGGATCGGTATGGACGCGTCCGCGCAAGGGGCGGGAGCAACCCGCGCTGACCAGGGAGCAGATCGTGGCCGAGGCCGTCGTTCTGCTGGACGCCGAGGGCATGGAGGCGCTCACCATGCGCCAACTCGGCGCCCGGCTGAACGCCGGTGCGACGTCGCTCTACCGGCACGTCGCCAATCGCGACGAGCTGATCGAACTGGTCGTCGACGAGGTCTACGGCGAGATCCGAGTACCCGAGATCGCCGACCCGGCGGCCTGGCGCTCGGCCACCGAGGACTGTGCGGAAAGCCTGCGCGCGATGATCCTGCGGCACCCGTGGATGGCATCGACCCTCGGTCAGGTCGGGTTGTCCTACCTGGGCCCGAACGTCATGCGGCTCAACGACGGCCTGGTCGGACTGTTCGAAGCGGGCGGATTCCCGGCGGCCGAGACCAGCGACGCCATCAGTGTCGTCATGAGCTACGTCGTCGGGATGGGGATCAGCGAGGCCGCCTGGCTGGCTCTACTCGCCCGTTCCGGGCAAACGGAGCGGGAGTTCGTCGCCGCGTTGCGCCCTGCCGCCGAGGAAGCCGCCAAGGACTATCCCAGGTTTCAGCAGGAAGATTGGGACACGGACCCGATCGAGCGGCGGGATCGGAAGTTCCGCTACGGCCTGGACCGCGTACTGGACGGGCTCGACGCTCGCCGGGATTGAGCCGAAACCCGCGGCCGCGGAACTGCTCAGTGCCAGGTGTGATCGGTGAGCGGCGTGCGCGGACCGAACTTCGGCTTGTGCGCCTGCCCGCTGATCTCCAGCAGTCGTACCGCCCGATAGCGGTGCGGCCGAAGCGGTTCCAGGTATTCGACCATCGTGTCGTCATCGATCGGGTGGCCGAGCAGGGTCCAGCCGACGATGGCCGCGAGATGGAAATCGCCGACCGACAACGCATCCGCGTCGCCGAACGCGCGCTGCGCGGTCTCGGCGGCGGTCCACACGCCGATTCCCGGGATCGTCCGCAGCCTGCGGGCGGCTTCGGCCGGGTCGACACCGGCGGCCCGCTCCAATGAGCTCGCCACCCTGGCGACCCGCACGATCGTCTGCGCCCGCTGCGGACCGACGTTGGCCCGATGGAAGGCCCAGGACGGCACCCGCCGCCAGGTATCGGCGTCGGGTGGCAACCGCAGGCCCTCCGGCGCCGGGCCGGGCGCGGGATCGCCGAACTGCCGCACCAGCTTTCGCCACGAGCCGCGGGCCGAGATGGTGTGCACCTTCTGCTCCAGCACCGCGGGGATCAGCGCCTCGAGCACCAGGCCGGTGCGCAGCATGCGCAGGCCGGGG
The DNA here is from genome assembly GCF_040645995.1 of Nocardia sp. NPDC046473. Lineage (NCBI taxonomy): Bacteria > Bacillati > Actinomycetota > Actinomycetes > Mycobacteriales > Nocardiaceae > Nocardia > Nocardia sp. NPDC046473. The sequence continues at coordinate 828,832 of NZ_JBEYZJ010000002.1, forward strand.
AAGCGCCGATGCGCCTCGACGATCTTGGGGTGGTCCGGGACGAAGCCGTCCATGTTCTCGTCCAGGCACAGCATGTGGTCGAGTCCGTCGAGGAATTCCTCGGCGCCCGGACCCCAGGCGCGGCCCTGCACCGAGGACGGTCCGGATTGCGTCAACCGGTAGGTGACCGGGCCCGATGACATGCGTGAGGCGTGCCAGTGCGCGCCGTCGGCGGTCGTCTGATGGCACGGATCACCGGTGCCGCGGCGCAGCGGCGCGATCGTGCACGCCAGGTCGATCGGGTGGTCGGACGTCACGGTTCTGGCCAGGCCGGTTGGCTCACCTACCGGCTCGACCATCGCGTTACGCATCGGACCATTCTGCCCGATGACGCGGCCCGGAATGCGCGCCCGTCCGCGCTCGGTCGAGAAACTATTCGCGCGCAACACAATTCGCCGCTATCCGATGCCGAATATGCATCATCGCAGGTACCCGGTATTTTGTAACGCTAAGAATGGACGTGGCGATATTGGTTCGATCGGCAAACAGCTGGCAGTCGCCACATGGAGGTATCGAATGATCACCAACTTGCTCAACTGGTTGCTCAGCGCCTGGGGCGGTGTTTCCGCAGGCAGTTCGGGTTATCAGATTCCGCCGGGCACCCTGCCGTTCGGCAGCTGACCGGTCGCGCGCACACGCCGGGACCCGTCGTCCCGGCGAGTGCGCGAAAGTCTCACCGCTCCAACAGGAGTTGGGCCAGGTGGCGGCTTCGGCGGCCGGCCAACTGTGCGGCCTGGGTGCGGCAAGAGAAGCCGTCCGCGAGGAAAGTCGACTCGCTGTCGGCGGTACGCAGCGCGGGTAGCAGGCCGTTCTCGGCCACCGCGACCGAAATGTCGTAATGGTCCCGCTGCATTCCGAAGTTTCCCGCGAGACCGCAACAGCCGGTGATTTCAGTCACATTGATTCCCATTGTGGCTAATAGCTGGCGATCGGTCTCGAATCCGAGAATCGCATGGTGATGACAATGCGGCTGAACCAGCACGGTCCGGCCCGGCCATTGCGGCGGTTGCCAGTCCGGTTGTTCGGTCAGAAACTCGGCGAGCGTGCGCACCGCGCGTGCGGTGGCCGCTGCGCGCGGGTCCTCCGGTAGCAGTTCGGGCAGATCCGACCGCAGCACCGCGGTGCAGGACGGTTCCAGCCCGACCACAAGGCCGCCGCCGCGCACATGCTCATCCAGCGCGTCCAGCGTGGCGCGCAGCCGCGCGCGGGCACCGTCCAGTTGACCGGTGCTGATCCAGGTGAGCCCGCAGCACACGCGTCGCGCGGGAATGCGCACCCGGTAGCCGAGCGACTGCACCAATTGCGCTGCCGCCAGAGCTATCTCAGGATCGAAGGCGTCGGTGAAGGTGTCGACCCACAGCATTACCTCGGGCCGCTCAGTATCGGTTTCCGGTGCGGCGGTAGGACTCTCGGCCGCATCGAGCTCATCCACCGACACCGCGGGCGGAACAACTCCGCCGAGGTCACGCCACCTGCGCCGAAAGCTGCGCTCCGCCAGTCGTGGTACCTCTCGGCGCGGGTCAATGCCCGCCGCGCGCAATCCGATTCGGCGTAGCACCGAGTTGTCCGCCAGCGCGTTGGCGGCGCGCGGCATCCGGGTCGCCGCCGCCAGCCAGCGCGGCAGCCAACCGAGCGAGTAGTGATCGAGGGGCCGTGGCCGGTGCCGGTATCGGCGGTACAGCGCCTCGGCCTTATAGGTGGCCACGTCGACGCCCGCCGGACAGTCGGAGCGACATGCCTTGCAGGACAGGCACAGATCGAGCGACTCGGCGACCGCCTCGGACGACCATGGCAGCGCGCCGCGGACCACCTCCTGCAGCACCCTGGCCCGGCCGCGGGTGCTGTCCTTCTCATCCTTGGACGCCAGATACGACGGGCACATGAAACCACCGGTCGCGCGCGTATCGGCACGGCACTTGCCGACTCCCACGCAGCGATGCACCGCCGTACTCAGATCGCCGTGATCGTGCGGGAAGGCGAAGCCGCCCGAGGCGGGGACCAGTGGTAGCCCGGCCAGTCGCAGGTCGGCGTCGATCGGCCGCGGCGCGACCAGCACGCCGGGGTTCAGCACATCGGCGGGATCGAAAATGGCCTTGTATCCGGCGAATACGTCGAGCACCCGGCGGGAGTACATGAGTGCGAGCAACTCCGAGCGAGCGCGACCGTCACCGTGCTCACCGGAGAGGGAACCACCATGCCGCACAACCAGTTCGGCGGCGTCGAACAGGAACCGCCGAAAGCGTTGCGGCGCATCGGCGATCGGCAGATCGAGGCGCACGTGGATGCAGCCGTCACCGATGTGCCCATACAGCAATCCATCCACACCGTGCTCGCGCGTCAGGTCGGCGAAGTCACGCAGGTAATCGCCGAGCCGCTCCGGCGGCACCGCCGCGTCCTCCCAGCCCGGCCAGGCGGGCTGCCCGTCCGGCGTGCGACCGGCCAGGCCCGCTCCGTCCGCCCGGATGTGCCAGAGTGCCGCCGCGGCAACGGGATCGGTGACGATGCGCGAGTCCAGCGCATCGACCGACCCGCGCAGTTGTTCGGCGATGGCCAGCGCCTCGGCGGGGGTGTCGCCCGCGGTCTCCACGAACAGCCATCCGCCGCCGCGCGGCAGGTCTGGAACGGCGCCGCGATGGGCCCGGACGGTATCTACGAGCCGCGCGTCGATGCCCTCGACCGCGGTGGGCTCGCACGCCATCACCGCGGCGACATTGTCTGCGGCCGTGGCGATATCGGGGTAGCCGAGCACCGTCAGCACCGCGGCTTTCGGCAGCGCGACCAGCTCGACCGTCGCGTCGAGCAGCAGCCCACAGGTGCCCTCGGATCCGACGAACGCCTTCGCCACCGCCGAACCGCGTTCGGGCAGTAGATGTTCGAGCCCGTAGCCGGACGCCTGACGTTCGAAGCGACCGAGCTCGGTGCGCAGCACCGCGAGATGTGCGCCGGTGAACTCGGCCAGACCCGGCAGCACCGACAGATCGTTGGCGAGTGTCCGCTCGACGCCGGTCCCGTCGAGAATCCGTAGCACTCGCACCGTGTCCGAGGTGCGTCCCCAGGCGACCGCACGCGGGCCGCAGGCGTTGTTGCCGATCATGCCGCCGAGGGTGCACCGGTTCTGCGTGGACGGATCCGGCCCGAACCGCAGCCCGTGCGGCCGAGCCGCGCGTTGCAATTCCGACAGCACCACACCGGGCTGTACCCGGGCGATCCGCGCCTGCGGATCCACCTCCAGGATCCGATTCATATGCCTGCTGAAATCCAGCACCAGCCCGGGGCCGATGGCATTACCCGCCACCGAGGTCCCGCCACCGCGTGCGGTGACCGACAGCCCGTTCTCCGTGGCGACCGCCAGCGCGACGGCCACGTCCTCGTCCGTCCGGGGAAAGACAACGGCCCGCGGCGGTACGCGATAATTGGAGGCGTCCGACGAATACTCCGCCCGCCGGCGGTCGGAGGCGTCGACCTCACCGTCGAGCCTGCCGCCCAGCACCTCCACCACCCGGTCCTTGGTCACCTGGCCAGCCTAAGCGCGGGTACGGAAATTTCGCTGAGCGCGGAATCGGAATCCGGCGGAAACGACTTGCTCTCAACCATTGTTGAGGTCTTAGTGTCAGTGCCGAAGGCTTTGATGGGTGGGGAGCGAGAGGGAGATAAACGTGAGTATCGAATCGGTGGCCTGGAGCCAGATGTACCGGCGGGCCAACGCGCCGCAGGAGCAGCGGCAATTCAGCCTGGCCACCGCGCGCCGCATCCTTCGATTCGCCGCGCCACATCGGCGCCGGATCGGGGTGTTCCTGCTGCTCAGCGTCGTCTCGGCACTGCTTGCGGTGGCCACGCCGGTGCTGGCGGGCCGAGTGGTCAACACCATCATCGGCGGTTCGGCGCCGCGGGTGGTGGTCACCCTCGCGCTGATCATCGCGGTCCTTGCGGTCTTCGATGCCGCGCTCGGGTTGGGCATCCGCTGGTTGTCTTCGCGCATCGGTGAGGGCCTGATCCTGGATCTGCGCACCGCCGTCTTCGATCACGTGCAGAAGATGCCGATCGCGTTCTTCACCAGGACGCGAACCGGCGCACTGGTCAGCCGGTTGAACAACGACGTGATCGGCGCCCAGCGCGCGTTCAGCGACACCCTGTCCGGCGTGGTCGCCAACCTGGTGACCCTCGCACTCACCCTCGGCGTGATGCTCAGCATCTCCTGGCAGATCACCCTGATCGCACTGGTCCTGCTGCCGGTGTTCGTGCTGCCCGCCCGGCGCATGGGCAACCGGCTGGCCGATATGCAGCGCGAGGCCGCCAAGTTGAACGCCGCCATGAGCACCCAGATGACCGAGCGGTTCTCCGCGCCCGGCGCGACGCTGGTGAAACTCTTCGGGCGCCCGCAGCAGGAATCCGGCGAGTTCGAGGTGCGCGCCCGCCGGGTGCGCGACATCGGCGTGCGCACCTCGATGCTGCAGACCATTTTCGTCACCTCGCTCACCCTGGTGTCGGCGCTGGCCGTCGCCCTGGTCTATGGGCTCGGCGGCTGGTACGCGCTGCGCGGCCAGCTGGACGCCGGCGCCGTCGTCGCCCTGTCGCTGCTGCTGACCAGGCTCTACACGCCACTGACCGCACTGGCCAGCGCCCGCATGGAGGTAATGGCCGCGCTGGTGAGCTTCGAGCGCGTCTTCGAGGTGCTCGACCTGCAGCCGCTGATCGAGGACGCACCCGACGCGGTGTCGGTGCCGGACGGGCCGGTCGCCGTCGAACTGGACAACGTCACGTTCGGCTACCCGTCCGCCGACAAGGTGTCGCTGGCCTCGCTGGAGGACGTCGCGACCCTGGACACCCGCGGCGGCGTCGACGTACTGCACAACGTGTCGCTGCGCGCCGAGCCCGGCCAGCTCATCGCGCTGGTCGGCTCGTCGGGCGCCGGTAAATCCACTGTCGCCCAGCTGGTTTCCCGGCTGTACGACGTGGACGGCGGCGCGGTCCGGCTGAACGGCACCGACGTGCGCGACCTGACCACCCAGTCGATCCGGGAGACGGTCGGTCTGGTCACCCAGGACGGGCACCTGTTCCACGACACCATCCGGGCGAATCTGCTGCTCGCCCGCCCGGAGGCGCAGGAGTCGGAACTGTGGGACGCGTTGCAGCGGGCCCGGTTACGTGATCTGGTCGACTCGCTGTCGGACGGTCTGGACACCGTGGTCGGCGAGCGCGGCTACCGCCTCTCCGGCGGTGAACGCCAGCGCCTCACCATCGCCCGCCTGCTGCTCAAGCAGCCGCGCGTGGTGATCCTGGACGAGGCCACCGCCTCGCTCGACTCCACCTCGGAAGCCGCAGTGCAGGAAGCACTCTCGGAGGCCCTGGACGGCCGGACCGCACTGGTGATCGCGCACCGCCTGTCCACCATCCGCGCGGCCGATCAGATCCTGGTGATGGAGGACGGTCGAATCATCGAGCGCGGCACGCACACTGAGCTCCTGGCGGAAGAGGGCCGCTACGCCGAGCTGTACCGCACCCAATTCGCCGACGAACCGGCGCCGGCCGCCGCCTGACCAGGGAGCGGCCCAATCGCTGAGTGCTGCAAACACACTCGGCCATTGGGCCGCCGACGGCCGCGGTGCGGAGCTGTATCGCGCCTGGCGCGCAGGACAGTAACCGTCGCCACGCGATAAACCCGGTCAGGTAACGGGCTCGGGATAATTGAGCCCATCGCTCTCGTGACGCGTCGATCGAAGTCATAAACCGTTCAGCACCACCGATTCCGACACACCGATATGCAAGATATCGAGGTGCGGCATCCGCTGAGTGGCCGCGCGTATGTTCTTTCTGCGGTCGAAGAAAGCGTGCGACGAGCGAAAGGACGGTAATGGCGGTCCAGCAGCCGAAAACGGCCGATGTGGTGATTATCGGCGGCGGCATTGTCGGCGTATCGACCGCCTTGCAATTGGCGAAACGCGGGATCCGCGACATTGTCGTGGTCGAACGGGAACAGTTGGGTGCGGGCGCGACCGGGAAATCGGGCGCCCTCATTCGCTGCCACTACGCGAATGTTCCGGAGGCCCGCCTCGCCCACGAGAGCCTGCGCGTCTTCCGTTCCTGGGACGATGAGGTCGGTGCCGGTTCGCCCGACTTCGATCCGGTCGGCTTCCTGCGTCTGGTGGCGCCGAGGGACGAACCTCAGTTGCGCGCGAATGTCGCGGCGCAGCAGGCGATCGGGATCGAAACGAGCGTCGTCACCGCCGATGATCTGCGCGCAATCGAACCGCTGATCCGCACCGACGATCTGACCGTCGCGGCGTTCGAGCCCGGTTCGGGTGTCGCCGATCCCAACGGCGCGCTCTACGGTTTCGCCGAGGCCGCAAGGGAACTCGGCGTGACCATCCTGACCGAGACACCCGCGATGGAGATCGTGACGCGCGGCGACCGCGTCACCGGCGTGGTCACGTCGGCAGGACCGATCTCGACGGGGACCGCCGTGCTCGCCGCCGGTGCGTGGTCCGATCAACTGCTGCGCCCACTCGGTCTCGACTTCGGCCTGGTGCCGGTGCGCACCCAGGTGGTGATCTTCCGCTGGCCCGCCGCCGCAGGCCACGAACGCAGGCATCGGGTCATCGTCGACTCGGCCCGCGGCTCCTGGTTCCGGCCCGAGGCGGGCGCCGCGACACTAGTCGGCGTCGGATCGGCGGCCCGCCCGACCAATCCGGACGAGATCGACGAAACCATCGATGCTGCGGCGATCGCCCGCGCCAGAGCTGCGATGGCGCACCGCTTCCCGAGCTTCGCCGCGGCGACAATGCGCGGTGGCTGGGCCGGTACCTACATGCGCAGCCCGGACGGCCATCCCATCATCGATCAGGCGCCGACCGTGCCCGGTCTCTGGGTGATGACCGGTGACAGCGGCACCTCCTTCAAAACCGCACCCGCGATCGGCATCTGCCTGGCCGAATGGATCACCGACGGCGCCCCGAAGCTGGTCGATCTCGCACCGTTCCGGTCGACCCGATTCGCCGACGGTCAACTATGGGTCGACGACAATCCGTACACCGATCCCGCCGATCTCACTGTTTCGCATTGACCGCCAAGACGACTCGCTGAGAATTATCTTCGAGGTGGAATTCCGATATCCCCCTACGAGATACGTGAATGGACCGCTGTTCGTCGAATTCCTATATAGCGCTGTCTGCTACTGGCTTGCTTGATCCGCGTGGCAGGTCGTGTCCTCGGCAGGCAACGTCCCCGCACCGAAATAGGTGTTGATCGCATCGTTCACACAGGAGCTGAGCCCAGGCCGAAATGTCATGTGAATCCGCACATCCTGCAACGTAACCAGCCGCGACCCGGACATGTCCTGATGCAGCCGAACCGCATGGCCGTACGGAGTCCGCGGGTCCCCGGTCGAATTCAGGATGAGCGCGGGCACCGCATTGCGCACCACGGTGGCCGGTTCGACCGGCCCCGCCCAGAACGCGCACGGCTGGATGTTGCTCGCCAACGCCCCGAACACCGGCTGCGTCGCCCGGGTCTGCTCGATATTGCGCCAGTACCAGCCCGGATCCCGCGGTGCCCCAACGTCTCCGCAGGCGATCTGCGCCAACGTCGAATCCTCGCCGTCCCGCAACGACTCGACAATCGCCGCGAGCCACGGCGTACGCGCCTTGGTCGGCGGGCCGCCCACCGCATCGGCGATCTCTCGCACCACATCGGCCAGCTTCTCGTTCAGCCGGAAGTTCATCAGCATCCCGTGCAGCAGGAACGGCAGCCAATGATCGTCGACCGCGAAGCCGTCGAAGACGACCGGTTGCCGCGCCACGCTGCGCACCAGCCCCTCCACCGTGGCCCGCACCTGCTGCGGCGTCGCACCGAGGCGGTAGGTGTCGTCCTTCGTCGCCGCCCAGATCGCCCAGTCGTCCAGGGCACGCTCGTTCGCCGGACCCCAATCCTGCACGAGCCCTTCCCAATACCGATCCGGATCGATCGCGCTGTCCAGCACGATCCGCCCGCTGCGCTCGGGGAACATCTGCGTGAACACCGCGCCGAGGTAGGTGCCGTAGGACAGCCCGAAGTAGTCGATCGTCGGCTCGCCGAGCACGCCGCGCACGACGTCCATGTCCCTGGCGGTATTGCGAGTGGTGAACTGGCGCATCATCTCCGGGTCGTGCACCAGGCAGCCCGCGGCCATGCCCACCGACTGCACGGTGTCGTGCACGAACCCGAGCGGATCCAGACCGGCCGAGCGGATCATCTCGCCCACCGGCCAGCCGCACCGCGGACTCCGCCCCGACTCCCCGACCCCGCGGGGATCCATCCCGATCAGGTCGTGCGTAGCCGTGACGTCCGGCGTCAGCACATCGCCGAGCAGGTCGATGCTGTCCAGTCCTTCGCCGCCGGGCCCGCCGGGGTTGGCCAGCAGAATCCCTTGGCGCCGCGCCGGATCGGTGGCCTTGACCCGCGATATCGCCACGGTCATGGTCCGGCCGTCCAGCCTGCCGTAGTCGAGTGGCACCTGTACGTCGGCACACTCGCCGCCGGCTTTGTCCAGATTCGCGATCTCGCAGGGATGCCACTGCAGCTGCTGGCCGTAGAAGCGTTCCATGCCGCCTGGCTTTGCCTCGCCGCCCGGCGCCGCATTGCTGTACACCGGCACCGCGGCCAGCACCGAAACCGCAACTACTGCCACCGACCGCCGGAATACCCGAACCAACACCACACTCGCCTCTCACATACCGTCTCGCGCAGAGAACGGTAGCGGATCGGCCCGGCTTCGGTCAGGTGTAGCTCAGGACGGCAGCGCCCGCTCGTCGAGCACGCAGCGGCCCGCCTCGACCAGCGTCGCCCGCGCCCGGCGCCGCACCCGGCACCGATCCACCGTGCAATCGAGGTGCAACTGCATGGCCGCATGGGCCTGGTCGATATTCAGCACGCCCGGATCGGTGCCGCAGGCCAGCATCGCCGCCACATGCATATTCAGATTGGTGAGTTGCATCAGGCGACTCCCGCCGGATGCGCGCCGACGCTCCAGCGATGTCGGGCCGGGTGCGGACGTTCCTCGGGCCACGAGGATTGCCGCACCGCCATGCCGACCGCCTCCAGCGCGGTCAGCCCGACCTCGTCGGCGAGGTCGCCGACCAGGTCGAGCAGCGCGGGCACCACCTCGGCAACCCGCAGCGCGGCCACGGCCTGCTCGCACGTCAGGGTGCGGCCGGGCAGGTAGGAAACCACCCAGCTCCCGTGTCCGACGCTGCGCGCGCGATGCGCGGTGAGATCGCTGGTCATCAAGGACGACGCAATGACATGTACAGCCATGACTCCTCGTTCCTGCGGGCGACTCGTGCTGAGTGCCCGGAAGTCTCGAGGCGGCGACGCCGAGGATGGCGTTCGATCCGTCCGGGCATACTTCCAGCACACCATTGCCGGGGGTGGGAAACAACGCCCGCGATGGATATCCAAAGATTTCGCGCGAATTCCCAGCACGAAAACCAGCCGGGAGGGGAGGATTCTCCATAGTGGACGAAAGAGCCCGCTGCCCAAGCGAAGTGACGGGGAACCGAGCTTGCTGGTTGCCCCCGGAAAATCACGGGTGAGCAGCCGAACACAGAACGGAGCGTGCTGTGTCAGCGAGTTCGGCAAGAGCGTCAACGAGTTCGGAGCGACTGCCCGGATTGGACAAACCGACCGGTATCGAGGGCGTCTCCTCCACCCTACCGCGCAGGCAGCTCGGCCGGTATCTACGCGACTGGCGCACCCAGGCCGGCCTCACCATCGCCGAGGCCTCGCGGCTGATGGAGTGGGGCGCAAGCACTTTGCAGCGCCTGGAGAAGGGGCAGGCCGATCGGATCCGCACCATCGACATTCAGGAACTGTGCCGCATCTACGGCATCCACGAGGACCTGGCCGACGGCCTCAAGGGCCTGGCCCAGCAAGCCGCGGTCAAGAGCTGGTGGCATGCCTACGGCGACCTGATCCCCGAAAACTTCGATGTCTACGTGGGTTTGGAGGCATCGGCCCAGCAACTGAGTTCCTACCAATCGGAACTGGTGCTCGGTCTGCTGCAGACCGCGGACTACGCCAGGACCCTGCATCGTCTCGGCTATCCGAACGATTCCGAGTCGGAATTGGAGCGACGCGTCCAACTGCGGTTGCAGCGCCAGGCGTTGATCACCAGGCGGGCCGCCCCCGCGAAGGTTGCCGTGGTGTTGCACGAGTCGGTGCTGCGCCGGGTGGTCGGTGGCGTGAAGGTGATGGCGGCACAGCTGCGACACCTCGCGGATTTGAGCACCAGCGACAATGTCTCGGTGCGCATCCTGCCGTTCACGGCGGGCATTCCGCTCGGGGATCCCACCGGCCCGTTCACCGTGCTGGAGTTCGGTACCGACGGCAAGGGACAGCCGATCGAGCCGCCGGTGGTGTACGTGGAGGGATTCACCGGAGATCTGTATCTGGAAAGACCGGTCGACGTGCAGCGGTACCATCGGGCACACCAGAGCCTGCAGCGCGCCGCGCTGGATATCCAAACCAGTCGGCAGCTGCTCCGGCAGGTGGCCAAAGAGTTCGCAGTGTGAATATCGATCTAATTGGGGCGCAATAGTTTACGTGCACAGCCGGGTGCCGCGTGGATATTCGACCGCGCTGCACCCGGCGCTAACGAAGGAGCTTTTGTCGTGAGCATCAATAATGGCGCGAATGTCGACCTCACCGGCGCGATCTGGCGTAAGGCGGGCGAGGGCGAAGGCAGGGACAGCGTCGAGGTGGCCCTGCTCGCGGACGGTCACGTCGGCCTGCGCGACGGCAAGAACCCGGACGGACCGGCGCTGGTCTTCACCCCGGCCGAGTGGGCCGCGTTCACCGCGGGCGTGCACGACGGCGAGTTCGACCGTCCGACCAGCTGACCACGGCCCGGCGCGCCGGGCCGTTCGCTCTTGCCAACGCGGAGCGGCGGATTAGTTTTGATAACAATTGGGTAGACCACTCTTTGTGGACCGTGGGCTCAAAGGCTCCCACTCCCGGTACAAGAAATTGCGACCTGGTGATTGGGTGGAATGGCTGATCGTCGCGTTGCTGTTTGCCGTGACGACGATCGGGCTGTTCATCCTTACCGGATCGCTGATGTCATCACTGTTCATCGGCGTACTCGTCGGAGTTGTCGCCGTCGGTGTGGTGGCGATGTTGTAAAGGGTGCGTGCTCCGGCCGAGGGGAATGCCCGGCCGGAGGTCACCTCGTCAGCGACGAAACAGCTTGTTGCCCAGCCACACCAGCGGATCGTATTTATGATCCGCTACGCGCTCCTTCATCGGGATCAACGCGTTGTCGGTGATCTTGATGTGTTCGGGGCAGACCTCGGTGCAGCACTTGGTGATGTTGCACAGCCCGAGCCCCTGCTCATCCTGGGCCAGATCGCGCCGATCACCGACGTCGAGCGGGTGCATTTCCAGCTCCGCGATCCGCATCAGGAACCGCGGCCCGGCGAACGAGGTCTTGTTCTCCTCGTGGTCGCGCACCACGTGACAGGTGTTCTGGCACAGGAAGCATTCGATGCACTTGCGGAACTCCTGCGAGCGCTCCACATCGATCTGCTTCATCCGGTAGTCACCCGGCTTGAGATCGGCGGGCGGGGTGAACGACGGGATCTCCCTGGCCTTCTGATAGTTGAAGGACACGTCGGTGACCAGGTCCTTGATCACCGGGAAGGTGCGCATCGGAGTCACCGTGATCACCTCGGCCTCGGTGAAGGTGGACATCCGCGTCATGCACAGCAGGCGCGGCCGCCCGTTCACCTCGGCGGAACAGGAACCGCACTTGCCAGCCTTACAGTTCCAGCGCACCGCCAGATCGGGCGCCTGGGTGGCCTGCAGCCGGTGGATGATGTCGAGCACCACCTCGCCCTCGTTCACCGCGACGGTGAAGTCGTGCAGTTCACCGCCGTCGAGGTCGCCGCGCCATACGCGGAATTTGGCGTCGTAACCCATCGCTACGCCTTTCCCTCTGTCGATTGCCCGGCCGCCGCCGGATGCCCAGCGGTTTCGCCCGGGGTGTAGTACTTCTCCAGCTCGCTGAGGTCGAACAGGGCGAGCAGCTCCGGCCGCATCGGGGTCTGATCCTTAGGTGTCACAGTGACGTCGGGGATCGTCTCCCCCGCCGTGCTCGGTTCCACCGAGCAGACCAGCAGCTTGTTGCGCCAGTCGGGATCCATCGCCGGATGATCGTCGCGGGTGTGCCCGCCGCGGCTCTCGGTGCGCAGCAGCGCCGCCTTCGCGACGCACTCGCTGACCAGCAGCATGTTCTCCAGATCCAGCGCGAGGTGCCAGCCCGGGTTGAATTGCCGATGTCCCTCGACGGTGACCTGCTTGAACCGGGCCCGCAGCTGGTCGAGCTTGGTCAGCGCCTCCCGCACCTCGTGCTCCTTGCGGATGATGCCGACCAGGTCGTTCATCGTCTGCTGCAGATCGGTGTGCAGGGTGTACGGGTTCTCGCCCGCGCCATCGCTGGGCGGATCGAACGGCGCGAGCGCGACTTTCGCGGCCGCGGTGATGTCGGCGTCGGTGATCGTCGGCCGCTCGTCGAGCTGCTCGACGTACGCGGCGGCACCGAGCCCGGCCCGGCGGCCGAACACCAGCAGGTCCGACAGCGAGTTGCCGCCGAGCCGGTTGGAGCCGTGCATGCCGCCGGAACACTCACCGGCGGCGAACAGACCGGGCACCGTCGCGGCTCCGGTATCGGGATCGACCTCGACACCGCCCATCACGTAGTGACAGGTCGGCCCGACTTCCATCGGCTCCGCCGTGATATCCACGTCCGCAAGCTCTTTGAACTGGTGGTGCATGGACGGCAGGCGGCGCTTGATCTCGTCGGCGGGCATCCGCGAGGCGATATCGAGGAAGACGCCGCCGTGCGGCGTGCCGCGACCGGCCTTGACCTCCTCGTTGATCGCGCGCGCCACCTCGTCACGCGGCAGCAGGTCGGGGGTGCGGCGTGCGGAGTCGTTGTCGCGCAACCACTGATCGGCCTCCTCCTCGGTCTCGGCGTACTGCCCCTTGAAGACCGGCGGGATGTAGTCGAACATGAACCGCTTGCCGTCGGTGTTCTTCAGGACGCCGCCGTCGCCGCGCACCCCCTCGGTGACCAGGATGCCCTTCACACTGGGCGGCCAGACCATGCCGGTCGGGTGGAACTGCAGGAATTCCATGTTGATCAGCGTCGCCCCGGCCCGCAGCGCGAGCGCGTGGCCGTCGCCGGTGTACTCCCACGAATTCGAGGTCACCTTGTACGACTTGCCGATGCCACCGGTCGCCAAAACCACTGCGGGCGTTTCGAACAGGATGAAGCGGCCGGATTCGCGCCAGTAGCCGAACGCGCCGGAAATCCGGTCGCCATCCTTCAGCAGTTCGGTGATGGTGCATTCGGAGAAGACCTTGATGCGCGACTCGTAGTCGCCGGTCGCCGCGAAATCCTCCTGCTGCAGCGAGACGATCTTCTGCTGCATGGTGCGGATGATTTCCAGGCCGGTGCGGTCACCGACGTGCGCGAGCCGCGGATAGGTGTGGCCGCCGAAGTTGCGCTGGCTGATCCGGCCGTCGGCGGTCCGATCGAACAGTGCCCCATAGGTTTCCAGCTCCCACACCCGGTCGGGTGCCTCCTGGGCATGCAGTTCGGCCATGCGCCAGTTGTTCAGGAACTTGCCGCCACGCATCGTGTCCTTGAAATGCGTTTGCCAGTTGTCCTTTTCGTTGGCATTACCCATCGACGCGGCGCAGCCGCCCTCGGCCATCACGGTGTGCGCCTTGCCGAACAAGGATTTGCACACCACCGCGACGGAGTGGCCGTGTTCTCTGGCCTCGATCACCGCGCGCAATCCTGCGCCACCGGCCCCGATGACGACGACGTCGTACTTGTGCCGTTCTACTTCTGGCATGGCCGCGAATACTCCTGGGGTTGGGACGGATCAGTTGATGAACCGCAAGTCCGAAATCGTCTTGCTGGCAACCAACATGACGTAGAAGTCGGTCAGCACGAGGGTGCCGAGGGTGGTCCAGGCCAGCGCCATGTGCCGGGTGTTCAGTTTGGAGACCTGGGTCCAGAACCAGTAGCGCACCGGATGGGCGGAGAAGTGCTTGAGCCGCCCGCCCGCGATGTGCCTGCAGGAATGGCAGGACAGCGTGTACGCCCACAGCAGGATCACGTTGAGCCACAGCACGAAGTTGCCGAGGCCGAGCCCGAAGCCGCCGTCCTTGCCGTGGAACGCGGCGATCGCGTCGTAGGTGTTGATCAGCGAAACCACAATGGCCACATAGAAGAAGTAGCGGTGTGCGTTCTGGATGATCAGCGGCAGCCTGGTCTCGCCGGTGTACTTGGCGTGCGGTTCGGCGACCGCGCAGGCCGGCGGGGAGAACCAGACGGCCCGGTAGTAGGCCTTGCGGTAGTAGTAGCAGGTCAGCCGGAAGCCGAGCAGGAAGGGCAGCACCACGAAGCCCAGCGGCAGGATCACCGGCAAGTCGCCGAACGGTGTGCCGAAGTGGCTGGCGCCCTCGACGCACGAGGTGCTCAGGCATGGTGAATAGAACGGCGTCAGGTAGTGGTAGTCCGGAACCCAATATGCCGTTCGCACATAGGATCTGATCGTCGCGTAGATAACGAACGCGCCGAGTCCGAGCACCGTGATCGCCGGTGGCACCCACCATCGATCGGTGCGCAGCGTGCGTTCGGAGATTCGGGCCCTGGTCTTGCTGAAGACGCCGGTCCCCGTTTCCGGGGTGGTGGTCGAAGCGGCACTCACGACCGTGCCTCGCTAGCGCTCGGCACCGTCGTGAATGCCGAAGGCGCTGTGTTTTTGGTTCGATCGCTGCGCTCACTCACGGGTGGATGCCTCGCTGATCTGCAGTGCGGGTGGTCATCGATACCTCCGCAAATTGAATGTGATGCCCAGCACCATACGACACCCCCGCTATCGCTCGAGCGGGGTCCCGGTATACCCGACCCAGCCGGATGCCCGTGATTTGCGCCACATTGGCTGTCACTTCAACAACTGCGGTCGAGCGGTGAACAGACCGCTAACTCTTCGAACTCGACTAAAACAGAACAGCATTCGAGGGCTGCCCGACTGAACGAAACCTGAAGTCGAAATACCGACGCGCCGGTTGTCACACGGAGGCAACATAATTGTGGTCCTCTTTTCTCGAGATGTACCCGCTGACGTGCGCTGATGTCCACGTCGCGCCGGACTTGGCCGGGGGAAGGAGCCCAAGGTGAGAAGAGCCGCGATCGTTGCGCCGGTGCGTACGCCGAGTGGGATCGAGGGGGGCGCGCTGTCCGGAATGCCGCCGGAATGGATGGCTTCGACGGTGCTGTCGGCGGTAATCGAACGCTCCGGGATCGACCCGATGCGGATCGAGGACGTCGCCATGGCGTGTATCGATGGGGGTCTGGCTACCGGGCCCGAGTTGAGCAGGCTTGCCGCGCGCGGCGCGGGTCTGCCGTTCGCCGTTCCCGGGTTTCTGACCGATCGACGCTGCGGCAGTGGCCTGCAGGCGGTGATCACCGCGGCCATGATGGTGCAGACCGGCGCGGCCGATGTCGTGGTGGCCGGCGGCGTCGAGTGCGCTGCGGATGCCGCTGCCTGCCATGGGGAATCGGGGACCACGTCCGATCTGATGAACGCCGAGGACCTGGCGCGCTACTACGGCATCAGCCGGATCGAGGCCGACGAGTTCGCGGTGGCCAGCCATCGCAAGGCCGCGCGCGCCTGGCGGCAGGGTAATTTCGCCGCCGAGGTGATTCCGGTCGGCGTAGTGGATGAGCCGGGTTGGGCCGACCCGGGTCTCGAAGGCACTGGCGGACACCGCATTCTGCGCGACGAGGGTTTACGCGACGACGTCTCCACCTACACCCTGGCCGCGCTGCGCCCGCTGCTCGCGAACGGCGTGGTCACCGCGGGCAATATGAGCGCCCACCGGCATGGCGCGTCGGCCTGCCTGGTCGTCGCGGAGGACCGCCTGGTGGATCTCGGCCTGACGCCGATGGCGTATCTGGTCGGCTGGGCCGCGGCCGGATGTGATTCGGAGACCGCGACTCTCGGTGCGGCACCCGCCGTCGCCAAGCTGCTCGGGCGGACCGGGATCACGCTCGACGACATCGATCTGGTCGAGGTGAACGAGGGTTTCGCGGTGGAAGTCCTTGCGCTGGCCCGGGAATGGGATTTCGATCCGCGCGACCGGCTCAACGTGAACGGCTCGGCCATCGCCCTCGGACATCCGGTCGGCGCCACCGGCCTGCGGATCATGACCACGATGCTGCACGAACTATCCCGCACCGGCGGCAATTACGGCCTGGAGGCCATCGCCCTGGGCCACGACCACGGCATCGCGGCCCTGTTCGAATCGGCCGGGGCCGACCCGGTGGTCGAGACCCCCCGCGGCGCCCGCTTCCACGGCGCCCGCCCCGCCCGCCGCTTCGGCCGACACCGCGCCTAACCCCACCCCCACCGACCGAAGGGATGGGGCGAAGGAAGTCGCGGGCCCACCGGCACGGAATGGGCCCGCGAAGTCAGGTTTGCGTTATTTGGTCCTTGGGCGGGAGTGGAAGCCCAAGCCCTCGTCCTGGGCGCCCATCCAGGCCGCCTCGTCGGACTTGCTGTCCGGGACGTAGATGGTGTCCTGCGGGCGACGGCGCACCTCGGGCGGCGGCGACTGCTCGAGCTCGTCGGCGTCGATGACGAGCCGTTCGAGGTCGTTCTCCAGCCGCCGCACCATATTGGCGTCGCCGTAGTGGGCCCGCAGTGCGCCGATGGATTGCCGGAGCTGGCCGACCGTGTAGCGGAGTTCAGCGATTTCGCTGCGTGTCATCGATACCTCCTGTGTTCCTGGCAGACCTGCGAACTCGGTGGGTAACGGGTACTTCCATGGTCTGCCTGGAAGCGCGCTGCACCAAGTCGTGTGACTCAGCACACAACGTGATCTTTAACACAGTACATAAAGAATTCGGATCTGGCTCGTCAGCTGCCAAAGTTCGGCAGTTCGCCCAATTGTTGCTCGCGCTCGGTCGTCGTGCTTGGTGTGAACCACTGATCGGTCAATTTCGGTGATCCGGGACCGCCCAGCATTCATCCGGCGACGGCGTACTCCGGCCCCTGCCCGCGCATCCCGGCGACCACCTGATCGACCAATCCGACGATGGACAGCGCCACCTCCTCGGCCCGCTCGAAGATCACGCTGTGTCCGGCGCCCTCCAGCGGCACCAGCTGCGAACCGGCCAGCTGCGAGGCGAGCACCACCGAGTGCGCGAACGGCACCACGATGTCCGCGGTGCCCGCCAGCACCAGCGTGGGGATGATGCCGAGCCGGTGCAGGGTCGCGGTCTCGTCGAAGGTGATCAGCGAGGCGAGAAAGCTCGACATGGTCAGCAGCGGCGTGTCGTTCAGCATGGCGGTGGCGACCGCGACCATCCGCGGATTCACCCGCCGGGTGCCGGTATTCGCCGCGCGCATGATCGGCTCGAAGAGCCTGCGGGACAGCCGCTTCGAGCCCTGCATGACCCGCGGCGCGCGCACCACGGCCACCTGCAGCGAGTTCACCGCGCGCCGCTTCAGGAACCGGCCGAGCCCCACCTCGGTGAGACCGTTCGCGGCGCCGGCGATCAGGCCGACGCCGACGATTCGGGTGCCGATCGTCTCGGGGAACAGCCGGGAGTAGGCGAGCACGACCATCGCGCCCATCGAATGTCCGATCAGGATCACCGGCCCGGTCGGCGCGACCGTCCGCAGCACGGTGTCGAGATCGCGTCCGAGCTGGTCGATGGTGTACGTCGACGGGTGCGCCTCGCCGGATTCGCCGTGACCGCGATGGTCGTAGAAGACCATCCTGGTCTCGGCGCCCCACTGTCGCAGCAGTTGGTCGCGCAGGAAGGACCAGGATTCGGTGCGCAGGCAGTGCCCGTGCACGAAGACGACGGTGAGGGATGCGGAATCGGTGCCGAAGGTGCGAACCGAGATCGGGATACCGTCCTCGGCCGACACCGTGACACGGTGACCGTCGTAGTCGGCGGCGCAGCGCGCGATCGTCGTGGACATGACGTTCCTCCTAGGAGGGTGCATCCTTGCGGAGCGTTCTTGCCCGGTTGTCGATATACATTTCCGCTGCGTTACCAGCTCATACCCGGCGTTATGGACAAGTTGTCCAACTGACGCATGGGACGTATGTACGGGCCGCGCGGCCCTCGGAGAATCTACGGATCGCTAGGTCGAGTCCTAGATTCCGGTAGAGAGCCATGATCAGCCCTCGCTTGCCGAGTATCGGCCTGTCGACCAGATTTCCTAGAGTCTCCTAGATTCGGCTACGAAGCAGTCACCTCTCCCCTGTTATGGAAATCTACGACTATCTAGCAATTTGCCGATACAGATGGATATTCGCATGATGATGGCAGCTCCGGGCACCACGTTCGTCACAGAACGTGGTGCCCGGTAGCGCGGCTCAGATCAGGGTGCCGAGTGGCTGCGCGTGGACGGTAGGAACGGGCGCAGCAGGTTCTCTTCGGTCGACGGACCCAGCTGCCATTCGGCGATCCACGGCCCGGTGCCCTCGCTCGGATCGAACACCCCCTCCTCGAGCCAGGTGTAGCGCCCGCTCAGCACGCCGCGGGACAGGGTGCGGTCATCGTCGTCGGTGTTGTCCCAGAGCGCGTCGAACAGCCTGCGCACCCGGACCCTGGACTGCTTGCAGAAGGCGTCCGCGAGTTCGGTCGCCGCGGTGGCCTCCGGCGCGTTCGCGGTGCGCAGCGACTGCGCACGCATGCAGGCTGCGGACATCGCGAACAACTCCGCGCCGATATCGACGATCCGGCCGAGGAAGTTCTGCTTGTACTCCAACCCGGCCTGCCAGCGGCCCATCGCATACATCAGCGACCTCGCCTGCTTGCGCGCGCTGCGCTCGACGAACCGCAGATGCTTTGCCAGCGTGCCGAATTCGGTATAGGTCGCGGGCACGGTCCCCGAGCCGACCGCGAGCTGCGGGAACCACTTGGCGTAGAAGCCGGTCGCACCGACCGCCGCCTTGGCCTTGTCCTTGAACTCGGCGTTGCGGTCCACCAGGGCACCCGCGGCGGACATGTGCGCGTCGGCCATCTCCCTGGCGATCAGCAGCCGCATGATCTCGCTGGAACCCTCGAAGATGCGATTGATTCGCAGATCGCGGACCAGCTGTTCGGCGCCGACCGCGCGTTCGCCACGGGCCGCGAGCGAGGCCGCCGTCTCGTAGCCGCGCCCGCCGCGGATCTGCACCAGCTCATCGGCGATGGTGCAGCTCATTTCGCTGGCCCAGAGCTTGGCCAGCGCCGCCTCGATCCGGATGTCGTTGCGCGCCTCGTCGCACATGGCGGCGGACAGATCCAGCGCCGCCTCGAGCGCGTAAGTCGTTGCGGCGATGAAGGATATCTTCTGACCGACCGCCTCGTGCTCGCCGACCGGCCTGCCCCACTGCACTCGCTCGGTGCTCCACTCCCTGGCGATCTTCAGCGACCACTTCGCCGACGCGGTGCACAGCGCCGGGATGGCGAGCCGACCCGCATTGAGGGTGGTGAGCGCGATCTTCAGGCCGTCGCCCTCGCGGCCGATGAGATTGGCGCGCGGGACCCGCACGTTGTACATCCTGGTGACGCCGTTCTCGATGCCGCGCAGGCCCATGAACGCATTGCGCCGCTCCACCGTGATGCCCGGCGAATCGGCCTCGACCACGAACGCGGAGATGCCGCCGCGATGCCCCTCGCTCTTGGGCACCCTGGCCATCACCACCAGCAGTTCGGCGACCACACCGTTGGTGGTCCACAGCTTGACGCCGTTGAGCTGGTAGGCCGTGCCGTCCTCGATCGGGGTCGCGGTGCTCGCCATCCTGGCCGGGTCGGAGCCGACGTCGGGCTCGGTGAGCAGGAAGGCGCTCACCGCGCCCGCGGCGCAGCGGGGCAGGAACTCGGCCTTCTGCTCGTCGGTGCCGGCCAGCTTCAGCGGCTCGGGCACGCCGATGGACTGGTGCGCCGAGAGCAGCACGCCGAGGCTGGGATGCGCCGAGCCGACCAGCATCAGCGCGCGGTTGTAGCCGAACTGGGAAAGACCCTGTCCACCATAGGATTCCGGAATCTTCAGGCCGAAGCAGCCGAGCTCGGCCAGCCCCTTGACGTACTCGTCCGGGATCCGGCCCTCCGCCTCGATCACCCGGCCGTCGATGGATTCGCAGAACGGGCGCAGCTTGGCCAGGTAGGCCGCGGTGCGGGCGGCATCCTCCGCGCCCGGCACGGGGTAGGGGTGGATCAGATCGAGCCGGAACCGGCCGAGAAACATCTCCTTCGCGAACGATGGTTTGGCCCAGCTGGTTTCGCGGGATTCCTCGACCAGTGCGCGGGCCTGCTCTTCGGTGGCGTCGACTTTCGCGGCTGTCGCCATGATGTCCTCCTCGGACGTGATCAGGATCACATTCGAGTGTAAGAACTTTAGTTACCGGCCGGTAGGGCCGCAGGTCGATTGATTTCTATCGATCTCTAATGATCTTGGTAGACAAGCTAATACGTCGCTATCCCGCGTTGTTCGTATTGCCCGATTCTCGACCTCAAACACTGCGCAGGTAGCGGCCGAAGTGCGGCACGGTGAATCCGATGGTGCCGCGCTCGGCCGAATAGATCAGGCCCTTCTTGATCAGTCCGTCGCGGGCGGGCGAGAGCGAGGCGGGCTTGCGGCCGAGTTCGCTGGCCACCGCCGAGGTCGCCACCGGACCGTCGTCGCCGGCCAGATCGGCCATGGCGCGCATGTACTCTCGCTCGGCCGGCGTTGCCCGTTCGTAGCGGGAGCCGAAGAAGCCGACCGCCAGTTCCTCCTCCGCGGTCGGCGCGGCCACCTCGACATCCTCGGCCGAGATCGGGCTCTCCGGCGCCTGATCCCACGCGGCCTTGCCGTAGGCCTGCACGAAGTACGGATAACCATCCGCCTTGTGGTACAGCGCATCCAGCGCCTCGTCGGTGAACTTCACCTCCTCGCGCTCAGCGGGCGCGATCAGCGCGAGGTCGGCCGACTCCCGGTCGAGCCGATCGATGCGGTGATAACTGAACAGTCGCTCGGAGTAACTCTTCGACGCGGACAGCACCGCGGGTAGGTGCGGCAGTCCGGCGCCGACCACGATGAGCGGCGCGGTGTCCTGGCTCAATTCGTGGCAGGCGCCGCAGATCGCGGAGATATCCGCGGGACCGAGATCCTGCATCTCGTCGATGAAAATCGCGATGCCGACGCCGATTTCGCTGGCCAGCGCCGCCGCCTCGACCAGCAGCTCGACCAGGTCGATCTCGATATCGCCGGAATCCGCGCGGCCGGTCACGGCCGGCACATCGATGCCGGGCTGCCAGCGTTCCCGCATCCCCTTGTCCGCGGTGGCGCGCAGCGCGAAAGCCTTGAGGATGCCGAGGAAGTCGTCGACCCGCTCCGGGTTGCGGTGCGCCATCGCGATCGCGCGCACCGCCATGTGCAACGCGGAGGACAGCGGCCTGCGCAGTTCCTGATCGGGTCGCGCCTCGATCTTGCCGGTGCCCCAGCCGCGCGAGATGGCGGTGGAGCGAAGTTGATTGAGCAGCACCGTTTTTCCGACGCCGCGCAGGCCGGTGAGCATGACGCTGCGTTCGGGGCGGCCGCGCGCGATGCGCTCCAGCACGATGTCGAAAGCGGTGAGTTGCTTGTCGCGCCCGGCTAATTCGGGTGGGCGCTGTCCGGCTCCGGGAGCATACGGATTCCGCACGGGGTCCATGCCCTAACACCGTAGCGCGTTATGTCCGTGAAATCTGTCGGTATCTACGGCGCGTCCTAGATATTGCTAGCGGTTGGTATTGCACGATTGCTCTCGCCCGGTTGAGATGGGCACGGAAGTCATTACGCTGGTGGCGTTTCCAGCGAGTATCGGAGGGTCATGTCCGACGAGCCCACCCCGACCACCGCCGAGGTGGTCGAATCCTGGAACGTGCCGGCCGGCGCGACGGTGGCGCGGCGCATCCGCGCCAACATCCTGGTGGCGATAGAGCGCGGCTACGACGACCCGCAGCTGGTGGCCGACCTCGCGGTCGGGCCGTTGGTGATGGCGCTCGGGCAGCTCGAAGTCGGGCTCGCCGACGCGCGGCGCCGGATCGCCGAACTCGAGCAGACGCTCGCCGAACGTGGCGGCGAAGCCTCGAACGGTCGCGAATCCTGAATTCCCAGCGGACGATTCGGACATTTGCCGCCGATCGGTAACAGACACTTATTCGCCGATATCGTGTCGTGACCCGATGGGCGTGTCGGGATTCCGGGCGATCGTCCAGGGAGTTTGTCGGGGCCGGAAAACTACCAGGTCGTTGCGCTGGACAACACCGCGTCGGCATCGTAATCTCTTCGTGACTTAGTGGAGTCCTGTCGTTTCGAAAGAGAAGCGGCGCCACACAGTTACCGCCTTAGCGGCCGTCGGGGCCATCTTCCCGCCTGCCGTGCCGGGAACACCCACAGTGTTCGTCTGGGTGATTCCTTGCGGCCATTTTCTGGTCGCTCACCGGTCGGCGGGAGAGTACGAAGATCGGAGACGTAGCTCGGTGGGTAAACACAGCATGCAGCGGGATTCGCGCTTGCCGAATTCCGTCAAGGGTGCCCTCGTCATGGGCGCGGTGGCCGCGACAACCGGCGCGATGCCCGCGATCCCCGCGATGGCGGCAACCATCAACCTCCCCGGACTCGGCAACTTCGATGTTCCTGTGCCACAGGAATACGAGGCGCCCGTCCAGCAACTCAACCAGCAGATCCAGCAGGCCGTGTCGGCCATGCCGAACGCGCAGGTTCCCGGCGCACCGCAGCAGCAGGCGGCGCCCGGCATCCCGAACTTCGCGCCGAACATGCCCGGCCTGTTCAATCCCGCACCCAGTGCCAGCGATATCGCGCTCGACGCCGCCAAGACCAAGGTCGGTGCGATGTACTCCTGGGGCGCCGCAGGACCCTCCAACTTCGACTGCTCGGGTCTGGTCCAGTGGGCCTACCGTCAGGCCGGCGTGGAACTCCCCCGCACCAGCTTCGAGCAGTCGCACGTCGGCGCTCCGGTGGCCTTCCAGAACCTGCAGCCCGGCGACATCGTCGTGACCAACGGTGGCGGCCACGTCGGCATCTACGCGGGTGACGGCAAGCTGCTCAACGCCGTTCAGTCCGGCTCGCCCGTCTCCTACACCCCGCTCCGCCAGGGCGATATCGTCACCGCACGCCGTATCGTCTAACGAGTGACCCCCGCCGAAAACGGCATCCGTGCGAACGGAAACAAGAGCACCGCGACGCAGGCCCGAGTCGATTCATGGACTTGGGCCGTGCGCCTGTTCAAAACCAGATCCGCTGCCGCCGAGGCATGCCGAGGTGGGCACGTCCGCGTCAACGGCGCGGCGGCCAAGCCGGCCCAGTCGGTCAAGCCCGGCGATGAGGTGCGCATCCGGATCAGCGGTATCGAACGCATTGTGATCGTCGAGCAGATCGTCACCAAGCGCGTCAGCGCGCCGCTGGCCGCGCAATGCCTGATCGACCGCAGCCCGCCGCCGCCCTCCCGCGAGATTCTCGCCACCATGCCGCGTCGCGACCGCGGGTCCGGTCGACCCACCAAGCGCGAACGGCGCGAGACCGATCGGCTACTCGGTCGCGCTGACGAGTGAACGCTACGTCGCGGCAGGCGCTTTCGGAGCCCGCGCGGCCACTCGATTCGCCGCCACCGCGGCCGCGGCGATCGTGCACAGCGCGCCGAGCATCAGTGCGGCCGCCTCACCCGGCACCAGCACCTGCAATTCGGTGCCGACGGTGACCGCGGCGACCGGAACGCCGATCTGCGCCGCCGCGAGCGCGCCGTAGCCGACCGGCTGACCGAGCAACCGTGGCATCAAATGGACAAGCACCGCGCCGATGCCGAGCGCCAGGCCGAGGGCGATGAGCCGCGGATGCTCGCCGAAATCGCGCAGGTTGAGCCGGGCGCCGAGCCAGACGAAGAACAGCGGCCCGAGGAATCCGTCATTGATCGCGAACAGTTGACGGGCCACCCGGCGCGGTTCGCCGATCGCGGCCACCGCGAGCCCGGCGGCGAAGCCCGCCAACATGATCGACACCCGCGTCTGGGTTGCCACGGCACACAGCGCGAACAGCACGGCGAGACTCACCCGCAGTTCGAGCGCGAGCTTGCGATCCTCCGACAACCGGTGCGCCCGGCGTCGCACACCGGACACCGCCAGCCACCGCAGCAGCACGAAGAGCACGACCCCGCACGCGGCGACCGCCAACGCGCCGAGCGCCGCGCGACCCGCATTGCCGGGATCGATGGCCAACGGCAGCGCGACAACGCAGGCGGTATCGGCGATCGCGACCTGCGCGGTCATCGCCAGCACCGGCTTACCCTGCAGGCCGAGCGAGTCGATGATCGGCAGCACCAGCGCCGCCGACGAGGAGGCGATCAGCACCGCGTACATGGCGCCGTGGCCGGTGTCGAACCAGTGCGCGATGCCGAAACCCGCTGCGACGGCGAGCAATCCGACCAGCACCGCGCGTATCGCGCCGACGCCGAGTGCGGAGCGAACCGCCGGATCCCGTACTGGCACATGGGTTCCCGCCACGAACATCACGACCGCGAAGCCCATGTCCGCGAGGAAGGTGAAGATCGGATCGGCGCTGTGCAGCACGCCGAACCCGGTGGCGCCGAAGACAATTCCGGCAATGATCTCGCCGAGGATCACCGGCACGTGCCACGAACTGCGCAGCGCGAGCAGCGGTCCGCACAGGCCGAGCGCGAGGACGAGCGCGAGGGTGGAGAAGGTCACGGCATGGCGGCTATCTTCGTCGGAATGGCGATGTTCTCATCCGCCCAGTGGATCGCGCAGACTCGGTGGTAGCCGTCGGCGATCACCATCGGCGTGCCGGTGCGGAAGTCGCCGCGCACCAACAGGATCGGCGACAGCGACTTGCCATTGTTGATCTTGATCAGGTCCTGCCGGACATGCGGATTTTCCGGCGGCAGCAGCTCGAGCCCGGCCGCTCGCAGAATATCCTTGGCTTTCTTGTGCACGATGGGAGCGGCCCGCAAATCGTCCACCACGGCACTGACGACCTTCGGCCCGGCAAGCAGCTCCAGGTAGTCGGCGGCTGCCGGGTAGTCGTGCTCCTCGGGTTCGTCTTTCCACTGCACAGAGATGTTGTCGGTCGTCATGCACCTCATCATCCGGCCGACGGGCCGGATCAGCGGGACTTCGGCGGTGTTTCGGGCGAGCTCAGATCATCGCTACCGGGTCGAGCTGACCGGCGATATAGCGGGCCCGGCATTCGCCGCGGCGCAGTTTGCCGCTGGTGGTCTTGGGGATGCGGCCCGGCTCGACCAGCATGACCGAGCCGGGAATCACCTCGTGCGCGGCCGCGACCGCGTTGCGGATCCGGCGGGCGAGCACCGAGAGTTCGGCGGGTTCGATGGCCTCGACGATTCGCAGTTCGGCAACGATGACCAGGTCTTCACGGCGTCCGTCGTCGTGCCCGAACGCCGTCACGTGCCCAGGCCGGATCTCGGTGGCGCAGGCCTCGACCGTCGCCTCGATATCGCCCGGAAAGTGATTGCGGCCGTCGACGACGATCACGTCTTTGCGCCTGCCCGCGATGAAGAGCTGGTCGTCGAACCAGAAGCCGAGGTCGCCGGTGCGCAACCAGCGGGCGTCGCTGCCGCGCAGGGTGGCGTGGAACGCTTCGGCGGTGGCGTCCGGCCTGCCGTAGTAGCCGTCGCACACGTTCGCACCCGCGACCCAGACCTCGCCGACTCGGCCGGTGGGCAGCTCGGCACAGGACACCGGGTGCACGATGCGCACGTCCTGGCCGATCGGTGCGCCGCAGCCGACGAGCGGTGTCGCGCCGAGCGGATGTGTCTCGGCGGTCGGCGGCACCGCCCGGCCTTCGGCGAGTGCGCTGCGGTCGAACTGCCGCACCATCGGCTCGTCCCGCCAGTCGCTGATGGTCACGGTCAGCGTCGCCTCGGCCAGACCGAAGCCGGGCGTATGCGCACGGTGCCGGAAGCCGTATTCGGCGAAGGCCTCGGTGAATTCGGTGAGCGCCTCGGGCCGGATCGGCTCGGAGCCGTTGAGCAGCATGTCCAGCCCGGACAGGTCGAGCCCGGCCCGCTCCTGCGGTGTTGTCGCCGAAACCGAGAGCGCCAAGCCGAAATTGGGCCCGCCGGTAATGCCGGCGCGGTAGTCGCTCACGGCGCGCAGCCACCGGATCGGCCGCTTCGCGAATTCCGCGGGCGACATGGTCAACCCGTGCACGCCGCAGTAGAGCGGCAGTGCCATGCCGAGGATGAGGCCCATGTCGTGGAAGAACGGTAGCCAGGTCAGAATGGGATTGCGCGGCGTCAGCGCCTGTCGCAGCTGTTCCAGCGCCGTCGTCAGGTTCGCGTGGGTGACCCGGACGCCTGCGGGCGACTGCGTCGAGCCCGAGGTGTACTGGAGGTACGCGAGCTCGGCGCGCAGCGGTTCGACGATCGGTTCGGTCGAATCCGCCGACGGTGCTGTGACATCCGAGGGCAGCTCGGCCACCTGGCCGAGCATGGGCCCGAGCACGGACGCGCTGGTCGAGTCGCCATAGGACAGCAGCGCCAGGGTGGGTCGCGCGTCGGCGAGCACCGCGAGCAGCCGTTCCTTGTTGCGGGTGCCTGCTGCCGGAAACAACGGCACCGCAATGCGATTGCTGTACAGGCAGGCGAGAAACGCGACGGCATAGTCGAGTCCGTGCGCGCAGAGGATGGCGACTCGGTCCCCCGGTGCGCTCTCGTCCCGGACGCGCTCGGCGAGTTCGCCTGCGGCGGAGTGCAAGCGGGCGTAGGTGATGGAGACGGGTATCCGCTCCTGCATCCGGTACCGCAGCTCGGTGTAGGCGATGTCGTCCGGCCGGGTCGCGGCCAACTCGGCGACCCGTGTGGCGAGGCTGTTGGCTGGGGTCACGTGGCCTCGCTGGTGTGTGCGACGACTAGCGGGCCGGTCGTATCGGGTGGCGGTATCGAGAACGTAGGTGGGTCGATGTCGGCTGGTGGCCGAGGCTCGACCAGCGGTGTCGGGTCGGCCGGAGAACTCATGGGGGCAAGCAGCTTCGACAGTCGCCGGGCCAGGGGCGAGGCGTCCGCCACCGGCGTGTAATCCACTGCCGAGAGGTATGTTCCGGGATACCGCAGCACCTCCGACAGCAGAGCGGCACCATACCGGGTGTCGAATGCGGCGATACCCGCTTGTCGCACCGTTGAACCCGTCGCCCACCTGCCCCAGCCGATGCTGAGTACACCTCGACCCGGATACGTCAGCGCGAGCGAGTCCATCGCCGCGTTGGCGGCGGCCTCGGCGGCGCGGCCCGGCCCGCCGAGCGCTGCGGTGGCGGCGGAGAACAGCAGAATGAAGTCGGTCGGGTCGGCCGCGGTGAGGTGGATCAGGTTGCCTGCCGCGGTCAGTTTGGCCGCGAACAGTGTGGTCAGTTGCCCGGGTGTGATCGCGTCGAAGTCGGCGTCGGCCGTCGTGCCCGCCGCGTGCACGACGCCGCGAATGGTCGAGCCGCATTCGCGGATGTCGTTGAGCGCGTTGGCCAGCTCGCGCCGGTCGGCGGCATCGCAACGGACCACGACGATCCGGTCCTCCAGTCCGTCGAGTAGCGGCGGCACCGGGCGGGGCGCGCGGGTGAGCACCACCACGTCGCGGGCTCCGGCATCGAGCAGCCAGCGCACCGCGACCGCGCCGACCGTGCCCAATCCGCCGGTGACGACGTAGGTTCCGGTGGCATCGATGCTGGCCGCGGTCGACCGGAGCCGCGCGGGCGTGAAGCGGCGGACGGCGAGTTCGCCTGCGCGGAGGCGCAATTCTTCGGGGATCTGGGTCGCGGCACTCTCCGTGACGAGCCGACAGAGCTGTGCGAGGCTACGGCGATCCGCGTCCGCCCAGATCAGGCGCACCGCGCGGCCGGATTCGAGCTGCAGGGAGCGCGCCAGGCCGGCGATCGCCTGCGGGGCGGCGAGCACATCGGGATCACCGTGCTGCGGCTCCGGCGCGGCGGGGTCCGGCAGCACGATCGTCAAGGACGCGGTGCCGTCGTCGGCGTGCACTCGCTGGAGCAGATCGAGGACCCGGCAGGTCGTCGCGGCGGCACTGCGGCCGGGGCCGATGGGGTCGGATGGTGTTGCTGCCGAGTCTGTTTCGGTGGGCCACACGAGGACGACTGCGGTGTGTGCACGGCCGGTATGTCCGATCGGCAAGGCGGCGACGAGAGGTCGCGCGGCATCGGGTTCTCGGGCCAGCCGGTCGGTGGGCAGGGTGGCCGCCAGTGCGTCGGCCAACTGTTCGGCCAGGCCCGAGCCGCCGATCACCAAGGCGCGCTGGACATTCGGGCTGCCGGACTCGTCGAGGCCGAAGAACTCGGGTCCGCTTGTCTGCCAAGTCTCCTGGCGGAAGGGTGGAGGACGCTCGGCGGCGCGCGGTGCCGCGGCGACACGGGCGGGCGCCTCCGGACCGGTGAACCGGATGCGCACGCCGGACAACGCGAGACACGGCACCCCGTGCTGGTCGGTACCGATCACATCGCCGGTGAGTCCGGTGGCCGTGCGCTCCCGCAGGAACGCGTGCGCTTCTAGGACAGTCCGATTCGGTTCGGCGGACAGCCATCCGGATTCGAGGCCGATCGGTAGCGGGACCACCGCGGCGGGCAGATCGTCGTATACGGTCGCGACGAGCAGTTGCAGACAGCCGTCCAGCGTTGCGGTGCGGTGCAATTCGGCGACGTCGAACAGACCGATGGCATTGTCCGGCCCGGTCGCGATGCCGCGCAGCACCCGGAAGCGCGGCCCGTAGTCGAGCCGCAGGCCGTGCAGTTCGGTGTAGAAGGCGGCGGGCGCGATCATCCGCATGCGGTGTCGCCCAGCCCGGTTGGCATCCACGACTCGCATCCATGCGACGATATCCGCGGGTGTGGGGTCACCGCCGGGCCGCGCCGATGCCAGCGCTGCGGCCTCCGTGACCTCCGCCCGTAGACTTCCGTCGCCGTGCCCGCGATAACGCACCTGCGGCAGGGCCGAGAGCTCGGTGCGTTCGTGCACCATGAAATCGGTGAGCGTCGTCGCCCCGGTGCCGGTGCGCGCCAGATGCAGCAGCCTGCGCAGCCAGAACGCCACGGGCACCGCCGGCACGCCGTTGATCACATGATCGGTGAGATCGTCAGGGGGAAAATCGGATTCGGCGTCGTCCGACTCCGCACGAGCGGTAATCAAGGGGAACCGCCGTTTGCGCCACACTCGCCGTGGCGCGATTCGGAACGGGCCTTGCGCGGACCAATCGACCGGTCGACCTTCGAGATGCAGCCGGGCCAGGCAGCTGAGGAACTCGCCCGCCTCGTCGTCACGAGTCGCCACCGGGTGGGTGGCGTCACGGAATTCGGGATACTCCTGGACGGCCTGGTTCAGCATCGGCTGCGGCGCGATTTCGAGCACAGTCGACAGCCCGTCCGCTGCGGCGCGCTCCAGTGCGGCAGCGAGTTCGACTGTTCCCGAGGCGTTCTCGGCCCAGTACGCGCCGTCCATGACTGCCGTGGTGATCAATTCGGCACGACGGGCGGTGGAATACACGGGGACACGCGGCGTCATCGGCTCCAGGTCCGCGAGCGCTTCGACGAATTCCGGTGGCACGGCGTCGACCAGCGGGCTGTACGCGGTGGCTTCGTCGGCGATCCGCAGCGCGGACATATCGCGGCGCTTGGCCCGCCGGACCAGCGTATCGATGTAGCGCGGTGTCCCACGGACGAGCACCGACCGCGGTCCATTGACCGCCGCGATACCCACCTGCGTGCGCATCGGTTCCACCAGCTTCGCCGCCTCGTGCGGCGGCGCCGCCAGCAATGCCATTGCCGTGCTGCCCCCGGCGGCCGGGATCATGCTGCGCCGCACCACAATCAGCGCCGCATCCGACAGCGATAGCGCCCCGCAGGCGACGGCAGCGGCGAGCTCGCCGAGTCCGTGCCCGGCCACCGCGTCCGGTCGGATGCCCCACGCCGCAAGCAACTCCGCCAGCGCCACCTGGAACGCGAAGATCGCGGGTTGTGTGAATGCCATAGCGCGCGAGCCGTTTCCGTCGCTCCCGTCGCCCGAGTCCGCCATCGCGAACCCGTGTCGCGGCGTCCAGACCCGAGGCCCACCGGCCGCGACGATCGCGTCGGCGGCCGCGGCCAACGCGGCGGCGAAAGCGCTGTGCCGCGCCGCGAGCGCCCGCCCCATCGCGGGATGTCGGCCGCCCTGCCCGGCGAACAGGAACAGCACGCCACCCTGCCGCCGGATCGCGGACGGACCGAGCGCCGCCGTGCCCGAATCGCCCTGCGCGACCGCCCGCAGCTGCCGCACCGCATCGCATCGGTCACGCACCAGCACGCAGGCTCGCATCCGGGCGGGCAGTAATCTGGCGGCAGCGGAGGCGAATTCGCGCAGCGGCTCGCCGCCGAGTTCGAGCCGGTCGGCGAACCGAAGGGCCTGGGCGCCCAGCTCCGCGGCGTCGCGACCGGTGACCGGGATCAGCACCGGCGGGTCGTCGCCGCGGACAACGCGGGGAACCTCGACACCGCGCAACACCACATGCACGTTGGTGCCGCCGAAGCCGAACGAGCTGACACCCGCCCGGCGTTCACCGAGCGGTACTGTGCTCCAGTCGACGGGCGCGGTCGGCGCCCGCAGGCCGCGCTCGGCCAGCTTCAGCAGCGGGTTCTCGGTATGGAATCCGATGGTGGGCGCGATGACGCCGTGGTGGATGGTCAGCGCCGCTTTGATCAGGCCGGTCACGCCCGCGGCCGCCGCCAGATGCCCGATATTGGACTTCACCGAGCCGATCCAGATCGGCGCGGTACGTGCCGAAATATCCTGTGCCACAACGCTAGCCAGCGCACCGACCTCCACCGCATCGCCCAATGGTGTTCCGGCGCCGTGACATTCGAGGTATCCGGCGGTCCGTGGATCGAGCTCGGCGCGCGACCAAGCGGCGCGCACTGTGTCCTGCTGCGCGCGACAGTTCGGTGCGTAGAGTCCGTTGGAGCGCCCGTCCGAACCGACCGCCGTCCCCGCGATCTCCGCGTACACCCGATTGCCTTCGCGCACCGCGTCTTCGGTGCGCTGCAGGATCACCACGGCGCAACCTTCGCCGCGCGCGAAGCCGTCCGCAGCGGCATCGAACGGCTTGGCACGCCCGTCCGACGCCAGGAATCCCGCCGCTGCCAAGTAGTTCGAGGTATGCGGCAGCAACATGAGATGGACACCGCCGACGATCGCGAAGGGCACCGCGTCGTCGGCGAGCAGCCGCACCGCCACATCGACGGCGGCCAACGACGACGAGCACGCGGTGTCCAGCACCAGGCTCGGCCCGCGCAGATCGAGCGCATAGGACAGGCGGTTGGCGATGATGCTGAGCGCGGCGCCGGTGACCGCGTAGCGCGCGTCGAAGCCGTCCCGGCCGAGCACGGCGATGCCATGGTCGTAGCTGCCCGCGCCGAAGACCACCGCCGCACCGGACCCCTTGGCGCGGTAGCCGATCCCGGCGTCATCGATGGCCTCGACCGCGACCTCCATGGCCAGCCGCTGCTGCGGGTCGAGCAGCGCGGTCTCTCGGTCCGTGAGGGCGAACCACTCGTGGTCGAACGCGTCGACACCGGCCAGATATCCGCCGCGCCCGGTGCCGGGCCGCCCGGCCGGTGGCGGCCCGGTGGCATCGCGTCCGGCCAGCAGCATCCGCCAGAACTCGTCGCCGCCCTCGGCTCCCGGTACCCGGCAGCCGATCCCGACGATGGATATCCCGGTCATCGCATCGCGAGATACTCGACCAACTGGTCTATGTCGGGGTAGTCGTATATCGCGGTCAGCGAAACCTCGACACCCATCGCATCCTCCAGCCGCGCCGTCAGCCGGGCCAGCTGGGTGGAGCTGAGGCCCAGATCGGAAAACGGCGCGTCGGTGCTGACGGTGGCCGCGTCGACGCCGAGCAGCTCGGCCACGGCCGCTATCGCCGTGGTCGTGAGCGCCGCACGACTGCGTACCATCGAGCTCCGATCCATCCCGAGACGCACTACCCCCGCAGCGGCGGCTCGTCTCGACCGCCCAGGTACACCCCCGCGATTATGCCGAGATATCGCACTATGGAGAAGAGTCTTTTGCGTGGCCTGTGTCCCGCTGCGCCGACCAGGCCGATCACCTACCGTTGCGACGTGAGCGAAAACTCCACCCGACTGGCCGATGGACGCCCCGGCACTCTGCGCACGCTGGGGCGCTGTTGCGCCGCGCTGGCCGCGACGCCCGGCCGATTGGTCCGGCCGCGCCGCCCTGATCAGGCGTTTCTGGCGGGCTTGGTCGTCGCGCCCGCCCCGAAGGCCACCGCGACGGTCCGGCTGACCGCGCTGCCGCAGGCCACCATGGCCGCGCCGACCATCATCGTCGCCGAGGGCGTGCGAAGTTTGCGCGAGTTGCCGATGTCGATGGGCGCCTTCCTGATCGAGCATCCGCAGGCCAGATTTCTGGTCGATCCCGCTATCTGTGCCGACGTGCACGCGCGCGTGCTGCCGGGCCACCCCTTCCCCGTGGGCAGACTGGTGGCGCCGGACAAGCCGGTGCTCGGATTGAGCAACGCGCTCGCGGCCCGCGACCTCGCGGTCGCCGATATCGACTTCACCCTGGCCACCCACCTGCACTGGGACCACGTCGCCGGCCTGCTGGAGCTGCCGGACTCGACCGAACTCCGGGTCCCCGCGGTGGAATACGACTGGGCCATGCGGGGCGACACGGCGCCGATCGGCGTGGTTCGGGAAACATTGCGTGGCCAGACCATCGCACCGGTGGAACTCGACGGCCCGCCCGTGCTGACCTTTCCGAGCAGCCACGACGTCTTCGGTGACGGCGCCGTCGTCCTCGTCGATCTGGCGGGGCACACCCCGGGCAGCATCGGTGTGCTGCTCGCGGTGGACGACGGCACCCGGGTACTGCTGGCCGGCGACGCGATCTGGAATACCCTGCAGGTCAAGCTGATCCGGGAGAAGGCCCCGATGCCGGGCAATCTCTTCGACGCCGACCGCGACGCCGCGTTCCGCACCATCCAACGGTTGCACGCGCTCCCGGCCGACGTCGAGGTCATCGCCAGCCACGACTACGACGCCGTGGTGGCCCGCGCGGTCAAGTGAACCGCAGCGAGTCGGTGCAGCCACCCTGGCAGGTCCCCGCCGGACCCTGTTGCTTGCTCGGGTCCGGCGTCTGATCAGCACATCAGCTCGCGCGCAGGCCGATGATCAAACCGTCCTTGGTGCAGCTGGACGGCGTGGCAGGGTCAGGTTGGGCGCTGCACTGCCAGCCGTCGATGGTCTGGGTGTCGGTGTTGCTGACTGTGGTGGCGTATGTCGTTGCGACATTGATCGCTTCGGTGCAGCCGACGCGACCCGCCGGCGTGCCCACAGCGATGACGGTGCGGGTGCCCCCGCCCGCGTCGGTGACGGGGCCGCAGTCGACGTCCGCCACGGCGGGGGCCGGCGCTTGTTTACTCGCCTCGGCGGTGCGGATGGGCGCCGCGGTGGCTGAAGTGGCGGGGGAGGTGGCGATGGCGTGCACCGAGTGATCCTCCGTGGCGGCCTTGCTGCAACCGGTCGCACCGGCTATGACCGCGAGGGCGGTGGCGGCGACGATCCCGATGTTGGTGAGTTTCACCGAGTTGGCTCCTGATCTCTGGGCGAAGCGACCGAATCGGCGCAGATACACCGAGATTCGGCCATAGCGGTCATGTTGCCAATACCCATTCCACCACGGCGTCACTCGTCCGGGCCGAGATCAACGGCGAGTGATCAACTCCAGCGCCTGCGTCGCGGACAGCGAACCAGCGGTGACGAGTTCGAGATCGGCCAGTGCCGCCTCGTGCACTTCCGCGCTGGCCGCGGCGGTGCAGTCGGCCACGGGATGCACGGTGAAGCCGAGATCGGTCGCGTGTCGCGCGGTCTGCTCCACGGTCAGATTGGTCGCGACACCTGTGACGAACAACGTATCGATGCCCCGGCCGGCGAACCATTCCGCCAGTTTGCTGCCCGCCAGCCCGGACAGCTTCTGGTTGTCGAATACCTCGCTCGCCTGCCCGGCCATCTCCGGAATGAGCTGACTACCAGGCGAATCCGGCCGGAATTCGGTCTGCGCCGCACCCACCGACCGCATGAAGCCGGTATTGCGCACCAGCTCACCCTCGCCGACGGGAATGGTGAACCGGGTGAAGATCAGCGGGACACCATGCGCGGCGGCGGCTTCGTGGAAGTCCACCGCACGCGCGACGACCCCGCTGGCCGCGACCGGCGCCGCGAGCATCGGCCCGAAGAATCCCTCGGGCTTGATCACATTCACCTGCCAGTGCAACGCGAGCACGGCCGCGCGGATACGAGGGATCGCCATCGCCCGACCCTACCGTCGGTCGCCGAAGTCAGCTCGAATAATCCTTGCGCAGTTGGACTTTCACGACTTTTCCGCTGGCGTTGCGCGGCAGCTCCGCGACGAGCACCAGATCCTTGGGATGCTTGTAGCGAGCCAGGTTGTCGTTGAGGAACACCGTCAGCTCGTCCAGGGTCAGCTCGTCCTCGGGAGCGTGCAGCGCGACAACGGCGACCGGCACCTCGCCCCACTTCTCGTGTGCCCGGCCGATCACCGCGGCCTCGCGGATCTTCGGATGCGCGAAGAGCACGTTCTCCACCTCGGCGCAGTAGATGTTCTCGCCGCCGGAGATGATCATGTCCTTCTTGCGGTCCACCACCCAGACGAAGCCCTCCTCGTCCTGGCTGACCAGGTCGCCGGAGTGGAACCAGCCGCCGGCGAACGCCTCCGCCGTCGCCTCGGGCTTGTTCCAGTAGCCCTGCATGAGCGTCGGTCCCCGATAGACGATTTCGCCGATCTCACCGGGCGCGACATCGTTCATCTCGTCGTCGACGACCCTGGCCTGGATGGTCGGGATGGGCTTGCCGACCGAGCCGAGCTTGCGCAGCGCGTCCTTGCCGTCGAGCACACAGGTGATCGGCGACATCTCGGTCTGCCCGAACACCGCGACGTTGAACGCGTTCGGGAAGCAGTCGGCCATCGCCCGCAGCACCGTGTCGGAGGCGGGCGCGGCGCCCCAGCTGAGCGCGGTCAGCGCGAGCTTGCGTTCCTTGACCCTGGGCTCGGCGCAGATGGCCTGCCACTGTGCGGGCACGCAGAACGCGCTGGTCGCCTGCTCTCGCTCGACCGCGTCGAGGAATTCGGTGGCGTCGAACGCGCCGAGCGGATGCAGCACGGTCTTTGCGCCGAGCAGGAAACACGGTGCGAGACTGCCGAGTCCGGCGATATGGAACAGCGGCGAGGTGCAGAAGCCGATCGAGCTCTGCTCGGTGGCCAGGGCCCGAATGACCGTCAGCGCTTGGGAATTCATGTTCGCGTAGGACAGGATGGCGCCCTTCGGGCTGCCGGTGGTGCCCGAGGTGTACATGATCAGCGAGGGCGTGTCCTCGGGGATGTCGAGTGGGGTGTGCGGGTCGCCGCCCTCAGCGAGCACGTCCTCGAAGCCGAAGACGCCGTCCGCGCTCGGCCCGCCGATCACGAAACACGTTTCCAGCGTGGCGGATTGCGACTGCACGGCGGTGGCGAGCGGCAGCAGCATGGTGTCGGTGACGATTGCCTTCGCGCCGCTGTCGCTGACGATGTAGGCGACCTCCGGCGGGGTGAGACGGAAGTTGACCGGGACCGCGATGGCACCGAGTGCGTTGATGCCGAACACCGCCTCCACGTATTCGGGGTAGTTCAGCGCGAGGATCAGCACCCGGTCGCCGAAGCCGGCACCGCGGCGGGCCAGCGCGTCGGCGAACTTCAGCGAGCGCTCGTGCAGCTGCCGCCAGGTGGTGTCGGCGCCGCGGAACCGCAGCGCGACCGCGTCCGGGCGCATCTGCGCGTGCACGGCGATCTGGTTGTTCCAGTGATTGCGCCGCGACCTCAGCGGCTCGTCGAGTGAAGTGCTCATCCACCCCGCCGGCTGCCGTTCCCTATGTACATCGGTGGTCATCAGATGTTTAGCGCGGATACCCCTAGTTCACGAGGGTAGAAGCGCTGTCCTCCGTTCGGTGTCGGTCGGTTCGGTTGCGGTCTGAGCGTGAAATCTCCTGCCTTCAGGCAAGGGAAGCGTTAAGCCACGAACTCCTCTCGGGATGACCTGAGCGCAGAATATCAACTAACTTAGCGAGTCGGCAAGGGATTGGGATATGAACCGTCGTTAATCCGACCGTAGCGGCACCTGGTCCGGTAAACGCAGCCTCAACTGCTATTTTGCGGATGAATCGAGCAGTCAAGCGGGGGTGGCAATGGCTTGAGATCGACATATGGATGCGAATGTCGGCTTACTTATGGGTTGAACCCGAGTGGATCCTCGTGTCACCATTCAGGTCTTCGGGCGAACTGGCACGCCCGCGCGAGGCAGAGGAGAAGCGCAATGCTGCGGACCAGGTTCACCGAGACCTTCGGCGTGCAACACCCGATCGTGCAGGGCGGCATGATGTGGGTCGGCCGTGCCGAACTCGTCGCGGCGGTCGCGAACGCGGGCGGGCTCGGTTTCATCACCGCGCTCACCCAGCCGACGCCGGACGACCTGCGCCGCGAGATCGCCCGCACCAGGGAGTTGACCGATAAGCCGTTCGGCGTGAACGTCACCATCCTGCCGTCGATCAACCCGCCGCCGTACCCGGAGTACGTGCAGGCGATCATCGACAGCGGCGTCGAGATCGTCGAAACGGCGGGCAGCAATCCGGAACCGTTCCTGCCGTACTACAAGGACGCCGGCATCAAGGTGCTGCACAAGTGCACCAGCGTGCGGCACGCGCTCAAGGCGCAGCGGATCGGCGTCGACGGCGTCAGCATCGACGGCTTCGAATGCGCGGGCCATCCCGGCGAGGACGACGTGCCCGGCCTGATCCTGATCCCCGCCGCCGCACGGGTGCTCGACATTCCGATGGTCGCGTCCGGCGGTTTCGCCGATGCCAGCGGCCTGGTCGCCGCCCTCGCCCTCGGCGCGGACGGCATCAACATGGGCACCCGCTTCCTGTGCACCCAGGAGTCCGCGGTGCACCAGAAGGTCAAGGAACAGATCGTCGCGCACACCGAACGCGACACCCAACTCATCTTCCGCACCATGCACAACACCGCCCGCGTCGCCGACAACGAGATCAGCCGCAAGGTTGTCGAGATCGAAAGGGCGGGCGGCACTTTCGACGACGTCCGCGACCTGGTCGCCGGCGCCCGCGGCCGCCGCGTCTTCGAGGAGGGCGACCTCGACGCGGGTATCTGGAGCGCAGGCCAGGTCCAGGGCCTCATCCACGACATCCCCACCTGCGAAGCACTCATCACCCGCATCGTCGCCGAAGCCGAAGCTCTCATCACCACCCGCCTGAGCCAAACCGTCGTCGCCTGAACCCTTCTCGGCGTCAGGCGCTATATCGCGAGAGCGGGAGGTGCGGGAATCGGGCGGGCGGGGGGACGGTAGGTGCGCCAGGCTTCGGCGAGTCGGCGGGCTGCTTCGGTGAGCCTGTCCGGTGGGTGCAGGTAGTGGATGCGAACGTGGTGCTCGCTGTCCCCGGTCGGGTCGAGGCCGCTGCCGGGCAGGATTGCGACGCCGTGCCGGAGTGCGGCCTGGGTGAAGGAGGTGCCGTCGCCGTAAGGCAGACGCACCCATAGGGTTTGGCCGCCGGTAACCGCTGGGGCGTGCCAATCCGGCAGTAGCCGAGTGAATTCGGCGCGCAGGTGGTCGTGCCTGGCCTTTCGTTCGGGTGCGAGTCGGGCGCAGACCGTGGCCAGGCGTGGCATCAGTTCGGCCGCGGCCAATTGGGTGGGCACGTCGCCGCCGAGGTCGTGTACCGCGCGGATTCGGGCGAGCCGGGCGATGGTCGGCGCCGCGGCCCGGACCCAGCCGATGCGGAGGCCGCCCCACACCGTTTTGCTCAGCGAGCCGACCGTCAGCACCGCGTCCGAATAGGCCGCCAGCGGTTGCGGCGTGCTGAACCCGGGAAAGCCGAGCTCGGCGAGCACCTCGTCCTCGACCAGTGGAACGCCCAGCGCGGCAGCGGTTTCCGCCAACCGTCTGCGCGCCAGCGGTGCCAGCACCGAGCCGGTCGGGTTCTGGAAGGTGGGAATCACGTAGGCGAGCGCGGGAAGATGCTTGCGCGCGGCCGCGGCGAATCCGTCGAGCCCAGGGGAAATACCTTGGACCACGGCCGCTTCCGCGCGGAAGGCTTCGAGCGCGGGCGGCGAGCTCGGCGCTTCCATCAGCACCCGGTCGCCCGGCTGGAGGAAGCACCGAGCCAGCAGCGAAAGCGCTTGCTGCCCACCGGTGGTGACCAGAATCTGCTCGAAAGAGGTTGGTACGCCCCGGTTCCGGTAGTACTCGGCGACGGCGTGCCGCAGTCGCGGATGCCCGGTCGGGTAGTAGCCGATATCGCTGGTCGTCGCGGCGAGCTCGGGCAGGATCCTGGCGTAGCACTCGGTCAGTTCCGCCGGTGGCGAGTCCGGCGCCGCGCAGGCCATAGGGATCACGTCGGCGCGCGGCTCCAGCAGGTCGAGAAAGACTGGCGCACTGGTGGTTTCGGCGGGTCTGGCGAGCGGATGTCCGGCCACCCGGGTCCCACTGCCTTGCCGACGGACGATCCGGCCTTCGGATTGCAGCAGGTCATAGGCGGCGACCACGGTGCTGCGGCCCACCGCCAGCGTGCCGGCCAGCACCCGGTCCGGCGGCAGCGGTGTGCCCGCGGGCAGCTCGCCGTCGTCGATCAGGTCACGCAGCCGCGCGGCCAGCAGCGCATACAGCGCGCCACGGCCCGCCGACCAGCGGCCGAGGCGTTCGGCGACATCGATTGGATCCATAGCCAAACCAATTCTGCCCGATTGGCCATGGCATCGCGACGGCGGCCGTTCGACGATTACTGCCATGACAGCAGCAAGAATCACCGGTCCGGTGTCGATCGCGGACGTGGTCGCCGGGCTGCCCGGTCCCTTTCAGCAGCGCGAACTGGCCGTCGTCAACGACACCGTCGTCCGGGTCGCCCAGTTGGCGGGCGAGTTCCCGTGGCACCACCACGACGAGGACGAGCTGTTCCTGTGCTGGGACGGCTCGTTCCGGATCGAGCTGGCCGGGCAGGACCCGGTCACGCTGCACCCTGGCGAACTCTTCGTGGTGCCCAGGGGCGTCCGGCACCGTCCCGTCGCCGAGCAGCCCGCGCACACCCTGTTGATCGAGCGCCCGGAGACCGCGCAATACGGGAACTGAGTCAGCCTGATCGGACCCGCCCGGACAGGCCGGGTCCGATCAGGCGTTCCAGGCGTTGATACGCCTCGGTGGGCGCCACCGGCGCGTCCGCGTCGGCGATCGCACCGAGCATGCCCACCACGCCCCAGGACAGGAATGTCACCGTCGATTCGAATTCGGCGTCATCCATGTCGAGCCGCTCGGCAAGGCGCTCGGCGAGGATCTCGGCGACCATTTCCCGCGTGGTCCGCAGCAGCAGGGCGCCGCTCTTGCGGCCGAGCAAGGCCTGGTACACCTCGGGATTCGCGGCGGCCAACTGAAACAGTGTGTGCACCGGCGCAAGTGGTCTCGTGGCATCGACACCGATATCGGTGCCCGGCGCGGTGACCGCGGCACGCAGATAGTCGGTGCTGCTCAGTAGCAGCAGATCGTCCTTGTCGCGGAAGTGCGCATAGAACGTGGACCGTCCGACGTCGGCCCGATGCAGTATGTCCCGCACCGAGATTCGGTCGTAGCCGCGCTCGAGCATGAGTTCGATCAACGCCCGATGCAGCAGGCTTTTCGTCCGCCGGACCCGGCGATCCGTGCTGCCCGTCAGCCTTTTTACTTCCGACGACAATGTGCCTCCCGTACAAATGTCGCGAATCCGTCCCGAATGGAACGGTTTCCGTGGTTTTGCCTCTGGTCGAAGCGGCGGCCCCTCCCGACCATGAACACATGACCAAAAACGCACCCCAGTCTTCCATTCGACAAGGCCACCGTGACACCGAAACCGGTGTTCTGCTTACCAAGCCACGGAGTTACCGCACATTCAAGGCCCTATTCCTGCTCGGTCGCGGTGGCAGGCTCAACACTCGGCTGGTCGCCCTCAGCGGCGCGGCGCCCGGCCACCAGGTGGCCGACATCGGTTGCGGCCCAGGTGATCTCGCACGGAAGCTGGCCGCGCGCATCGGTCCGGATGGCAGCGTCATCGGCATCGATCCGGCGGCGGAAATGATCGACTACGCGACCGAACATTCCAATGATGTGACAAATTGCCGATTCGAACTCGGTGCCGCGCAGACACTCCCGTTGCCCGATGCTTGCTTCGATCTGGTGACCTCTACCTTCGCCATGCACCATATCCCGGAGGCACAACGGTCGGCGGCCATCGCGCAGATGTTCCGGATACTCCGCCCCGGCGGCACGCTGCTGCTGGCCGATACCTATCCGACGGGCCTGGTATTGCCCATCGTGGTTCGCCGCATGGCACGTGTTGCCGCCCGCCGAACGCACGACACAACGGGGCCCGGTCGGCACGCGGATCCGTTGGCGGCGGTCGACATTCGTCGCTACCGGGAGGCGCTGAATGCGGCGGGATTCGGCGCGGTGGCATTCCACACGGTCACGCCCGCGACAGGAGTGCTGCTCGCTACCAAAGCGATCGGCGGTTAGATCATGTCCTTCGACGCCATCCAGCGCATCGTGAACCAGCCGCACAGCACCGGAAGCCAGCAGGTGAGTACGCGATAGAGCAGGACCGAGGGGACCGCGATGTCCAGCGGCACGTTGAACGCGCCGAGGCCACCGATCAGCGCGGCCTCGACGGCGCCGACGCCGCCGGGGGTCGGCGCCGCCGAGGCCAGCGTGCCGCCGATCATGGTGACGATGGTGACGGTGATGAAGGTGGTGCCGCCGCCGAAGGCCTCCACGCTGGCCCACAGCGCGCCGGCCATGCCGAGGGTGATCGCCGCGCAGCCGAGGATGATCACCGAGAAACGCTTGGGATCGCGCGCCAGATCGGCCAGCTCACCGAGCACCTCCTGCAACTGCGGGCGCACCGAATTGTTCAGCCAGTGCCGCAGTTTCGGCACGAACATGAAGGTGCCGATGATGCCGACGCCGACACCGGCGATCAGATACAGCACCGTGGCGTCGGGGACGAAGTGCGAAAGGTCCGCGGAGGTGCCCGCCGCGACGCTGAACACGGCGAGCAGACAGAGGTGGGTGATCACCTGCACCGCCTGCTGCAGCGCCACCGCCGCGGTGGCGCGCACCGTGCCGACGCCGCCCTTCTGCAGGAATCGCACGCTGAGTGCGAGCCCGCCGACCCTGGCCGGGGTGGTCGTCGCGGCGAAGGTGTTGGCGATCTGCATGATCACCAGGTTCTTGAAACTCACCGCGCCGGACGCACAGGCCCACAGTGCCGCCGCCGCACCGACATAGGTCAGGCAGGAGACCGCGAGCCCGAGCAGTGCCCACCACCAGTTGGCCGACTTCAACTGGGTGAAGAAGGTAGGCACCGCGCTGATGAACGGGTAGGCGACGTAGACGAGCCCGATCAGCAGCACCAGCTGGATGATCTGGTTGCGGGTGAACCGGGTGATCTGCTCGGCCTGGATCCGGTCCTGGCCGGTCTGCTTGCGCACCTCGTCGCGCGCGGCGCCCAGCGCGTCCTTCCAGTCCGGGACCGTCTTGCGCAGCCCGGCGGGCATGGCGGACTTGGTCAATCGGCTCGCGGCGGCCAGCACCGGCTGCTCGCCGAGGGATTCGATGGCGGCGCTGACCGCGGGTTCCTTGCCGAAGATCGCGGTGGTCGACACCAGCAGCTGCGCGATGTCGGATTGCTGCTGCTTGAGCGAGGCGCCGTATTCGGAGCTGGCGAATCCGCCGAACAGCGTGGTGCCGTTGTTGATTCGGATCTCGGTCGGGCGCAGGTCGCCGTGCGAGATCTGGCCCTGGTGCAGGTCGTCGAGCGACTTCCACACCCCGGCCAGCTGCTCGACGGGTGCCTCGCTGATCCGGGTGCCCTTCGGCATGGTGTGCGCGTGCAGCATCCAGCCGCGATCCAGCGCCGCGACGGCGACCGGCGTGCTGCTCGCCAGGCCGAGTTCGCCCACCGCGAGTGCCATCAGCGCGCGATGCTCGACCGCGCGATGCATGGACCCGTGCAAGGCCGCGGTTTCGCTGGCGCGGAAGGTGAGCCAACGCCACAGCTGGCGCAGCGCGCCGAAGCTGCGCTGGTTCTTGCCGTACATCTCGACGACGAGTCCGCGCTCCGGTCCGTCGATGGCGGCGGCCAGCACCAGTGGGCCGCGCCCGGCCGGATGCACCACGGTGAATCTGGTGACGGTGTGCCCCCGTTGCGCCAGCACGCGCACCGCGGCGTCGAGCGGCACCTCGAGTGCGGGCGTGCCGACGACGAGCACGATGACCGCGCCGACCAGCCAGCCGACGGCCAGCCCGAACATCGCCCGCGCGGGCACCACCGTGCTGACCACCAGGTGGATCGGCGCGAACGCCAGCAGCAGGAACCACAGATACCGGCGAGGACGGTTGGGCAGCCATGGACTCGATACCGTCAGCACGGCCGCCAGCATCGCGATCCAGCGCGGATCGTCCAGGAACTGCGACAGGAAGGTATCGAGTCGATCCGGCACCTGCAGATGCCATTTCGGCGCGGACAGGCCGGT
Source organism: Nocardia sp. NPDC046473 (assembly GCF_040645995.1). Lineage (NCBI taxonomy): Bacteria > Bacillati > Actinomycetota > Actinomycetes > Mycobacteriales > Nocardiaceae > Nocardia > Nocardia sp. NPDC046473. The sequence goes on from NZ_JBEYZJ010000002.1 coordinate 871,612, forward strand.
ACCGGTGATCGAGAGCAGTAGCCCCGCGGTCAGGCCCGCCGCCGCGTAACCGGCCAGCAGCTTCCACTGCCTGCCGATGATCAGCTCGAGCAAGATGGCGAACGGCAACGCCAGGATCGCCATGCCGTAGACGAGATAGACCAGGTTCGATTGGTCGGGATTCAGGAATCCGACGATATTGGACACCGAACGTTCCAGCGCGAGCCACTCGGGCCGGGTGATCACCGACGCCGCCACGACGATCGCCACCCACACCGCAGCCAGCACGACCCGGATGATGTCACTCGTCCGCCGGATCAGCGGCTGTAGCAGGTTGCCCGTAACCGGGATATCCCGCCCATCGACTCGCATGTATCGGCACTTTCGGATCGAGTTGGAGCTGCGTCGGCCACCCTCGCTCACCCTTTCGGTGAGTATGCAGGAGACCGGCGTGGACGATACACACCAACACGCCGCGCGCGCCCAGGCCAAATGTCAGCCAGTCCGGCGGTCTGTGCGGTATCTCACGCCGCATGGAGGTTGAACGTGACACTGGTGTCAGGTTCGAGAATTGGCGGCATGGACAACGAGCTCTACGACTACAGCCCGATCACCGATCGCGCGCCGATTCAGTGGCCCGGCGGCGCGCGGGTCGCCTTCTATGTCGGCCTCAATGTTGAGCACTATCAGGTGGATCGGCCCTCGACGAGCATCTTTCCCGGAACCGCGGGCCTGGCTCCCGACCCGTTGAACTACGGCTGGCGCGATTACGGCCCTCGGGTCGGCATCTGGCGACTGACGCAGATACTGGACCGGCACCGGATCCGCGCCAGCGTGCTGCTCAATTCCGATGTGGTCGAGCACAATCCACAGATCATCACGGCGGGCCTGGCCAGGGACTGGGCCTGGCTGGCGCACGGCAAGAACAACTCGATCTTCCAGGCCGACATGTCGATCGAGGAGGAGCGCGGCTATCTCACCGAGGTGGTCGAGACCATCGAGCGGGCCACCGGCCGCAGGCCGCGCGGCTGGATGGGACCCGCGCTCACCGAAACCTTCCACACCCCAGCGTTGTTGGCCGAGCTCGGCCTGCACTACGTGCTCGACTGGACCAACGACGACCAGCCGTATCCGCTGAATGTGCCGGGGCTGCTGAGCGTTCCGTACACGGTCGAGCTGAACGACAACACGCTGTTCCTCGGCAAGGGGACCAGCGGGCCCGACTTCGTGCAGATCGTCAAGGATCAGCTCGACCAGCTCTACTCGGAATCGGCCGGGAGTGGCCGGGTGATGGCGCTCGCGCTGCACCCGTTCGTGATCGGCCAGGCGTTCCGGGCCAAATATCTGGACCAGGCGCTCGAATACGTGGCGAATCATCCCGGCGTGTGGCTGACCACGACCGACGAGATCGCCACGCATTTCGCGGCTGCTCTTGCCGAATCTGCCCGCGCCGAAGACCATCAGGTCAGTTAGACCGATGTGCGGCCTCGCGCATCCGCGACTCGCTAGCGCTTTGATCAGGAGGCAGGGATGGCTGTGCAGGAACAGGATCTGACCGGGAAAACCGTGGTGGTGACCGGCGCGAGCTCCGGCATCGGCGCCGAGGCCGCCGCCACGTTGACCGCGCGGGGTGCCACCGTCGCGGTGGTCGGCCGCTCGCCGGAACGGACGGCGGCGGTGGCGGCGAAGGCGGGTGCCGAGCCGTTCATCGCCGACTTCGCCCGCTTCGACGAGGTGCGCAAGCTCGCCGACCAACTGCTCGACCGCTACCCGCGCATCGATGTGCTCGCCAACAACGCGGGCGGCTCCTGGCCCAAGCGCACCGCCACTGACGACGGCAACGAGCTGACCTTCCAGGTCAACCACCTGTCGCCGTTCCTGCTGACCACCCTGCTGCTCGACCGGCTGGTGCAGTCGCAGGCCAGGGTGATCAACACCGCCAGCATGACCTACCGGATGGCCAGGCTGAACCTCGACACCGTCAATGCCACGTCGGGCTCGTTCAACCAGATGGGCGCCTATGCCGCGTCGAAGCTGGCGAACATCCTGTTCACCAGGGAGCTGGCCCGCCGCACCGAGGGCACCGGGTTGGTCACCGCGGCCTTCCACCCCGGCGCGGTCGCCACCCACGTGTACGACCACGCACCGCTCGGCCTCGGCCGGCTCATCCGATCCCCACTGTCCAAGCCGTTCTTCATTCGACCGGACAAAGGCTCGGAACCGTTGGTGCACTTGGTGACCACGTCGGACGAGATCAACGGGCAGTACTTCCACCGGTTCAAGCTGGAGCCGCCGAGCAACAGGCAGGCGATGGATCCCGTTCTCGCGCAACAGCTGTGGGAGATGTCCGAGCGGGTCACCGGGTCGGCCGGGACGTAGTTACTGTTCGGCCTCGGCGAGTTGTGTGTGGCGGCCACTATCCGCCTCGGGCTCCACGCCGACGCCGAACACACCGCCGGTGTAGCTACCACGGTCGAGTTCGACGATCGCCTGCGCGACCTGCTCGGTGGGTACCAGCGCCGGAAAACTGTTGGGCGCGATGCCATTGGCGCGCACCCCGAACTCGGCGAACTCGTCGGCGATGTTCCTGGTCAGCTGATTGAGCGCGGCCTTCGACGCCGAGTACAGCGTCTGTCCCGGGTAAACCTCCGAGCCGGAGATACTGGAGACATTGACGATGTTCCGGTTCGCCGCACGATTCTCCGGACCGGCATGCAGCCAGAACCGCTGTGCCAGTCGCGCCGAAAACCGCAGCGGTACACCGACATTCAGCGTGAAATGCGGATCGAACTGCTCCAGCGCGGCATCGCCGTCGACGATGCCGCGCGGCTGCAGCTGTACGTGCGCGGCATTGTTGACCAGCAGATCGACCTTGCCGAACCGGGCGAGCGCGAGATCGACCACCCGCTCCACCTCACCCGGCGCGGTGAGATCGGCCCGGACCACGTAGACGGCCGAATCGTTCTCCGGCACCGCCTTTTCCGGCTCCAGCGGATCGACGAACCACTCCAGCTGCGACGGCACCGCGGGCGTGCGGGTGCGGCACACCGCGACGATGTCGTAGTCGGTGTAATAGGAGCGGCAGAACACGTTGCCGAGCGTGCCGCCCGCGCCCGTGATCAGGCAGACCCGGCGGTCACCAGTAGACAAGGCGGTCCCCTCCCCAACGTTCGATCGCTTCGTCCTTGGTCCGGTGCACCCACATCACCACGCTGTTGCGGTCCCTGGTGTTGCCGCCCGCGAAGGTGTGCCAGGTGCGCGGCGTGACCTCGAACAGGATGAGCGAATTGTCCAGCGGCGGCACGAGGGTCAGCTCCGGCAGCTTGTCGCCCTCGGCGATGTGGTCGTAGAGCGCGGTCTCGCCGCCGTCGCCCGGCTGCCAGCCGGGGTTGCCGAAATAGAACAGCACCGCGACCGCGCGCACCGACTCGCGGGCGACCACACCCGATTCACGCACACCGAACTTGGTATCCACCCCGCCGCCCGGCAGTCGTACCTCGTCGGGACCGGGAGCTTCGCCGGGGAACCACGCGGGATTGAGATCGTTGTGCGGCCACCCATACGGGGCACCCGGCGAATGATGGTGCACCGAACCCTCGACGTCACCGGTCGCGGTGACGCCGCCGACCCCGGCGACCAGGTCGTGCCACTCGCGGGAGGTGAACACCGCGAGCGAGGTGTCGCGCAGATCGGCGAGGCGGATCCCGTCGGCGCTGTAGTTCGTCGCGACCTGACCGGCCAATTCGGGACGTTCGCGCTGGATGCGAGCCAGATCATCGGTCAGCCGCTGATAGAACTCCGGCACGAACACGTCCCTGGCGTACACGTGCGGGAACGGCTGACTGCGCCGGATCCAGCGCCGATGGGCGAACAGGTCCGCGAACCGTTCCGGCCGCGCCGGTGCTTCCAGTACCGACTCGGTTGTCACATCATCACTCCCTCCCGGTCGAACCACTCGCGATCATATTGCCCGGATATCGCGGCGCGCAGTTGGTGTTCGTTTTGTACGCGGTGCGCGGGCGGGTGTGCGAATGGTCAGGCCGGGAGGCGTCAGGCGGGTGCGGCTACCACGTGCTCGCACCGGACTGTTCGACCGGCCGGGCACCCGAAAAGCGCGCGGCGAGGAACGCGAGGTAGGCGATGAAGCCGACCGACCCGATCGGCCTGCTGCGCCGGAACGTGATGGCCAGTCCCAGCACCATCTCGGTGAATCCATTGCGGTAGGTCCAGCGGCGGGTGGCGCGGGGAAAGGCCCGCGCGGTCAGTGGGTCGAAGGCGCGCGGCGCCGTGAAATGTGCCGCGCCGGTTCCGGCCAGCCCGAGCCCGAATGCCCGCGCGCGCAAGCTGTCCGGGGTGCGCGCGGTGATCACGACGGGGTGCTGCGATGGTTTGCCGGCCGCGAGCGCCCGAGTTGCCTTGCGCCGCTTGCGACGGCCGATGAATCTGCTGCGCATGTTTCTCCTCGGCGCTAGGTACGGACGCTCAGTCTGCGGCTGCGGAAGAACTCGGCGAGGTCCTCGTTGGTGAACGAGTCCGGCCGGACGTCCTCGATGTCGCCGGTGTAGGTGGCGGTAGCGTCACCCGCCATCTTGGTGAACGCGTAGTGGTCGAACGGGAAATGCTTGTTCCCCCACCACATTTCGAGGTGGGTACTCGGCCGGATGGCCGCCGGGTCGCCCTGATAGTTGACGTAGTACGTGTTGGAGCCGGCGCACGCGTCGGACAGCCACATCGTCTGCGACCCGCGCCGCACGCACTGCCGGAAGTAAGCGTCGTGCGGCTCCTGCTTGATCTCCACCGCGGTGGCGCCGCGCCTGCGCGCCTCCTTGATCGCCCTGGCCGCGTGCCTGGTGGTGCACTCGATCATCGCGAGATAGGAGCCCGCCGCGAACCCGTACGGACCGGTGATCAGAAACAGATTCGGGAATTTCGGCACCGTCACGCCCTGATACGCCTGGTAGTGGTTGCGATCCCAGAACTCGCCGAGATCGAGGCCGTCCCGGCCGGCCAGCGGATACGGCGGCGTGAAGCCCTTGTCCATCACCCGGAATCCGGTGGCGCACACCAGCACATCGACCTTGCGCAGCACTCCGTCCACGGTGACCACCCCGGTCTTGGTGACCTTCTTGATCGCGTCGGTGACCAGCTCGACGTGGTCCCTGGTGAACGTGCGCAGGTACCGGTTCGACACCGACGGCCGCTTGCAGCCCGGCGCGTAGTCGGGCGTCAACCGTTGGGCCAGTTCGGCATTGCCCGGCAGCTGCGCGCGATACAGCGCCCCGCCGCCGCGCTGGGCGAGCTTGACCACACCCGGAATCTGGCTGTGGAACACCCCGACACCGGAGATGCCGAAGTCGATGCCGAGCGTCACCGCCGCACGCAGTACCCGGCGCAGCGGACCCACATTGACCATGATGTTCTTCGCGAACGCCGGAATCGGGAAGTCCGGTTTCGGGGCGACCCAGATCGGCCGCCGCTGGAACACCGTGAGATTCGATGCGATGTCGGCCATCTCCGGAATCAGTTGCAGCGCAGTGGCACCCGTTCCGATGACGGCGATCCGCTTGCCCGCGTATTCGTAATCGTGGTCCCACTGCGCCGTGTGCACGATCTTGCCGCCGAAGTTGTCGATGCCCTCGATGTCGGGCATCTTCGGCACCTCCAAGCCGCCGACGGCGCCGACGACGAACCGGGAGGTCACCTCCTGGCCGGTGTCGAGCTTGCCGCGCCAGAGATGGTGCCGCTCGTCCCATTCGCCGCCGACCACCTTGGTGTTCAACAGGATTCGCGGCCGCAGCCCGTACCGGTCGACCACCTGGTCGGCGTAGGCCTTCACCTCTGCGCCCGGCGCGAACATCCGCGACCACACCTTCGGCGGCTCGTAGGAGAAGCTGTAGTAGACCGACGGAATGTCCACCGCCACACCGGGATAGGTATTGGCCTGCCAGGTGCCGCCGATATCGTTGTTCTTGTCGACGATCAGAAAGTTGTGGATGCCCGCCTTGCGGAGTTCGACGCCCATCCCGATGCCGCCGAAGCCCGCGCCGATCACGACGACTTCGAAATCGGGTTGCTCGACCGAACGCGAGTGCGCCGCCTGCGCAGGTGCTATCGACACGGTTTACCTCCGTTGGTAGTGCTGCACCGACGATAACACTGTCTGGGACAGATTGGCCAGATCGGCGTATGACGAGCAGCCCCGCCCGCAGCGTGCGAGCGAGGGCGTTGTCCTCGAGCTACCTGGTCAGCCGACCGACATCTGCCGGTTGTCCGTGTCGTTTCGCCGCTTGCGCACCGCGGCCAAGTCCACCGGACGATCCGGGTCGGGCTCGTCGACGGTCCCGAGCGCCTCGGCGAGGCCGGGCATCCAGCGCAGGATCTCCTCGCGGTACGGGCCCTCGGTCTCCAGCTGGCTGAGCACACCGATCAGGGTGAGCGCGGCCCTGGCGAACGGGGTGAAGTAGGCGGGCATGGTCATCTCGCGCACCACATTCGACAGCCGCGGATTGGTGGTGCGCAGCACCTGCTTGCGCAGCCAGGGCGTCGTCATCCGATAGGTCGCGTGCTTGAACGGTTCACTGCACGGTTCGACGATGGCGTAGAGCTCTTCGATGTCGAAAGCGCGCCCGGTCGTGACGAAGCCGTGCCGCCGGGTCGCCACCTCCAGCTTCTCCGGCCCGCCGCCGTTGAAGAAGGCCTTGCAGTAGTCGAGCGCCAGTTCTTCGAAACCGTCCGGCGGCCAGGCGCAACAGGCCCCGAAATCGACCACGCCGAGCCGTCCGTCCGGCAGCACCCGGAAGTTGCCGGGATGAGGGTCGGCGTAGAGCAGCCCGTGCCGTCCCCAGCCCGAGGTGATGAAGCGGACCATCAGCATGCCGACGCGATCGCGCTCGGCCTGCGCGCCGGAGGCCACGATGCGGGTCAGCGGGGTGCCCTCGACCCACTCGGTGATCAACACGTCGCCGCGCTGCGCGATCACCTGCGGCACATAGAAGTCCGGATCGTCGGCGTAGGCCGCCGCGAAGGTGCGCTGATATTCGGCCTCGGCCGCGTAGTTCAGTTCCTGGCTGACGCTGTCGCAGATCGCCTCGGTGACCGCTTTGACGTCGGCGCCGGGCAGGAAGACCGTGGCCAGATGCGAGATCCTGCGCAGTTGCTCCAGGTCGGCCGCGACGGCCTGGCGGCCACCGGGATACATCACTTTGACCGCGACCGGCCTGCCGTCGTGCCACACCGCGCGGTGTACCTGGCCGAGTGAGGCCGCGGCGGCCCGTCGATCGTCGAATTCCTGGAAGTGCCGCCGCCAGTCTTCGCCCATGCTGGCCGCGATGGCCTCGTGCACGGTTCGCGGCAGCATGATCGGCGCCGCGTCCTGCAGCTGGCTCAGCGCGATCCGGTACGGCTCGGCGATCTCCGGCGGCAGCGCGAGTTCGTAAATGGCAAGCAGCTGACCGAGTTTCGCGGCGCAGCCCTTCAGCTCGCCGAGTACCTCGAACATATGCTGAGCGGTGCGCAGCTGGATGTCGCGATTGACTTCTTCGGACGATCTGCCGAGTGCCCGCCTACCGACGCCCGCGGCCTGCCGTCCGGCGAAGGCGATCGGCAACGCGGCCAGCTTGGCATTGCGAACAGCCGCGCGAACTGGGGGTTTGCCGTCGGACCTCGACGCGAACAGGCGCGAGCGCCTGCCCGTTGAACCCTCGTCAGAACTGTCGCCGCTGCGCCGGATAGCCATGACTCACCTCACACTGTGCGCGGACCAGTGTTGCACACGTGCAGTCTGGCACAGTAGGGCTTAGACTGTCTGGGACGTAATCTAACGTAGTCGAAAGGTGACTTCGATGGGATCCCAGACGGTAGTCGCCGACGTTGCCGATGAGTTGGCACGCCGGGTTGCCGCGGGGGAGTATCAGCCGGGGGACCTCATGCCGTCCGTGCGCCAGGTAGCCGAAGAGTTCGATATGAACCGGGCGACCGCGCAGCTGACGCTGGGGCGGCTGGAGACAAACGGGTTCGTCGAGGCGCGCCGTGGCAAGGGTTTCACCATTCGGGACGTCCGCGAGGCGGGCGGCGTCGATGTGTACCGGCAGCTGTTCCGCTTCTCGATTCCGATGCCGGACATCGCGATAGAGATGTTCCGCGACATCGTCGACGTCGAGCGCGGCATCGTGATGGAGACGCTGCTCGCCTACACGGGCAGCGATCATGCGATCGATCAGGCCGAACTCAAGGCCGAGATCGACAAGCTCGAAGCCATTGCCCGACAGGATGATCCGGACCTGCGCGAGATTCTGAGCATCGAGGTCGGCCTGGTGCGCAGGCTGCTCACCGCGCTCGGGCTCACCATGCAGCGGGCGATTCTGAACTCGGTCGGCGAGATGGTGCTCGAGGTGCCGGAGGCGGTCGAGGCGTTCTTCGCGGGCGCGCCGGACCTGCACGTGCTGGTCTGGCGGGCGCTCGCGGCGGTGTGGGACTCCGGTTCCGGGCCGTCCGAGGCGCAGGTCGCGCTGTTCGAAGACCTGTTCGGGATGTACCACGAGAAGGTGGTCATTCGGTTCGACGAGCTGGTCGGCGCATCCGACGAGCAAACCGACGAGGGGCACGCGGCCACCGCCTGACGGTGCGCATCGCTCGATTACGCCCGGAAAGTGTTGCCTTTTCGTGCGCTGAATTCTGCCTGCGCTGACGTATCGCCCCATTGCCTCGCTGTCTCAGACAGAATAGGGTGGGTGATACGCACCGAAGCGAGGTAACCATGGCAGGCAGTAGGCGTAAGGGTTTGGCGCGGTCGGCGAAATTGGCCGGGCTGCCGATGGGCATTATGGCCCGCCGGGTCACCGCGACCGGTCGCGCGATGATGACCGGCGTACCGCGCGGCGAACTCGACGACGAGCTCATCGACAAGGCCGCGGATCAGATGTTCGCGGTGCTCGGCGAGCTCAAGGGCGGCGCGATGAAGCTCGGCCAGGCGCTGAGCGTGGCCGAGGCCAGCATCCCGCCGCGCTTCGCGGACCGCTATCGGGACGCGCTCACCCGGCTGCAGTCGCAGGCGCCGCCGATGCCGACCAGCTCCGTGCACCGGATGCTCGCCGAACAGCTCGGCACCCGCTGGCGCGAGCGCTTCACCGAGTTCGACGACAAGCCGATCGCCGCCGCCAGCATCGGGCAGGTACACCGCGCCGTATGGCGTGACGGACGCACGGTCGCGGTGAAGGTGCAGTACCCTGGCGCCGACACGGCGCTCATGTCGGACCTGAAGATGCTCCAGATGTTCTCCGGCGCTTTCGGTCTCATGCTGCCCGGCGCGGACGCCAAGTCTTTGATCGCCGAGTTCATCGATCGCACCGCCGACGAGCTCGACTACCGGATCGAGGCGGATCACCAGCGGCGCTTCGCCAAGGTGCTCGCGGGCGACCCGGCCTTCCAGATACCCAAGGTGATCGCGAGCGCACCGAAAGTGCTTGTCTCCGAATGGATGCAGGCCACCCCGCTGGCCGAGATCATCGTCGATGGCACCAAGGCACAGCGGGACCGAGCGGGCCGACTGCTCATCGAATTCTCGCTGTCCTCGCCGGTGCGGGTCGGTTACCTGCACTGCGACCCGCATCCCGGGAACTTCCAGCTGCTCGCGGACGGTCGCCTCGGCGTGATCGACTTCGGCGCGTCGATCGCACTGCCGGAGGGGATTCCGGCGGTGATCGGTGAGCTGGCCCGCTGCGCGGTGCGGGAGGACTATGACCAGTTGGCGATTGTGCTGCGGGACAATGGTTTCGTGCGTCCGGGTCACGCGCTCGAGCTCGGTCCGATCGAGCGGTTGGTCGCGCCGATCGTGGCGCAACTCCAAGGCGACAGCGTGCACATCAGCCGAGAACTGTTGCAGGGGCACACCGCTCGCGCACTCGACCTGAAGAACTTGTCGCTGACCAACACTCGGGCGGTGCAGGCCCCCACCGAGATCCCGGAGCTGGCCATGCTCGGCCGGGTCTTCGCCGGAGTCGTCGGGGTGTGCGCCCAGCTCGACGCCGAAGGTCCGTTCGTCGAGCTGGTCTCGCGTTGGCTGCCCGGCTTCGGCGAAGACGGGGCCGCCGCCTAGGTCATGCAAGTTGGCTGTTGCGGCCAGTTGTGGATGGACGGCTTACCGACCTTGTGGTGAATCAGAGGCGAGTGCTGAGCCCGCCTAGGCTCCAGCGCGCCACCGGCCGCGCGAGTGGGGCGAACATCTGCAACGGAAACAACCTACCGAAACGCGGGTGCGCGGCGAGGGTCCAGGTGAGGGTGGTTTCGCCGGAATCTGTTGCGCTGACTACGTATTCCTCTGCGATGGACTTCATCACGAACGGCACCGAGGATTTGGTCGCTGTCAGCGCGAGCCGATGCCCTTCCTCCCTGGCGATCACCTGTTCTTCACCCGCGACGAACAGGCCGTCGAAGACTCGGGTGGCACCAACGCTGCGCGCACCATTGGGGTAGCGCATGCCGTTGATCAGCGGCAGCCAGGAGAAGAGCCCGTTGGTGTCGAGCGCGGCCCACACCTGATCCGGCGAGGCGTCGAAGGTCCGCTCGGCCGTGACCACGAATGCCGCTTTGTCATCGACGAATTTCCGCAGTGTCCCCGCGTGAATCGGCTTCAGCGGATTACCGCCGCCGGCGAGCAGCGCCTTGGTCCAGCGCCGCGACACGATCAGCCCGATCAGTCCGGCGAGTCCCCCCAGTATGATCAGCACGCCGACGATGATGAGAAAGGTTGTCATCCAGTAACTCCCAGTGTTTTCGCTGCGGGGTGATCGATCACTATTCGGGCAACGCGTTCGAGTTCGGGCCCGGTGACGATCCGCATTGCGGTTCGTGTGGCGCGACCGATGCCACCGCCCGCCCCGGTGACGACGGCGGGGCCGGGATAGAAGTCGGTCATGCCGCCGCGTTCCTGCGGAACAGCCGCCGCAGTCCACCGCGATGGGTGACGGCGGTGCCGTTCACCACCTGCTGATGGAAGGCGCCGATCTCGCGGAACGCGGCACGGCCCTCGGGCAGGATGTCGGCGCCCGCGACGAAGACGTGCGCCTGCCGATCCCAAATCTGCAGGCGGCACAGCACTCCCGCCTCAGCGCACCGCGCGGCAAGTAATTCGGCATCGACGAGCAGGACTTCGGTCGAGCCGACCAGGACGAGAACCGGTGGCAGGCCGGTGAAGTCGTGGTTGACCGGCGACCAGGCCGGGTCGAGCGCCCCGTTGATCCGGTATCCCCAGCGCACGATCACATCCAGTCCACGAATCGGAATCACCGGATCCAGCACAGCATTCGGGTGCGCGTATTTCTCGGTCGGATCGAGATCCGCCCACGGCGCGATCGCGGTGATGCCGCCGGGCATCGGCAGCCCGGCGTCGCGGACGGCGAGTGCGACGCTGAAAGCCAGCCCGCCGCCGGCCGAATCGCCCGCCACGATGATCCGTTCGCCGGTGAAACCGCGGGCGAGCAGGTAGCGGTAGGCGGCGACGCCATCGGCGATGGTATCGGTGATATGTGCCTGCGGCAGTTGGCGATACGCGACGCTCAGCACGGGCATGCGGCTGGCCCGCGCGATGCGCGACACGATCCGGCGATGCGTGCGCAGCCCACAGGATATGAAGCCGCCGCCGTGGAAATAGAGGATCGCGCTGTCGGTGCGCATGCCGGGATCGGGAGTGTCGCGATGCCACAACCATTCGCCGTCGAAGCCGTCGAACAACACCGACCTGCGCCGCGTGCCGGCAACCGCGATCAGCACGGCGGCGGGCGCGTCCGTGTAACTACTGACCGTGAAGACCCTCTTGTCTTGGATGGGCCCGTATTGCCCTGCGCGGGAAAGGGTTTCGAGACTGCCGCGCACCGTCGCGAAGAGCAGCGGGTTGATGATGCGTGAGATCAGGCTCGCCCGGTTGGGTATCTCCACCGTGACGGTGGCGCGCGGCGGACTGTCCGGCAGCGCCTGCACGACGGAAACGGGGGCGTTGGTCGAGGTCATAGGGGTCCTCCAGGCGCAATCCCTGCGCGCTTCGGCATTGAGCGCGCCCAGCACAGTGTACACTGTCTCAGACAGTAATGGCATGATCGTTTCCCGGCGAACGCTCGCCTCGACGAAGTACGCGACCAGCCGGTTGCGGGTGGCGGGATAGGTGTCGGCGTACCGTTTTGTCCATGACCGTCTCATTCGAGCCGTTGCCCGCGATTCCGCTGGAATCCTGGCGGCCAACCAAGGAGACACTGCACCGCTTCGCCCAGATCGTGGGCAAGGTGGCGCTGGCCAAGGGCGTCCGGCGCAACCACTGGTGGCATATGACCTACCGGCTCACCGCGCGCGGCTGGACCACCGTGCCGCTCGGCTCCGCACGCAACGGGCCGGTGTTCACCTGCGCGTTCGACTTCTTCGATCACGTGCTGCGGATCGCGACGGACCAGGGAGTGCAGGTCGAGATCGACCTCGTCGACCAGTCGGTGGCCACCTTCTACGGTGACGTGATGAGTGGCCTGCGCGACCTCGACATGGATGTCGTTCTCGCGCACCCGCATCCGTTCGATCTGCCGGACGCGCGGCGGCCGTTCGAGGACGACGACGAACATCGTGACTACGATCCGGCGAAGGTGCAGCACGCTTTTCGGGTGCAGAGCCAGGTCGGGCGGGTGCTGGAGGAGTTCGGCGCGACCTACTCCGGCAAGATCAGCCCCGTCCAATTGTTCTGGCACACCTTCGATATCGCGGTGCAGCGCTTCTCGCCGCGGCATATCGAGCTGCCCGACACGGTGGATTCGGTGACCCGCGAGGCGTACTCCCGCGAGGTGATCAGTTCCGGATTCTGGTTCGGCGACGACAAGGTGCCCGAGCCGACCTTCTACTCCTACACCGCACCCGAACCCGCCGGACTGGCCGAACGCTCGCTCACCCCGGCGGGCGCCCACTGGGTCGCCGCCGGCGCGGGCCACTCGGCCTACTACCCGTACGAAGCCGCCCGCGAGACCGCCGACCCGGTCGGCGCCGCACTCGAGTTCTTCCAGTCCGTCTACGCGAACGGCGCCGAGCTGGCCGGGTGGGACACCGACCAGCTCACCTGCTGGGGCGGCGTCACCGACCCGGTGCTGAAGCGAGGCATCGCCCCCTGGCCGGGATGATCAGCATCTGAATGCCCAGATGGACAACAGATTTCGTGAGTACATGGGTAACCATCGGGTACGCCCAAAACTCGACTCAGCACCCAGCCGCCAGCCCGCGAGCTGCCGGTCGCGGTACCCACGACCGGCAAAAGGCGCGGAGAGGCGGGGGAGTCCGAATAACTACAGGCCGCCGTTGAGCTTGTTGAGGCGATCGCAGGCCTCGACGTATTCCTGGATCAGCCGATTCACCACGTCGGCGGAACGCTCGACCTTGGTCATCATGCCGACCACCTGGCCGACCGGGTTGAAGTTCACGTCCTTGGCGGCCTCGGGGTAGCGGTGCCCACGCTTGACGCCGTCCAGGGCCACCATCATCTGCAGCGGCATGGGCAGCGGGTCGGGAGTGTCGGCCTGCTCCCAGGCATCTGTCCAGTCGTTGCGCAACATCCGGCACGGCTTGCCGGTCCACGAGCGCGAGCGCACGGTGTCGTGGCTGGACGCATCAATGTAGGTCTGCATCTGCGCGGGCGGCACATTGGCCTCTTCGACGGTCAGCCACAGCGAGCCGGTCCACGCGCCCGCCGCACCCATGGCCATCGCGGCGGCCACCTGGCGGCCGTTGCCGACGCCGCCCGCCGCGAGCACCGGCAGGTCGCCGACGGCGTCGATCACCTGCGGCCACAACACCAGCGAGGAGATCTCGCCGCAGTGCCCGCCGCCCTCGGTGCCCTGGCAGACCACGAAATCCAGGCCGGCGTTCTTGTGGTTGAGCGCGTGCTTCACCGAGCCACACAGCGCGCCGATCAGCCTGCCGGAGTCCTGCACCTGCTTGATCACGTCGTCGGGCGGCGTGCCGAGGGCGTTGGCGACCAGCTTGGCCTTCGGGTGCCGCAGGATCACCTCGACCTGCGGGGCCGCGGTCGTCGCGGTCCAGCCGAGCAGCTGGTTGTGCCGCTCGCCGTCGGGCAGCGCGGGCACGCCGTGGTCGGCCAGGATCTTCTCCGCGAAATCGCGGTGGCCGTGCGGAACCAGTTCCGCCAGTTTGGCTTCCAGCTCGTCGGGGCTGAGGCCGTCGATGCCCTTGCCCTCGTACTTGCTGGGGATCACCAGGTCGACGCCGTACCCGCCGTGCACATGTTCGTCGAGCCAGCTCAGCTCGACCTCTAACTCCTCGGCGGTGAAGCCGACCGCACCGAGCACGCCGAGTCCACCGGCATTGCTGACCGCGGCCGCCACGTCGCGGCAGTGGGTGAACGCGAAGATGGGGAATTCGATCCCGAGCCGTTCGCAGATTTCGGTACGCATGGCGTGCTGGTCTCCCTCGCTGCTGCGCCGCCGCGAACGACGCACAGCAGCTTGTCCTAGAACGAGTTACATAGTTGTCCGCGGTGCTGTCCGGAGCATGCTCGGACTCCGACTCGTCGAATCAGCCGCGGGCCGTTGATATCGCCATGACACGGCCGCGGCGTCCTCGACTGGTCGTGCACCATCCTTCGACAGTAACACGTTCTAGTTTTGCTGGGCAGGCCTCTTTCAGACGGCGGCTTCCTCCAGCTCACTCAGCGCATTTTCCAGGTGGTCGAGCAGCCGGGGGAGTTCGGGGACGCTGCGTCGGCAGCCGACCAGGCCGAAGTCGAGATTGCCCGCGTTGCTGGTCAGCGTGATGTTCACGGCCTGGCCGTCGAACGGGATCGACATCGGGTAGGTGGCGTCGAGGCGGGCGCCGTTCCAGTACATGGGCTCGCGCGGGCCCGGCACGTTCGAGATGACGATGTTGAACGCCGGATTGGTCAGCGGGACCAGGCCGGGCAGCAGGCTGAGCGCGATCGGGCTGACCATGAGCGCGGACAACGCCATCGTCTGGATGCTCGACAGCGAGCCGTACACGTCCTTGCTCTTGCGCATCGACTCGCTGACCACGCGCAGTCGGTCCAGCGGATCGGCGACGTCGGTGCCGAGGTTGCACAGTACGGCGCCGACCTTCACGCCATTGGTCTCGACATCGTCGGCCGAGCGCAGCGACATCGGCACCATGGCGATCAATGGCTTGTCCGGCAAGGCATTTCGCTCTTCGAGGTAGGAGCGCAGCGCACCGGCGGACATGGTGAGCACCACGTCGTTGATGGTCGAGCCGGTCGCCTTCTTGACCTGCTTGATCCGCTCCAGCGGCCAGGAGCGGACTACGGTGCGGCGGGCCCCGCCGATGGGCACGTTGAACATGGTGCGCGGCGCCTCGAACGGCATGGTCAGCTGCTGCTGGAGCAGCACGGAGCGGGCGGTGCGCAGCAGGGTCGGCCCGGATGCGGCCGCCGACAACAGGTTTCGGGCCGCACCGCGCAGTCCGGAGCCGGACTCGGCCGCGGGTTTGCGCGGTGTCCTCGGCAGATTCCACGGCACCTTGGCCTCGCCCGCGGTCGGTTCGCTGGTCAGTGTTCGCTGCATCACGCGTTGGGCGGAGACGCCGTCGATCAGGGCGTGATGCATCTTCGAGTAGACGGCGAAGCGGCCGTCGGCGAGCCCCTCGATGAGGTAGACCTCCCAGAGCGGGCGGTGCCGGTCGAGCAGGTTGCTGTGCAGTCGGGACGCGAGCTCGACCAGTTGATCCATCCGGCCGGGACGCGGCAGCGCGAGGCGGCGCACGTGGTATTCGAGCTCGACGTCGTCCGCCCTGGTCCACGCCATTTGCGGGGCGCCGAACAGGGTGGCCGGGCGCTTACGGAACGTCGAGTCGATGTCGGTGCAGGCCAGCAACTTTTCGTAGGTCTGCCCGGCGAAGTCGGGACCGGCGTCGTCGGGCGCTTCGAACAATTGCAGCGAGCCGACGTGCATCGGGTGTTCGCGGGATTCGGCGAGTAGGAAGACGGCATCGATCGGTGCGATGAGATCCATGGTGTGGTCGCCCCCTGACGACAGGTGGTGGTTTGTAATCGAATCGACCACGTTGTCGGGCGGGCCCGTGCGCAGCCATGAATCCTGCGCGACACAACCAAGTTACCTGGTCCGGGCGGACGCTGCGCTGTCTTTAGCGAAGCTTTGATACCAGTAAGTAGGCCTGCTGGAATCGTTCGCCCGGATCCGGCTCTCGGACCATTCGGGTGTGCACCGTGAATCCGGCGTCCCGCAACAGTGCGGCAAGTCGCTCCGGTGACCAGCGGTAGGCGCGAGTGACCTTGTGGTCGAACGCTTCTACCGCGTCGGGTGCGTCGGTCGCGAAGAAGGCAAGCAGCGCGTGCCCTTCCACCTCGAGTACCCGATAGAACTCGGCCAACACCTGCGGCATGCGTTCGGGCGGCAGATGGATGAACGAATACCACGCGACCAGCCCGCGCACGCCGGCATCGCCGAGCGCCAGCTGCTCCATCGAGCCCTCGGCGAAGGACAGCTCCGGATACTGCTGCCGGGCAAGGGCGATCATCGCCGGGGACAGATCGATGCCGAAGGCCGGTAGGCCGAGGGAGTGCAGGTGTGCGGTGAGTCGTCCTTCGCCACAACCGATGTCGGCCACGGCGCCGGAACCGTTGGCCTGCACCAGTTCCGCGAATACGGCGAGCATGGCGCGGTCGTGCGGCTGCTTCGCCAGGTGGCCCTTGGTGAATTCCGCATAGACATCGGCGATGTCGTTGTAGGCGTTGCGAGTGATGTCCACGTCGGCGGGGGCGTTCGTATTTCCAACCACCCGAACATCATCCACCTCGCCGGCGTGGTTCAGGCGCCGGCCTCGAAGGCCTGCGCGACGGCCAGGCTGTCCTCGTAGACGTGGTGCCGGGTGACCAGGCCCGACTCGACGGTCAGGTGCAGTGCGAACCGGGCGCGATAGGCGCGCCCGGTGCTGCGCGCGGTCTGCCGGATCTCACCGAGCACCACCGCGTCAGCGCCGTCGACGAGGACGCGCTCGACCTCGGTCGCCACCTCTTCCGGCACATGGTGTTCGGCGATCGAGCGGAAGTGGGCGGCCGATTCGGCGCCCGTCGAGCGGTGCCGGATCCACGGCGTCGCGGCCCGGCCGTGCTCGGCCTCGGGCCAGTCCAGCTGCCAGTCCACCTCGTCGGCATACAGTTCGGCGATCGCATCGGCATCGCCGGAACCGATGCGGCGCAACAATTCAGCCACCACGCTGTGGGTGGTGGACGTCGTCGATGACAAGGTCGATCCTTTCGATGTCCGGCTCGCCTCCGGTCGAGACGGTCCGCGCATCATTGTGGCCGTGGCCGTCGACGCGGTCGATTACCTCGCGGGTAATGGTGGCCGCCTCGGGCGCTGCGGGTGTGGTGCACAGCGCCTCCTCCGGTACCTCGCGGCTGCGGGCGGTGCCGAGGATCGAACCGAAGATCACCAGCGGGAAGCCGATCGCCATGCCGGCGGTGAGTGGTTCGCCGAGCGCCGCGACGCCGAGCACGATGGCCACCGCGGGATTGATGTAGGTGATCACCGTCGCGCGGGCCGGGCCGACCTCGGAGATGAGCGCGAAGAACAACAGGAACGCGGCGGCGGTGCAGATCAGCGCGAGGCCGACGACGGACAGCGTGGCGTCGGCGGGATAGCTGGCCGGTCGGCGCCAGGCCGCGAACGGCGCGTAGACCACTGCGGCGATGATCAGCGACGCGGTCACCACGCCGAGCGGCGGCAGGTCGGCCAGCGCCCGGTTGATCACGATCGGCCCGACCGCGTACCCGATGGTGGTCAACGCGATCGCGCCGAGGGCCGCGGGATTGGACAGGTCGATATCGAGGCCGACCAACGCGGCGACGCCGGCGAACCCGACCATCAGCCCGGTGACCCGGCGGCGGTCGAAGCGGTCCTGGCCGAGCTTGGTCACGATGACCACCGCGATCAACGGAACGGCCGCGATCAACAGCCCGACGGTCGAGCTGTTCAGCGTGGTCTCCGCGAATCCGATGAACAACCACGGCCCGACGATCTCCACGAACGTGTACAACAGCAACGGTCGCCACCGCCGGAACACCGGCCCTAAGGCCTTGGTGTACAACGCGATCGGCAACAGCACCAGCGCGCCGATCAGCGTTCTGGCGAACGCGACGACCACCGGATCGAAGTCCTGCACCGCGATCCGGATCATCGCGTAGGGCACGCCCCAGATCACGCCCATCGCCAGGAACAGCGCCCAGCCGCGCCGCGTCATCGCGCAACCGCCCGTCGGCACAGAACAATGGGGGAGGTAGTAACTGGCATGCTCCACTCGCTTTCGATCAAACGGGAGCTTAGACCGGGCATCCGATCATCCGACAGATCCACTTCTCAGGGCATGGACCAGGCCACTTGCCCCTACTACTCGGGGCATCAGCGCTTTTCGGCCTCAGACGGAATCGACCAGTGGGCGCAGCTGGGCGGCGGCGCCTCGATCGTTGTGCCAGGTGCAGGCCAGTCCGAATGCGGCGACTCGGCCGGTGTCCACGATGCCGCGGATCGCGCCGGAGACTGTTTCCATGCTGGGGCCGCCCGGCGCTGGGAAGAGCAGGCCGGGCAGGTCGCCCGGATCGATCACATCGCAGTCGAGATGCAGGTAGAGCGGGCCGTCCGGCAGCGCACCGAGGTCGTCCACCCTGCGGTGCCGGATCCGCGCTGTGCGCAGGAACTCCGCTTCTGGCGGATCGAGATCGCGGCCGTCGACCAGGATGGCGCGTTCCTCGGGGATGTCGCGCAAGCCGATTCGATCAGCGATCAGGTGCCTGCCGTACCCGGTGAGCATCCGCAGCGGCATGCCGCCGAGGTAGCCGGAGGTGGATGTCTCCAGCGTCTGGACGTCGCCGTGCGCGTCGAACCAGACGATCGCCGGGTCGAATCCGGCCCGCTGCAGTCCGGCGACGACGCCGAGCGAGGTGGTGCAGTCACCGGACGCGACCACCGCCGGGTGTTCGGCGCGGCGGATGGACGCGGCCACCTGCTCCGCGACGGTGTCGTACAACACCGCCATGCGGGCCCATGGGTCGGCTGTGTCCGGTAGTTCGGGGGCGATCACTTCGTCCGGGGTCACCGGCGCATCCAGCTCGGGTAGGTACTCGTCGAGGTGGTAGGGGACGAGAAAACGCATGGGACCGAGCCTAATTCGGTGGTCCACGGCAGGCACCCGATTATCGAGCGGCTCCGGCGGCGCGGCGCGGCGGGTGGCTTCGGTGATGTGGCCGAGCCGATTTCGATGTCGATCCGCGCTACGCACCGGTGATCGTGGCGCTGACCGGCCCAGATGTGGCAGGTCATGGCAGCTGGATGCGCGTAGGCTCATTTGGTGAAGCAACTGACGATCGGTGTAGTCGCGACCTCCCGCAAGGAGGACGAGCACCGGTTGGCGATCCATCCGGCGCACCTGGACCGGATCGATCCGGGGCTTCGCGAGCGAGTCTTCCTCGAGCGCGGCTACGGCGACCGATTCGGTTATACCGATGAGCACCTCGCCCCGCTGGTCGCCGGACAACGCAGCCGCGAGGAACTGTTCGCCGAGTGCGACGTGCTGCTGCTGCCCAAGCCGCTACCCGACGACCTGGAGCACCTGCGCGCCGGACAGATCGTCTGGGGGTGGCCGCACTGCGTGCAGGACCAGCGGATGACCCAGCTGGCCGTCGACCGCGGGCTGACCCTGATCGCCTGGGAGGCGATGAATCACTGGACGAAGGAGGGCAACTTCAGCGTCCACGTCTTCCACAAGAACAACGAGCTGGCCGGCTACTGCTCGGTGCTGCACGCGCTGCAGCTGCGCGGATCCAGCGGCGACTACGGGCGCCGACTACGGGCGGCCGTGATCAGCTTCGGCGCCACCGCCCGCGGCGCGGTGCGCGCGCTCAACGCGCTCGGCATCAGCGATGTCACGGTGCTCACCCAGCGCAGCGTCTCCGCCGTCGCCTCGCCGTTCGCGTCGGTGCGGATGCAGCATTTCGAGCGCGATCCCGCGAACCCGAGCCGGACCCTCGCCCTGAAGGCGCCCGAACCCGGCCCGCTGGCCGAGGTGCTCGCCCAGTACGACGTGGTCGTCAACTGCATCCTGCAGGACACCGAAGAACCGCTGATGTTCGTGCTGAACGAGGACCTACCGCTGTTCGCCCGCGGCACCCTGTTCATCGATGTCTCCTGCGACGAGGGCATGGGTTTCGAATGGGCCCGCCCCACCTCGTTCGCCGACCCGATGTTCACCATCGGTGCGGACCTGCACTACTACGGCGTCGACCACAGCCCCTCCTTCCTGTGGAACTCCGCCACCTGGGAAAACTCCGAGGCCCTGCTCGAATACCTGCCCATCGTGATGGCGGGCCCCGACGCCTGGGACGGCAGCGAAACCGTCCGTCGCGCCATCGAAATCCGCGACGGGCGCGTGCAGAACCTCCGCATCCTCTCCTTCCAGCATCGCGCCGCCGCCTACCCTTACGCGGTCGTCTGATCTCTGGTCGTTCCGCAGTCGGAATTGTCCTGTGCCACAGGTTGATTCGGGTAACTGCGCCGCGAGCCCGCTGACAGAAAAAGACCCTGCCCGACGCGAAGTGCGTGGGGCAGGGTCTTTTGGATTCAGTTAACCGACGGCGCTGGTGGTCGGCGTCGGGGTGACGCTGGTGGTTGTCGGTGCCGCGGAAGTGGTTGTCGCAGTGGTGGTCGGCGCCGTGGTCTCGGTCGGTGCGACCGAGGTCGGTGCCGGTGCGTTGATTGCCTGCGGTGTCACCGGGATGGTCGAGGTGGTGGTCGGCGCCACAGTAGTTGTCGGCGACGGGGTTGTCGCGGTGCTGCTCGTGGTGGGAGCGGCACTGGTGGTGGTGGGCGTCGCGCTCTTGGTCGGCGTCGCCGCCGACGACGTCGGGGTGGGAGCTGCGGCCTTGTAGGCGGCAGCCAGGTCGGCCTCGGTCGGCTGGGCGTTCGTGTCGACCTTCTTGCCCGCCTGTGCCTGCTGCGCCAGGTGGGTGATCCACGCGGCCGCGTACTCGGCGGAGGTCATCGGCTTCCCGTTGGCCGGGTCGGCGTCGTGCCAGTAGTCGAAGTGGTGACCGGTGTGGTCGGGGCCGAGGGTTTGCTTGTACGGATCGCTCATGATCACCGGGATGGTGTTCTGGTTGGTCACGATGAGACCGATGATCTCGTTCAGGATCTTCTGCGGCAGGTAGGCCAGCGGCGACATGTTGTCGGCCGCGATCGCGTCCGCCTTCGCCACCGGTTCCTTCGGCGCCTGGCCCGGCTTGTAGGCCGGATCGGACACCTTGAGCAGCACCTGGAGGAAGGTCTCGTCGCTCTTGAGCCAGTTCGGCTGCGACGAGATGTCGGCGAACGCGGCCAGCGCGATGCGGCCGAGCACCACGGCGACGTCCTGTCCGGTCGCGGGGGTGAGCCCGTCCTGTTGGAGCGCATCACCATTGAGCTGGCGCCCGACGTTCACCACCAGCTGCAGCAGTGAAATATTCTGCGGCGCAGAGCAAGTGAGGTCACCGTCGGAGCAGAACGACGCGATCTTGCCGTTCAGCGCGCCGAAATCACCGCTGGTACCGGGCAGGGCGCCCTGCCCGGGCGTCGGGTTCTTACCGTTCTGGTAGTTCTGGTCGAAGCCGTCGGGATGGCTCGGGTCCTTCGCGCCGGGGAACGGCCCGTCGCCCGCCGAGCGACCGGCGTCGGCGATGATGACCACACCGACGACCTTGGCCGGATCGACGATCCCGTATGCGCCGTCCTTGCCTGCCTCCTGATGGCCGACCTTCATCGCGACGCGGCGCACGACGTCGGCGCCCTCGCTGTAGCCGACGATGGAGAACTTGGTGTTCGGGCACGCCTGCGAGATCTCCCGCATCACCTGCTCGGTATTCGCGGCACCGGTGTTGACGGCGTCCTCATAGGTCGACAAGTTCGCCGGGTACGCGATGTAGACGGCGGCGTAAGAGCCGGGATCGACGGCGCCGGCGGCCGGGTTGACCACCGGATCGACCCATTCGCTGTTGTAGTCACCCGCCAGCGCGGCGGGCAGCTCGTTGCCGTTGGCGTCGACCAGCAGCTTCGTCGTGCCCTGCTTCGGTGTGTCGTTACGGCCTGCCACCGAGATGCTGACCATGTCGTGACACTCGGTGACCGACGAGGTGAGCTGGGTATCCCTGGTTTGCGGCGACGACGTCAGCGCGAACGTCGTCGCGACGATCGCCGCGACGCCGAGCACCGCGGGCGCGGCGACAGCCGAGGCAATACGATGTCGGGCGAAGAACCCGCGAAAATCCATGTCCTGTTTCCCCATTCCAATTACCGGCATGTTGGACGGGCAGGCCCCCCGAGGCCGTGCGTCACCAAGGACGTCGGGAAAGTGGAGGTGAGCGTTACGGTGTCGAGTCCATAAGGCGACGCCGGACACGGTCGAGTCACGCTGTGGCAACGGCATTTGCCCCCATCAATAGGGGCATCGTCCATTCCTGGTTGAGGTCGGCTACACCTGGTGAATACCGGGGTAATGGAATCGGCGAATTCTGATCATGACCGTGTCGAAAACCGCTCATATGGCTGAAAAGTGACATTGCCGACGGGGTGTGGCCGCGGTCTCGCCGAAAAATCCGTTGACCTTGACGGTGCGTCGATCACTATCGTCATCGACCGTGACGATCACCGTGCTGGACAGCTACACCGCGACGCGTGCCATCCTGACCGCGCCGCTCGCCGAACGACCCGAGTTGCTGCGCCGGATGCTCGAACCGACCGCGGACATGTACCGCTACTTCCCCGGCACCCCGGACCTGGTGCAGCTGCACCACATGAGCGGCGGTTTCCGCGCCGACCGCGAAGTCGACGGAGCCCTGGCGGGGCTCGAGGCCCTACACGATGCGCAGGCCTGGGATCGGATCGAAGCCGCCATGAACGCGGCGCTGTCGGTTCAGCTGAACGCGACACCGGATATCCGGGTCCCCGACATCACGGTGATGATCGTGCTCGGCGACCACACCGACGCGCACTTCCTCGACGTCGGCCTGGGGGTGAGCGGCAACGGCGGCATCTCCGGCTACATCTGGCTCGCGTTCTGGCCGAGTCCGGAGAATCTGGCGCGGCTGGAGTCGACGGCCGTGCACGAGCTGAACCACAACCTGCGTTACAGCAACGTGCGATGGGATCCGGAAACCGTGACGGTCGGTGAGCACGTGATCAGCGAGGGTCTCGCCGACGCGTTCGCCAGGCACCTGTACGGCGACCTCGGCTACACCCGCATCGGCGTGCCGTCGTTGTCCGATGATGCGGTGTACGACAAGGTGATCGGCGGCCTCGGCGTGCGCGGCATGCAGAACTTCGCCGCCTACGTCCATGGTGACGCGATCGCGGCGCGATACGGCGGCACGCCCGTCGGGCTGCCGACCGGTGCGGGTTATGCCGTCGGAAACCGGCTCGTGGACGCCTATCTCGCGCGCACCGGACAGCAGGCACCCGATGCGCTGCTTGTCGACGCCGCGGACGTCATCGAATTGGCGACGAAGGGTCGCTAGCGGGAAAGTCTGTCACGCAACGTTTCCAGCAACCGCACCATTCTTGGGCGCAAATCCTTAGCAAAGAACGCGACCTGTCCCGCTTGTCCGTCCGCGGCAGCGGGGAACACGGGTTATTGCACGTGTCACCGGTTACCGCGATACGCTGCTGTTGCAGGCAATAGGTGTTGCTCTGGTCAGTAGATGACCGCGAACGATGTTGTCCGCGTAGAGACTAACCGGATAAAGAAACTGGGCGGTCGGCTTTATTGCCGGGCGCTCTGTTCTCATGCGAGTCCTCTGAGACAACAGAAAGGCTGCGATCAATGAGAATCCAGCCACGGCGCCAGATCTTGAATGTCTGGAGTTCACTGCTGGCGGCCTGCTATCAAGACGACACCTGGATCTGGGGCGGGCGGGATGGGTCGAACTCCATCAGCGACGCCGAGCAACTCTTGTGTCTGCTGTACCCGGCCACTCAGATCAGTAGCTTCGCGCTGCACAATCCCGACCGGATCGCCGACGATGTCCGGACGACGCTGAAACCTCTTGGCCGCGAACGCCGCATCGGCCTGAAGATCGTCGAGGTGATGGACGAGTATCTGCGGCGCTACGAACGCGACGATCAGCCGATCTTTTCGGGCGGCAGCTACCTGCGAGCCATCGAGGGCGCCGAGGCGACCGATCGGCAGCGGAATGTCGATGTGGTCGATTCCTACTCGATGTCGCTCACGGTCTGTCTGGCCGGGCTGCAATACCTGCGCGCACTGCAGGATTCGATCGGTCCCGGCGACCAGCAGCGGCTGGAGCGGCTGATCGAGCCGGTGCAGGTCCGGCTCAACAAGCGACTCACTGCGGCCATGATCGGACTGGTGCGCAGCTTCGTTGTGCAGTCGGTGGATCCGGAGACCGACACGGGCGCGGCGATGCTCAGCATGTTCAATCAAACCGGGGCCGAAAACGACGCGGTGGTCGGCGGCGTGGCCCGACGGCTCGAACGAGTCCGTGGGCGGCTGCTCCGAGATGTCACGCTCAACAAGACGCCCCAGGCCGACCTGGCGAGCCCGGCCCTGATGTTCGAGTGCGGCTGGAGCTGGGGCGTGGTCGAAGGCGCCGAGGTCATCGACTTCATCGATGTGCCGATCGCCAAGTCGGAGGGTTTCGCGGTCGGGCGGCCCTACCTGTACTTCACTATCACCGCCTTGGACGGCATCAACGACTTGACCCAGCCGCGCACCCGCGAGCTCGATCTGCTCGACGCCGACCAGCGCCGACTTGCCGACGCGCTGCAACTGCGCTGGGACCTGGCGCAACGCTACTGGTCGGCGATGGCCCGCTATGGCGAAGGGGATTGGCCGCTCGAGGACATTCCCTGGCGCACCTCCGACGGCGAGGAGTCGGACTACTTCAGCCTCTGCGTGTCCGGTCTGCTGATCCAGGACCTCATCGCCCGCGAAGCCGATGACGACGACCTCACCAGGGCCACCCGTATTTTCGACGAGCTGGCCCGCCGGGGACGGATCACCCGCAGGCTGACCGAGGACGACCCGGCGCGCGCCCTGCACATCCCGGGGGTGCTGCTGCGGTTGAACGGTACCGAGGCCATCGACGACGGCCCGCTGCTGTACTGGGCGGTGTCCGACTACGCACCGATGCTGCTGAAACGGACGCTGCAGGCGGCGCAGTTGTCGCGCACACTGTCCACCCGCAGGCAGTTGCTGGAACTGGCCCAATCGACCATGGATCATCTGGAACAGCGAGCCTTCCAGCGTGCTCCGGGCAAGGGGCTGTGGGACGACGCGGCCCGGGTTTTCGTGAACCCATCCCCGACCGGCCAGCCGGTCCAGCCGGTGCCGGAGGGACCCCAGGAACCGTCCTGGTATTTCACCGAGCGCATCATCGAATGTCTGGTCGTGGCCGAATCGAGCTACCAGAATCCGCCGTTCCGCTCCCCGACGTCACTGACCCGTGCGCTGGAACTGCTCGACGAGGCGGACCATCTGCTCAATCAAAAATTCCTGGAGCTCAGCGAGCGGGACAACACGCCGAATCGCCGGGCCTTGGAGAATATAGAAAAGAATCTGGTGCGCGCGAGCAAATTGATCGACGAGCGACCGGCCACGGCATTCAGTCTCTGCGTCGACGCGCTGCGCGAATTGGACGGGCTCGAAGTCGCCGGCCTCGACGCGATGAGGGGTGAGTAGATTGAGTGAGGGCATACTTGTCTTCTCCACCTCGGACAAGGGCGGCACCGGTCGTTCGGTGACCAGTTGCAATATCGCCTACCGGCTGAGCGTGGACGGCAAAAGCGTTGCCTATCTCGACTTCGATTTCGGCTCACCGACTTCGGGCGCACTGTTCGAGATCGAAAAGATGGATCGCGGTGTATCCGGCAAGCAGGGACTGCACGAATACCTGAACGGCCGGATCACCATTCCGGCCCGATGTGACATCCGGTCGGAGACCAATCGCAAAGACCTGCACGCACTTCGGCATCCCTATCAGCTCACCCTGTTTCCCGGGGATCGCGGTGGTGGAGAATTCCCCGCGTCCGCCCAGGTGGTGAAGCAATGCGTCGAGCTGCTGATGATCTGCCAGCAGGAATTCGATGTCACCTTCGTGGATCTCAGCGCGGGCCGATCGGCGGCCTTGGAGATAGTGCTGCGCGCCACGGCCGCCGAATCACTGCGTGCGGTGTCGGCGCGGTGGCTTGTCTTCCACCGGTGGACCCGCCAGCATATTCTCGCCGCGAACGGACTGGTGCACGGTCCGAACGGATTGCTGGAGGCCGGTCAGAAATGCGGTCACAACGTCGGTGACCTGCTCGAATCGGTGCGCTACATTCGCACCGCCGTGCCGTCGACGAACGAGGGTTCCGGCGACAAAGACCGTGGGCCGCAATGGGCTTGGCTGCGCAAACAGAACGAGGCGTTGGAGCAGCTCGCGCTGGCCAACCAATTGGGTTCCAGCGTCAAGCTCGGTACGACACCGATGGAGCCGGTGCTGCAGTGGCGGGAACAGTTGATCCTCGACGCCGACATCGACGCGAAGATCGCCAACGAGGAGACGGTGACCGCCTTCAAAGAGTTGGCAGTTGAACTCATGGATGACGCGACGTGGGAGAGGCTCTTCTGACGATGAACGGTGCCACTATGTACAGCGAGGCGGACGAGCAGGTCCAGGTCGCCGGGGTGAAATTCGCGCATCTGTCCATCGAGACCGGGCACTTCTACATGAAAAGCCTGCTCGACGGGGAGGACAAGATCCGTGCGCATTTCGAGCGGGTGACCAGGCTGGTCGAGCTGCACACCAAGGAGGCCGAACTGGAATACGGCCCATCGGCGCGGGTGAGCACCTGCTTCCTGATCGACGACTACTTCGGCTCGAACACCAACCCCACCGAGGTGCTGGACAAGGTCCTCGGCATTGCCGAGAAATGCGGACTGCGCATCGACTATCTCGCGCGTGAGGCCGGGTGCTGGGAGACGCCCCAGTATGTCGACAAACGCCTGACCGGGCAGCAGATCCCGCTGGCCGAGATGGTCGCGTCCTGGGTCGTCGCCGAGCCGTTGAAGCAGACAACGGGACGGCGGCCACCCGATGTCGAGTCCGGCTGGTTGTGCAACGGGCGCCGATCCTCCGAGCACGACTCGGAGCAGGCGATGCAGGTGGTGGAGTATCGCCGCCCGGAGGAGTTCGCGAGCCGGGAACACACGATCTTCCTCGACATCGAGCTGTGGAATACCCGGACCAACAAGGACGGCGAGGAACACACCCGCTGGTCGTGCCCCTTCTTGGCCTCGATCTGGCAATTGCTGCGCTTGGGCATGCTGCGCTATGAGGGCAAGGCGGTGGTCGTGCCGCAACCTCGTCCCGAGCACTGGCCGGCCAGCTGGTGGGAAATGCCGTCGGTCATCGCATTGAACCCGCACGCCGCGCCGTTCCAGGCGTATCGAGCGCTGTCCATTCTGCCGCGCGAATATGTGAAGATCGAACACGCGGTGCAGACCATCCTCGACCACATCGTGATCGATCCGGAGGTCTTGCAGAAGGCCGTCGAACGCGCTGACGGCGAAGGGATTACGATTCCGCGAGAGGTCACCGGCCGCCTGTCGCACATGTTCGTCGACGAGGTCGCCAAACGTCCGCGCGCCGATGAGGCATGACATGGCCGACGCCCGCGCGAATTCGGATGAGCCGCCGCTGGTCGTGCTCGGCGAGATACACACCTGTCTGCTGCCGTCGCAACACGCCCTGGATACGGCGGCGAGCATCGAGCTGTTGCGGGCGGTGCAGCGTGGCCTCACGGTGACGTCCAGGGAACGGCCGATGCCGCTGGTGATCTCGCCGAATCGGTTCGAGGGGGTCGACTGTGTCCTGATTCCGAAGTCGGGCAAGCACGTTCATGTGATCGGCACCGTCGCGTCGCGCACGGTGGTGATCGGCGGTCGAGTCCTGCAGGGCTCGTCCCAGACCCGGGTGATGCGCTCGCCGGAGCGACAGCCGTGGTCGTATTACTTGAGCAGGCCGGGAACCGTGGATGCGGTGCGCAACCTCGGTTCCGCGCCGGCCGGTCGGCTGGTGGACGGACATCTGCGGTTACAGCACGACGACAAGCTCGATCTGACCTCGATCAGCCAGCGGATGTCGACGTTCGCCCGGGTGGATCCCCGGCTGGACCAGAAAATGCCGTTCCGTGCGGGCGCCACGCGACTGCGCTGGGCCGTCGAGGTGGGTGCTGAGTCGAATCAACTGCCCCGCTTCGCTTTTCATCTGGCGGATAAAACGCTGCGGACGGTGCGACTCACCTTGGCCGCACCGGATATTGCTGTGGCGCAACGCTTTTGCGAGGATCTCGCGATCCACGATTGGCTGCTGACCACCATCGATCAGGTGGCCGATCGCGCGGGGCGCAACGATCAGGAGACCGACGCGCTGCTGGATCAGCTGGTGCCGTTGCTGGATCAGCTGGTGCCGCTGTGGATGCCGGGCGCGCACACCGCCCCGCAGCTGCGGCAGCTGTGGGCGGACCTGGAGATGGATCCGGGCTTCACCCGGCAATGGACCGCGCGGGTCGGGCAATTGCGCGACCGGGTGACGACCGCGACCCTCGAGGCGTTGCGGCATTCCAAGATCATCAGCCACGACTGGTGAGTTCTCACAGCCGAAACCAGCGTCGCACCAGCAGCGCGAAGAACACCGATGTCGATAACACCCCCGCATAAGCCTCCACCACGAACACCAGCTGATCGGTCCCCTCGAGCCCCGCGGTATCCGCCGGGCCGAGCGGATTCAGATAGTTCATCGCGCAGTCGTAGACGATCGACAGGGTCGACTCGGTGGACAGTGAACGCACAATCACAATGGACAACGCGACCTGGAGAATGATCCACAGCAGCATCCGATACGGCCGATAACCGTAGCCGCACACCAGGTCCGAGAAATAGCCGACGAAGCGACGCCACCGGACCGGCTGCGCCCACCGCTTGGCCCGCGCCAGACTCAAGCCGCAGCGGTCCTCCGCATCGGTATCGCCATCCTGGCGGTACAGGCTCCAGGCCCGCCGGAACGACAGCGCCGCATGACCGGGCAGCACGAGCGCCAGCAGGTCGCCGATCTGTTCGTAGACCTCGGCCAGTCGTCGGCTTTGCGTGCGGCTCAGCTTCAGTGGGCCCCGGTATTCGACCTCGGCGGCGAACAAGGCGACCAGGATTTCCGGAGCTACCCGCGCCGCCGAGTCGGACGCCTTGCCGAGGTCCGCGTAAGCGCGGGCGAACAGCAGGCTGTCACTGCGCCGACGAATGCCGGGCGGGTCGTACCCGGCGATGACAGCCTCGACGTGGCGGTTGAACGAATCCAGCAGGTCCTGTTCGCCCTCCCGTCTGCGGTCGACCCAGTTCTTCGTCAAGAACGGATACAGGTCCAGATCGGCATAAGCCTTGGCATGCCGGTCAACCCGGGTGAACATCGAGCGGGCGAAATGCGAATCCTGTTGTTGCTCATTCACTACGGCCCCACCATCGACGTCGTTTTTCGGCGCACCGTCACGATAACGCGATACGACAATTGAGCCGATGTTCGCTCCGAGGTGCAAGCCCACACATCGTTTGCCGTGTTCGCGGGCAGGTGCGTAGCTAGAATGTTGTTGTGCCGCCACATGCGGCGGGGTGAGACGGGGAGGCAAGCCATGGCCGACGTGTTGTTCATCGTCACGGCCGGTTCGGGGGACGCGCAGCAGTTGGATCGCCTGGCCGAAGACCTGGCCGACGAGCTACGGGAAATCTCCGGATTAACGGTCGGTGCTGTGACGACGACCGGCAGCCCCGGCACCAAATCCGGTACCGCAGTGGAGATCGGCCAGCTGCTGGTATCCGGGGGCGCGCTCAGCACTACCGCCTGGGCAATCCGCGATATCGTGCTCCGCCTCCTGGCCCGCGGCCGCGCGGAATCCGTCACCGTGCGCAACGGCGACCGCGACGTCACCATCGTCGGGCCGACCGATGGACAGGTCGACGGTGTCGTCGATCAGTTGCGGAGTCTATTCGCCGATGACTAGCCCGCGGGGTCGCCGGATCGCGCTGTTCGTCGCCAACGACACCTTCTACTCGACGTCGATCTCACAGCTCTACGCGCCGGTCTCGGACGCCAGAGAGCTGCGAAATCTGTTGCACGACCCGAGCATTGGTGCGTTTCAGCCCGCCGAAATACTCGTCAACGAGTCGAAGACGGAGATCGAGCGCAGCATCGAGCGGCTGTTCCGCAATGCGGGCCCGGAAGATCTCGTGCTGTTCTACTACTCGGGCCACGGCTTCCGCACGAGCCGCAACCTGTACCTGGCCGCCTGCAACACCGATCCGCATCTGCCGAGCAGTTCCGCGGTGTCGTCCGCGTTCATCAAGGAGCTGATCCGCGAGTCGAGCGCCGCGGCGAAGATCATCCTGCTCGATTGCTGTTACAGCGGCGCGTTTCTCGGCAATGACGTGATCAAGGCGGTCGGCGGCATCGACGACGGTGTGGGCGAGCACCTGGTCACCGGGGACGGCATCTGCGTGATGACCGCCTGCACCGGCGTGCAGATCGCCGAAGACGGGATACGTTCGGCCGCAGCCGATTCCGTACCGCTGTCGATGTTCACCTCGGCGATCGTCAACGGCATCACCACCACCGGGCTGGCGGGCAACGGTACCGGGGAGATCAGCACGCACGACCTGTGGACCTATGTCAGCGACGAGGTGCGCCGCCGCACCGATCGTCAAACACCGAGCCACTACGGCTTTTTGAACGACGAGGTCTACATCGCACGCACGCGACGCCGAACCGGGGGCGCGAGCGATGGCGGCGATCGGGTGCTGCTCGGCAGTCTGCTCGGGCGTCTGGAGCAGGTGGAAGACGCCGGACTGCGGGCGGAAAGCTGGTGGGGCACCGGCAAATTGGCCGTGCCGATCGGCAGGCAGCGCCGGCCGGACGGCACCGTCGGCGATATCGTGCAGCTCGAGTTCGCCGGTCCGGACAACGGCCTGCTGATCGTCGGTCGCGCGGGTTCCGGCAAGAGCACCCTGCTGCGCACCCTGGTGGCGTCGCTGGTCCTGACCCATTCCCCGGACGAAGCGCGCGTGCACGTCCTGGAATCCAGCAATCGGTTGGGCTCGATGCGCGAACTGCCGCACGTCGCCGACGTGGTCTGCGACGACGAGCCCGAGCAGGTCGCCGCCCTGCTGCAGCGCATGCTCGAGGAGATCAGCAACCGAAAGCGGCTGTACCGCAAGCACAATATCGACTCACCGGCCAGCCTGCGGGCGGCCCGCGACGCACTGCCCGAGGGGCCGGTGCCGGATCTGTTCCTGGTGCTCGACCGGTGGGACGACTTCGCGGAGCTGCTGCCCAAGGCGGCGGACACGGTGCGTCGCATCGCCGATGCCGGGCCGGAATACGCCGTGCACGTGGTCGTGACCGTGCGGGACTGGAACGAGGTGCCGGACTGGATGGCCAGGCTCTTGGCCGTCCAGATCGAGCTGCGCATGCATCAGCCGCGCGATTCGCACATCGATCCGGAGCTTGCGGTGCGGCTGCCGGAGGGGCCGGGGTGGGCGCTGCACCAGCAGCAACCGTTCCGGATCGCGGTACCCGACATTCGGGAGCCACCCGCGGACCCCGCGATGGTGGACGATGTGACCGACGGCGCCGCGGATCTTGTCGCCCGTCTGCGGGTACGGCACACCGCCGAGGGGCTCGGCCCGGGATCGGCCGGGCCCGAGGTCGAGGCCGACTTCGCCACCCTGCACGGCCTCGACGATGTCTCGGTATTCGACCTCGGCCAGTGGTGGCGCGAACGTCCCGCGCGGGAGTTGCTGCGCATTCCCATCGGTGCGACGCGACCCGGTGACCCGGTACTGCTCGACCTCAAACAGGGTGCCGAGGGCGGCATGGGCCCGCACGGGTTGGTGGTCGGTGCGATCGGCTCCGGCAAATCGGAGTTGCTGCGGACCATCGTGCTCGGGCTGGCGTTGCGGCACAGCCCGGATCAGGTGAACTTCCTGCTCGTCGACTTCAAGAACGGTGCGACGTTCCAGCCGCTGACCAGCCTGCGGCATCTGGCCGGACATGTCCGGAATGTGGAACAGGATCTTTACCTGCGGGAACGGCTGCAGGATGTGCTCGACGGGGAGATCGACCGACGGCGCAGGCAGCTCGAGGACAGCGGTCCGTACACCACCATCGGCGAATACGAGCAAGCCCGCGCGGGGGGCGCGGCACTGCCGCCGCTGCCCGTGCTGGTGATCGTGATCGAGGAATTCGTGGAATTGCTGTCCGGGACTTCGACATTCGTCGATGTGCTGGTCCGGATCGGGCGGCTCGGCCGGTCGCTGGGCATGCACCTGCTGCTCGGCACCCAGCGTCCCGATGAATGGCGGTTGCGCGCGCTGGACAGCTATCTCTCGTATCGCATTGCGCTGCGCACCTTTTCGCCCGCCGAGTCGCGATTGGTGCTCGGCACCACCGACGCCTATCACCTGCCACGGGTGCCCGGCTATGGGTATCTGCGGATCGGTACCGGCGCCGCGACGCGCTTCCGGGCCGCGTACGCGTCCGGTCCACGACCGTCCGTTCCGGGTGACGGCGATACCGGTCCGGTCGATCGCCCGGTGTCGGAATCGCTCGCCGTCGCTCTCGGCAGGCACGGATCTGCGGCACATCTGGTGTGGACCGACCCGTTGAGCGACTCGCCGACGGTGGGAATGCTTTTGCGGCAGCGGAATTCGCCGACAGCGGGGCCGGGACTGCTGCGGCTGCCGATCGGGGTCGTCGATGTGCCGCGTAAGCATTACCGCGAGGTGCTGTGCGCCGACCTGTCGGATAGTTCCGGCCACATGGCGATCGTCGGTGGTCCGCGTTCGGGGAAGTCGACCGCGCTGCGGACACTGATGGTGGCTGCCGCGGCCACGCATACACCCGAGCAGGTGCAGTTCTACTGCCTGGATCTCGGTGGCGCCCTGGCCGGACTGGCCGAGTTCCCCCACGTGGGATCGGTTGCCGGTCGGCGTGACTCGGATCGCGTGCGCCGCACCGTCGCCGAGGTGGCCGCGCTCGTCGGTCGCCGGGAACAACGGTTCCGCGAACTCGGCATCACCTCGATGCACGAATTCCGTTCTCGTAAGGCGAGATTGTCCGAGGTATCACTGGAAAAGCAAGCCGCCGAACCGATCTCGGCGGACCGGTACGGTGACGTCTTCCTGATGGTCGATGGACTCGATGTCGTCCAGCAGGACTATCCGGCACTCGAGCAGACCATCGTCACCATCGCGACGCGGGGATCCCGTTACGGCGTCCATGTCGTGGTCACGCTGCCGCCGTGGACCAGGAGCCGGCTCGCGCTGCCCGACATGGTCGGCACCCTGATCGAGCTGCGGCTCGGCGACCCCGCGGACTCCCAACTGGACCGTCAGGCAGCGGGAACAGTACCGCCCGATCGGCCGGGCCGCGGTCTTTCCCCGGACAAACTGCACCTGCTCATCGCCCTGCCACGGCTGGACTCGATCACCGACCCGAGGCAGCTGCCGAGCGGTATCGCCGCAGCCGCCAGGCAGTTGCGCACGATCTATGGTTCGCGACAGGCTCCCGAGGTACGCCTGCTGCCCTTGGAGATTCCCCGCGCGCAGGTGCTGCGGTCGGCTCTGCACGCCGGTGTCGCGCAGGATGCGACCCACCTGGCCATCGGCCTCGGCGAAAACGAATTATCTCCATTGCTATTGGATTTCGACGCCCACCCGCATCTCATGGCCTTCGCCGACCCGGGCTGCGGCAAAACCACACTGCTGCACAACATCCTGCTCGGCATCACCGAGAACTCCACCCCCGAGCAAGCCCAGATCCTCCTGATCGACTACCGCCGCACCCTGCTGCACGCGGTCGACCCGAACCACCTGACGGCCTATTGCGCTTCGGCGACAACGGTTCCGGACGCCGTCGACCAGCTATGCCACCTCCTCACCACTCGCCTCCCTGGCCCCGAGGTCGGCCCGAACCAACTCCGCGACCGCACCTGGTGGACCGGCCCCGAGTATTACGTCGTCGTCGACGACCACGACCTGATCGTCACCGAAGGCGACGATCCCCTGGAGCCATTCCTGGAATTTCTGCCGACCGCCTACGCCGTAGGGTTGCATTTGATCATCGCCCGCCAGGCAACCAACCTGGCCAGAGCACTACACGGCACCCTGCTCGCCCGACTCCGCGAAGTATCCGCAGCCGCCCTACTCATGAGCGCCCCCGCCGAGGAAGGAAAACTCTTCGGCGGCGACCTCCGCGCCACCACTCTTCCGCCCGGCCGAGGCACCCTCGTCACCAGATCCCAAGAGCCCCAACTGATCCAGATCGCCTACCTACCGCCACCCCGGTGAATCAGGTTATGAAGGAAGCTTCTGCATGGCCCGCTCGGCCTGCTTACGCACCGAGGCAGACCGGTCATGAACAAACGGTTCGATCAGCTGCCGCACACCGGTGGCCTTCATCTGAACGAGTGCCTTGATCGCGTATCCACGCGCGGGCCCGTCGAGATAACGCACTGCGGTATCCCGTGATTCGGCTGTCTTCACCTTGCCGAGGTACTCGACCAACGGCAGCATCGCGGTCCCCTTCGGCAATTCCGCGAGCAGACCGGCGATCTCGGTGAAGTTCTTCGGCCCTGCGATCAGCCGCAAGGCCTCGCAAGCCCAAGTCTGCATCCGCTCCGGAATCGGCGGCACGTGGCGGACCTGCGCGATCAACAGCTCGATGGCCTCTTGATTACCGCGGGCGGCCGGGTCGATGAGGTTGCGGATGAGCCCGGACCGGATCGCCGACCGATGCTCGGTCTCCGGCCCCGGAATCCGCGTCTCGAGATTCGCCAGCCAGTCGACGAAGACTGGAATGCCGGGCGGGATCGTCCGTGGACCGTTGGATAGATCGCCCAGCGTGTAACAGGGCACCCCGACCGCGGCGAGGTCAGTCATGATCCGCCGATCGAACCCCCGCTCCCCGTCCGTGTAGCGGGCAGGCAGGTCGTTCATCCATTCGGTGCCGCCGTTTTCGCTCCCGTACGGCATTCGCGCATAATTGATGGTCATTTGGGTGGTCCGTCGTCCAGTTCCATCCGAATCAATTCGATCTGTCCGGTATCGATCATGCCCTGGATATCGGGATCGTTGATAACTGTCCGGTGATCGACGATCAGCGTCATGGTGTAGCCGTTGTCCCTGGCCCATTGCTCCTCGATGAGCAGCTGCTTCTTCGCATCGACGATGCTATTGGTGTTCTTGACCTCGGTGAGCTGCCGGTTCTCGTCGTCGATGCGGTCGGGAATCGCCGAATGATCTTCATCGTCGCGGTCCAAGATGGTGATCTTGCGTTTCGGTGCGTTCGGGTCGATCCCCGCGCGCTTTTCCCCTTCTTCGCCTGCCGCGCTGTTCTGCTGGATGTCCCGGCCACCGATGTATTTCGTGCTGCGCGGAGTTCGGCCGAGGATCGACTCGAGGTCGGCGGTGTCGGTGCTCACCAGGTCGTAGATCCCGGTGTTCGACTTCACCGCCTCAGCAACCTTGGTCTCGATATCGCCGAGCCGGTCGGAGATGGCCTTCGCGTACTCGGTCTTGTTCGAGGTGATCAACGCGTCGATCGCGGCCTCGGCTCCGTCGCTGGCGGGCAGCCGTTCCGCGGCAAGTTTGTCGGCCGCATACGAGGCGAGAATGACCGAGAGGAGGTTCAACGACGTGCGGCAATCGTCCTTGGCCGATTTGGCGGTCGCCGCGACCTGTGTGCAGGCGAGGCCCAGGTAGGAGGCCCCGTCGGAGTGCGCCTGGATGGCCCGGCAGACGGCACCGGTGTCATCGACGTATTCGGCCAGGATCGGGTCGTCGCGCTGGGCATCAGCGGGGAAGAGGGTGGTCACGCTGGTGTACAGCTGGGTGGCGTAATCCTTGGTCGTGGTGCTGTACCACGACATCAGCGAGCCAGCGTCGCCGATCCGTTTCTCGTCGCAGTCCGCCCATATGCGGGTCACCTCGGTCTCGACCAGCGACCAGTGATCTGGATTGCCCTCGGTGCCGCCGATCGACAGCTGTGTGGGGTGCAGGTTCATCGTCAGCGTTGTTCCCTGCTGGATATCCGGAACCGGGTCGGGTGTGCCAGGGTGCGAGCTGTTTTCGCTTCGGATGAGGTTCTGTCCCGCGGTGCAGATCTGGATGCCGAGCGCGTTGCACGCCATGGCGGCGGTCGACCCGGCCTCGAAGATGTCGGCCGCCGACTGGTCGAAACTGCGCCCCCAACTCGGGCCGCCGTACGGATACAGCCCGGCCGATTGCGAGATGGTGAGGCCTTTGTCGAGCGCGCGCAGCAGACCTTCCAGGAGCGTGCTGATCTTGATCAACCCCTCGCCGACTCGGAAGTACGTGTCGGCGTCAACGGTTGTCATCGAGAGCCCCGGTGTTCACGAGCGCATCTCCTTGTTGGCCTGCTCGGCCTGTAGATAGTTACTGTGTGCGAGCGCGATCTTTTCGCGTATCGCGCGCAGCTCATCGACGAGTGTCGTTGTGCCGGAGAGCCATTCGCGCTGACTGTCGGAGAAGGCTTGGGCGGTGGTGCCGCTGAACTGGGCGAGTACGCCGTCGGCGATGTTCTTCGTCTTCGTACTGTGATCGCCTACGGCGGCAATCGCCTTGTCGAGCACATCGATGAAGGCCTGCATGGCGTCCAGGTCATAGCGACGAGCGGTCACGGCAGGTCCAGACTCGAGGTGGTCGCCGTGACCTGGCCGGCGAACCGTTCATCCTGGGCGAGAAAGGTATCCGCGGCTGTGGTCAGGCTCGTGGCCAGTCGGTTCAGCTCATCGATATGGGTACCGATGCGCGGAGCCAACTCGTCCCAGAGCGACGTCACGTATTCCGCGGATCGGCCGGACCACAGTTCCCGCAGCCGGGAGTGCTCGGAGCGGATGCCGGTCAGCACATCATCGAGCAGGCCACGCTGAACCCGCAGATCGACTGCGCCCTGCCTGAGCACCGCTGGATCGACTTGTAAACTCACGCCCAACCCCCGTACAACCGGGAAAAGCCTAACGACGTGTAGTTCGCTCGAGCAAGGTGTGTCCGAATGGATTGGCGTGCCCAAGCCCCGCCACAGGTGCAGGACGACTACGACATGCTCCTGCGCGACGGGGTCGACGCGGCGGCTCAAATCCTCGCGGAATCCGACTCTTTCGCGCCGTTCATGCTGGTCATCGACCAGACCGGTCGGAAGACTCTGCGCAGGCTCGCCCAGCCGCGTGTGCACGGTGGCGAGCAAACAGCTACCAGCGCAATGGAAACCGGCACGGACCGGAGCACCCTGCGTGCTCGGGCTACTGTGTTCGACGTCACTGTGTCCGCGCCGTTCGCCGGTAGCGCCATAAAAGCTGTTCTCGAGCACCGGGATGGGCCCGCCGTCGACGTGCTGGTGCCCTACACGGCAACACCGGACGAACTGCGGATCGACTTCACTGCGGCCGACGGTGCGGTCGGCACCGGCAGGCTGTGGGGCTGAGCCTCGATTCCGGAACTAGCCGGCACCCTCGGGCGTGGAACGGTCTCACGGCACGATCTGGACGCCGTCGAGGATGGTGGTGAGGTCGGCGCCGAGCCGGTCCAGGTCGGCCTGCTTTGCCCGGGCCACCAACAAGACTGGACGGATCGCGCCGTCGCAGGCACAGACGACGAGGCGGTGGTCTTCCCACCATTCGGCTTGGGCAAGTGTGAAAGTTCCGGTGACTTGTCCGCCGTTCTGGCCACAAACGGTGATCGGGTGATCGTCCCGTGTGTGCCAGCCGGGCGTTGTCTGCGCTGTCCGGCGCATCATGTCCACGGCCGCTGCCACGGTATCGGTGGGCTCGAGCCGGTTGACGGTGATCGTCGCGGTGGGACTGCGGAAGTCGCCAGGGAGCTGATCTCTGCGCTGGATGGCCAGTCCGCTGGTATCGGTCCCGGGGCCGTCGGTGCGCTGCCATCCCGGCAGTTCGGGAACCAGCACGCTGAACGGCTGCCCGGGTCTGCGGTCGCTGGTGAATGCCAGGCCGGTCGCTGCGTTGGCGTCGCACGAGTAGTGCACTGCCGACGCGGGTTTCGAGGAGGTCGAGGTCGGCGGCGGCTCGGAATCGGGTGCGCCGCATGCGGCAAGTGCCGCCAGTGCCGCCATCGCCATCGGCACCGATCGAAACAGGCTGTGAGACTGTCGATTCACCGGATCGATACCCACACTGTGTTCGCGGGTCCGATCAGCGTGCGCCCGTTCCCCACCCGGCATACCTCGATCCTTACCTGCGGACTTGATTGCAGCAACTGTAGGTCTCAACGGTTTCGGCGGTTGCCACCGGTCCGTGTCATGCGGACCGGTGGCTTCGGCGGCCAGCGCACTCAGGGAGCAGTTGGGTGGGTACTGCTCTTCGGACTACGCGCGAGCAGATAGAGGAGCAGGGCCGACATGACGGCGACCCCTGCCCACATGGCTTGCTGCCAGCCGTCGACGAAGGACTGCTGGGCGGCTTGGATCAGCGTCGGGGCCTGCGAGCCTGTGTTGTTCGCTGCGGCAACGGCATTGGCGACGCCTTCGCGTGCGGTGTCGGCGGCATCGGCGGGGAGACCGCCGAGCTTGTCATCGATGGCGTTGCGGTAGCCGGCGGACAGGAGGGCGCCGAGTAGGGCTACGCCGAGTGCGGTGCCGAATTCGCGGGTGACGTCGTTGAGTGCGGACGCGACACCCTGGCGTTCCCGCGGCAGCGAGCTGGTGATGGCCTCGGTGGCGGGTGTCATCGACAGGCCCATGCCGATGCCCATGATGAGCATGCCGGGCAGGATGGACAGGTAGCCGCCGTCGACCGAGACGAGGACGGCCATGAGTGCCAGACCGGCGCCGGACACGGCGATGCCCACGGCCATGGTCGAACGAGAACCGAGGCGCGTGGCGAGCTTTGGGGCGAGACCGGAGGCCATCATCATCAGCACGGCCATGGGCATGAACGCGAGCGTGGACAGCAGTCCCGACCACCCGAGCACGGCCTGGAAGAACGGGAACAGGACCACGAAGATGCCCGCCTGCACGCCGAAAACCGCAAGCAGTGTGAGCGAGCCGCCGGCCAGGTCGCGCCGGCGGAAGAGCCGGACGTCCAGCAGGGCGGTCTCCTGGCGATGCTGCTCCCAGGTCACGAAGCAGACCGTGGCGACGATCCCGACGACGAGGCCGATCAGGGTGGCGGGGGCGGTCCAGCCGCGTTCCGGTCCCTCCTGCAGGACGAAGATGAGGGCGACCACGGCGACTACCGAGGTCAGCGCGCCACCGATATCGAAGGCGTGTCCCGAGGTTTCGCGGGAGTTGGGGACCGAGCGCAGCGCCATCGCGAGCGCCACGCCGACCAGCGCCACCGGCAGGACGAACAACCACCGCCAGCTCGCCACGTCGACCAGGGCGGCGGAGAGGAACATGCCGAGGATGCCGCCGCCGCCCGCGACGCCGGTCCAGACGCCGATCGCCCGGCTGCGTTCCGCTTCGGGGAAGGTCGCGGTGATGACGGCAAGGGTGATGGGCATGATCATCGCCGCGCCGACGCCGCTGAGCACGCGTGCGGCGAGCATGACCTCGGTCGAGGGCGCAAGCCCGGCGAGTGCGCTGGCCACACCGAACACGCTCAGCCCGGCGAGCAGCATCGGCTTGCGACCGAGCCGGTCGCCGAGGGCGCCGAGCGGCAGCAGTAGCGCGGCCAGCGCGAGGGTGTAGATGTTGATGATCCACAGGATCGTGCTCTGCGAGGCGCCGAACTCGAGCGCGAGGTCCGGCTGGGCGACATTCAATCCGGACACCGAGGCGATGACGGCCATCAACGCGACACAGACGGCGATCAGGATCATCCGCCGCTGACGCGCGTCCGGCGTGCGGGTCGCCTCGGCGGCGGCAACCGGTGCTGGCTGGTTCGTACTCATGGATTCCTTTCGAAACTGCAGGCAAGGGGCTCGGCGCCGGGCAGGGGAGCGGGCCCGCTGTCGACGAAGCTAACTGCGATTTGCATGAAAGGCATAGGCTCTTGCCTATGGCGCAAAATGATGACGACCTGGACAGCCTGGTGCGCAAACGCATCCGCGCTTTGCGGGTGGCGCAGGGCTGGTCGTTGGAGGAACTGGCAGGCCGCGCCCGGCTCAGTCAGTCCACGCTCAGTCGCATCGAGAACGGCCAGCGCCGACTGGCACTGGACAGCCTCGTCACGCTCGCCCGAGCCCTGGACACCACCCTGGATCAGCTCGTCGAGACCGCCTCCGACGACGTCGTCACCAGCCCGATGATCGACGGGGCGCACGGGTTGATGCGCTGGTCGATCAAGGGGGATCCGGGCATGAGCGTGGTGCGCCAACGGATGACCGAACCGCCGCCCGACAACCCCGCACGCATGCGCGCGCATCCCGGCCGGGAATGGCTCGTCGTCCTGTCCGGCACCGCGATCCTCATGCTCGGCCAGCGCCGCTTCCGCATCGAGACCAATCAGGCCGCCGAGTTCCCCACGATGCTGCCGCACGCCATCGGAACCGCGGGCGGGCCGTGCGAGATACTCGGGATCTTCGATCGCGAAGCCCGTCGTGGCCACCAACGCGCCGAGAGTGGCTCCGACACGTGATCGCATTGCGCGTTCGACACCGTACGTGACCAACTTTTTGCCAATACGGAAAGAGATCGTGCTGTAGGCGCATGGTCGTCATAGCGTGTTGATATGCCTCATGACCACGCGCATACGGCGCAGCACGGCCACCAGCACGACACCGACGGTCAGGCGGAGATTCTCGACCTGGACGCGGAAGTCCTCGCCGAGCGCATCGCCGCCATCGCCAGGTGGCTGCCCATCGCGACACCCCCGCGCCAGATCGTGGATCTCGGCTGCGGGACGGGAGCGGGCACCTTCGCCCTGCTCGACCGTTTCCCGGAGGCACTTGTCACCGCGGTCGACACCTCGGCCGGTCACCTGCTTCGGCTGCGCGAAAAGGCTTGTGCGCGAGGCGTACCGGAACGCGTGCGCACCGTAGCGGCCGACCTCGACTCCGACGACTGGCCCGACCTCGGCACGCCGGACCTGGTGTGGGCTTCGGCCTCGATGCATCACCTGGCCCACCCCGACCGCGCACTGCGCAAGGTGCACGACGCCCTCGCACCGGGCGGACTGTTCGCGGTCGTCGAACTGGCCGGATTCCCCCGTTTCCTATCCGAGAACGTCCCGGAAGAGCGGCCCGGCCTGGAAGAACGCTGCCACACCGCGAGCGAGCGCTACCACGCCGAACACGTCCCGCACCGCGGTGCCGACTGGGGACCGAAGCTGATCGACGCGGGCTTCGCCCTCGAAGGCGAACGCACCTTCACCGTCGATATCGCAGGCTCCGGAAACTCGGCGGTCGGCACCTACGCCCGCAGCAGCCTGCAACGCCTCCGCAGCAGCATCGCCGACACGCTTGCGGCCGAAGACCTCGCCGCACTCGACCGACTCCTCGACACCGACAGCCCGCACAGCATCCTGCGCCGCAACGACCTCGCGGTACGCACCGAACGCACCGTATGGGCCGCGCGCCGCAAGTAGGTGAGAACGTTCACCAGATATCGGCCCAGATCGGCCGTTTGGGAATGTCGAACACTGCGTAGTTCTTGTGCACCACAAGGGGAACCGAGCTGCCGACGCTCAGTCGCTCGGCCAGTGCGCGCGCTTTGACCTCGCGGAATTGCGGATAGAAGTACCGCTTCCGGGCGCGCGCCTCCGTACCCGAGTCCGGGTGCGGGAACTGCGCTTCGACCTGCACCTGCCACAAATCGAAGTTGAACATGACCCGACCGTGTTTACGTCGCAGATCCGATTCGACCACCACCGCAGATAGCGCGATTCCGATCTGCCGCAGGTAATTCCGGCGCACCCGCCATGCGGCGGCCAGTACCAGCATCCATCCACCGATGCCCACCACTACGCTTATCGGAATAGACAATGCCATGGCGACTTCCGAATCGGTCCACTGGATTATCGCGAGAACCAGGTTCAGTACGCCTGCCGCGAAGGCCACCGCCGCGACCGCGGAACCCAGCATCCACGCCAGTGTCATGGCGCCGATCAACTTCTGGGACCGCCCCATACCCAACTCCCCCTGTGTGCGGCCTCAGCCCCGCGCCGCACGTTGTCCGACAAAGGCTTCAGTGTCCGGCTGTCGCACCGGACGCTTGATTTCCTCAGCCACAATGTAGTGCCTCGGGAATCGTGGCAGCGGTGGTGCACAGTCGCCGAGCTGGCCCCGCGACACGGGGTCAGCTCGGCTTAGGCGCTGGCGTCTTGGGGCGGAGCCGGTGCCTGACCCGTGCGCGGTCTGCTGGGGCGAGTTAGCAGATCCCCGGTACTTCGCCGTGGATGAGGACTTGAATGAAGCACTGCAGGTTGGAGCTGCCCGAACTCGGCGCGGGCGCCGGATCTGCGCTCGCGGCGGGTGCGGCCACCAGCGCCGTCAGGACGAAAGCGGCAGCCGATACCGATACAGCCACACTGTTTCTGATACGCACACCAATCTCCTTGTCTAGGAAGCCAAACCACGGTAGCGATGTTCGAGCAATCCCCCCAGCCCCTACTTTTGCGGTGCTGGAACCGGCCCGGCGCTGGGTAGAGTCACCGCCCGTGGCGCCGGATATGACCTTCAATGTCGTTGTCTTCCAACTGAATGCGAACGACGACGACCTCATCAGCGCGGCTGCGCCCGCGCAGGACCAGGACTCCGTCCGGCAGGCGTGGCAGCAAGCCCAGCGGGAGCGTCGGCTCCAGTCGTCCGACGTGACCAGGGTGCACAGCACTTGGCAGCCCTCCCATACCGACCGGGACTTCCTGATCGAAACGTTCCCCGAGGCCGAGTACACCCATATCTTCGAGCGCCCCGACGGCCCGGATTGGACCGCTGCCCTCGAACACGCGCAGCAGGTGATGGCCGAGGTCGAGAATATCAAGTCGCGGGAGCGGAGCGAGGAGATGTTCGTGCAGGCCGAGCGGATTGGTGAATGGCTGCCGATCCTGCACAGTACCGCCGATCCACTGCCGTTCTCTGCCTCCTTGCCGCTGGTCGAAGGCAAGCTGTACTTCGGGTTTGCCAAGGTCATGACCACGCCCGACGGCCAGATCGGCATGTCCCATCTGACCCGGACCAAGTTCGCGTCCATGACCGAGGAGGAGTTCGAGGAGCTGGCAATCGAAGCCCTCGGCAACGTGAAATCCGGCCTCACCTTCAAGGTGGCTCCGGATGAAGAACTCGGGACCCTGGCCACCATGGAACGCGACGGTCCCTGCGTAGCATCGGCGATCCTGCTCGACGATTTTCACGAGAAATGCGCCGAGCAGGTCAATGACGACCGACTGATCGTGGGCCTGATCAGCCCAGACCACATCCTCATCGCAGGCGCCAGCTCAGGCCGAGTCGACGAGATCAGACAAGCCGTCCTCACCTCCCCGGACACCGGCACCGAGCTCGTCCCGAGC
This sequence comes from Nocardia sp. NPDC046473, assembly GCF_040645995.1. NCBI lineage: Bacteria > Bacillati > Actinomycetota > Actinomycetes > Mycobacteriales > Nocardiaceae > Nocardia > Nocardia sp. NPDC046473. The sequence continues at coordinate 915,165 of NZ_JBEYZJ010000002.1, forward strand.
CTGCTGCTGATCGACGCAGACACCATCGACGTAATCGCCGAGCGCCCCCGATAGCGGGTTGGCCCCGATCGAACGGTGGCGGCGTGGTTATAGCGTGATCACGATTTTGCCGTGGACGTGGCGTTCGGCTTGCTGTGTCACGGCATCGCGGATCTTCTCGATCGGGAAGGTTGCGGCTATCGGGACGGTGATTGTGCCGGCGAGGATCGCGTCGGTGATATGCGCCATGGCATCTGGGTTCGCGTCGAAGCCGCCGGTCGCGCGCACGCCGCCGGGCGGGTTGGGGCCCGCGGCGACGGTGGAGATGCGCTCGGGCGAGACACCGAGATCGAGTGCGGTCTCGGCTGTTTCGGTGCCGAACAGATCGGTTGCTGCGGTCACGCCCTCCGGGGCCAGTGTCCGTACTCGGTCCGCCAATCCTGGACCGTAGGCCACGGGCTCGGTGCCGAACCGGCGCAGGAACTCGAATGTGCTCGCCGAGGCCGTCCCGATTACCTTGGCGCCGAACAGTTTTGCGAGTTGCATGGCGAACACGCCCACGCCACCCGCGGCTCCGCCGATCAGGACGGTGTCGCCGGACCGCAGCTCGATCGCGGCCAACGCGGCGGCGGCGGTCATGCCTGCCACCGGGAGGGTGGCCGCCACCTCGTCGCTGATGCCTGCCGGTGTGTGCCAGAGCATTTCGGCGGCCGTCGCGGGTGTCTCGACCACCACGAAATCGGCGACGGCTCTACCCAATGCGCCACCGTAAACGCGGTCGCCCACCGCGAAACCCGTGGCATCGTCGCCGATTTCGTCGATGACACCGGCGAAGTCGTAGCCGAAGCCGGACGGCACGGTGATGCCGAACTGTGCTGCGGCCTCGGGGCGCGCGGCGATACCCCAGTCCATCGGATTCAGGCCGGCGGCGGTGACGCGGACGCGGACCGCGCGCGGCCCGGCATGCGGTTGCGGAACCTCCCGCAGCTCCAGAACCTCGGGACCGCCGAATGTTTCGTAGATGACGGCTCGGCTCATGACTACCTCCAACAGGATGACGGGACTTGGTCCCATCACTGTACGCCCAGTAACGGGACCAAGTCCCGTAATATGTTTGTCATGGCTCGCTGGCAACCCAACGCCTCGCAGCGGCTCGTCGTCGCTGCCCTCGAGCTGTTCGAGGAGCAGGGCTACGAGAACACGACGGTGATCGGGATCGCCGAACGCGCCGGGCTCACGAAAAGCACCTTCTTTCGGCACTTCCCGGACAAGCGGGAGGTCCTCTTCGGCGGGGGCACGATGACCGGACTAGTGGTCGACGGGATCGCCGCCGCGCCGGCCGAGGCCGGACCGGTCGACGCGGTGGCGCATGCCCTGACGGTGATCGGGCACGAAGCCTTCACCCCCGACCGCCGCGAGTTCAGCGCTCGGCGGCGGGCCGTGCTGGCCGCCCATCCTGAACTGCGAGAACGCGAGGCTTTGAAGGGGCTAGCCCTCACCGCGGCGATGGTCGAAGCGCTCGAGCGCCGCGGCGTTCCCGCGCTGACCGCGCGCGTGGCAGCCGAACTCGGCGCGCTCGCGTGGAAGCTCGCCTACGAGCGCTGGAGCGACCCGACCAACAGCGACAACTTCGGTGACCTCGCGCGGCGCACCCTCACCGAAGTGCGAGCGGCCAGCGCCTTGTGCTGACCGCAGCTCGGAATCTCCTGTAGGGGTTGATATTCCGACATCGATGGCGGCGCCACGGGTAACTTGGATGGCATGGGGGAATCGCTATACCAGGACCTCGTCGACGCAGGTGGCCTCGGGGCCGTACTTCAGGCCGCGTGTCCCGACTGCGATATCAATATGAACGACGCTCAGGGCGCCTTCGGTGGCTTTGTGGCCACGGCCAGCTTGCACGACCGCGCCGTGTACGTCATACCGCTTGTGGGCAAACGCCTGTTCCGCGTGCGGCACAAGGTGCGCGCGGCGTATCTCAGCGCGCTCGCTACGACCGACCTGGCAGAAGTCACCGGATCTGCGGCGGCCTGGCTCGGCGGCGCCACCGCGCGGGAGCTGGCCGCCGCGTGGCCGTTCGCCGATTTCGTCGACGTTGCCGACGCGTACGACAGTGGCGACCGGATCGAGTTCCAGTGGCAGTTGTACCGCGCACAGACATACAAGAAGGACGACCTGGCCGAGTTCATCGAAGCAGCGATGCTGGAGCCGCGGTTGCGGCGGATGTTCCCGTTCAGGTCGTTGTACTGGATGTCGTTTCGACCGACCGCGGACGAGTACCGCGTACCCGGACCGTGGGTGCGGTCCGCTGGCGACGGACGGTTCACGGTCGTTCCGGATCGGCGGGTGGAACCCGACATCGCGTACGACGCCGCTGAGGCGGCCCGGGTGTGCGTGGCCGAAATGGACCGCCTCGGCGTGCCGTCGCCCGAGGAGCTCAACTCCCAGGTGCACCCGCCGCAGCTAGGTTCCGTCGACTAGACAGCGCTTTCTCGGCGGACGAGTTGTGGATAGAGCAGCGCCGGATCCGCACCGAGGCGCGCCTTCCACGCCACGGTCTGCGCATCGGCCAGCACCTCGAGGGCGCCCGCTTGCACACCGTCGAGTGCGCGGCGCGCGATCAGGGCCGGGTCGGTCTTGTCGACGTCGATACTGGCCATCATGTCGGTATCGACGCTGGCCATGGCCAGTCCGGTGACCTGGGTGCCTTGATCCGCGAGCTCGAGGCGGACGCCGTTGGTCAGCGCCCAGGCCGCGGCCTTGGAGGCGGAATAGCTGTTGGAATGTTCATAGGCCATCCAGGCCATCACCGACAGCACATTGAGCACCGCGCCACCGCCGTTCGCGGCCAGCACCGGCGCGAAGGCGCGGACCATGCGCAAGGTGCCGAAGTAGTTGGTCTCCATCTCCTGCCGGATATCGGGCATCGCGCCGTACACCAGTTTCGCGAACGTCGACATACCGGCGTTGTTGATCAACAGGGTCACGTCACCGGCCGCTGTCGCCGCGGCCGTGACGGATGCATCGTCGGTGACATCCAACCGGATCGGTACCACCCCGGGCAGATCCACATCTTCCGGATTGCGGGCTGCCGCATAGATCTTCGCTGCACCCCGGCTCTGCAATTCAGTGACGAAGCGTCGGCCGATGCCACGATTGGCGCCGGTCACCAGTGCGATCGAGTTCTCGAGTTCCATGACCGCTACGCTAAAACCTGACGTCGGCGTGAGAGGCAAGCCGATCCAGCGTGAAAGACGGCACATCGCATGCGAATCGGAGAACTCGCCCACCGCGCCGGCGTCAGCGTGCGCGCCCTGCGGTACTACGAGGAACAGAAACTACTCATCCCTGAGCGCACCGCCTCCGGTCAGCGCGTCTATACCGAGGAAGCGGTCGAGCGGGTCCGTATCTTCCAACTGTTCTACGCGGCCGGGCTCGGTAGCCGCACGATCGCAAAGCTGTTGCCCTGCATCGACACCGGCCACACCACCCCCACCCAACGCGACGAACTACTCGCCGAGCGCGGCCGCCTCGCCAGCCACATCGTCACCATGACCAACGCTCTGCACCGTCTCGACGACCTGATCGCGGCCGCCGACCAACGCACCGAAGTGCAAGCTGTCGGCAGCGGGCTGACCTGAGGGGTCCCGAATCGCGTGGCAGGTCGGCCTCGGCTGACCCCCCGAGCTCACCGCCCGAATCCTCCTGCCGCTGAACGCAACTGGCGAAGGCATCCGCCAGCAGGGGCGTGGAATCTCAAAACCGTGGCCAATTGACAGAGACCTGCAAACCGCCTCTAGCCGCGGGCCATATCCACGAACCGGCTCAAGTGCAGCTGGTGTGCGACGGTGATGGTGGCGGTCGGGCCGTTACGGTGCTTGCCGACGATGAGGTCGGCTTCGCCGCCGCGCGGGTCGTCGCGTTCGATGGCGTCCGGGCGGTGCAGCAGGATGACCATGTCCGCGTCCTGCTCGAGGGAGTTGTGAGCTGAAATTCCTTGAGCCACAAAGTTATGTGTGCCTGGAACGGTGCCGTCGTAGACGTCCTGTTCGCCGAGGCTGGTGATCTCGACGATCTTGTCCCAGAAGACGTCGTTGGTGGCGAGCATATCGATTTCGGCGTCGTCGAGGACCGCCGCGACGCGGGCGAGACGGGACCGGCTGGGGGAGCATTTCCACATGGTCGAGCCGCAGAAGCGTGAGCCCATTGCTGCCGAGAACTCGCGGTGCGTCAGGTGTTTGGTGGACAGCAAGCCGCGGACCTTGGTCCAGACTTCCTTGGGCACGGTGTCGACGTTGGTGTTGCGCACCACCGGTTCCAGCTCGGCCAGTGCCGCTGCCGCGGCCTTGCCGCGGGCGCCGTGCACCCCGATGTCGCGGAGGAAGATGGTCTGGTTGTCCGAGCCATCGACCATGAGGTGCCAGCAGGGGCGGTAGCCGGTCTTGTCGACCCGCTTGATTCGTCCGTGCACGCCGAGGCGAAGCAGTAGTTGCGCTACGTCATCGACGAGTCGGCGGCTGGTCGAGGCATAGTAGACGCGCGCTTGATTGCCCTTGGCGTCCCAACGCACCGAGCCGTCCGTCGCCCAGAGGTGGTGGAGGAACAGTGCGACCTGGTCGTTGGGCAGTGCGAAAACGGGTTGGGGGACGAACTTTTCGTAGCTGCGTAAGCCGAACAGGCCCAGTTCATCGAGCCATGCGGCGATCGGATTGCGCTTGCCGTGGGTGAGGCGTTCGGGGGCACGCAACCGTAGCGTTGTCACCCGCGCCGCCGGATAGTCGTCGCGTGCGGCGGTGACACCGAAATGAGTGGCCGCCGCGGTGACAGCGGCGAGGTTCTCCTCGTCGATGCTGGCGTAGCGGATCGGTTGGCGCTTGACACAGGAACCATCACCGATCATGTGCGCCAACAGGACAACCTCGGCATCCGCCATCCGCGTGGTGTGCACCGGCTCGGGGACGACGCGCGGGGTAGCCAGGCGATCGTCAATGGCCAGCTTCTCCAGCGGGATCCAGCCGTCGACGGTCAGGAAGCGGTGGTTGCCGGTGGCTTCGACCTCACGTCCGGAGGCGAGGCGCAGCCGGAATACTTCTTTGCGCCCGCTGGGGAACACCTTGACCATCGGGCGAGCGACCATCCGCATACGATCGTCCAGCGACCACACCAGCGGCTGTTCCCCGCTGGTGAGGAGCTCACCGAGGGTGGTCTCGCCACCGGTGTCGGCACGGAGGATGCGGGTAGCCGCAGGCAGACAACCCGATTCGCGAAGGTCGGAGACCATGGGTCGCTTGTCGGTTCGTTGTTCGGGACCACGGTTCAGCTGGCTGATCGCGATCACCGGCACTTCGAGTTCCTTGGCGAGCAGCTTCAGGCTTCGTGAGAAGTCCGAGACTTCCTGCTGCCGGGATTCGACCTTCTTACCCGAGCTCATCAGCTGCAGGTAGTCCACCACAACAAGTTTCAGGTCATTGCGCTGTTTGAGCCGTCGCGCCTTCGCGCGAATCTCCATCATGGTCAAGTTCGGCGAGTCGTCGACAAACAGTGGCGCCTCGCTGATCTCACTCATCCGCCGCGCCAGTTTCGTCCAGTCGTCATCACTCATCCGCCCGGAGCGCATATCACCGAGCTTGATCTTCGCCTCGGCCGACAACAGACGCATGACAATTTCCGTACGACTCATCTCCAGCGAGAAGATGACGCTCGGCAGGCCGTGCTTGATCGAGCAACTGCGCATGAAATCCATGCCCAGCGTGGATTTTCCAACACCAGGGCGGGCCGCGACGATGATCATCTGGCCGGGGTGGAGGCCGTTGGTGAGTTCGTCCAGTTCGGTGAAGCCGGTGGGGACGCCGAGGGAGATGCCGCCGCGGCTGGCGATGGAGTCGATCTCGTCCATCGTGGGCTGCAGGAGTTCCTCGAGGGGGAGGAAGTCTTCGGTGGTGCGGCGCTCGGTGACCTCGTAGATCTCGGCTTGGGCGCGGTCGACGACCTCGGCGACATCCTGGCCGTCGGCACCGGCGTAGCCGTACTGGACGATCCGGGTGCCTGCCTCGACGAGGCGGCGCAGGATGGCCTTTTCGGCGACGATCTCGGCGTAGAAGCTGGCGTTGGCCGCGGTGGGGACGGTCTGGGTGAGCGTGACGAGGTAGGGCGGTCCGCCGATGCGCTTGAGTTCGCCGCGGCGGTCCAGGCCGGCCGAGACGGTCACCGGGTCGGCGGGTTCGCCGCGACCGTAGAGGTCGAGGATGGTGTCGTAGATGAGCTGGTGGGCGGGGCGGTAGAAGTCGCCGGGCCGCATCACCTCGATGACGTCGGCGATCGCGTCCTTGCTCAGCAGCATGCCGCCGAGCACGGACTGCTCGGCCGCCATGTCGTGCGGTGGCTGGCGCCCGAAGTCCTCGCCGGGCGGCTCGGGCGGATAGTTCGCGTGCCCTCGGTCATCGACGACTGCCATGAGACTCGACCGTCCTCTCTCCACCTACCGGGCTCACCCTATTGATGACTGGTCCCACTCTCGGGCTCCGACACGTCTGCCGCAGGGCAGCGGTTGCCACCCGCGCGATGGTTGGTGCCACCTGCGAGTTCCAGCTACCGTTGCGATATCGATGGATCCGGACGTTCGGGGCCGCTTGTTTCACGTCGTAGCGACGAACCTAGGCGACCTGAGGGCGGTCAACAAACCGTACTGTGCACACACCTGTGGATAAGTTGGGGACTGTTCACCTAACTGTGTGCACCCCCTGTGTACTACTTGGGGAAAACCCAGGTCATCCCACGAAAACCCGCAGATAGATATCGATTTCCTGATCTATCCACGTGTGGATGAATAAAGTCGCGGCGTGTCGGCCAAGTTGAACAGCCGGGCGTGTTGAGTTAACGGCACGGGTAACGGTTATGAGCTGAATCACATTGCCACCGGTCGGTTTCCTGAGTAATCCACAGGCCCGTCACCGGGAACCCCGGTGACCAGCAGTGATTTGCCGAGAATGTTCCGTATGGCAGGGCTGCCCAGAGGGCAAACAATTGGTTACTCAGAAAAGTGGGCAGCGTCGCACAGCCGAAGACCACTCCCGCGCCGAACACGGGAGTGGTCTACGAAGCGGTGCTATATCAGCTGGCAGCGACCGTGAGGTCGAACTTGGCCACCACGTCCGGGTGCAGGTGCACCACGACGCTGTGCTTGCCGGTCGACTTGATGTGCGACTTCGGCAGTTCGATGCTGCGCTTGTCGACCACGGGCCCGCCGGCCGACTTGATGGCCGAGGCGACATCCGCCTGGGTCACCGAGCCGAACAGCTTGCCGGTGCCCGCCGTCTTCACCGAGAGCGCGACGGCATCGAGGTTCTCGATGGCCTGCTTCAGTTCGTTGGCGTGATCCAGGTCGCGCACCTTGCGCGCGTCCTGGGCCCGGCGGATGCCCGCGACCTGCTTCTCGGCCCCACGGCTGGCGACGATGGCCAGTCCGCGCGGCAGCAGGAAGTTACGGCCGTAGCCGTCCTTGACCTCGACGGTGTCGCCGGGCGCACCGAGGTTGTCCACGTCTGCAGTCAGAATCAACTTCATTTGCGTGCCTCCCTTACTCAGCGAGCCGTCGACACGTAAGGAAGCAGGGCCACCTCACGCGAGTTCTTGACGGCAACCGCGATGTCACGCTGGTGCTGCACGCAGTTGCCGGTGACGCGGCGGGCGCGGATCTTGCCGCGGTCGCTGACGTACTTACGCAGCAGTGCCGTGTCCTTGTAGTCGATGTTGACGATTCCGGACTTGGCCTCTTTGCAGAATGCGCAAGCCTTCTTCTTGAGCACCTTTTCGCGCGCTGGCGCTTTAGGCATGGTCTTTTACTCCGTAATCAGTGATGGTCCGCGCAAAGGCAGACCTATGAGTTGCCGTTATCAGAACGGCGGTTCGTCATCTACGCGGCCGCCGCCCCCGAAGGAGCCTGCCGCGGGCGCGCTGCCCCAGGGATCGTCCTCGGCACCGCCGGAACGTCCACCGCCACCACCGGCCGGGGCGGAGTTACCGCCACCACCGGAACCACCGGACCCGAAGCCGCCGCCGCCACCGCCGCCGCGACTGGTCTTGTTGACCTTCGCGGTGGCGTACTTCAACGAGGGGCCGACTTCATCGACCTCGAGCTCGACGACGGTGCGCTTCTCACCCTGAGCGGTTTCGTAGGAGCGCTGCTTCAGCCGCCCACTCACGATGACCCGGGAACCCCGGGTCAGGCTTTCGGCGACATTTTCCGCAGCCTCGCGCCAGATATTGCAGCGCAGGAAAAGCGCTTCGCCGTCTTTCCATTCGTTCGAATTGCGGTCGAACATCCGGGGAGTTGACGCAACGGTGAAATTGGCCACCGCCGCTCCCGCGGGCGTGAATCGAAGCTCGGGGTCGGCCGTCAAGTTTCCGATGACGGTGATGACCGTGTCGCCTGCCATGTGGTTCCTCCTGCTCGGGTTGCAGTCCGCGTCTCGCTAGTTGCGCTAGAGCCTAGAGACAGACACCGACGCAATCGAGGGTTGCGGGACTACTTGTCGTGGCGCAGAACCTTGGTGCGCAACACCGACTCGTTCAGGCCGAGCTGGCGGTCGAGTTCGCTCACGGTCGCGGGCTCCGCGGTCAGATCGACCACCGCGTAGATGCCCTCGGCCTGCTTGGCGATCTCGTAGGCAAGCCTGCGGCGGCCCCAGATATCGACCTTGTCGACCTTGCCGCCTTCGGTACGAACCACGGTGAGCATCGTCTCGAGAGACGGGGCTACGGTGCGCTCGTCCAGACTGGGATCGAGGATAACCATCACTTCGTAATGACGCACGGACCAATCACCTCCTGTGGACTAGGAAACGGCCACGGGCTCTCCGTGGCAGGAGGGTCGTTGCGTCAGCAACCCGACAAGGCTACATGAACACCCTCTGACCATTGAAATCGATCTCATCGGCGAGGGAACGGGGGCATTGACGTATCTCGCCGCTTAGGGTGGTCCACATGCCGACCGGACTCGCCAGCAGCGACCTGATCGCGCGCCGCGTCGGCCGTCGCGCGGCGCTGGCGGCGGTGGTGCTGGTGCTGTGCGGGCTCACGCTCGTGCTCGGGTATGCGAACAAGGCGCGGTGTGCGGGTGCGCCGTTCAGCGCGGACGGGCGCAGCTCGGTATTCGATACCACCAAGGATGAGGATGTCTGTTACTCCGATATCCAGTTCCTCTGGCTCGGCCGCGATATCAACGAGCACGTCTTCCCGTACGTGCACGGCGGCATCACCGACGACGGCACGCTGGTCGGTGGGGCGGTCGAATACCCGGTGCTCAGCGGCACTTTGATGTGGCTCGGCGCGCTGGGCGCGCACAACGACGCAGACTTCCTGCGGCACTCCGCACTGTTGCTCGCGCCGTTCGCGCTGCTGACCGCGTGGATGCTGGCCAGGCTGGCGGGCCGCGCGGCGCTGCTGTGGGCGGCGGGGCCGCCGCTGGTGCTCTACGCCTTCCACAACTGGGAACTGCCGGTGGTTTTCACGGCCGTCGCCGCGGTCTATGTGGTCGCCACCTTGACCCGATACTCGTTGCGCACCAGGGGAATTCTGGCCGCGATCCTGCTCGGCCTCGGGTTCTGCCTGAAGCTCTATCCGGGAATTTTCGTGCTGCCGCTGCTGGCGTACGTGCTCACCGGCGGCGTCGAACGCGGTCCGGGCGAACGGCGGATGGACGTGCGCGGCGCGCTGCTGACGGCGGGCGCGGCCATCGGCACGGTGATCGCGGTGAACCTGCCGTTCGCGCTGGCCGGGTACGAGGGCTGGCGCGCGTCGATCACCTTCCAGCAGCTGCGGCAGGCCGACATCACCACGAATTCCATTTGGTACTGGGGACTTCGGCCGCTGTTCGGCGCGGATGCCCCGAGCGAGGCGCTGTTCCAGCAGGTCGTGTCGGTCGCCTCGCCCGTGCTGGTGCTGGCCGCGTTCGCGCTCGCCATGTGGCTGGGCTGGAAGCGCTACCTCGCGACGGGGGTGTTCCCGTGGGTCGGGGTGAGCGGCGCGATGCTGTGTGGATTCCTGTTGTTCCACAAGGTGCATTCGCCGCAGTACACGCTGTGGCTGGTGCCGTTCCTGGTGCTACTCGAGGTGCCGTGGACGGCGATCGGCGCGTACCTGGTCGCCGACGCGGCGCTCGGGATCGGCGTGTTCCGGTACTTCTACGCGCTCGGCACGGGCCGGCCTGCGGAGCAGATGGAGAAGGTCGTGCAGTTCGGGGTGTGGGGCAGGGCGGTGCTGTTGGTCGCGTTGTTCTTCCTGTTTCTGCGTGCGCTGCCGCGCGGCCGGCCGCCGGTGTCGCCGCAGGTGCCGAGGTTTGCGCCGGGTGAGTTGATCCCGGTCGGGTAGTCCGGCGGATTCCACCCGCCGTTCCACCCCCGGGTGGTGCCGGGCAGTCGGCGATTCGCGGAGTCTTACGGGCATGACCTCGAACAACTTGCTCACCGCCGTACTGGTAATCGCGATACTCGGCTGGATCATCTACCGACAGAATCAGTGGCGGCCGTTCGACCCGGCCCGAATGTGGCGCGGGCCGCTGGTTCTCGGCATCGTCGGAGTGCTGCTCTTCGCGTCCTCGGACAACGCCCCTGCAGTGCACACCGTGGATATCGCGCTGCTGGTCTTCGAGGGTGTGCTCGGGCTGGCGGTCGGCGCGCTGATGGGTGTGCTGTCGAAGTTCAGTCGGCAGGACGGGCAACTGATGGTGCGCACCGGCATCGTCGCCTCCGCGCTGTGGGTGGTGCTGATCGCGGTGCGCGTCGGGGTGGACGTGGTCGCGGTCGACATCGGCGCGTCGGCGGTGGTCTCGGTGGGCGCGATCATCGCGCTGCTCGCGGTGAACCGGCTCGGCCGCATGCTGGTCATCGCGACGCGGGCGGACCGGCTGACCGGTCCGCGCGCGATGGTTCGGGCAGACTGAGCGAATGCCGCCCCGCGCGGATACCGCACCGACGACCCCGAGCAGGCTGTTGCGCCTGACCGGGGTCATCACCATGGGTGCTCTACTCCGCGACGACCAGCTCCCGCGGCAAGGGGTTCCGGTCCTGGTCATGATCGGTCTGGCCGGACTCGCGCTGCTGGTGTGGGCGGCGGATCCCGGGGGCAGGCCGTGGCTGAGTAGAGCCTCGATCGCCGTGATGGCGGTGTTCGGTGGTCTGACGGTTGCACAGGCGGGCGCCTCGTTGATTCCGTTGCTCGTCGCCGCGTTCGCCGGTTTCGCCCTGGTGCAGCACTCGATCCTGTTCGGGGCGTTGATCATTGGTACGGAGCTGATCGTGGTGGGCGCGTCGTCGGTGGCGGCGGACCACACGCCGAGTGCCTACCTGGGGACGCTGGCCGGTGTGCTGTTGGTGGCGCTGCTCGGCCTGAGCCGCAGGCAGTTTCGGGTCACCGCCGAACAGAATCGGCTGCTGGTGGAGCAGAGCCGGGAGATTCGTGCGGAGCGGGACCGCGCCGCCGCGCTGGCCGAGCGTGGGCGGATCGCCCGCGAGGTGCACGACGTGCTCGCGCACACCCTGGGCGGGCTGGTGCTGCAGCTCGATGCGGCCGACGCGCTGTTGGAGGCGGGCGAGATGGAACGGGCGGCCGACAAGGTTCGCGCTTCGCGGGAGCTGGCGGCGTCGGGGCTCGCCGACGCGCGCCAGGTCGTCGGCGCGCTTCGGGCCGAAAGAATTTATCTACCAACAGAATTCGATGTTCTGGTAGCCGAACATCGTGGGGCGGGCGGCCGGGTGAACGTGCGCTTGGACGGTGACACCCAGCACCTCGGCGAGCAGGTGAATGTGGCGCTGTTGCGCGGTGTGCAGGAGTCGCTGACCAATGCCCGCAAGCACGCGCCGGGCGTGGAGGTCGAGTTGCGGCTGCGGGTCGGCGCGGAGCAGGTGGAGCTGGTCGCGTCGAATCCGCTGTCCGACCGGATCGGGCTACTGTCGGCCTCGGGGATGGGCGCGGGCCTGCTCGGTATGCGCGAGCGGATCGGCGCACTGGGCGGCACGGTCGAGGCGGGAAAGGCGGGTGACCGGTGGACAGTGCGAATGACGGTGCCGCGCCGGTGATCACGGTGGTCGTCGCGGACGATCAGACCATCGTGCGGGAGGGGCTGACCACCGTGCTCTCGCTGCTGCCGGATATCGAGGTGGTCGGCGAGGCCCGTGACGGCGCCGAAGCGGTCGAGCTGGTGAGCCGTCTCGCGCCCGATGTCGTGCTGATGGATTTGCGGATGCCGATCCTGGACGGTGTCGCGGCCACCGCCGCGATCACCGCGGATCACCCCGAAACCGCGGTGTTGGTGCTGACCACCTACGCCGACGACGAATCGATCGCGGGCGCGTTGCGTGCCGGTGCGCGTGGGTATTTGACCAAGGACGCGGGCCGCCGCGAGATCGCCACGGCCATCCGCTCGGTCGCCGGTGGACAGGCCACCTTCGCCGCGGAGGTCGGCCAGCGCCTCGTCGCCTCGCTGTCGTCCGTGGCGGCCGCTCCGTCTGATTCCGTCGATGCGGCCGAATTGGGGCTCAGTGCAAGGGAACTCGATGTGCTGAGGTTGATGGCCAAGGGGCACAACAACTCCGAGATCGCCAAGGAGCTGTTCATCGGCGTCAGCACCGTCAAAAGCCACATCAACTCACTGTTCGCGAAGCTCCACGTCCGCGACCGCCCGCAGGCGATCGCCCAGGCCCACCGGCTCGGCCTGAGCTAGCCCGAGTCGATTGCCACGTAATAGATGATCGTGCCTGGACTGCACCGGCTTGCGGTCGCTTCGTCTCTTGGTTTTGCTCTGCGAGGTGCGTCACTGCCCTAGGGGGCGGGGCATGGTTGCCGATTGCCCATGGATTGCTGAATGTCCAGCTCAGGAAGAGGCCGGGTGACGGTCGGACAAGGTCGCCTGGGTGCGGGCCGAGAAATGCGCTGCGGATCCGTCGTGCTGACTGGACGCCGGTCCGCTTACCCTGATGCGGGGTTGGGCGACACATCGAGGCGGTGGCGAACGGATGGATCACGCGGACACGAGCATGCTCGTGCCCGATGTGCTGCGGTTGACGCTGCTCAACGGGGTGGAAGCGCACCTTGCCGGACAGGTTCTCCCGCTCGGTCCGCCACAGCGGCGGGCGGTGCTGTGTGTGCTGGCGTTCCGGCGGCGGCAGTGGGTGTCGGCGTCGAGTCTGCTCGCCGCCTTGTACGACGGGGTGCCGCCGGCCAGTGGCGTCGGCGTGATCCAGACCTACGTGTCGGCGTTGCGCCGGGTGCTCGAACCGGACCGTAAGCCACGAACACCGCCTGCTGTGCTGCTGTCCGGGCATGGCGGATATCAACTGCGGATCGAGGACGAGCAGACCGATGTCGGCGTTTTCGATCGGCTGGTCGGCGAGGCGGCTCGGGCGCGTGAAGCGGGCGATTGGGCGCGCGCCGAAGGCCGGTACGCGCAGGCACTTGCGCTGTATTCCGGTGAACCGCTGGCCGGGCTGCCCGGGCCCTTCGCGCAACGACAGCGGGCCGGGCTGGCCGAGCGGCGGCTCGCCGTGGTCGAGGACAGTCTCGATGTCGTTGTCGCACTTGGTCGTTCCGATGAGGTGATTGATCGTCTGCGCATGCTGACCGCGGAACATCCACTGCGCGAACGCCCGCGGGCAGTGCTGATGCGTGCGCTGTACTCCCACGGTCGCCAGTCCGAAGCGTTGGATGTCTACCGCGAGACTCGGAAGCTGCTGGTGGATCAGCTGGGCGTGGAGCCGGGCGGAGAGCTTCGCTCGCTGCACAAGCAGATATTGGCGGGTGAGAGCGTTGTGCGACCGTCTAGACCTATTACCGCGCTCGCGTCGGCAACCCGAACCATCGCTGCCGGAGTGCTGGTAGACGGATCAGTGGTTCGTGAGACTCGGACTCCGGCTGCTCAAATGTCAGGCCCGACCGGCGATGCGTCCGACGGCGGAACGGCGGCCGACTCGGCAGCTGACCCAACACCCGCGGTTCGGCGGACGACGGCCGCGGTCGAGTCGCGCTCGCGCGCCGATTCGTCGGAAAAGGCTGTTGTACAAGAACTTCCGGGGGCGGCGATCTCGAACGGAGCCGAACACCGCCTGGCAATGGTGGGAGCGCTGTGGCCGGCGCCGAAGCCGGCACCGGATTCGGCACCGGATTCGGCAGCGCCTGTCGTCTTCGAGCGCGACCAGGAGTTGACCAGGATCACGGCGTGGACGGAGCGCGCGGCCGCGGGCAACGGTGGGCTGGTGGTGATCTCGGGACGCCCCGGCTTCGGAAAGACGCAACTGCTGGACGAGGTCGCCCGCCGCGTCCCCGGTGCACGGAGGATGGACCTGCTGCCGTCATGTGACGGCACACCGCCGCTCGGCCTGGTCGCGGAACTGCTCGGCACTGCGATATCGCCGCAGGCCACCGACACTCAGGTAGTAGAAGCGTTGTCCGCCAAACTGATTCAGGACACGGCAGCGGGACGGCTCGTTGTCCTGGTAGACGGAGCGGAACAGCTGGACGAGCACTCCGCGCGCGTACTGACCGCGCTGGCACCGCGACTGCGCGGTATGCGAGTGCTCATCGTGCTGACGCTGGACGAACGCTCTTGGAAGCCGGCGATTCTCGCCCTGCACGCGCGGCTGGAGCCGGTAGCGGTCGCGGTATTGCGGCCGAGCGGACTCAGCGTCGCCGCGATCGAGGGACTATACGAACGACGCACCGGCGCCGTCTGCCCGCCGGGTCTGGCCGCCGATATCCAGCGGGCGTCGGGCAACGTTCCGTTGCTGGCCGACGCGCTGATCACCGACCTCGCCGCACTCCGCGATCACGGCCGCATTCCGGAATATCTACCGGAGGGCTGCTATTCGCGCTCGATCCACCGGCTGCTCGACCGGTATTCGCCGGGCGGGGTGGCTATGCTCCGCGCGCTTGCCGTGCTGCAGGATGTCGCACCGACCATCGAGGTGCTCGCCGCGGCCTGTGCCGAACCGGCCTGCGTGGTGCGCCACCGCTGCGAACTACTCGCCGCCACCGGCATTTTGGCCTCGGTCGAACCGCCGGTGTTCCGGCATCCCTTGATCGGCAACACGATTCGCTGGCTCGGTGGCCGCGACGACACGGATCGGATCCGGATCGCCGCCGCCGAGCAGGCCCGCAGCGCCGGATACTCGGCCAGGCAGGTCGCGGCCTACCTGCGTGACCTGGTCGGGGAGCGGTACTCCCGGTGGACGGTAGTGCTGCTGGACGCGGCCGAGGAAGGCCTGCGCAACGGCCTGATCGCCGACGCCGTACGACAACTGGCGGCGGCCTTGCGGATCACCACACCCGAAGGCCGCGACGACATCCTGGTTCGCCTCGGCCAGCTCGAGTTGTGGACCAACCCGGCTGCGGCCCGCGCCCACCTGGAGGAAGCGCTGCACAGCCAGCGCGACCGCCGCGTCGCGCCGACGGCGCTCATCCCGCTGGCCTGGACGATGTCGACGCGCTGGCAGGCCGGTGCGGCGATGGCGCTGATCGGCGCGGTGCTCGCCGAGACCGAGGAACGAGACCCGCTGGCAGCCAAGAACATTCGAGCTGCGTCCTGGGCGGTCGCCGGGCTGACCTCGACGACGTGGTCCGACTTCATCGCCGAGCTACGTGCCACCGCGTCGACCGACCAGATCACCACGGCGGTGCTCACCTGGGACGACGCCTTCAGCGTCCGGCACTCGGCGCGCGAGACGCTCGCCCGTTTCCCGGCCGGACCCGATCCGGCCCGCGGCTGGGAGGTGTTGCCGCAGCAGCTGATCGGGTTGCTCGCGCATCTGTCCATGTGGTCCGGCGACCTCGCGCTGGCCAGGCAACTCAGCGAACAGCGCAGGGATCACCACTTCGGCACCATCGACGTCTACCGCCTCATCCTGCGCTCGGAAGTGCTGCTGCGCTGCGGTGATTACCGGCAAGCGCTGCGCGAGGTCGCACCGACCGTCGGCACCCTCGGCGACGAATCCATCCGTCCGCCACTGGCATTGGTCGCCCAGTACGCGCATGCCCTGCTCGGGCTGGGCCGACTGGCCGAGGCCGAGCAGTGGCTCGACAGCGTGACCGACCACGCCAACCCCGAAACCTGGGAGTGGACCGTGGTCATTCATGTCAAGGGCATGCTCTGTGCCGCTCGCGGCGATTCCCGCCAGGCGATCGCGCATTACCTCGACTGTGGACGCCGCGTCGCCGCGGTCGGCATCCGCAACCCGGCCCACATCCCGTGGCGCAGCTCGGCGGCCATGGAACTCGTGCGGCTCGGTGAGCACGAACAGGCCCGCGAACTCGCCGCCGTGGAACTCGAACTGGCCAGGCAGTGGGATACCCCCGGCACCATCGGAAGGGCTTTGCGCGCAATGGCTTCGGCCGCCCCGGGCGGTGTGGACGCGGAGCTGCTCGACCAGGCCGTCGCCCAATTGCGCCGCTATGACTCGCCGGTGGAGCTGATCCCGGCGCTGCTGGAGCTGGCTGCGGTCTGTCACGACGACGGTGCCATCGAGCGCGCGGGCGAGCTGCGCTGGGAAGCTCGCTCGCATGCCGAAACCATCGGCGCCACAAGGTATCTCGAACTGATCGGGGATCTGCTCGGCGCGGCGGCGGCCATTCCGTCAGCCGATGGCGTGACCACCGGCTGACGGCACCCTCACTGGCCGGCGGCGGCTCGCGCGATGAGGTCGGCGATCGCGTCCGGCTCGGTGATCATCGACGCGTGACCGGTGGCCAGCGACACGATGTGGTCCTCGGTGGCCACCTGATACGCCATCTTGGTCTCCAGGTCCGGGTGGATCATCGCGTCCAATTCCGAGATCTGGTACCAGGTGTTGTCCCGCAGCGTTTCCCACGCGGGTGTCGCCGAGCCCGAACCAGCAAGGGAGAGTACGGAAGTCGGCTTCTGGGTGGCGGCGAGCAGCGTGGCCTCGCGCGGGTCGGCGTCGGCGGCGAAGTCGACGTGGTAGCGGTCGCGGGCGATGATCAGGTCCGGGGTGTCCGCGGCGCCGATGTTCACCAGATCCGCGCCGCTGGGCAGGTCCAGCCCGAATTCCTGGTTGATCTGGAACGCGGACTGGCCCGCGGTGGGGGCGTACGCGGCCACGAACACCAGCCCGGTGACGTCGGCCCGGCCCGAACCGGCCTGGCTGATCACCGCGCCACCGTAGGAGTGACCGACCAGGATTGTCGGTCCGGTCAGCGCGTTCAGGTCGCGGGTGACGGCGGCGACGTCGTCGGCGAAGCCGCGCAGCGGCAGCTGGCTGGCCACCACGGTGCCGAAGCCCCGGTCGAGCAGTCGCTCGATCACCTTGTTCCAGCAGGACCCATCGGCCCAGGCGCCGTGCACGAGCAGCACATTCGGGGTGGTCATCGGCATCCTCCAGTTCGCGTCGGATCGCCGGAACAGGTGGGCGATCGATCTCCTACAGCATCGGGAGCCGACTGAACGTGGACTGAATGTCCACCGAACGCGCTGGTCAGCGCCTCATTCGGCGTGCCGGGCGCGGAAGGCCGCGCTCTTGACGCGGTTGCCGCAGATCGTCATATCGCACCAGCGACGGGTGCCGCCGCGGGATGTGTCGACATAGAGGCGGGTGCACTCGGGGCGGCCGCATTCCTTGATCGTGGCCGAGCCGCCGAGGAGTTCGATCGCGGAGCGGGCGACGGCGGTGAGTGCAGCTGCGGGAGTGCCGGTTCGGGTGATGGCGCCGTCGGGTCGCAGGCTGATCGCGGGGAGTTCGCCTGCGGCGCAGTCGTTCACGATGTGGCGGTCGGCCTCGGCGAGCGGTTCGCCGAGGGACACGGCGACGGCCATGCGGTACGCGGCCTCACGCAAGCGCACGGCGCGGTCGAGGGTCGCCGCGTCGCAGTCGGGGGCGTGGTCGAGCAACTCGGCGGCGACCAGCCAGTCGGCCAGGGCCGCGGGCGCGTCGAGGGCGTCGTCGAACGAGCCGGTCCTGGCCTTGACCGTGCCCGCGAAATCCAGGGCGAGGTTGCCGCTGACGAAGGTGAACACCCTCTCATAGTAACCACCTTGACAGGTTACGTGGCGAGCTGCCACGGTGGTAACCATCTAAGGCGGTTAGCTCAGGAGGGTTCGTGAAGGCTCAGTTCATGTCGGTGGCCGCGCAGCCGCTGTTCGTCGTGCTGTGGAGCAGTGCGTTCATCGCCGGGATCGTCGGCGTCGGTGCCGCGCCGCCGATGATGGTGTTGTTCGCGCGCTACGCGATCGCGGGAGTCCTGCTCATCGGCTATGCCTTCGTTGTGCGTGCGACCTGGCCGCGCGGCCGTCAGTGGCGCCACGTCGCGGTCGCCGGGTTGCTGATGCAGGCGGTGCAGTTCGGTGCGTTCTACACGGCGATGGGCGAGCACGTGTCCGGCGCGGTCATCGCGCTGGTGCAGGGCTTGAATCCGGTGGTCATCGCGTTGTTCGCCGGGGTGCTGGGCGAGACCGTCACGGCCCGGCAGTGGTTCGGCTTCGGCATCGGCGGTATCGGCGTCGCGATGGCGGTCATGGATCAGTCGAACTTTTCCCGAATCGGCTTGCTGCTGTGCGTGATCGGGTTGCTCGGCCTGAGCATCGGCACGGTGTATCAGAAGCGCTTCGTGCCCGAGGTCGATTCCCGGGCGTCCACCGCGGTGCATGTGGTCGTGAGCGCGCCCGTCGCCGGGGTGCTGGCCTGGCTGACCGGTCAGCTGCACGTGACGGATGTGACCAGGTTCGCCGGATCACTCACCTGGATGGTGTTGGTGAACTCGATGGTCGCGTTCCTGTTGCTGAACTCGATGCTCCAGCGTTGGGACGCCACCAGGGTCGGCAGGCTGTTCTTCGCCACCCCCGCGGTGACCGCGCTGCTCGCCTGGCTGCTGATCGATCAACCGTTGCGGCCGTTGACCGTTGCCGGTCTTGCGGTAGGTCTGATCGGCCTGGTCTTCGCCTCGCGCAAACCGTCGGCGGCGCCGACACCCGAGCCACGCCTCGCGGTCGCGGCGCGCTGAGCTACTTGCGGGCGCTGTGCCAGTTCATGCCCCAGCGGTAGGCCTCGTCGATCTCTTTCTGCGCGCCGTTGATGTAGTGCACCTCCCGGTGCACGGTGATGCCACTGCCCTGGTTCTGCAGCAGCGCGATGGCGCAGGAGCGGGCACCGTCCACGGGGGAGTCGAGGCGGACCTTGATCTGCGGGCCCGCGGTCGGGAACAGGGTGACCACACCGTCGGCGGCGCCCCAGTTCGGCACGCCCTCATAGATGAAGGCGAAGATCAGCACGCGCCGGAACAGTTCGGGCCGAGCGAGATTGATGTGCATGTTCTCGCCGCCGGTCGCGGTGCCGGTGCGGTCGTCGCCGTCGAGCTTGATGTACGGCTCGGCGTCGAGCGTGCCGAAGTTGTTGCCGATCGCCTGCACGACGCCCTTGGTGCCGTTGGCCAGTTCGTAGAGACAGCCGAGGTCGAGATCGACCGGCTTGGCCCGGCGGAAGAAACCCTTCGACCCGGTGGACCAGTTCAGGTTGACCCGCATGGTCCCTTGCTGCTCACCGGGTTTGGTGAGGTTGATGCTCGGCGTCGCCTTCGACAGGGTCACCTTCGACAGGTTGACCCCACCGGCGTTGCTGTCGTTCGCCATCGGCGTGATCCCCCTCGGACGGAGTGCATGACAGATATGAGAGCGGCAGCGGTCCTCCCGAGGGAGTGGCCGCTGCCGCACGAGTCTTCGGCTTGCTTGCCGAAATCAGCCTACCGGGGTGGGCTCTCGTTCGCTGTCCACTTTTTCGTCGTCTTCACGCCGGTTGCGAATGACGCTGGTAATGAACGCCGCACCGATGAATGCGACGCCGACCAGGCCGGTGATGATCTCGTTGATGTGCACGCCGATCGAGACGAACAGGATGATCGCCAGCGCGCCGATCGCCCAGTGCGCGCCGTGCTCCAGGTACACGTACTCCGACAGCGTGCCCTTGCGCACCAGGTAGACGGTGATCGAGCGGACGAACATGGCGCCGATCAGGCCGAGGCCGAGCGCGATGATGATCGGGTCGGAGGTGATGGCGAACGCGCCGATCACGCCGTCGAAGGAGAACGACGCGTCGAGCACCTCGAGATAGAGGAACAGGAAGAACCCGGCCTTACCCGTCGCCTTGACCAGCTCGGACGGGCCGCCTTCGGAGTGCTCCTCGGTGTGGAACATCGAGCCGAGACCGTCGACGACGATATAGACGACCATGCCGAGCAGGCCGGAGACGAGGACGGTGGCGCGATCATCGTCGGCCGCGATCAGTTCCGCGGTGAGGACCAACACGACGGCCGCGACGACCACCGAGAACATGTCGAGCTTGCCGAGCTTGGCGAGCGGGCGCTCCAGCCAGGACAGCCAGGTGATGTCGCGCTCTTCGAAGATGAAGTTCAAGAACAGCAGCAGCAGGAACATGCCACCGAACGCGGCGATCTGCGGATGCGCGTCGGTGAGCAGCGTCTCATAGCTCGGGTCGCCGTTGGCGAAGTGCGCGGCGCCGTCGGCGGGCGGGTTCAGCGCCAAGTCGAAGGCCTTCACCGGGTTCAGGCCCGCGGTGACCCAGACGATCGCCAGCGGGAACACCAGGCGCATGCCGAACACCGCGATCAGCACGCCGACGGTGAGGAAGATGCGCTGCCAGAACGCGCTCATCCGCTCCAGCACCGTTGCGTTGATGACGGCATTGTCGAAGGACAGTGACACCTCGAGGATGCCGAGGATCGCGGCCAGCGCCAGCGCGGTCGGTCCTCCGTAGAGCAGCGCGGCGGCGAGCGACAGCACCGTCACGATGATTGACATGCCGAAAATGCGCAGGACCACGCGGGGGACCTTTCGTTTGCGTCGGCCGGACATCCCGTCCGAGCGCTCGTTTATGAAACCGATCTGGCGCCGCTGTTACCAGCGTGGCCGCTGAACCGCCGGATGTCCAACGGTCTTCACCGACCGCCGAGGCGGTGCGTTCCAGGGTCGTCCCGGTTGGCCCGGGCGCATGACGAGGGGGCCCGTCGCCGGGCCCCCTCCGAACGGCACAGTGTTTCTTAGACGTTCACGCCGTAGTCGCGGGCGATACCGGCGAGGCCGGACGCGTAGCCCTGGCCGATCGCGCGGAACTTCCACTCGGCGCCGTTGCGGTACAGCTCGCCGAACACCATGGCGGTCTCGGTCGACGCGTCCTCGGTGAGGTCGTAGCGGGCGAGCTCGTTGTTGTTGCTGCGGTCGACAACGCGGATGTAGGCGTTGCGCACCTGACCGAACGACTGCTGCCTGGTCTCGGCATCGTAGATGGAGACCGGGAAGAAGATGCTCTCGATGGTCGGCGGGGTGTTGGCCAGGTCGACGTTGATGATCTCGTCGTCGCCCTCGCCCTCGCCGGTGGTGTTGTCACCCGCGTGCTCGATGGCGCCTTCCGGCGACTTCAGGTTGTTGAAGAACACGAAGTGCTGGTCCGAAAGCACCTTCTTGTCCGCGCCGGTCGCGATCGCGCTGGCGTCCAGGTCGAAGTCGGTACCGGTGGTGGTCCGCACATCCCACCCTAGGCCGACGGCGACGGCGGTCAGGTTAGGCGCCGCCTTGGTCAGCGAGACATTGCCGCCCTTGGACAAACTGACACCCATGCGGGATTCCCTTTCAATAGTCCGTCATTGGTTCCCAGCATGTCCGAATCGCCGGGTACGCCTTACGACAGTAGTAGGTTTCCGCGAACTTGCGTAGGAACCCACAGAACCCCCGGTGAACACGGGAGATCTCTAAGATCGGGGCGTGGTAGGTCGCAGGCGCGGATGGTTTCGGTCCGCCGGGAACAACGAATGGATCGGGTCGGCGCGACAGGCGCTGGCCTCGGCGTTCCTCGACATGGACAAGCGCCAGAGCGCGGCGGAGGCGGCGGTGCACGCGGCCGAGCAGGTGTTCCCGGACCGCCGGACGGCGGTGGCCTGGGAGCCGGTGCGGAGTCGTTGCTACGACGCAGCCGGTGCGTATGTGGCGCTGACCGAGCAGCTCGAGCAGGCCGAACGCGACGGAACCGCGGTACCGCAGGGCCCGCAGCAGGCCGAGACAGTGACCAGACAACTGACCGACGCGGCCCGCGCCGTCGACGAGTTCTACCGCGGCAATCAGGCACAACTCGAGCATGCGGTCGCGGTGCTCGGCACCGTGCCGCAACTGGCCCAGCAGGTGAAGATCGCGGCGGCCGGCGTGCGTGGGCAGGCGGCCGAATCCGAGTACGCGAACTACCCCTCGGTGCGCGAACACGCCGCCGCCGTGGATGAGGCTCTCATCACATTGGAGGCGGCCGGTTCGGGCGCGTCGGCGGCGGTGGTGCGCGAGGCCGCGAACCGGCTGGAGGCGGAAACGAAGCGATTGGCGGATGCGTTGGCGCAGGCCCCATCTCGGGCCGCCGCCGCGAAGACCGCGATCTCCTCGGTGACCACCCGGTTGGCCGCCGCCCGGACCAGGGCCGAGGGGCTGGCACCGGCCTACTCGGGGCTGCTGCGCGAATTCAACGCTGCGAGTTCCGCGGATTTAGCTGACAATGAGCGGGAAAGCCAGCGAGCCATCGACGCCGCGGATGCTGCCCTTGGCCGGGCGCGTGCGGCAGCGGCGGAGAACAACCCGGAGATTGCACTTGATCTGACCACATCCGCCCGCGGGTATCTCACGGAGGCCGAACACCAGGTCGACGCGGTCACCAAGCGGCTCGCCACGTTGCGGGCGGTCAGGTCCGACCCGCAAGAGAAAGCCAAGGCCGTACGATTTCGGCTGCGGGACGCCCAAATGCTCGCGGTGAGTCGCGGGCTCGTCACCGAATGGGGCTCTGTGCTCGACGCACAGGCCGCCCGGATCGATCGAATCAGCGAGACACTGACGGGGCGCCACCCCGACTACTGGGCCTATGTGGCGGAGCTGGATACCATCACCGACTTCATAGCCGGGGTAGTGGATCGAATGAGAAAACAAGCAGGACCACGACGAGAATGAGGGTGGGATAACGATGACCGCAGGCATCGCCGTCCAGCGGGAAATTTCCCTGCGGAAGCGAATGCCGCTGCGCCACTTCCGGCAGCTGCACGGCCCCGAGGCACGCAATCTTTTCTACCGAGAACCGGAGCCGTTCGGCGACGATTACACCGATCGAGAATTACTGGCCGTCGCGCTGGGCGCGACGCTGTACGCGCCGGCCACCAGGCCGGACCTGGCATTGACCATCAGCAAGCGCGCCGAACGCGGCGTGTGCTCGATGGTGATCGACCTGGAGGACGCGGTCGCCGACCACGAGGTCGAGTTCGCCAAGCGGCAGACCGTGGAAACGCTGAATCTGCTTGCCGCCAATGGGGATTCGAATCCATTGCTGTTCGTCCGGGTGCGTGACGCGGACACCATCACCGAGATCGTCGAGCAGCTGGGCGCGGGGGCCTCGGTGTTGACCGGGTTTGTCTTCCCCAAGTTCGACAGCAGCACGGGGCCGCAGTATCTGGCGGCGTTGAGCGCGGCGGTCGAGCGATTGGATCGACCCATCTACGGGATGCCGGTGCTCGAATCGGCGGGGCTGGTGCACCGGCAGACGCGTGATCAGGAGCTGACCCGGATCGCCGAGCTGCTGGCCGCGCACCGGGATCGGGTGCTCGCGGTGCGGGTCGGCGCGACCGACATGTGTTCGACGTTCGGTATCCGGCGGGACCGGGATCTGACGATCTACGACGTGCGAGTGGTCGCCGATGTGATCGCCGATATCGTGAACTACCTCGGGCGCGCGGACGGGACCGGGTTCGTGATCACCGGGCCGGTCTGGGAGTACTTCGCCGATCACGAGCGGATGTTCCGGCCGCTACTGCGCACCGCGCCGTTCGAGGAATCCGATGCGGTGCCGTTCCGGCAGTACCTGGTGAGCCGCGACCTGGACGGGTTGCTGCGCGAGATCACGCTGGACCGGGCCAACGGGATCCAGGGCAAGACGGTGATCCATCCGTCGCATGTGGCGGCGGTGCACGCGCTGTCGGTGGTGACGCACGAGGAGTACTCGGACGCGTTGGACATTCTGCAGGTTGATGTCGGCGGCGTGGCGGCGTCTGGATATCGGAACAAGATGAATGAGATGCGGCCGCACCGCAGTTGGGCGCGGCAGACGCTGTTGCGGGCGCGGGTGTTCGGTGTGGCCAATAAGGGAGTTTCGTTCGTGGATTTGTTGACGGCGTTGGTGACGGTATGAGCGGCGCCGCGCTAGAAATTGTCGGAATCCCTTGGGCGACAAAAAATCTCGGTCTCCGGCTGCAGCATGCGGAGTCGTACGGCGCGGTCGAGCAGCGGTCGGTCAGTGCGCTGCCCGCCGAGTTGGCGATCGCGGAGCTGATTCAGCCTGGCCTGCGGCGCAATCCGAAGCGGGCGCATCTGCTGGTGTCCACCGTGCTCGGTAAACATCTGCCGACCGATCCGCGGGTCGTGCTCGACGGCGGCAATCGGCTGGGCGATCTGGTGCGGGCGGTGCTCGGCGATCGCGCGGCGCTCGTACTCGGATTCGCCGAAACCGCAACGGGACTCGGGCATTGCGTGGCTGCCCGGATCGGTGCGGTCGGTTACCTGCACTCGACGCGGCGCGATGTCGCCGAGGCGCAGACCCTGACCGGATTCGAGGAGGGGCACTCGCATGCCACCTCGCATCAGCTGCAACCGATGCCTGCCGATATCTTCGTCAACGATCTGCCGCTGGTGCTGGTCGATGACGAAATCTCCACCGGTGCCACCGCACTCGATGCGATCCGTGCGCTGCACGCGTTCTCGCCGCGCTCGCACTACGTGCTGGCTTCGCTCGTGGACATGCGTTCGGCCGCGGATCGCATCGCCTTCGATAAGGCCGCGGCGGAATTGGGCGCCGGCATCGACACCGTGTGTTTGGCATCGGGGCACACTGTGTTGCCGGACGGCCTGGTGGACGCGGTCGCGGAGCTGCCGGAACCTGAACTGAATCCTGTTGCCGCGCAGCGTGGCTCGTTCACTCGACTAGATCTGCCGTGGCCGACCTCGGTGCCCGAGGGCGGCAGGCACGGGGTTTTGCGTTCGGACTTCACGGCATTCGATGCCGCCGTCGGCGCCGCGAACGATGTGCTGCGGTCGCGGCTCGCGGCGGAGTTCGCCGGTCGGCCGGTGATCGTGCTCGCGCACGAGGAGCTGATGTATCTGCCGCTGCGGTTGGCGGCGGCGTTGGCGGATTCCGGTACGCCCACTCGATACCAGACCACCACGCGGTCGCCGGCCTATGTGCTGGATGAGCCGGGGTATCCGCTGCGCCGTGGATTTCGTTTCACCGCACCGGAATCCGGGCAGGAACAGCCACGTTACCTGTACAACGCGCACTGGGCCGCCGAGTTCTCGGGGCAACCGGACGGTGCGGATTCCGCTGGCGTGCCGGGTGATCCGGTGCTGGTGGTCGTCATCGATCCACCGGCCGATACCGAGGAACTCGTCGCCGACGGCGGACTCGTCGACGTATTGACCGCCTCCGGCGCCGATGTGCTGGTCGCGTTGCTGCCCGGCGCCGACCCGCGCACACTGCACGCCGAGCGCAGCGCGGTCGCGGAACTGCCCGAGCCGCTGCACGGTCCCGCGTTCGGTTCGTATGCGGCCGAGGAGGTTTCCTGGCTGCTGAAGGATCTGTCCGACGTCGACCTCGAGGCCGACGTGGCCGAGCGGGAACGCCGCATCCAGTCCGGTGCCGCGCACTACGCGGAGTCGCTGCCGATCGAGTATCAGCCGGACGCGGCCTACCGTTCGCTGTTCGACGAGGTGCTCGCCGACAGTGCCGAGCGGCTGGCACTGGCCGTGGCGACCGTCGCCGAACTCGTGGTGGCCGAACGCGGTGACGACATCGTGCTGGTGTCGCTGGCGCGGGCCGGTACGCCGATCGGCATCCTCATGCGGCGCTGGCTGCTGTCCGGGCGCGGTGCCGATCTGCCGAGTCTCGACGTGCCGCACTACGCGGTGTCGATCGTGCGTGATCGCGGTATCGATGCCGTCGCGCTGGATTACCTTGCGCGGCATCATGATCCGGCATCGATCGTGTTCGTGGACGGCTGGACCGGCAAGGGCGCCATCACCCATGAGCTCGCCGACGCCCTCGACGCCTATCACGCGGCAGGCGGGGCCCGGTTCAACAGCGAGCTCGCCGTGCTCGCCGATCCCGGGCATTGCGTCCGCACCTATGGCACGCGCGACGACTTCCTGATCGCCTCGGCCTGCCTGAATTCCACTGTGTCCGGCCTGGTTTCCCGCACGGTGCTGAACGACACGTTGATCGGACCCGGCGAGTTCCACGGGGCCAAGTACTACCGTGAGCTGGCCGCCGACGATGTCTCGCTGCGCCTGCTCGACACGGTCGGCGCCGCGTTCGATGGCGTCCGCGACCGGGTGCCCGCGGCGGTGGCGGCCGTACTCGGCAGCGATCGCACGCCGACCTGGACCGGCTGGACCTCGGTCGAGCAGGTGCGCGCCGAATATGGCATTGCCAGTGTGAATTTCGTGAAGCCCGGTGTCGGCGAGACCACCCGGGTGCTGTTGCGGCGGATGCCGTCGCTGGTGCTGGTTCGCGACGCCGAGGCGCCCGAGCACGCGCATATCCGCCTGCTCGCCGCGGCCCGCGGCGTGCCGGTCGAGGTCGTGCCCGACCTGGCCTATTCGTGTATGGGACTGATCAAGGACGTGCAGACATGATGGACCTACCCAGGCTACGAAGACATACGCTGGTCGCCACCGACCTGGACCGAACAATGATCTACTCGCGCAACGCTTTCAGTGCGCACACCGACGTGCCGACCGTCTGCGTGGAACACCTCGAGGGCGCGCCGCTGTCGTTCATGACGACGGCCGCCGCCCTGCGCATGCAGACCCTCACCGAGCCCGCCGCGGTCATTCCGACCACCACGCGGACCATCAAGCAGTTCAACCGCATCCAATTGCCCGGCGCCCCATGGCGTTACGCCATCACCAGCAATGGCGGCAATATCCTGGTCGACGGCGTGCCGGACCTGCGCTGGCGCATCGACATCGACGCCAAGGTCCGCGCGGGCGGCGCGACGCTCTCCGAGGTCACCGCCGAGCTCCGTGCCCGGATAGCCGATTCGTGGGTCACCAAATTCCGCGAGGCCGACGACCTCTTCTGCTACCTGGTCGTGCGCCCCAAAGAGGTCCCGGCGGGCTTCCTGGCCGAGTGGGATGCCTGGTGCCGGGCTCGCGGCTGGTCCGCCTCCCAGCAGGGTCGCAAGATCTATTCGATGCCCGATGTCGTCTGCAAGAGTCACGCCGTCGCGGAGGTCCGCCGCCGACTCCTCGATTCCGGCGAACTCGACACCGAGGCAACAACTTTCGCCGCAGGCGACGGCGCCCTCGACGCCGAGATGCTGCGCGCCGCCGACTACGCCATCCGCCCCCGTCACGGCGAACTCGAACACCTCAACTGGACCCACCCCAACCTCACCATCACCCGCGCCACCGGCATCCTCGCGGGCGAGGAAATCATCAACTGGTTCATCAAGGGCTCCCCGCCGTCGGCTGATTAGGTCGGCTTGCGCGTCCGAGTCGCCTGGGGTGCAGGGCCTTCGAAGGTCATCTTGAAGTCCGGGCATTCGACGAGCGGCTCGTGGGTGCAGGTCGAGGCGTGCCGGAGGCTGTCGCGCATGCGGGCGAGGCGGGCGATGTCTTTGTCGAGTTCCAGGGCTTTGCGGGCCAGTCCTGCGCGGAGTTCGGTGTCGCTGGGGGTGGCGCGCAGGAATCCGGCGATTTCGGCGATGGTGAAACCGGCGCCGCGGGCGCAGGAGACCAGGGCCAGGCGGCCGAGTACGTCGGGGCGGAAGGTGCGGCGCAGGCCGTTGCGGCCCGCCGGGGTGATGAGGCCGCGCTTCTCGTAGAACCGCAGGGCGGACGGGGCGAGCCCGGACTCCTCGGCCACCTCGGCGATGTCCAGCAGGGTGTCGGTCATTGTTCTCCTTGACTTGAAGCACGCTTCAAGTTGGAGACTACCCGGCATGAACATTCACCACCTGAATTGCGGGTCCGTGCGGCAGATCGAAGCCACCTACGCCGGGCCTGCGCCCGCGCACGCGGTCAACCACTGCCTACTGGTCGAAACCGATTCGGACGGAATGGTTCTCGTTGAAACCGGGATGGGCCTCGGCAATGTCCGCGACCCGGCCGGCACCCTCGGCGCGGACTGGGTCGCCATGGCGCAGCCGTTGCTCGATGAGGACGAGACGGCGATCCGCCAGGTCGCGCGCCTCGGTTACGCGCCGGCGGACGTCCGCCACATCATCCTCACCCACCTGGACGTGGACCACTGCGGCGGATTGCCGGACTTCCCGCAGGCCGCGGTGCACGTGCTTGCCGCCGAACTCGAGGCCGCGGTCGCCGAAGCGCCGAGTTTTCGCTATCGCCGAGCGCATTGGGCGCACGACCCGCATTGGGTCACCTACCCGCCCGAAGCCGGTGCGGACTGGTTCGGGTTCACCTCGATCCCGTTGAAAGGCCTGTCCGACGACTTCAAGTTGATCCCGCTCGGCGGCCACACCGCCGGCCATACCGGAGTGGCGGTGCGCGACGGCGATCGCTGGCTGCTGCACAGCGGCGATGCCTACTACTACCACCGCGAACTGGAACAGCGGCATCATCCACACCCGATCATGGACATCGTGCAAACCACCTCAGAGGTTCACCATGATCTGCGCATCGGCACCCAGGCGCGGTTGCGCGAACTGGTTCGTGACCACGGTGATGAGGTTTCGGTGTTCAGTGCCCACGATCCCTGGGAGTTCAGCAGCTACCGGTGACCGACAATGCTTTGGTGCGGGTACTGGTGACAGGAGCGAACGGGTATCTCGGCGGAGCTGTGGCCGAGGCGCTGCGAGCCGACGGGTACGACGTAGTCGGGCTGGTGCATCGCGCGCGGACGCGGGTGCCGCGCGGGGTGGCAGTTCGGGCCGCCGACTTGCTCGAGACCGAGGCACTGACCGCAGCTCTTCGTGGTGTCGATGCGGTATGTCATTTGGCCGGGCTCACTCGCGTTCGCGAATCCTTCGCTGATCCGCTGCGGTATTTCGAGGTCAATGTCGGCGGAACGGTCTCGCTTTTACGGGCGATGGCCGAGGCGAAGGTGGGCAGGCTGGTGTTCGCGTCCACCGCGTCGATCTATGGGATGCCGGAGCGGCAGCCGATGTCGGAGGAGCTGCCGGATCAACCGCCGCATCCGTACGCGGCGAGCAAGCTGGCCGCCGAATCGGTGATTGCGGCACAGGCGGCGACAGGTCAGCTGGCTGCAGTGGTGTTGCGGCTGTTCAACATTGCGGGCGGCGCGGATCTGGATCCGACCAGGATCGTGCCGCGCATACTGGCGGTGGCGGCGGGGGACAGCCCTTGCCTGGCGATCAACGGGGACGGTACCGCCGTTCGTGACTATGTGCATATCGATGATGCCGCAACAGCTTTCGCGGCAGCGGTCGCGCATATGCCCGACCCCGGTTCGTGTCGTCGATACAACATCGGCAGCGGTTCCGGCACCAGCGTCAACGAACTTGTGGCCGCGGCCGGCCGGGTAACCGGCCGGCCCATCTCCGTCGAGCATCGCCCTGCCGTACCTGAGCCGTCACGGCTGGTCAGCGACAGCAGCCGGGCGCACGCCGAATTACACTGGGAAGCAATAACATCCGATATCGACGCGATTGTTGGCGATGGATGGGCGCAGGGCAGCCGATGATCAGGCCCTGCGGTCGCGGACCTGGTTGAGCCAGTCGAGGCCGTCGCGCAGCGTTGGCGAGCGATCGGTTCGCGGCCGCTCCCGGTAGCCGCGTTGGTCTTCCCGCTGGTCGTATCGTGCCTCGGCGGACGCAGACTTGCGCAGGTATTGGTCCTGATCCGACCAGTCGCCTGGCGGAGTGCGCCCGAAGTCGCGGTCCGGCAGACCTGGCTCACGCGGCTGCGCCGTCCCGGGGTGCCCGAGGTTGTTCAGGAAGCGGTCGAGATACGGATTGTCCGCTCCGCGTTGGTTATCCGCGGCAGATCGAGCCGCGGCCTTCTTGTCCGGCGCGAACGGAATACCGCTGGACAGCGCCCGCAGGCCGAGCGTCAGCATCTCGCCGAGCATGCCGATGCCGATCGACAAGGTGACGGGCTTGGCATCGTGATGCATCCCCATGGTGCTGCCGAGCAGGCTGATCCCGAAACCCGCGACCATCGAAGTGCCCCAGATGACCAGGGTTTTCACGGTGTACCGCTGCCAGAGATGCCCGTCTCGTTCGAACAGGACGGTGGTAGTTCCGCGCACCGCGCCGAACGCGATGCCGACCACCCCGCCGATCACCAACCAGACGATGTCGATCCCACTCAGGTCCGCGACCTTGGTCACGCTGTACACACCGATCCCCACCAGGATCAACGGCGTCACAAACGTATCCCGCGCATCCACCGGTTCCCCCATGAACCGTTTCACGATCAACACGATCGCGCCGACAATGATGACGAATATCAACCCGACACTCATAACGCCTCCCAGCAAGAAGTCCTGCCGGAAAACTAACGCCACCCTGAGGAACGCTGAGTCCGCCGAACGGATGACCCGAAGGAGGATTCCCAGGTCCGACCGCAGGGCTCAGTGCCCCTGCTGCCCACCCAGCTGCTGGGCGATGACGCCCTGAAGTCGTTGCAGGCCGCTCGGCGTGATCCCGCTTTGGATCTGGCCCTCGATGGTGCGCACCAACATGGCGTCGCTGAGCACCTTTTCACTGGATTGGATCAGCACGGTGCCCGCGCCGGTGAAATCGAATTGGCGTTCCTCGCCGGAGTTCACGCCGAAGCGGGCGGCGCCCGCGGCGAGGAAGCTGGAGACCCAGCGCTGGTCGTAATGGTGGCTGGGGGAGGGGCAGTCGGCCCAGCCGACCAGGGCTTCCGGGTCGACCCGCAGCGGCGGCTCGGCGAACATGACCGGACCGTTGGAGGAGGCGAGGAACTTGCCGGTGCCGATCAGGGTGAGGAAGCCGGGCACGATGGACTGGTTCAGCGACAGACCGGGCTCGAACGCGAGCAGGTTGGCGGCGCGAATGGTGAGGTTGCCGTTGTCCTCGAGGTCATAGGAATTGATGTCGTAGCCGCGGTCGCCGATGATCAGCTTTCCGTGCCCCTCGGCCACCACATAGTCGCCGGTGAACAGCGGAGCCGAGAATTGTTGCGCCACCATGTGCAACAGCCCGCCCTGCAGGCCATGGGTGAGCATCTGGAATCGCATCTCGCCGTAGTAGGCGATCATCGCGCCTTTGCGCATGAACCATGGTTTGTTCAGATCGATGCAGTAGGCGTAGCTGTTTCCCGGAAGATTATCGCTCGCACCGAGTTTCATCGGATTCAGAATTTCCGGCATGGTCACAACTTCTCTTCCGAGGCCTGCACGTACACGACACCCTGTCCGACACAATGCAATTGCATGGCCTCACCGGAGCCTCGGCCGACCGCGTCGCGCCAGCTGAGCGCCGTCTTCAGTTCGGTCTGCACATTGCCGTAGGCGGCGACGAAGGCTTGCGGGTCGACCACGATCGGATCAGGCCCGCCCACTCGCAATTCCAGGAATCCGCCGTGTGCGAGCAGCACGGCGGAACCCTGCCCGGACAGCTGCGTGGTGAACATGCCCTGACCGGTCAGCGCACCGGTCGCGGCACCGCGCAACGCACCCATCAGTCCGCCACCACCACCGCCACCCGAACTCATCACCGAGACAATGGAACTCTGCAAACCCGCGGTATTGGCAAGCAGCCGCGACGCCTCGACCCGCAGTGTCGCCCCTGGCTGCAGCTGGACCACGTGGACCTCCAGTCCCGCGAATCCGTAATGCACTTCGCCGGTGCCCTGCGCGAGCATGGTGCGCTCGTGCTCGCCCGCCATCATGCGACCCGCCACCCGCATCAACCCACCGCCGCCACCCATCCCCTGACCGCCCGGAATCTGGTGCGGCGCAAAGGAAACATCGCCGGTATAGAACAGCATCGCGCCGGTGCGGGCGGCCACGCCACCCGCCATCCCGACATTGACTTTGACGACCTTGCCGTTGACTTTCTCGAACATCCGCCCGCCCTTACCGTTCCGCCGGCTGGATCAGCACCACGCCCTGGCCGTCCCAGCGCAGCGAGAACGCCTCACCCGCGTCTTGGCCGACGAACGTGCGCCAGGACACGTCGGTGACGAAGGAATGATTGAGGTTGCCGCGCGCCGCGACGAACGCGTCCGGGTCGACCACCAGCGGGAACTGCGGCGCCACCTCCAGGTGGATCAACGGCCCGCCCGCCGACAGCAGCGCGACCTGGCCCTGCCCGGTCACCGTGGTGGTGAACAAGCCCGCGCCGGTCGAGGCCCCGCGCAGCCCAGCGAAGCGCACATCGGTGCGCAGGTTTCCGGCGAACGCGAGCAGCTGCTGGGATTCCACCTGCAACGTCTCGTTGTTCAGGTCGACCACGGTCACGTGCTGGCCGTTCACCGCGAAGAAGACCCGGCCGTTGCCGGAACATTCCATCAGCGAGAGCTTCTCGCCGGTCGCACGGCGCTTGAGCCCGGCGAGCACGCCGTCGCCGCCGCCGAATCCGGCCGCTTTGAACTGCACATTGCCCTCGTAAGCGACCATCGAGCCGGAAATCGCGCGGAGACTGGTACCGGCGAGATGCGCCTCGATCACCTTCTTGGATTGTTCGAACAGTTGCGCCATGAGGGTGTTCTGCCTGCTGTCTCGATCGGGAACATGGAAAAACCACCACATTCCAACTGCGTGTCGTCACATTAACCGATGGCCCCCAGAACTGTCGGGGTTCATCGACCCGATTAGCGGAACCGTCACCCGAGCGTTTCTCGTAGAGTGGCATTCGAACGCACCGACAAGCGAAGGGTCTAACTTGTCCGCAACACTCGCCAAGGGCCAAAACGGTCCGCTGGCCACGAACGACGTGGTGGTCTCCATCCAGCTCACGGCGCCCGCGGATCTGTCCGCACTACTGGTCACCGAACAGGGCAAGGTCCGTACCGACGCGGATTTCGTCTTCTTCAACCAGCCGAGCGGACCTGGGGTCAACCTGCAGCCCGCACCCGCCGGGCAGCCCGCCTCGCTTGCGGTGTCGCTGAACGCGGTGCCCGCCGATATCGCGCAGATCCGCGCGGTGATCACGCTGGACGACGCGACCAGCAACTTCGGCCGGTTCCCCGCGCCCACCGCGATCGTGTCGGATGCGACCGGTAATCGGTTGTTCGAGTACCAGATCGAGGGTTTGAGCACCGAGTCGATCGTCATCGCGCTCGAGCTGTACCGCCGTCAGGGCAGCTGGAAGGTGCGCGCCGTAGGACAGGGTTACGCGGGTGGTTTCGCCGCGCTGGTCACCGACCACGGTGTGACGGTCGATGATTCGCCGGCCCAGCCCACCCAGCAGGCCCAGCCCGCGCCGCCGCCCGCCTACCAGCCGCCGCCGGCCTACCCCACGCAGCCCGCGCCGAACTACCCGACCGCGCCCGCGTACCCGGCCCAGGGCGCGCCGACCGGTGGCTACCCGCCGCCCGGACCCGGTTACCCCCCGCCGGGCCCCGGCTACCCGCCGCCCGGCCCTGGCGGTTACCCGCCGCCTGCTCAGGGTGGTTACCCGCCCCCCGCTCAGGGTGGCTACCCGCCGCCCGCTCAGGGTGGTTATCCGCCGCCTGGGCAGCCGGTTCCGCCGCAGCAGGCGCCCGCCGAGGTGAGCCTGAGCAAGGACCGCCCGGTCAGCCTGACCAAGGGCCAGCGGGTCACCCTGCGCAAGGAGGGCGGCGCGGCGCTGACCTTCGTCAAGATGGGCCTCGGCTGGGATCCGGTGAAGAACCGCGGCATGTTCGGCAACCGCACCGTCGACGTGGATCTCGACGCGTCGGTGGTCATGTTCGCCGACAACAACCCGGTGGATGTCGCCTACTACGGCCAGCTGACCTCCAAGGACGGCTCGATCCGGCACCAGGGCGACAACCTCACCGGTGAGGGCGAGGGCGACGACGAGGTGATCCTGGTCGACCTCACCCGCATTCCGGCGCACGTGAGCACCCTGGTGTTCATCGTGACCTCCTACAAGGGCCACACCTTCGAGCAGATTCAGAATGCGTTCTGCCGCTTGGTCGATGGCACCAACGACGCCGAATTGGCCAGGTACACCCTGGCAGGCGGCATGCCCTTCACCGCGATGGCGATGGCGAAGGTGTTCCGGGTCGGCAACGACTGGAAGCTGCAGGCGATCGGCGAAGGCTTCGCGGCCAAGCACCCCGGTGAAGCCGTGCCGCACCTCGGCCGGTTTCTGCAGCACGTTTGATCGGGCGACGCGGACAGCAAGGCAGACAACGTGATTCAACTGAAGGCCGGTCAGAATATCCCGCTGACCGGTAAAGTCGTTCGATTCGGCGCGAAAGCCGAAGCCGCACTGGATGTTTCGGCGCTGGTGGTGGCGGAGAACCTCAAGGTCTTCGACGCCGAGGATTTCGTCTTCTACAACCAGCCCAGCGCCGCGGGGGTGCGGCTGGACGCGGACCAGGTGACCATCACGCTGCCCGAGGTGCGCGGCGACGCCAAGGCGGTGCTGCTGGTGGTGAGCGCCGACCCGGCCGTGCCTGCCCGGCCGGGCGGCCTCGGCGCGGTGACCGCAACGCTGTCCGAAAACAACCAGGTGGCAGCGGAATTCGCGATCACACCGTCGTCCGGCGAGGCGGCACTGATCTGTCTGGAGGTGTACCGCCGCGGCACCGACTGGCGGCTGCGCGCCGTCGGACAGGGCTACTCGGGTGGCCTCGGCGTGCTGCTGACCGCGCACGGCGTCGAGGTCGAGGACGATCCGGCGGACCCGGCGGCGCAAACCGGCTCGGCCGCGCAGACCGGTGACTCACCGCAGCCGAGCGCGACCCAACAGCCCGGCCCCGGCGTGCACACCATGGCCGGGCCGATGGCCAGCGAAGCCCGCGACGCCAAGGCGGCGCCGCTGGAGATCGGGCACGGCCTGGAACGCCTGTGGATGATTTTCGAGGACGCCGCTCGCTCGGCCGCCGCGCTGGTCTCGGCCCGTGACTACGCCGCCAAGCGGCTCGATCACGAATTGTCCGTCGCCGTCTCGGATCCCGCTACCCGGAACACCCCGGCCGCCGATGCCGCGCGCCGGGCCGCGCAACAGCGCAACGACGACCTGATCGCCACCGCCGAAAGCAACCATCAGCGCGACAGCGCGCAGCTCGTCCGCGAGCTCGCCGACGCCGACCTGATGCTGCCACCCGCGCTGGCATCCTGGGATTCACCGGTCTGGGACAAGCCGATCACGCCGAGCGACGGCATCCGGCTCGGCGAGCTGTACGCGCGCGAACGCGGGACGCTGCGGGTGCCGTATTGCGTTCCGGTGCCGTTGAATAGGCCGCTGTGGATCGACACCGAGTCCACCCGCGCGGTCGCGCCGGTGATCGGCGCGTTGCTCGCGCGGCTGCTCACCTCGAAGCCCGGTCGGCGCACCCTGGTCGACATCATCGATCTGACCGGGGCGTTCAGCGGCTTCACCGGCCTGCTCGCGCCGGTATTGAACGGGCCGCCGATCACCGACCACACCGAGATCTCGGAGCGGTTGCAGGCCCTGGTGCAGGCGGCCGAACTGGCGGAATTGGCCTTCACCAGCGGCATGGGCAGTGCGCCGACGGAGCACCGGATCCTCGTCGCCGCCGACTTCCCGCACGGCTACCAGAGTTCGGACGCGCAGCGGATCGGTTCACTGATCATGCGCGGCGACCTGATCGGGCTGTCCACGGTGATCATCGGCAGCGACGAATCCGACTCGGGTGACAGCACCGTGGCGATGCTGTCCCAGTCCTGCAGGCACCTGCCGACCGTCGACGGGACGCCGCTGTTCGATCCGTGGACCGGCAGCCCGTGGGAGCTGGACCTGGACATGCTGCCCCAGGAACCGGCGCTGCTCGCGCGTTACCTGCGCACCCACTGAATCGGATTCGCGACGTTCGCTACCCGTATGTGATTACCCGTGTCGCCGGAGCTGACGTGGGTGGCATCGCCGGCCTGCGAGCGCCACTCGCGGGTCGGCGCCACCCGGGGACGCAAGAACTCGGGCAGCCACGGCAGCAACGGATCCGGTGCCCGGTCGAAGACGCCGCCGATCGGGTCGTCGACGTAGTCGCGGCGCACCAGGTCCTCGTCGGGGCGATAGATCTGCCGAACGATCAAGGCGCACAACGCGATCACTGCGAGGTCGCGCAGCACCACGGTGCCGGTGAACCACTGCTCGGGTAGGCCCTTCTTGTCCAGGCCGAGGTAGTAGAACATCCGCGGCGCCCAGACCAGCGCGTCGATCGTCATCCAGGCCAACAGGATTCGCCGATGCGGCAGCGCGAGCACGGCGATCGGCACCAGCCACAGCGAATACTGCGGGCTCCACACCTTGTTCGTCAGCAGGAACGCGGCGACCACCAGGAAGCACAGCTGCGCCAGCCTCGGCCGTTGCGGCGCGGTGAGCGCGAGGTAGCCGATCACCGCGCACGCGGCCACGAACACCAGCAGCGACACCGCGTTCAAAATGACCGGCTGTTGCTCGTGGGTGAGCGTCCCGTCGAATCCGGTCCAGCCGGTGAACGAGGTGATCACGTTGTACAGCGAGTCCGGGTCGGCGTGCCGGGAGGTGTTGAGCCGGAAGAATTCCCGCCAGCCGTCCGGATACAGCGCGGCGATGGGCAGGTTCACCGCGACCCAGGTGCCCAGCGCGGCCGCGACCGTCACGGCCGCGGCGCCCAGCGGCCGGGTGCCGAGTAGGTGGACGCGATAAGGGGTTTCGCGGAGCCAGTCCCGCGCCGTCGACCAGCTGTCGATATCGCGCAGCCGCAGCCCGAGCTGGGTGCTCGGCAGCCGCTGCATCGGATCGGCGCGCAGGCACAGCACCACGATCGGGCCGAGCAGCAGCAGCGGATACAGCTTGGCGGCGCCGCCGAGCCCGAGCAGCAGACCGGCGAGCGCCGGGCGTCTGCGCGCCCAGGCCAGCAGCCCGGTCGCGGCCAAAGCCGTTGCCAGCGCATCGAAATTGGTGAAGATGTGCACGATCACCAGCGGTGAGCAGGCCACCAGCGCCGCGTCCCACACCCGACGCCCGGCCAGCTGCGCGGTCGCCCACACGGTGACCAGCCAGGCCAGCGCCAGGCCGAACGCGACCACATTGAAGTAGATCACCACCTGCAGCGCGCCGGGCAGCGGCGCGGCATCCCAGGCCTTGGCGATCCGCATCGAAAGGTATTGGTACAGACCGGACAACACCGGATATTCCATGTACCGGGTTTCCCGGCCACCGTCCGGGGTCGTCTCGGTCCAGTCCTTCTTGTAGGGGAAGGCGCCCTCGTTCAACCGCTCCGCGCCGTACAGCGGCACGGTGTCCGAGTAGCACATCGCCACGTATTGGCGGCCGTTGTTCCAGTCGAGCGTGAGCGATCCGTCCGCGGTGCTGGTCTGCTGAATGCAGCCGGCCTTGCCGAACCAGCCGAACGCGAGGAATACCACGGTGAACGCCAGCAGCACCCGCATCGGCGTCCAGAACCGCGCCCGCCCGATCAGCGCGTGCTCACCGACCGGCCCCCCGATGACGGTGGACAGCTGCGCGGTCAGCGAATCGTTGCGGCTGGGCCGATCTCGGGCGTCGGCCGACCGCAGATCCGGCGCGAGCGGGCCGGGGGCGATGTAGTGCGCGCCACCGGAAGACGCCCCACCCGATTGCGGCACGCTCCCGTTCGTTCGCTGGTCCACCAGTTCCTGATCGGTCACGGCACCCGACGCTACCTTGAGTTCGGCTATGGGTTCGGATCGCGTCGTCCCCACCCGGCTGAGTGGGGACGGTACGCGCACCCTGCGGCACCTCGGCCGAGGTGCCGCAGGGCCGGGCTATCTGCTGCGGGCGGTCGGTGCGGCTCCGGTGCTGTCACCCTGATTGCTGTACCCGTTGTTACCCGGCCGCGGTGAACCGGTCGTGCTCGGCGACGCGCCGTCGGTCGCCATCGGCTGGCCGGGCAGCGGCGTCGGGCCGTCCTCGCGCTGTTGCTGCTGTTGCGGTTGCTGCTGCGCCTGCGGGCGCGGCTGGGCACCGGGGATCTGGATCGGGCCGAACGGGGTGTCGATCTGCGGCGGCAGCATGATCGGCGGGATCAGCGGCGGCGCCTCGGTGGTGGACGGCGGGGTGAACGGGGCCGACCACGCGGGCACACCGGCCTGTCCCTTGATCGGCGCCGGCTTCGGGAAGGTCTCGTTCTTCGTGCCTTCCAGCGCACCGTCCATGGTGGCCTTCCAGATGTCGGACGGCAGACCGGAACCGTAGATCATGCCGCCCTGGTAGTTACGCAGCGCGGTGCTGTCGACGGCGCCGACCCAGACCGCGGTCGACAGGGACGGCGTGTACCCGACCATCCAGGCGTCCTTGTTGTCGAGGGTGTCGCCGAGCTGGGCGGTGCCGGTCTTGGTGGCCGACTCGCGGCCGCCCGCCAGATTGTGGTTACGCGACCAGGCCGCGATGGGCTTCATCGCGTCGGTGACGTTGTCGGCCACCGCGGCGTCGACCCGCTTCTCGCCGGCCACCTCACCGCGATCGAGCACCACCGTGCCGTCGGCAGCGACGACCTTCTGCACGAAATGCGGTTTGTGATAGATGCCGGAGGCCGCCAAAGTGGCGTAGGCCGAGGCCATGTCGAGCGGACGAGAGTCGTACTGGCCGAGCACGATACCGTTGTTCGGGCCGTTGCCGTCCGGTTCGGTGAGCGACTTGCCGACACCGGGAATGTTCTCCGGGATGCCGAGCTTGTGCGCCATGTCGGCGATCTTCTGCGGACCGTTGCCCATGTCGACTTCCATGCGGTAGAAGCTGGTGTTCAGCGACCGCTTGAGTGCCTCGGCGATGGTGCAATTACCGCACCCTTCACCCTCGACATTGGTGATCTTGATGCCGTTGACGGTGACCGGCGAGCTGTCGTACAGCTGCGAAAGCGGAACGCCCTGTTCGAGATTCGCCGCCAGACCGAACACCTTGAACGACGAGCCCGGCTGCAGACCGGCATTGGCGTAATCCCAGCCCTGGCCGTCCTCACCGCCGTAGTAGGCCTTCACGCCACCGGTCTTCGGATCCACCGAAACGACTGCGGCACGCAGCTTTTCCGGCTCGCCCTGCATCTTCTTCTGCGCCGCGTCGACGGCCGCCTTCTGCGCCTTCGGATCGATCGTCGTGGTGATCGACAGGCCCGCGGTGTTCATCTGCTGCTCGCTGATGCCCTCGGCGGTCAGCTCCTTGATCACCTGCGTCTTGATCAAGCCCTCCGGACCCGTGTCCAGGGTCTTGTCCTTGGTCGTCGACACCGGGGCCACTCGCGGATACTGCATGCCCTGCCGTTCGGCGGCGGGCAGGTTGCCACCGGACACCATGCCATCGAGCACATAGTTCCAGCGCGTCTTCGCACCCTCCGGGTTCTTCTCCGGATCCAGGCCGGACGGCTGCTGGATGGTGGCGGCGAGCACCGCGCCCTCGGCGGGGGTCAGCTCCGTCACCGGCTTCTCGAAGTAGGCCTTGGCGGCGGCGTCGATGCCGTAGGCGCCGCGACCGAAGTAGATGGTGTTCAGGTACGCGGCCAGGATGTCGTCCTTGCTCCACTGGCGCGCCATCTTGGCCGAGATGACCAGCTCGTGCAGCTTTCGGGTCAGCGAGCGTTCGTCGCCGACCAATGCGTTCTTCACGTACTGCTGGGTGATGGTGGAACCACCACCGGCGCTTTCCTTGCCGAGCACGTTGTCCCTGGCGGCGCGGGCGAAGCCGGAGATCGAGAAGCCGGGGTTGGAGTAGAAGTCCCGGTCCTCGGCCGCGATCACCGCGTTGCGCACGTGCGCCGGGATCTGCTCGATCGTGACGTCGGTCCGGTTGCCTTCCGGCGGAACGACTTTGCTGATCACCGATTCGCCGTCGGAGGCGAGGATGGTCGCGACCTGATTGGTTTTGAGGTCACCGGGCTGGGGTACCGAAACAGTCGTGTACGCGATGAGGAAAACACCACTGGGTATCAGGATGGCCATGGCCATCATCACGTAGATGACCCGGCGCACGATCCGCCACGGCGACTTCTTCTTCGCGCCCGGCTTGCGCTTACCCGGGCCGGAGCCGTCGCCGCCGCTGCCACCGTTGCGGCGCGGGGGCGGGCCGGACGGCGGTCCACCCGCGGTCTGCCTGCGTTCGCCGGTGCCGTTGCCCGGGTCACCGACGCGGCGGGCCCGGTCGGCGGTCGGCCGCGGCCCGGTGGGCGGGCCGCCACGGCGGTTGCGCTCGGAGACCGCGTCGGTCAGTGAGTTTCGCTCGATCTTCTGGGTGGCCCCGGCGCCGGGCGGCGGGGCCGGGTTCGGTCGTCCCTGCGGCGGCCGTTGCTGCGGCGGGGGCGGACCGGGACGACGCTGCGGCTGCGGGCCACGAAGCTCCCCCGGGTAGGGGGCGGGGCGCTGCGCGGGCGGCGGGCCGGGCCGAGGGCCAGGGCCGGGCGGCGGGCCGGGGCGCGGATTCTGATACGGATTGGGACCAGGCTGTGAACTCCGTGGAGGACGGCCGCCGTGCGGTTCATCGCCGTAGGGGGAAGTCTCGTAGGGCGAATTCACTGACAAGATCTCCATAACTCGTAACGTTGCGGATGGCTCGGGGCGGTCATCTCGACCGCAGCGGACACATGGTGGCTCCGCGAGTCATCCGACGGGCAGATGACCAGGCACTTCATTCGGCTGCGGTGCGCCGGGTCCCGGTGCGACGCCGCGTTGGCGCCGGCGTGGTACCGAGGACGTAGGACTGCACCAGATGATTCCAGCTGCAGCTGCGGCATACCTCGACGACATGGACCGAGAACTCTTCACGAGTCTCGGCGAGGCGGGTCAGCTCCTCCGGTGTACGGGCCGAGCCCGCCACCGGTCCGAGACCGTCGCCGTAGACCCAAGATACAAGCGTGAGTTGTTCTTTCCGGCAGATCGGGCATGTGACCTCGCTCCCCCGACCGTGGAACTTCGCCGCACGCAGCAGGTAGGGATTCGCATCACATACCGAGGCGACATCGACGCGGCCCGCATACACGTCAGCCAGCAACGACCGACGCCGTAGGGCGTAGTCGACCACCTGCCGCTGGATTCGCACGAGAACCAGAGTAGCGGTGTTGCCGAGGGGCCGCCCTGGCTCAGGGGTATGAGATGCCCGGTAGATCCGTGTTTATATCGACCAGGACTGTGCACAGTTATATCGGCCCGATATAGTGTGGAGTCGCATCCATCGGTTAGGTCTGTACACAGTCAGGGAGGTGAAGCCCGGTGCTCGAGCTGGCAATTCTCGGGCTGCTCCTCGAATCGCCCATGCACGGCTACGAGTTGCGCAAGCGGCTCACCGGCCTGCTCGGCGCGTTTCGGGCCTTCTCCTACGGGTCGCTCTATCCCACGCTGCGCCGCATGCAGTCGGACGGGTTGATCGCCGAGGAGATTCCGGCGGGCGTGGTCACGCGCCGAGCCCGCCGCGTCTACCAACTGACTCCGGCGGGCCGCGAGCGGTTCAGCGAACTGCTCGCCGATACCGGACCGCAGAACTACACCGACGACGGCTTCGGCGTTCATCTCGCCTTCTTCAGCCGCACCCCCGCGACCGCGCGGATGCGGATTCTGGAGGGCAGGCGACGCCAGGTCGAGGAGCGCCGAGAAGGACTCCGGGAGGCGATCAAGAAGGCCAGCGGGTCACTCGATCGCTACACCCGGCAGCTCCACCAGCTCGGACTCGAATCAAGCGAGCGCGAAGTGCGCTGGCTCAACGAGTTGATTGCGGCGGAGCAATCGACGAAGGCGGCACCACAGAAAGAGGGAAATATCGGCCATGAGTGATGACAAGAAGGCTGACAACGCCACAGAAGTTCGCGTCGCCATCGTAGGCGTGGGCAACTGCGCTTCCTCGCTGGTCCAGGGTGTGCAGTACTACAAGGACGCGGATGAGACCGCGACCGTGCCCGGACTCATGCACGTCAAGTTCGGCAAGTACCACGTCCGGGACGTGAAGTTCGTCGCCGCGTTCGACGTCGACGCGAAGAAGGTCGGTTTCGACCTCGCCGAGGCCATCTTCGCCAGCGAGAACAACACCATCAAGATCTCCGACGTGCCGCCGAGCGACGTTGTCGTGCAACGCGGTCCGACGCTCGACGGCATCGGCAAGTACTACGCCGAGACCATCGACCTGTCCGAGGCCGAGCCGGTCGACGTGGTCAAGGTGCTGAAGGACAACAACGTCGACGTCCTCGTCTCCTACCTGCCGGTGGGTTCGGAGGAGGCGGACAAGTTCTACGCACAGTGCGCCATCGACGCGAACGTCGCCTTCGTCAACGCGCTGCCGGTGTTCATCGCCTCCGACCCGGTGTGGGCCGAGAAGTTCACCAAGGCAGGCGTTCCCATCGTCGGTGACGACATCAAGAGCCAGGTCGGCGCGACCATCACGCACCGCGTGATGGCCAAGCTGTTCGAGGACCGCGGTGTGCAGCTCGACCGCACCATGCAGCTGAACGTCGGCGGCAACATGGACTTCAAGAACATGCTGGAGCGCGAGCGCCTGGAGTCGAAGAAGATCTCCAAGACCCAGGCCGTCACCAGCAACCTGAAGAAGGAAATGGGCGCCAAGGACGTGCACATCGGCCCGTCCGACCACGTCGGCTGGCTGGACGA
Source organism: Nocardia sp. NPDC046473 (assembly GCF_040645995.1). NCBI lineage: Bacteria > Bacillati > Actinomycetota > Actinomycetes > Mycobacteriales > Nocardiaceae > Nocardia > Nocardia sp. NPDC046473. The sequence goes on from NZ_JBEYZJ010000002.1 coordinate 957,893, forward strand.
CCGCAAGTGGGCCTACGTCCGGCTCGAGGGCCGCGCGTTCGGCGACGTGCCGCTGAGCCTGGAGTACAAGCTCGAGGTGTGGGACTCGCCGAACTCGGCGGGCATCATCATCGACGCGGTCCGCGCGGCGAAGATCGCCAAGGACCGCGGCATCGGCGGACCGGTCATCCCGGCCTCGGCCTACCTGATGAAGTCCCCGCCCAAGCAGCTGGCCGACGACGTCGCCCGCACGCAGCTCGAGGCGTTCATCATCGGCGCTTGAGTTATTGGCCGCGTGGCCACGAACGGCGCTCGCAAAACTCGCGCTGTGCGGGGCTGGAAAGGTGCCCGGAGGTGAAAACCTCCGGGCACCTTGCTGTTCGGGGTGTTACTCAGTCCAGCGAGACGTAGACCTCGACCGAGGTCGGTCCGGTGTAGCGCTCGATCTCCGCGGTGTGGGAGCGGGTGATGGTTCCGGCGCTCTCCGCCTTGCGAACCTGAGCCCACGCGGTGCGCAACAGGTCGTAGGGCTTGTCGGAGACGACGAACTTGGCGTAGCGGCCCTGTGGGACGCGGGTGAGCACGTCGCCCGCGTCCATCTCGTCCATCGAGGCCACCTCGTAGCCGAGCACGGCGACGGCGTGGTCGTTCTGGCCGATGTAGGCGGCCACCCGCGGCACGCTCTTCTCCCGCGCCAGGTAGCGGTCCCAGGTGAAGTTCACCAGGTCGAGGTCGCGCGCGGTCACCTCGCGTCCGGCGAGCGGAACGGTCAGTCCGGCGACCAGGCTCTCGTCCAACGTGACAATCTCGAAGTCCACAGTGTTGTTCCTACCCGTCGACTTGATCGTCTGCCAGCGCTACGAAGACTTCGGCCGTGCGCGCGTCGGGATAATGCTCCCAATCCCCGGTATAGGCACGTACGAATCGGCCCGCGGCCTCGGCGTCCCATACCGAGCGCCAAATGTGCACGATGGTGTCGCCGAGGTTGTCGCCGCTGGCGATGAATCGGGCGAATCGGCCCGCGGGCACCCGGGCCAGCACATCACCGGGCAATAAGTCGTCCACGCCGCGACAGCGGTAGCCGACGATGTGGGTCAGGTAGGAATTGATTTCCGGCGCGTGGTCGACATACGCGGTCGTCGGCGGCCCGGGCAGCTGGCGGGCCAGGTTACGCTTCCACGCCTCTTCGACTTTCGCGCGGCGCGGTCCTTCGACCGCGAGCGCTGGGCTGCGAAGTACTGTTCCCGCCACCAGCGTCTCGGGTTGGTCAACGACATTGAAATCCACCGGCGTAGCCCCTATGTCTCGTCTGTCTCCAATTGGCGGCGTCGTCGCTCGAGCGCATATCCTTCCGCATCGATCCCGCGGCGTCGGCGTCGGCCTTGTCCGACACACTCGCTGTTCGCTCTCACTCTGGCAAACGATGCTGCCATGTCATCCGTTCCCCTGGGTGCGGGAAGGTCACAGCATCGTCGCTATCCCGGCACCGGGATGGTCAGTCCGGGAAAAATTTCCACTTCCTTAGGTGTTGGTGGCGCGGGCGGGATGATGATCACCGGCTCCCGCGGCGGGCCGGGCGGCGGGTTCAGGATGTCGTAGGTGCCGCCGGACGGCTTGCTCGCCGACGGCGGCGTGCTCGCTGCGGCGGCGCCGGCCGCGGCGGGGAACTGTTCGACCGGGGTGCCGTCGAGGGCGCCGTCCATCACCTGCTTCCAGATGTCGGCGGGCAGGCCGGACCCGTAGATGTCGGTGCCGCGGGCCGTGCGGATCGGCTGGGACTGTTCGGTGCCGATCCAGACCGCGGTGGACAGCGAGGGGGTGAAGCCGATCATCCAGGCGTCCTTGTTCTGCTTGGACTCGCCGAGCTGGGTGGTGCCGGTCTTCGCCGCGGACGGCCGGCCACCGGAGAGGGCGTGTCCGTTGGAGTACGCGGCGATCGGCGTCATCGCCTGGGTGGTGTTGTCGGCGATCGCCTTGGGGATGCGCTGCTGGCCGTCGGGCAGCTGCTTGCCGGTGCGCTGCTCGGGCGCACCACGGTCGAGCAGCACCCGTCCGTCGCCGGTCACCACGCGCTGCACGAAATAGGGTTGGTGATAGACGCCGGACGCGCCGATCGTCCCGTACGCGGAGGCCATGTCGATCGGCCGAACAAGATACTGGCCCAGCACAATTCCGTTCAGCGGGCGCCCGCCGTCCTCGGTCAGCGTTTTGCCCGCGACACCCGGGATCTGCTCCGGAATGCCCGCCGCGTGCGCCGCGTCGGCGATGGCCTTGGGTCCGTCGAACATCGACATCGTCAGCCGGTAGAAGCTGGTGTTGAGCGAGCGCTTCAGCGCCTCGGCCATGGTGCACCGGCCGCACGACTCACCGTCCACATTGGTGATCTTGGTGCCGCGGTCGGTGACCGGGGAGCTGTCCAGCATGCGGTTCAGCGGAATGCTCTGCTGCTGCGCGGCGACCACCGCGAAGGGCTTGAACGCCGAACCGGTCTGTAGCGGCGCCTGAGCGTAGTCGTAGCCGATGCCGTCGGTGCCGCCGAAGTAGGCGCGCACCGCGCCGGACCGCGGGTCGATCGACACGATCGCGGCGCGCAGTTCGGGCGGCTGCCCGCCGAGCCGGTCGCGCACCGTGTCCAGCACGGACTGCTGCGCCTTCGCGTCGATCGTGGTGGTGATCTGCAGGGCGCCGGTGTCCAGCTCGTGTTCGCTGATGCCGGAGGATCGCAGTTCGCGGATCACCTGGGCGCGGATCAGGCCCTCGGGGCCGCGGGCCACGTTGTCGTCGGGGATCTCGTTGAGCGGGATGATCGCCGGGAACACCGTGGCGTCCCGGTTGCCCGGCGAGAGGACGCCCATTTCGACCATGCCGTCGAGCACGTACTTCCAGCGCGCGGTCAGGTCGGGCAGATGCGTTTCCGGGTCGAGGATCGACGGCGTGCGCACGAGCGCGGCCAGCACCGCGCCCTCGGCCAGGGTCAGCTGGTTCACCGGCTTGTTGAAGTAGGCCTTGCTCGCCGCGGCGATGCCGTAGGAGCCGCGGCCGTAATAGATGGTGTTGAGGTAAGCGGCGAGGATGTCGTCCTTGCTCCACTCCCGCGCCATCTTGGCCGAGATGACCAGCTCCCGCATTTTCCTGGTGAGCGTGCGCTCGGAGCCGAGGAAGGCGTTCTTCACGTACTGCTGGGTGATGGTGGAACCGCCGCCCGCGTTGTCCCGGCCGAGCAGGTTGTCGCGGGCGGCGCGCAGGAAGCCGGAGGTCGAGTAGCCGGGGTTGGTGTAGAAGTTACGGTCCTCCGCGGACAGCATCGCGTCGCGCACCGGCTGCGGCACCTCGGTCAGCGGGATCGGGCTCCGATTGCCGTTGGGCGGTACGACTTTGGCGATCACGGTACTGCCGTCGGAGGCGAGGACCGTGGCGATCTGATTGGTCTGTACCGAATCCGGATCGGGGATCTCGGCGCTCCAGTAGACGAGTACGAACAACAGTGCGGGCACCGCGCCGAAGATGATGAACAGGGCGAGCACCAAGCGCCGGAAGCGTTCCCCTCGGGTGCGCAGTGGACGATGCGGATCGGGCGTCGGCCGCGGGGGCTTGCGCTCTCGCGCCGAGCGAGCGTGTCGTTTTCGCGGTGGCGAGGTGTCGAGCTCATTGAAACCGGCGATCGACGTATAGGGCGCCGCTTCAGGTTTGGCTCTCGCACCGCGTCGCCGCTTACCGAGCGAACTCACGACAGCGCCTCGCTAGCGGTCGGCACCGTCGTGCGCTCGGGCGCACTGTGTTCTCGGTTCACTCGCTGGCGCTCGCTCACGATCATCTCCTCCCGGAGCGTCGGCCGAAACTCACCTGCACGAACAACGATCGGAAATGGGCCCCACGGGCACGACTTTACTCGCGCCGTGGGTGACCCGCGATGCTATCACCGGGCCGATGCGGCACATCGCAATTCCAGCTATTGCCGGAAAAACGTGCGCTGAGCGGTGTTTCTAGCTCTTGACGCCACCCGCGGTGAGGCCGGAGATGATGCGACGCTGGAACAGCAGCACCATGATGACCAGCGGGATCGACACCATCACGCCCGCGGCCATGATCGCGGCGTAGGGCTCGACCAGCGGGTCGTTGCCGGAGAAGCGGGCGACCGCGACGGTCACCGGTTCGGTGCTGCCGCTGGAAAGCAGTCGGGCCAACAGGTATTCGTTGACCGCGGCGATGAACGCGAGGATCGCGGTGGTGAAGACCGCAGGCGCCGCCAGCGGCAGCATCACCAGCCGGAACGCCTGCAGCTTGGTGGCGCCGTCGATCCGCGCGGCCTCCTCGAGTTCCCACGGGAGCTCGGCGAAGAACGAGGCCAGGATGTAGACGGTCATCGGCAGCACGAACGAGATGTTCGGGATGATCATCGCCTGGTACTTGCCGATCCAGCCGATATTGGTGAACAGCTGGAACAACGGCGTGACCAGCACGACCACCGGGAACATCGACGCGCTCAGGATCAGCCCGGACACCAGGTACTTGCCACGGAAGGTGAGTCGCGCCAAGGCGTATGCGGCCATCACACCGAGCACCAGCGCGACAACGGTGGTGGCCGAGCCGATGATCACGCTGTTGGCCAGCGCCTTGCCGAAGTTGTTGCCGCGACTGGTGTCGAACGCGTTGCGGAAGTTCTCGAAGGTGAGGTGCGTCGGCCAGGGCGTGCTGTCGAAGGTGTAGTCGGGATCGCGGAACGCGGTGACGGTCATCCAGTAGAACGGCCCGAGTCCCCACACAAGCACGATGGCCACACCGACGTACAGCCGTACCGACCGAAGCCGCTGCGTCCACGAAACGGCTTGTGCGGCAGGCTTTTCAGCAGTCCGAACCGACATCAGTGCGCCTCCCGCTGTTCTTCCTGAGTGCGGACTGCGTTGGCACCCAACACCTTCACCAGTACGAAGGCCACCGCGAAGATCATCAGGAAGGTGATCGTCGACAGTGCGGCCGCGCTGTTCGGACCCTGCCGGACCTGATCGACCACCAGGATGGAGATCACTCGGGTGGACGGGTTGCTGAGCGTCATGATCGCGGGCAGGTCGTACATGCGCAGCGCGTCCATCGTCCGGAACAGCACCGCGACCAGCAGGGCCGGCTTGAGCAGCGGCAGCGTGATCTGGGTGAACCGCTGCCAGGCCGAGGCGCCGTCGACCCTGGCCGCCTCGTACACGTCGGCCGGGATCACCTGCAGACCGGCCAGCAGCAGCAGCGCCATGAACGGTGTCGTCTTCCACACGTCGGCCGCGATCACCGCGAACCGTGCGGGCCACGCGTCGGACGTCCACAGGATGTGCGTGCCGAGTACCCGGTTCACCACCCCGTCGTACTGGAACATGAACTCCCACAACCGCGCCGTCACCGCGGTCGGGATGGCCCACGGAATCAGCACCGCGGCGCGCAGCAGCGCGCGTCCCTTGAACGTCTTGCCCATCACCATGGCGAAGCCGAGGCCGAGGGTGGCCTCCAGCGTCACCGTGATCACGGTGAAGAACAGCGTGACGCCGATCGCCAGCCAGAACTGCGAACCGAGGGTGCCGGTCGGGCAGCTGACCGTCTCACCGCCCGCCTGACACTGCTGCAGCAGCCAGTGCGTGTAGTTCGAGAAGCCCGCGCTGCCGCCCTCGACGAACATGCCCGTCGCCGGGTCGAGACCCGAATCCTGCTGGAACGACATCCACAGCGCCCGGATCACCGGGTAGCCGATGACTACGGCCAGCGCCAGCAGCACCGGCGTGACGAACAGCCAGGCTTTGCCGGAGCGCCGCATTTCCAAAGCCAGGGTCTCGCCGAGGCCACGCTTGCGTGGCAGGAACTCGTCACTCGGCACAGTGCTGGCCGCTCCCGAAGGATCCGACACCGTTTCTCTCTCCTACGGGTCTCGTCGGGTCCGTTGCGCTATCCGCCTACGATCCCGCGGTCTCGATGCCCTTCTGCATTCCGGTGATCGCGTCGTCGACGGACTTGGACTGCTTCAGCGCAGCATAAGCGTTGTCCTGGATGGCTTTCGACACCGCGGGGTAGAACGGCGTGACCGGACGCGGCACCGCGCTGGCGATGGAATCCTTGAGCGCGGGCAGGTACGGCATCTTCGCGATCAGCGCCGGGTCGTCGTACATCGAGGCGCGCACCGAGGGCAGCGCGCCCGAGGCGACGATGTGCTGGGCGTCCTCGCTGATCAGGAAGCGCAGGAAGTCCAGCGCGGTGGCCTTGTTCTTGGAGTACGAGCTGATCGCCGCGTTGTAGCCGCCGAGGGTGGACGCGCCGACGCCGTTCTCGCCGGGCAGCGGGGCGACACCGAACTTGTCCTTCACCGAGGACGCGTCGCCGCCGACGTCACCGTAGGTGGACGGCCAGGAACGCAGGAACATGAGCTTGCCCTGCGCGAACGCGTTGCTGCTCTCCGGCTCCTTGAAGGTGATCGCTTCCTGCGGGATGTTGCCGTCCTTGTAGGCGTCGACGAGGACCTTGAGTCCGGCCCGGGCCTGCGGGCTGTTCACGGTCGGGGTCTTGCCGTCGGCGCCGACGAAGCTGCCGCCGTAGGCGTTGATCGCCTCGGCCGCGTTCACGGTCAGGCCCTCGTACGGCGCGAACTGCCCGGCGTAGCAGCCGATGTTCTGCGCCTTGGCGATCGGGCACTGGGCCATCATTTCGGTCCAGGTCTTGGGCGGGTTCGGCACCAGGTCCTTGCGGTAGAACAGCAGGCCGCCGTTGGTGTTTCGGGGCGCGGCGTACAGCGTGTTGTTGTAGGTGGCGCTGGCGACCGGCGGGGAGAGCAGCGCGGAGGTGTCGATGGCGAAGGAATCCTTCAGCGGCTGGATCCAGCCCTTCGCGGCGAACTCGGCGGTCCACGGCACATCCAGGGCGACGACGTCGTAGGTGGACTGCTTGGACCGCATGTGCTCGACCAGGTCGTCGTACTGCTGCGAGGCGTCGTTCGACTGTTCCTTGAACGTCACCTGCTCGTCCGGGTGCGACGCGTTCCAGCGCTCGATGAGCTGCTTGACCGCACCGGTCTCGGTGGTGTCCTTGCCCTCGACGTAGGTGATCGGCCCACGCCCGCTGAGGTTCTGGCTCGTCGGACTCCCGCCGCTGTCGCTGGAGCAGGAGCTGGTGAACGTCGCCGTCAGCAGCGCGACCGAGACGGCCGCGAGCGCGGCCTTCGGTACGAGCGACGCTCGTAGGGACGACACCTTATTCACAGCCATCGCGGACACTCCAAGTCGATCGTGAGCATTAGCACACCCTGCCGGTTGCACAACGCAAGATACATGGTGTGAGAGTGACTCGCGGGATTGTGGCGGGAAGTCCTCGCTACTCTGGCGTGTGATGACATCGCCGAACCCGGTTCCCGAGCGGATGCTGACCCGCATCGGTGGGCTGCTGCGCCAGGCCGAATCGACCGATAACGAGCACGAGGCCGAGGCGTTTCTCGCCGCGGCCCAGCGGCTGGCGACCAGATCGTCCATCGATCTGACGGTGGCGCGTGCGCACATCGCGGGACGTGAGCGCAGGCCGACGCCGATTCAGCGGATCATCCCGATCGGCGAGCCGGGCAAGCGCGGATTGCGCACCTACGTCCAACTGTTCGTCGCCATCGCGCATGCCAACGATGTGCGCTGCGATGTCGCTCGCACCTCGACCCAGGTGTACGCCTACGGTTTCGATTCCGATATCGACACCTGCGAGGCGCTGTACGCCAGTCTGCTCGTGCAGATGGTGCGGGCGTCGGATCAGTACATCAAGTCCGGGCAGTACCGCTCGGCGACGGTGGAGAAGGTGGTCACCGAGAAGCGCTGGGGACGCAAGGTGCAACGACGGGTGCAGGCCCCGGTCGCCGGTGTCACGGCGCGGTTGAACTTCCAGATGGCGTTCGCCGCGCGGATCGGCCAGCGGCTGGCCGCGGTGAAGGCGGAGGTCGAAGCCGAGGTGGTGCCCGGCGACACTGCCGGAGCAAGCACCGCGCTCGCGTTGCGCAACAAGGAGATCGAGCTCACCGACTTCTACACCAGCACCTCCGAAGCGCGCGGGACCTGGCGCGGGCCGCAGGCTTCGGCCGGACATTCGGCGGCGGCGCGACGCGCGGGCGATCGTGCGGGTAAGGCGGCTCGGCTCGGCACCTCGCCCGAACTCGGTGCGGCGCGTGGGCAATTGACGACGCGGAAAGCTCGCGGTTCGAACAACGGGTCGGCGTGAGCGCTCCGTGCTTCCCGTACCGGACCGGTCGAGGCGGGGCTTCGGCGTGTCTCGCCACGGGCGCGCGGGCGAGCGCTGACTACGGTCGCGTACGCGCCGTTCGTGGACGATGCTCGTGAGCGTGCGTCAGCGGACGAACCGAAGTCACTGTGCGCGTTCGCGTATGGCGGAGTCGAGCGTTGAACAGGGGGAGTCGTGAGCGAGCGTCAGTGGGCGAACCCGAGGCACATTGCGCGCGTGATGGAGCCGGGTGCCGGCAAGGGGGAGTTGTGAGCGTGCGAGATACGCAGCGCGCCAAGGTGTACGACGCCGAGCAGTTGGTGCGTGGGATGTTCGATCGTGCCGACGAGCACGGCAGTCGCACCGTCGAGCTGTACGGTTCGCACATCACGCTGCCGATCGAACGACGCTTTGCCTCCGTGGACTCCGTGCAGAGTTATGCCGACAAGGTGCTGGCGCTCAATTGGGTTCGGGCCCAATGGGATCGCGCGGGCACGTCGGTCCGAGTCCGCTCGCGCGCCGGCGCGACCGCCGCCCACTACGAAGCCGCCGATGCCGTCCTCGCCGTGCCACTGCACACCGGCGGCACCGCGTGGGCGCTGCGCGAACTCGTGGTGCTGCACGAAATGGCGCATCATCTCGAGCCGAATCCCGGCTCGGTCGCACCGCACGGCCCCGAATTCTGCACCCGCTACCTGGAATTGGTCGACGGCATCATCGGCCCGGAGGCGGCGCTGGTGTTGCGCGCGACACTATTGGGGTGTGGTGTGCGGCTCGGGTAGTGCACCGGACCGATCTACGCGGTCAATATCGGAGCTGTAGCGGCCATTTCGGTGTGACAGTGACGAAAAATGTCCGCTCAGGCCGACTTCGGTGGTGCCTCGACCAGTCGCAGGACGCGCGCCAGCCGGTCTTCCCACCATGCGGTCCGGTCCGAGTCACGCTGCCGGTACTGGTCGGCAAGGGCAGGATCGGGTTGGGGTGGGGTTCTCGGCACGGGCAGGTACCCGTCGACAGGGCGCAGGGAATCGGTCACCAGGTCACCGGTGAGCAGCGACAATGTGCCCAGCCCGCAGGCGAAGTCGAGTTCGGGAAGCGTTCCGGCGAGGGCGAGTTGCGCGGCCAGGCCGACGCTGGTTTCCAGCGCCGAGGAGACCACGCAGGGGAGCCCGGCGGCTTCGGCCACGCGGAGTGCGCGGCGAACTCCGCCCAGCGGAGTGCATTTCAGCACCGCGATGTCGGCGGCACCCGCGACGGCTACCCGCAGCGGGTCCTCGGCGCGGCGGATGGACTCGTCGGCGGCGATTCGGACGTCGACGCGACGGCGAACCGCGGCCAGTTCCTCGATGGTCCGGCAGGGCTGTTCGACGTACTCCAAACCGCCTGCGGCCTTATCGATTCGGATGATGTGCGCGACGGCGGTCTGCACATCCCACACCGCGTTGGCGTCCACCCGAACAGCCCCGCTCGGTCCGAGCGCGTCCCGCACCGCCTCGACCCTGGCGAGATCCTCGGCGAGCGAATCGGGATGATCGGCGATCTTCACCTTCGCGGTGCCACACCCCGACCCCGCGACAATCGCGTGCGCTCGCTCCGGATCGACCGCAGGCACCGTGCAGTTGATCGGAATCCGATCGCGCACCGGCTCCGGCCAGCCCACCGTCACCTGCTCGAGCGCGGTGGCCAGCCACCCGGCCGCCTCCCGATCGTCGTATTCGGTGAACGGACAGAAGTCGCCCCACCCGAGCGGACCCCGGATCAGCATCCCCTCGCGCACGGTGATGCCACGGAATCGGGTGCGCATCGGGATCGCGTAGACGATGCTCTCAACAACGTGATCGGTCATCGTCGCCCAGCTTAACGGGCGCTGCCAGGTTCGGACTTCGACTCGGCAACGGTCACCTGACCAGCCGTTTGCCGAATTCTCCCCATACGGTCTGAGTAGTTTTGCGGTCCTGCGCGCGCCGCTCGGCCGCGATGCTGAGTCCATGACCTACTACCCGACAACGCAGCAGCAGTGGCAACAGCCGCAATCGCAGCAGCCCCAACAGCGGACCTGGGACCTGGTCCTCACCATCGTGCTGTACTCCTGCGCCGCACTGCTCGGCCTGCTCGCCGCCTACGCCACCTGCTTCTTCGCCTTCGCCGCCGACGCGTGCGGCACGAACAACTGCAACGACAGCTACCTCGGCGCCGCCTTCATCGTCTCCTGGGGCGGCACCGCCCTCGCCCTGGTCGGCTCCCTCGTGATGATCATCGTGGCCGGACTGAAACGCTGGCACATGTGGTACTGGCCGATCCTGGCCGCACTCCTCATCGTCGCCTCCTTCGCGGGCGGCGTAGCCCTGGCCTCCCAGGTCTACACAGGGTCCTGACCCGTCCCGCGCACGAATTGTGCCGCCACGCATGGAATCGTCAGCAAACTCGTGCGCGGCGAGCAATCTCATGCGCGCTCGCACCGGCCGCGCACGAATTGTGCCGCCCTGCGTGTGGAGCGGTCAGCAACTTGCGCAGCGCGACGCAGCGTGCGCGTCGCTGATCAACCGTGCCGCGCACGAATTGTGCCGCCGCGCGTGGAATCGTCAGCAATTTCGTGCGCGGCGAGCAATTCCGTGCGCGTGCTCGCACCTGCCACGCGTGGCACCGTCAGCAACGTGTGCACGACGCGAGACAGCGTGCGTGTCGCTGATCAAGGGTGCTGCGCATGAATTGTGGCGCTGCGAATGAGATGGTCGGCAGAGTTGTGCGCGGCAAGAGACTTCGTGCGCGGGCTGCGGGGTAGGTCCGCGCGGGTCATCCTGGGGTATGGCGTGGGAACGACCGCAGCGGTTGCCGGACCTTGTGCGCGCGGTACTCGGTTCGTTGATCACGGTCGCCTTCGCTTGGTTCATCGCGTCGTTCGTGCCGTTGTACGAGGTGGTGGCGCACGATGACGCGGATGGTGGGGCGTGGCGGTACCTGCCGGTGGCGCAGGTTGTGGGCTGGGGAGGGATTGTGGGGTCGGTGATCTGGGCGGTCACGGTGATGGTGCGGAAGGTGCGGGCGCGCAGGCCGATCGGGTGGACGCCGTTGATCGCGGTGCCGTTGATCATCGAATCGTGGGTGGCCGGGCTTCTGATCGCGGTGGTGCTGGCGTCGATCTGACGCGGCGCCCACCTCGCGATGGGCGCCGGGTCGGTTCGGGTCAGAGGCGTTCGAGAATCATGGCGTTCGACAAACCGCCTGCCTCACACATGGTTTGCAGGCCGTAGCGGGCGCCGCGGTCCTGCATGGCGTGCACAAGGGTGGTGGCCAGGCGGGAGCCGGAGGCGCCGAGCGGGTGGCCGATGGCGATGGCGCCGCCGTTGACGTTCACCTTGGCCAGGTCCGCACCGGTCTCCTGGGCCCAGGCGAGCACGACCGGCGAGAAGGCCTCGTTCACCTCGAACAGATCGATGTCGGAGATCTGGAGTCCCGCGCGCTGCAACACCTTTCGGGTCGCCGGGATCACCGCGGTGAGCATCAGCAGCGGGTCGTCGCCGACGACGGCGAAGCTGTGCAGCCGGGCCAGTGGCTTCAGCCCGAGTTCCTTCGCGCGTTCGCTCGTCATGATCAGCACCGCGGCGCTACCGTCGCTGACCTGGCTCGCGGTCGCGGCGGTGACCTCCCAGCCGATCTGCGGGAACCGGGCGGACATCGCCTCGTCGTAGAAGGCGGGGCGCAGCTTGGCGAGAGAGTCGAGGGTGCTGCCCACCCGGATACCCTCGTCGGTGCTCAGTCCGTTGATCGGCGCGAGCTCGTTGGCGAACAGGCCGTTCTTCGTTGCCAGCGCGGCCTTTTCGTGGCTGCCGAGCGCGAACTCGTCGAGCTGGGTGCGGGTCAGGCCCCACTTGGCGGCGATCAGTTCGGCGCTGATCCCTTGCGGCACCAGGCCTTCCGGATAGCGGGCGGCGAAGCCGACGCCGGAGACATCCTCGGACCCGATCAGGTTGGCGCCCATGGGGATCCGCCCCATCGATTCGACACCGGCGGCCACGACGATGTCGTAGGCCCCGGAGATCACGCCCTGGGCGGCGAAGTGGATCGCCTGCTGGCTACTGCCGCACTGCCGATCCACCGTGGTCGCGGGGACGGATTCGGGATACCCGGCGGCCAGCGCCGCGCGCCGGGTCATATTGGCGCCCTGCTCGCCGACCTGGGTGACGATGCCGCCGATCACGTCGTCGATCAGCACCGGATCGATGCCGCTGCGATCGACCACTTCGCGCAGGCTGTGTGCGAGCAGATCCACCGCGTTCACGTCATGCAGCGCGCCGTTCGGCTTGCCCTTGCCGATCGGGGTGCGTACCGCTTCGACAATTACCGCGTCTCTCATCGTGCTTCCTTTCGGACCGAGAACCGGGCGGCCTTGCCTGGCTCTATCAACACATAGTCAGGTTACACCTGACGATAGTCGAGACAAGTCAGCCGGGGTATGATGTTGGTCATGGCAGCAGTGATGGAAGGACCGTTGGCCGATCTGAGCTCGTGGCAGACCACGGATTGCTCGATCGCCAAGGCGATCGAGCTCGTCGGCACCCGCTCGACCGTGCTCATCCTGCGCGAGGCCTACTACGGCACCACCCGCTTCGACGGCTTCGCCCAACGCGTCGGCATCACCGACGCCGCGGCCGCCACCCAACTCCGCAAACTCACCGAAGCGGGCCTGCTCACCAAGCAGCCCTACCAGGAGCAGGGCAAACGCACCCGCCACGAATACATCCTCACCCCCAAGGGCCGCGACCTACTCCCCGTGGTCCTGGCCCTCATGCAATGGGGCGACACCTACCTCCAACCCGGCCCACCCCCACTCCTCCTCGTCGAAGAAGCCACCGGCTCCCCTGTCCGCGTCCAAGTCCGCAGCGACTCCGGCCACGAATTAACCCTCGAAGAACTAGGCATCCGCGTCAACGACGACTACCTGCACGCCCGCCGCACCCGCAAAGCCAAGCGCTGAAACGGTCATGCTGCTGGTCAGAGTTTGGTCGGGCATTGACGTCGAAGTTCGACAACTCGGCTGAGCCCCGAACACCAGTCACGAACCTCTGGGCTGATCGCGCCGAGCAGTGACACCAGGTTGGGTGTGGTGTGGCTGAGTGGCGTTCCAAGTCCGCAGTTGATCATCGATCGCATTGCGGAGCGCGACTTCGGCGATGGCGAGGACCTGCTGGAAGGCAGCGGACAGCTGGAGATTCCATTTGTAGAGTTCGAGTGCCTTGAAGGGATCGTTTCCGCAGCGCTTGGAGTAGGTAGCCAGCCGAACGGGATGTAGGTGTTTGTTGACGGCGACGATGGTCGCGTGCTTTGGCATACCTCGATCCCCCCCGCTATCATTTGGTTGCAGATACGAGGACAAGGTCCCTCGTAAACACATGGAGTTTCCCCCGCGGCAGCTAGGTCGCGGGGGTTCTTCGTTTTCAAGCGCAGTGGACGTCTACTCGCCCCATGAAATCGCTCTCCCCGTGGTTGCTGTCCTCAACGTATTCGGTGCTGAGGCCCCGCCGGATATGCGTCGCTCTAGCGTCGAGCGGTGCAAGGCAAGCTCATCGCAGCTCGTGATGTCACAGGTGTGGGGGCTGCTTCGTCTTCTGTGTGACGGCGGATTTACCGCGAGCGCGGAGGTTGGGAGCGGAAAGTGGTTGGTACGAAGGAAATTGCGCAGGGGGAGTTGGCGGAGAACGTAGGGACGGCCGATGCGCATCCGGCGAAATGGAAGTTCTGGGTGCTGACGCTGATTGGTCTCTACCCGATGCTCACCGTGCTGGTGACGGTGACGGCTCCGCTGGTGGAACCGCTGCCGACGCCGTTGCGGCTGGCGTGCATTCTGCCGGTGGCGGTGGGGGCGATGGTGTGGGTGATCATGCCGTTGCTGACCCGGTGCTTTGCCGGGTGGTTGGCGCGCTGACTCCGGAAATGACCGAGCCCGGTCCGTTGCGGACCGGGCTCGGTGGCTGGTGCTGACTGAGCGGGCTCAGTGCAGTCGGCGGCCGTCCTTGGCGGAGAAGAAGTAGGTGTGCTGCGGGTCGGTGGAGAGACTGACCCGGGTGCCCTTGGCGGGCGGGTTACGCCAATCCGCCCGCGCCACAATGGTTTCGCCGATGGCGTTGCCTTCGGAGGTGGTGCGGCCGTAGATGTAGGCGTCGGAGCCGAGCTCCTCGACCACGTCGACCTCCATCTCGATGCCGGAGCCGGCACCGTTGCCGAGCTCGAAATGCTCGGGGCGGATGCCGACCGACACCGAACCCTCGGCCGCGTCGATGACCGAGCGCGGCAGCGGCAGCACGTGGCCGCCGAGCGAGACGGAGCCGTCGGACACCGGAAGCGTGAACAGGTTCATCGCGGGCGAGCCCATGAAGCCTGCGACGAACACGTTGACCGGGTCCTGGTACAGGTCACGCGGCGTCGCGCACTGCTGCAGCAGACCATCTTTGAGCACCGCGACGCGATCGCCCATGGTCATCGCCTCGACCTGGTCGTGCGTGACGTACACGGTGGTGGTGCCGAGCCTGCGCTGCAGCTGCGCGATCTGGGTGCGGGTCTGCACGCGCAGCTTCGCGTCCAGGTTGGACAGCGGCTCGTCCATCAGGAACACGTGCGGCTGGCGCACGATCGCCCGGCCCATCGCGACGCGCTGACGCTGACCGCCGGACAACGCCTTCGGCTTGCGATCCAGGTACGGCTCCAGGTCGAGCAGCTGCGCCGCCTCGAGCACCCGCTTCTGCGTCTCCGCCTTGGCGACCTTGGCGAGCTTCAGCGCGAAGCCCATGTTCTCCGCGACGGTCATGTGCGGATAGAGCGCGTAGTTCTGGAACACCATCGCGATATCGCGTTCCTTGGGCTCGGCGTGCGTCACATCCTTGGCGCCGATCAGGATGCGCCCGTCGCTGACCTCCTCCAGGCCGGCGAGCATGCGCAGCGAGGTCGATTTACCGCAGCCCGACGGGCCGACGAGAACCAGGAATTCGCCGTCTTCGATTTCCAGATTCAACTGGTCGACAGCGGGTTTGGTGGAGCCAGGGTAGAGGCGAGTAGCGCCATCGAAGGTCACTGTGGCCATGACAAAATCACATCCCATCCCGGCAGGAACGTGCCGGACGATCCGAGTAAGGGTTGACCGGCGACATTACTAGATCTGCTCGATTCACGCTCGAAATGCTCGAGTTCGCGCGCGAAGTGCGGATGGCGCAACGGCGTTCGGCTGCGAATCGGTTTGTCGAGAGGCCCGGCCGGATACCGTCCGCGCCGGTAGCCTCGATCGGGGGAACCAATCCGAGCGACGAGGAGCGAGGCATGAGCGAGCGAATCATGGACACAGCCCCTCCGGGTATGCCGGAGCCGAGCGGTAGCGAGGCGCAGGCATGACCCGAGCGGTTCGTATCGGAGTTCAACTGCAGCCGCAGCACGCGCCCGAGTACGGACTGATTCGCGACGCCGTACTGCGGGCCGAGGACGCGGGTGTCGACGTCGTCTTCAACTGGGACCACTTCTACCCGCTCAGCGGCGATCCCGACGGCGCCCACTTCGAATGCTGGACCATGCTCGGCGCCTTCGCCGAGCAGACCGAGCGGGTGGAGATCGGCGCGCTGGTCACCGGTGGCGGCTACCGCAACCCGGACCTGCTCGCCGACATGGCGCGCACGGTGGACCACATCAGCGAGGGCCGCCTCATCCTCGGCCTCGGCGCGGGTTGGTTCGAGAAGGACTACGACGAATACGGCTACGAATTCGGCACGCCGGGCACCAGGCTCGCGCTGCTGAAGGAGAACATGGCTCGGCTCAGCGCCCGCCTGAAGAAGCTGAACCCGCAGCCGACCCGCGAGATCCCGATTCTGATCGGCGGCGGTGGCGAGAAGAAGACGCTGCGCCTGGTCGCCGAGTACGCGCACATGTGGCACACGTTCGCCGACCTCGACTCGCTCGCGCGCAAGAACAAGGTGCTCGCCGAGCATTGCGCCGCCGTCGGCACCGACGAGTCGCGGATCGAGCGCTCGGTGCAGTGGCCGGGCATCGAGAAGGCGTCGGCTCTCGTCGAGGCCGGTGTTTCGCTGTTCACCATCGGTGTCAGCGGCCCGGGCTACGACCTGAGCGAGGTCGAGCGAGCGATCCGCTGGCGCGACGAGGTGAATCCCGAGCAGGTCAGCGGGCTCGCCTAGCCGTGCTTTGCTGGCTCGCGGCGAGGCGGCGCGCACCTGCAATGTGATGCCGGATCCGGCCTGACTCGGATTGCCGACTGGGGCCGCCCCCCGTGACGCCGAATTCGGATCACGCTGATCCGAACTCTGTCGCCGCTGGTCCGACTTGTCGCATTCCAGGTGACGCAACGTCGGCGGCGGGGTAGCTGCGAGTTAACACTTGGACGCGGCTAGGGTTGCTCATCATGGCTGGTCTGCCCGCTGTGCGGTCTCGTGCGTTGATCGCCGTGATATTGCTTGCTGTCGGTCTCGCGGCCACGGCGTGTGGTTCCGGCTCCGATGATGCGTCCTCGGAGCGCAACCTGTGTTCCCCGCCGGGGGTGAGTGCGGCGTCGGCCGCGCCGACCAACCTGGCCTCCGCGCAGACCGCGGGCGCGGACAAATACACGACGGCGAGCACCGCGCCGGTGTCCTCGATCGACACCTCGAAGCTCGGGCTGATCACGCCGGGCAAGCTGAGCGTCGGCACGCTGTCGGACGCGCCGCCGAGTATCTGCGTGAACGGCAAGGGCGCCTTCACCGGCTTCGACAACGAACTGCTGCGGGCGATCGCCACGAAACTCGGCCTGCAGGTGGAGTTCTCGGGCACCGAGTTCGCCGGGCTGCTCGCCCAGGTGGCGGGCAACCGCTTCGACGTCGGCTCGTCGAGCATCACCACCACCGACGCGCGCAGGCAGCTGGTCGGCTTCACCAACGGCTACGACTTCGGCTACTTCTCCCTCGTCGCCCCCAATGCCAGTGGCATCAAAGGCTTTTCGGACCTGAACCGCGGCACCAGGATCGCGGTGGTGCAGGGCACGGTGCAGGACGAGTACGTGATCAACACGCTGCACCTGGATCCGGTGAAGTTCCCCGACTACAACACCGCCTACGCCAACCTCAAGTCCGGCCAGGTCGACGCCTGGGTGGCGCCGTCGGCGCAGGCCGAGGGCGCGATCAAGCCGGGTGACGGAACGGCGGTGGTGCAGAACACCTTCAGCCTGGACAACTTCGTCGGCTGGGCGGTGTCGAAGAACAACCAACCGTTGACCGACGCGCTCAACAGCGGCCTCGACGCGGTGATCGCGGACGGCACCTACGCCAAGCTCTACAGCGACTGGGTGCCGCGGGAACTGCCGCCGGGCTGGAAGCCGGGTTCCAAGGCGGCGCAACTGCCGCAACTGCCGGACTTCGCCGCCATTGCCGCGGAACACAAACCGGCCGACACCACGGTGGTCGCGCCGAAATCCACGCTGCAGCAACTGAAGGACACGTTCTTCGACTGGTCCTTGTACCGCAAGGCATTTCCCGACCTTTTCAAGACCGGCTTGCCGAATACCCTGATCCTCGCGGTGGTTTCGGGTGTCCTCGGCACCATCCTCGGCATGCTGCTCGCGGTGGCGGGCATCGCCCGGACCCGCTGGCTGCGCTGGCCCGCCCGCGTCTACACCGACATCTTCCGCGGCCTGCCCGCCGTGGTGATCATCCTGTTGATCGGCCTCGGCATCGGCCCGGTGGTCCGCAACGTGACCGGTAGCAACCCGTACTGGCTCGGCGCGGTAGCGCTGGCATTGCTGGCCTCGGCCTACATCGGCGAGATCTTCCGTTCCGGCATCCAGTCCGTCGAAGCAGGTCAGCTGGAAGCGGCCCGCGCCATCGGCTTCGGCTACCGGCAGGCAATGACGCTGGTGGTGATTCCGCAGGGCGTCCGGCGGGTGCTGCCCGCGCTGATGAACCAGTTCATCGCGCTGATCAAGGACTCGTCGCTGATCTACTTCCTCGGCCTGCTCGCCACCCAGCGCGAGCTGTTCGCGGTCGGTCGCGACCTCAACGCGCAGACCGGCAACCTGTCCCCGCTGGTGGCCGCAGGCCTGGTCTACCTGCTGTTGACCATCCCGCTCACCCACCTGGTGAACTACATCGACCGCCGCATGCGCACCGGCAGGCCGGATCGGCCGATCGACCCGGTCGACGCCGCCACGATCACGGAAGGGCGCGGATAAACATGAGCGAGCGCAGCGAGCGAATCGAAAACACAGCGCCCGGAGGCGATCAGGCCGGAACCGAGCGCCAGCGAGGTGGAGGACTGAGTGCCTCCCTTACCGGAACCAATTTGCACCTGAAGCTCGGGCACAACCACATCCTTCGTGGCATCGACATCCACGTCGACGCGGGCAAGACCACCACGGTCATCGGCCCGTCCGGCTCGGGCAAGTCCACGCTGCTGCGCGTGCTCAACCGGCTGCACGAGCCGGACCAGGGCGATGTGCTGCTCGACGGCAAGTCGGTGCTCACCGAGGACCCGGACAGGCTGCGTCAGCGCATCGGCATGGTGTTCCAGCATTTCAACCTGTTCCCGCACAAGAGTGTCGCCGACAATGTCTCGCTCGGCCCGCGCAAGCTGCGTGGACTGTCCAAGGACGAGGCGCGCGCCGTGGCGGCGGAGCAGCTGGAGATCGTCGGGCTGTCCGACAAGCTGGACTCGCGGCCGGCGAACCTGTCCGGTGGGCAGCAGCAGCGGGTCGCCATCGCCCGCGCGCTGGCGATGAAGCCGGAGGTGATGTTCTTCGACGAGGCCACCTCGGCGCTGGACCCGGAGCTGGTCAAGGGCGTACTCGCGCTGATGGCCGATCTGGCCTCGGGCGGCATGTCGATGATCGTGGTGACCCACGAAATGGGTTTCGCCCGCACGGTTTCCGACAGCGTCGTCTTCATGGACGAGGGGCAGGTGGTGGAGACCGGCACGCCCGACGCGCTGTTCGACAATGCGGAGACCGCACGCCTGCAGCGCTTCCTTTCCCAGGTGCTGTAGCGCACCCTCGGCTAACTCCATTGATGCGCATCTGTTAATGTGTCTGCGCTCACATATCCATCTGTCCACGCTTGGAAAGAGGGAGATCTGATGACAACGGCACATATGCAGCACACCGCGCACGATCACGCGCACGGCCCGGGTTGCGGGCATGCGGTGATCGAGCACGGTGATCACGTCGATTACGCGCACGACGGTCACCTGCACCGCGAACACGACGGCCACTACGACGAGTGCGAGCCGCAGGGCCACACCGAACACACCGATCACGCGCACGAGCACGGCCCCGACTGCGGCCACGACACCGTCCAGCACGGCGATCACGTCGACTACGTCCACGACGGCCACCGCCACGCCGCACACGATGGGCATTACGACGAGCACTGAGCAGGAGCCCACGCTCGCGAAACGCGCCAACTGATTTCGCGAGCACATGGGTAACTCACCGGGGACGGGCAAGCCCAGCCCCCGGCTCTCCCGGCAGCCGCCAACGTTAAGATTGCGGCACACAAGTCTGGCCTGAATACGCGGAGAGGCGGGGGAGGTCCGTGATCGAGGCAATCAAGATTCCCACCGCTGCCGGGACGTTCGATGCGTTGTCCAGCGGGGAGGCCGGGGGACGGGAAGTCATGCTGCTGCACGGCTTTCCGGAGGCGGCCATCGAGTGGGAGTTCCAGCTGCAGGCGCTCGGTGGTGGTGGGTGCCACGTGGTAGCACCTGATCAGCGGGGGTATTCGCCCGGTGTGCGGCCGGACCAGGTCGCCGACTATCGGCTCGACGAATTGGTCGGCGACCTCGTCGCGATCGCCGACGAATTGGGTTGGCAGCGCTTCGATCTGGTCGGGCACGACTGGGGGGCTTATGTCGGGTGGGCGGCAGCGGCGGACCTCCCGGAACGGATCCGCAGCTTCACCGCGGTGTCGCTGCCGCATCCCGCCGCGTTCCTGCGGGCGATGATCGAGGACGAGGATCAAGCGCAACGGTCGCAATACTTTTCGCTGCTGCGCAAGCCGCGGGTGGCCGAGCGGGCGTTGCTCATGGACGAGGGGGCCGGACTTCGGAAGATCTTCGAGTGGAAGATCCCGGAGGAACGCATCGACGAATACGTCCATCGTCTTTCGCAGCCGGAGGCGCTGACGGCGGCCCTGAATTGGTACCGGGCGATGCACCTGTCCGGGCCGACCGGTCCGGTCTCGGTGCCGACGCTGTACGTGTGGAGCACCGAGGACAGCTCCATCGGCTCCACCGCGGCCCTGGCCACCGAGCAGCACGTGACCGGACCGTATCGATTCGAAATGCTCGAGGAAGTGTCGCATTGGATCCCCGAGCAGGCGCCCGAGGAATTGACCCGCCTGATCATGCAGCACCTGCTCGCGCACCGCACCTAACGCGGTCGTTCGCCTGACACAGCACCGCCGGGGGTGAATTGTGGACTGCAAGGTCTACGCACCGGAGGCGAGTTCATGGACGTCAAAGAAATCAACCGCGCAACCATCACCCAATTCCGCGCGGGCGGCGAGATCGAGGGCATGCACCGCGAAAGACTCGTGCTGCTCACCACGACCGGCCGCCGCACCGGCAAACCACACACCACGCCGATGATGTTCCACCTCGACGGCGACCGCCTGCTGGTCATCGCCTCGAACATCGGCGCCCCGACGCATCCGGATTGGTATCAGAATCTGGTGAGCAACCCCGAGGTGTCCGTCGAAGTCGGCGACGACGAATACGCCGCCCTCGCCACCCCGCTCACCGGCGCCGAACGCGACCACATGTGGACCATGTTGAAGCAGCTCTATCCGTTTTTCGCCGACCACGAAAGCAAAACCGACCGGACAATTCCGATCGTTGCGCTAACAAGACGGTGAAACTCCGATCCAAAAGGGCAGGCCGCTCCGAATGCGGTGCATGCCCAACACGAACACACGCAATCTCCACGAGCTCTCCGCCGACATCACCGCCGTTGTCCGCGATGTAATAGCGACCGGCGAGGACGCCGTCATCACCGACGACGGCACCGAAGTGGCGGTCATCATGTCGATGGCCGACTACGACCGCCTGCACCTGTACGCCGAACTGGCGGACGCGGCGCGACCCGGCTACGCGGGCGCGACCGAATTCCGGGCGATGTCCATCTCGGAGATGCTCGATGTGCTCGGCGTGCACCCCACGGTGGACCGCGGGCTCCGTGGCTGACTCAGGCGCACAGGGTGGCGAACGCCGACCACAGCAGCGGCGAATGCTCGATGGTGCGTTCGGTGCGCCAGGCGTGCAGGCGCTCGCGTTGCCAGGTGGCGAGCGCGGCGACCGGGTCCGGCTGTTCGTGCGCGGCGTCGATGGCGCAGATGGCCTGGTGCAGCGGGTGGGCGTCCGGTGGCGCGCCCGCGATGCGGTGGAAGGCGAGGTCGGTGGGCAACGGCCAACGGCTGGCCGTCACCAGCTCGGCGCCGCCGTTGATCATGGCCGCGGTCAGCCCGAGCGCCTCGGTGAAGCGCAGGTCGCCGCCGCTCTCGCAGGCGATCAAGGCGACTCGGCTCGGAATGGGCCAAAGGTCCTGGCCATCAGCGGGTTCCGGGGCGAGGGTGTGTGTGCCGAGGAGAAAGTCCTTGGCGGACAATGGGCGATGGGCGCGGGTGGGGATGGCGAAGCCGAGTGTGTCCGCGGTGCAGGCCAGGTGGAGTTCGGCGTGCTCGCTCTGGCCGGATTCGGGTGGCGCGGCGGTGACGTGGCCGACGTAGATCAGGCGGCTCGCGCCGTCGCGTAGCGCTGTGCTCAGCCAGGTGCGGTCGATATCGGTCCGGCGGAAGGCCTCCGTCGGGTCGAGCACCGCTGGCCGCAGGCGGTCCTGTGCCGCGTACTCGGCGAACCGTTGGGTGAGTGGGGCATTCGCGGGCATGCGGCCGAGCACCGAGCCGAGGATCGAGTCGGCACGAAAACCGGGAATGCGCGGATCCAGCACGGCGACAACGGGTGCGTGGTGCGTCGCGGACCAGGTGCGCGCGATGCGGCCCGGCGCGTGCACGATGCTGGCCGGTGCGAGCAGGCTGACGTCGGCGATGTCGATCAGCCGGACCTCCGGGCCGGGAGCGATGATCTCCCACGGCACCTGCGCTACCCGCGGTGACGGTTGCAGCCGGATGTGCGGGCGGATGCCGCGTTGGTACAGCTCGTACAGCTGGGCGGCCAGCGCTTGGGGCAACAACGCACGGGAAAGCGTCTGGGCGACAAGGTATTCGGTGTCGAGATCGGCGAAGGCCCCGGTGGTCATGGCGCGTTCGAGCCCGCCCGGTTCGGCCGGATGCGGGAGGGCGTCGGACAGTCGCCGCACGGCCTCCAGTACCGGTTCGCCCGGCAGCATCGCAGCACCCCGTGGCGCGGAGTCCCCGACCCAACGCCAGGACATGTACACGTCGCTCGCGTCCGCCATGCGCACCAAAACTGTTGGCTGTTCTTGCGTCATACGGTCAGTACCCGGCTGTCTCGGATCACTCGGCCGTAGCGCTGTTCGGCGGCGGCGATAAAGGGAGCCAGCGCGATTCGGCCCTCGGCGGCCAGTGCGAGGCGTGGTGGTGGGGCGACCGGCAGGCCCGCGCTGGCCGCGACTTCGGCGAGCGCCGCGCCCAGCTGGAGCGCGGTGGCGCCCGGACGTTCGGCGAGATCGGCTGGGAGATCGAGGAGTTCGAGCGGCAGCCGGATCGCGCTGCGGTCTTCGGATCTATCGATGTTCAAGGTGGTTCCCGCACACTGTGTTTCGATCAGGTCGGCGAGCAGCAGCCCGTTGCCGGACAGGTAGGCGAAGCGGAAGGCCAATCGCATGGCGGGGTCGGCGATCTGGCGGTTCCACTGGTCGCGCTGGTTGCCGTTGGGCAGGGTGTAGCGCACCGCGTCGATGGCCAGTGCGGCCGGGACGGCGATGTCGACCGCTTGGGCGAGTAGTTCGGGCGAGTCTTCGACGGCGCCTTCCAGCAGCGTCGCATGCCAGTAATCGAGCTGGGCACAGTGCAATCCGAGGCCTCGTTCGGCGTACGCGTCGAAGGCCTCGGCGAGCAACGCCTCGCACTCCTCGTACCGACCACTCTTGAACGCCACCGTGGACAGGCGCATGCGCAGGTCGGCGGCATCCAGCACCGCACCGGATTCGACGAAGTAGGCCAGGCTGCGGCGGTACAGCTCTTGCGCCTGCGCGAGATCGTCGCGACCCTCGGCGAGGAAAGCCAGTGCCTTGAGCCCGATTCCGGCGCGGTAGCCGAGCCCGGCCTGTTCGAAGTACCGCTGGCTCGCCCGCAGTGGCGCTTCGGCCTCGTCGAGGCGATCGGTGCGGACCAGCATGGTGGCGAGGTTCTGCTGGGTCTCGGCGACGGCGTTGCGGTCGCCCGCCGCATCGAACGCGGCGAGCGCCTGCTGGGCGAAGTCGACCGCGAGGTCGCGGCGGCCGGTCTCGAAATACGTTGCGGCCAGGTTCATCAGCGGATGCCCGGCCAGCTGTGGCGCGAACCGCCAGGCCGCGTCCAGGGATTCGGTGGCGAGCTCGGCGGCGTACGCCCAGTGCTGGCGGTGCAGGGCGACGGCGGTCAACGACAGCAGGCAGGCCACCCGGAGCACGCCCTGATCGGTGTCGTCGGCGAGCAACTCCCGTGCCTGCTCCAACGCATCCTGGGCCGCGTCGAGCTCGCCGAGGTGCTGCAGCGCCTGCGACATGTTGACCAGTGCGTTGGGGCGCAGTCGCGGGGCGTCCTCGGGCATGGCGGCGAGCGCCTCGCGGTACAGGCCGAGCGATCTGGCGTGATCGCCGAGTTCGTCCGCCATGCTCGCTGCGTTGACGATGGCGCCGATGCGGACGCCGCCGGTGGTGTTGCGGGCGGCGTCCTCGAAGATGCGCAGAGCTCCGGCGGTGTCGCCGCGGGTGTAGGCGTCGGCGCCCGCGGCGAGCAAGGAGCGGCCGTCGTCGGGTGTTTCGTCGGTCATCTCAGAAGTCCGAATCTGAAGCAGCAGCGTCTATTTCGGCCAGCAGCGGGGCATCGTCGGCCGGATCGGCCGCACGGCGCAGTCGCCGGACGGCGAGGTCGCGTATCTGTTGGCGCACCGCTGGGCCGCCGTGCTCCGAGCTGTCCGAGCCGACGCCCGGCACGTAGATCGTCACGGTCACAGCGGATTCCGCGCCCTCGGGTGCGGGCACCTCGGTGGTCCACATGTCACCGGCCAAGGTCAGCGCCGCGTCGGCGGTTCCGGCGCTCGTGCGGACCAGCGCATGCGGATGCAGGTACGAGGGAAAGTGGCTCTGCGGCGCGGCAACCGCGCGCACTGAGACCTTGGTACTTCCGTCCTGGCGCACCACTTCCCAGGACACCGACTGCTCCGAGGCGTCGAGCAGCCGGGGTGGGCACCGGCGCCAATCCCAGCCGCCGGCGCCTCTGGCCAGCACCAAGGCGCCAGGCGGTGGCGCAGCCGCCGGTCCCGCCGCGAGCGCGTAGCCCGCCGCGCGGCCGCGCGGCTCGGGTACTCGGTCGGTGGGCGATTCGGCCACCTCGAACGGCTCATCCGCGCCGTCGACGATCATCTCGCACGCCTCGGACAGCGTCGCGATGTCGTCCAGCAGCAGCCGCTCGTCCAGTGGCGCAATGCCATCGATGATCGACGCGGGCCACCACCGCGCCGCCCAGTGCGCGTACCCGAGCTGCCGCGCGCTCGTGACGAGCTCCGGCAAGCCCGGCGCGGCGGTCAGTTCGCCGGTGTCGCCCGCGTCGACCGCCAGCGCGACCTCTTCGCCGAAGACTGCCCAGAGCCAATCCTGGGCCAGCTTCACATCATCGATCACCGCGGCCGGAAGTGCCGATCCGTCGAGCAGACTCCACGTCAGGTGCCCGCCGGCCGCCTCGAGTACCAGCACATCTATCTCCGGCGCACCGTCGAGGACGGTCGGCGCACCGTCGGGCGCGATGACCAAGAGCCCGTCGGCGGCCCGCCGCAGCCGCACCGTGCCGTTCATCAGCTCGCCCTCGATTCCGTCGAATCCGATTCGGCCGCACTCGCATTCAATGCCTGTTTGACTCGCGTCCGGTGATCGAGGATGACCGAGCGCGCCACACCGTCGAGCAGATCCCACAGTTCATCCGGGTCGTGCACCGCGAACTCCCGAACATCGCGCCCGTGCAGGCGAACCCACAGCCGCCGCAGGTACGGCCGCCACGGTGTGGACAACTCGGTCGCGATCGCGGCGAGCGGCCCGGTCGGCGGTGACTCGGTGTCGGCACGCACCACCAGCCGTCTGGCCTGCAACACGTAGGCCTCACGTTGCCAGCGGCTGTTGATAACTCGGTGCGCGGTGGTCTCCCCCGCATCAACCGCAGGCAAGCGTGCCACACCGACTTCTGAACGTTGACGCCGAGCGGACCCGATCGGCGCCAGCCCGTGCGCAAGGGCGACGCCCGCCGTCGCCGTCACCCGGAGCGTCTCGTCCAAAAGTGCCCACGGCGAACAACTTCGGGCGATCTCGGTGGTCACCAGCTCCGGAATCGGCGGCAGCTCAGCGCGTTCGCTGGCAGCCTGCAGCGCCGTGAACACCCGCTCGTACACAGTTCGATCGAACGGCAGCCCCAGCGTTGCCTTCGAGGCCGACGCACCGACGGCGGGCGGCTGTGGCACGGGATGCACCGTGAGTCCCAGTTTATCTGCGGAGTAACCGGATTCGGCCCGCCAGAGTCGGATTCCGACATGTGTCCCCGCATGCGCGCCGACCAGTCCATCCAGCGCCGCCTGACCGTTGTCTTCCCTCTGCGCCAGCCGGGCCGCGGCACAGGCGTCGAGCAGTTCGGCGACCGCGCCGGTGTGGTCACCGCCCGCCGGACCGGTCAACGGCCGCCGTCGCCACGCGACCTCGACCAGACTCGCGAGCTCCGGAGTCCGTTCGGCGACATACTCCTTCAACGCCTGGGTGGTACGGCCCGCCGCATATTCGTGTACGTCGCGCAGTGTCGCCTCGGCTATGGCCCTGTTCCGCAACGGATCCGGCATGCCTGACGTCGTCGCGAGCTCGAAACACCGTTGGAAATACAGATCCTGTGGATGTCCCTCGGTGATCCGCAACGCCCGCCGCACCTGCTTGAGCACCGTGAACCAGGCCGCCGTCGCGCGCAGCACATCCGCCGCCGCGTGCACCCGCGCGGCCAGCAGCACCGCGCCGTCGGCCGTCACGATCGGCCCGGCGCAGGCCGGATGCTGCACCGGCCGGATCACCAGCGGATCGAGGATCAGCTTCACTGTGCGGCGCAACGGCCCGCCGTGCGGACCGCTGAGCGGTTCGACGCCGTCGAGCTTGCGCCACACCTCGTCGAGCACCATGGCGCGCGGTCGTCGCATTCGACCAGGTTAACGGACTTTTGTCCGATTCGGCCCGGCGAAAACCTGGGATCGGTAGGACGCGAACCGTTCCTAGGTTTCTCGTATCGGCCCAGACACCCGGGCCGCACGAACACAGGAGAAACCATGAACACCAAGTCCGTCACCGCAGCCCTCGTCGCCTCCGCCGCCGCGGCC
This sequence comes from Nocardia sp. NPDC046473, assembly GCF_040645995.1. Classification (NCBI taxonomy): domain Bacteria; kingdom Bacillati; phylum Actinomycetota; class Actinomycetes; order Mycobacteriales; family Nocardiaceae; genus Nocardia; species Nocardia sp. NPDC046473. The sequence goes on from NZ_JBEYZJ010000002.1 coordinate 984,626, forward strand.
GCCTTCTTCGTCACCGGTTGCAGCGACAACGCGAGCAGCACCCCGCCCAAGTCCTCGGCCGCCCCGCAGACGAACGCGGCCCCGTCGGGCAAGTCGACCGCGTCGGTCGACGGCAAGGCGTTCGACGCGAAGTTCACCACCACCTGCGCCAAGCAGGGCGGCACCCTGGCGCTCGCGCTGACCGACGCCGCCAACTCCGCCTACGGCAACCTGTCGGTCAGCGCCACCATCACCGGCGCCGACACCGTGCAGGCGGTCGGCATCGCGGGCAGCAAGGGCGGCGACGCGGGCCAGCCGTACGCGGTCGGCTTCGGCAATGGGATGCCCGGTGGCTCGGCCACGCTCACCAAGGACGGCAACACCTACAAGGTCACCGGCGAGGGCGTCAGCGCGGATCTGAGCAACCCGCTGGCCGGCCCGAAGACGTCCAAGTTCGACGTCACCTTCGCCTGCTCGACCGTCGTCGGCGGCTGAATCGTCCGCGGCCCGCTCGAGTTTCGCTCGAGCGGGCCGACAACGTGGGCGACCACTTTCGAATCATCGAGGAACATCATGAAATCCCTCCGCTGGATCACCGCCGCACTCGCCGCACTGGCCATCGGCTACTACCTCTTCCACGGCTTCACCTACGTCAGCCCCAACGAATTCGAGCCCGCCGAAATGGCGTGGGTCGGTTGGCAGATGGCATTGCCGATCACCGCGATCACCCTTGTCCCTATTGTTTTCGCGTTCACCGGCGAAGGTATTGTCGCGGCTTTCACCGGCCGCAACAGCGCCGAATTCCGTGACGCCCTGGTCGGTCTCGGCACCATCAAGTCGTTCCGGCAAACCGGGTTGAGCGTCAACGACCAACCGCAGGTACGCATCGAATTCAGTGTGGAGGGCGTCGACGGCAAGAATTTCACCGCCGCCGCGAAAATGATTGTGCCGCTTACCGAACTGGCGCTGCTGCAGCCCGGTGTGGTGCTGCCGGTGCGCTACCTGCCGGACCGGACCGACAAGGTCGAGGTCGACAGGTCCGGCGACACCACCATCGCGCAGCGGGCCATGAACGAGTCGATGATCCGCAAGGGCGTCACGACCAGGCACAAGCTCGACATCGCCGAGCGCGGCATCGCCACCCAGGCTGTGGTGCAGTCGCTTTCGGTCCTCGGCGAGATCCGCGACGGCCACTCCAAGATCGAACTCGGCCTGGTTGTCACCCGGCCGGACGGCTCGACCTTCAGCACCCGGGTGGCGAAGTTCCTTGCCCCGAGCCGCGTCGGGCAGGTGCAGGTCGGCCGCATCCTGCGAGTGCACTATCTGCCCGAGCACGAGCAAGAGGTCGTCATCGCACTCGCGGTTAATGCTTAGCCGCCAACGAATGCCGCGTTGCTTCGAGATTCTCGAACAACGCGGCATTCGCCTGTGCACGGCACTACATATTGGCGAAGCGCGCGAAATCGCCTTGGGCGCCGCTGTATACGTTCAGATCGGTGTTGCCCGCGATGCCGTCGATGCCGCCGCTGTCGGTGGTCTGCCAGAAGGTCCAGGTCGGCCAGCCGCCCGGCACCTCGGGTGCGTCGTTGCCCCGGTAGTCGGCGATCCACAGTGGGTACCTGGTGAACTCGTTGGTGTCGGCCATGGCCGTGCGCCAGAAGTTCGGATAGGTGTAGACCACCGGAGTCCGTCCGGTCAGCGCCTGTACCGCGTTCAGATACCGGTGCGTCCAGTCGATCAGTGCGGCGGGCGGCAGCCCGCCGGTGGTCTCCAGGTCGAGCACCGGCGGCAGATCCAGCGCGCCGTTCTGGCCGAGCACCACCGCGGCGTACATCGCGGCCTGCGGTTCCGGCGCCAGGTTCGGCCTGGCGTAGTGGTACGTCCCGCGGGCGACGCCGGCCGCGCGCATCAGCAGGCTGTCCGCGACGAAGTACGGGTTGATGTAGCTCACGCCCTCGGTGGCCTTGACCATGGCGAACGCGTGACCGGAGCGCCGCACCGCGAACCAGTCGATCAGTCGGCCGTCGATGTGCTGCCAGGACGAGACGTCCGGGCCCGTCGGCGTGGCCTCAGCGCGTGCGGACAAGGTAACCGTGAGGATGCCCGATAGGGCGATCAGTGACAGCGCCGTGCCGCGGCGACGGATGGTCGAGCTCCAACGCGAGGTGTCCATGGTGTTCGACGATAGCTATTTGATCTTAAAGTGACCAATGTTGCACAAGGTGCAGTTGCGCAATGTTTACCTGACCGTCGGTTGAGCCGCCCTCAGCCGAGCCAATCGAGCACCGAGGCCGCCGTCCACGACTGCTGCATGCTGCCCAGCGGCTCCCCGGTGAACGGCTCGTAGTACTCGGCGAAACTGCCGTCGCTGGCCTGCCGCAGGCCCTCGGCCCGCAGCATGAACGAGCGCTCAGCCCAGCCGCGCCGGGCGAACACCCAGGAGAACAGCCAGCTCATCACCGGCCACACCGGGCCGCGCCAGTACTCGCGGGACCGGAAGTCCCGCGACACCGGCGAGGTCGACGGCGGCAGCGCGTAGCGCAGATCCGGATGCCCGCAGAAGCGCGGCCCCTCGAACGTGCGCAGCAGGCTGCGTTCGGCGTCGCGCGGCAGCCCGCCGCACAGCAGCGGCGCGAACATCGCCAGCGTCTCGGTGCCGATCCAGCGCTGCAACCGCACGTCGAAGTCTCTGGCCGCGCCGGTCCGGGCATCAGCCGTCGCGACAACGCCGGCCCGGAAGCGATCGGCCCACCCGTACAGCTCGCGGACGTCGGCGTGCGGCTGCTTGTACTCCTCACCGATATTCGCCAGCACCTCACAGGCCAGTGCGAAGATCCCGGTGACGAACACGTCCTCGACGGCGAAACTCATCGTCGAGGACAGCTGATAGTCGTCGTAGCCCGCCCGGCGCATCTGCTCGACCAGCCACAGGTAGCGGTCGTACTCGCGGTCGCTCGGCCGCTGCGTCGGATCGGCGACCACCCGCACGTCCTCGCGGTGATACGGCGGCAGGTCGCCCGGGATCACGTTCTCGTAGGCGCGGTCCCAGCGCGGCGAGTTGTCCATGCCGGATTCCCAGCCGTGATACAGCGTGATCCGCCCGGTCTCCTTGGGATCGCGCGCGTGCGCCAGCCAGCGGTGCCAGCGCACCAGGTCCGGCCAGCGGCGGTTCAGGAATTCCTCGGCGACCGCGCGGGTGCTGCGGCCGTGCCGCCGGGAGTGATCGAGAATGCGCTGCACCGCGATGGCGTGCACCGGCGGCTGGGTGATCCCCGAGGTGTCCGGGCCGTCCGGCGCGTTGGCGGCCAGCTTGCGGCACTCCCAGCGGGCCGGGCCGGGAAAGTAGCCGTCGACGCCGTTGGCGAAGACGATGTGCGGGATCATGCCGTTCTTCCACTGCGCGGACAGCAGTGTGTCCAGCTCGATCACCGCGCGTTCCACGCTCAGCGGGGCGAGCCCGACCGCGACGAACGCGGCGTCCCAGCTCCACATGTGCGGATACAGCCGGGGCGCGGCGCTGGTCATCGTGCCCAGGTCGTTGCCACGCAGCAGGTAGGCGGCGCGGGCCGCGAGCTGTGTCGGAGTGAAACCCGGGTGTGCCATCCCCCTATTCTGCGATGCCACCGGCAAGTACGCCCGCTCGGCGGTGTCCGACTCGGCCGCGTCCCACCTGCCGGTGGGTGGCTCGTGCTCGGCGCTGTTCACTCTCGAATGCCCCGTCCGTAATTCGCTGCTCGAGATTTTCGCATAGATGTATGCGTGCATCGCTCTGCTTTCGCGGGCTATTACGGTGGGGCGCATGACCACTGCCGTGACCAGCTCCCCGAAGCCGACCGCGCTGATCACCGGCGCGAGCCGTGGCCTCGGCGCCGCCATCGCCCGTGAGCTCGCGCCGACGCACGACCTGCTGCTCGGCGCCCGATCCGCCGACGCGCTGCGCGACATCCGCAACGAGCTGCCCGCGGCGACCGGGTGGCCGGTCGAGCTGACCGACTATCCGGCGGTGGCCGCGGCGGCCGAGCCGATCCGGCGGCTGGACGTGCTGGTGCACAACGCGGGTATCCAGGACCTGGCCTCGATCGCCGAATCGACGGTCGAGCAGTGGCGAAACACGTTGGAGGCCAACCTGATCGCGGTCGTCGAGCTGACCAGGCTGCTGCTGCCCGCGCTGCGCGCGGCGGACGGGCATGTGCTGCTGATCAATTCGGGGGCCGGGCTGCGCGCGAACGCGGGCTGGGCCTCCTACGCCGCGAGCAAGTTCGGGCTGCGCGCCTTCGCCGACGCGCTCCGGCTCGAGGAGCCGACGCTGCGGGTGACCTCGATTCATCCCGGCCGCATCGACACCGACATGCAGCGCGAGATCATCGCGATGGAGGGCCGCGAGTACCGGCCCGAGCAGTTCCTGCGCGCGGAGACAGTCGCGGGTGTGGTGCGCAACGCCATTGAGACGCCGCGGGACGGGCATCCGACCGAGATCGTGCTGCGACCAGCGTCGAGCTAGCCGACGCGTCGTTCCGGCGTGATCAACGGTTCAGGCTGTGGACAGATTCGATCGGTAGCCTGTGGCTGTTTGTGCGTCGTCGCGCCGGGTGTGGGTGACGACTCGTTCGACCAGAGCAAGGGTTCAAAGCAGTGGATAGACGTCGGATGTTGATGCTTGCCGCAGGTACTGCCGCCATCGTGGCCGGGTGCGCGGTCGCGGAGGGTGATCCGATCAACAGCGGGTCGGCCGGCGACGGACCCTTCGCGCCGCCGAAACCGCCGCTGCTACCGCCGCCGCCCGGCGGACCGAAGACACCGATTCCCGCCAGCACCATCACCGCGTTGCCCGGGCCAGGCACCAGCATGGCGCTGACCGTCGACGACGGGGCCAGCGCCGAGGTGGTCGGCGCGTACATCAAGTTCGCCAAGGACACCGGCGCCCGGTTCACCTTCTTCGTGACCGCCTACTACGACTCGTGGGCGATTCACCGAGACGCGTTGCGTCCCTTGGTCGATTCCGGCCAGATCCAGCTCGGCAACCACACCTGGGACCACCCCGACCTGACCAAGCTGTCCGCCGGCGCGGTCGCCGATCAGCTGCAACGAGCGAAGACCTACTTGCAGAACAACTTCGGCGTAGACGGCACCCCGTACTACCGCCCGCCGTTCGGCAGGCACAACGCCACCGTCGACAAGGTCGCCGCCGACCTCGGCTACACCGTGCCGACCATGTGGTACGGCTCGCTATCGGACTCCGGCGTAATCACCGAGGACTACCTGATCGAGTGCGCCCGCAAGTACTTCCACCCGCAAACCATCATCATCGGCCACGCCAACGCCCCCGCCGTCACCCACTGCTACGGCCAACTGGTGGACATCATCAAGGAGCGCAACCTCTCAATGGTCACCCTCAACGACGTCCTACTACCCCCGCACTAACCCAACAATCAGTCGAGACACCCCATCTGGCCACCAATCGATCCCGGCCAGCAACCATCCCCCTCCCGCGCTCTCACCCCCCGCGTCACAGCCCAACCAGCACCCACCCCGACCCCCACCCATTGCCTAACCCGTACACCCCGCATATATCGCGTGTGCGACTCACGTAAACGGTGCGCAGCTTCCAACTCCCCACGCAGGCAACAGAATCCGCACTCTCACTAGGGACCTGCACTGAGGCGGATTCAGGCGGTTATTGCAACACCGGGTGGATTGGTCGGGTTCGAGAGTAGTTGGTCGAGTGCTTCGGCGGGGTTGGCCCAGTTGAGGG